>NZ_AP019735.1:2400000-3000000 GCF_006542665.1 Alistipes communis
TTCCAGCACGGGGGTGTAGGCCACCAGCGAGAGAATCAGGATGAAGAGCAGCAGGACGAAAGCCAGTAACGCTGCGAAGATACGCACGACCGAGATGTGCATGTGCCACTCCTCGGCGTTGTCCACCTCGTTCTGGAGCGTCAACCGGTGTTTGCGCACCAGACGCCTGTATGCCCGTGAGATCGGCGAGAATCCTTTCATGTTCCGCAAGTTTTGAGCGCCGGCGACGGACCGCGAACCGCACGCGGCGGCGTGTGGCTCGTCGTCCCGCTGCGATTGCACATCGCGTCTTGACCGCTACATCTTCGCAAAGATACGAAAAGTCGAGCGCAGAAGCAAGCGTCAGCTTGATTATGCCGAGACGGAGTATCTAAGGCGTCAGCCAAAGTACGAAAAGTCGGGCGCAGAAGCAAGCGTCAGCTTGATTATGCCGAGACGGAGTATCTTCGGCATCGGCCAAAGATACGAAAAAGTCGGGCGCAGAAGCAAGCGTCAGCTTGATTCTACCGAGACGGAGTATCTAAGGCGCAGCCAAAGATACGAAAAAGTCGGGCGCGAAAGCAAATTTATTTGCATTTTGCCGGGCGCGAGTATCCGAGGCGTCAGCCAAAGGCGGATGAGCCGGAGGCAAAAGCAAGCTCGTTCGCAATTTTGTCCGGAGAGCGTATCTGCGGCGCTGCCTGAATAACGGAGAAATCGGAAAAATAGGGTGCTCGGCCGAAAAAAACGGTATCATTTTGTTGTGTCGTCGAGCATGGTTTGTCGTCTTTCGGCAAAACCGGAAGGCGACAGCCCGCAGCCGGCGGAGAATATCATCGGCTGCGGGCTGAAAGTTTGAAGAGAATACCTCCGGGAAAAGTCGGTTTCCGTCCGTTTCGGGAGTTCGTCTGCATCGGGGAGGATTTTACGAAATGCTCCGAGGGCGTTCGTGACGAACGCCCTCGGAGCAGATGAGACGGGTACCCTGCGGGTTTCGCGCGTACCGGCCGGCTCAGTCGAGAAAGCCCTCTTCGACGAGACGTTGCCGCACCTTGACCCAATTGACGAACGGGCGTTTGATGCCGTCTTCGAACTTGATCGGGCATCCCAGCGCGCTGTCGTCGATGTAGAGGTCGGCGAAGACCTTGGGCGAGTCGGTCCACTCCCGCTGTGCGGGGTTCTCGTTGACGGCGTAGAGCGGAATGTCGTTGCGGGCGAACCATGCTACGGCGTCGTCGAGCAGTCTCCCGCTGCGCATCGTGTAGAGAATCACCCGGCAACCGTTGCCGATCAGTTCCCGCAGCACGGGAACGGCGCCGATGTCGTTGCCGATATGGGGGTAGGCGTGCGTAACGACCGTACCGTCGAAGTCGACGGCGATAATTGCATCCCGGATAGCCATTGCGGTATTACTTTTTATCGTTCAGACCCAAGAAATCTTTCAGCCGTTGCGTGAGGTTGTAGCGGCTGTCGATGACGGCCGAGGACTTTTGGCTCTCGTCTTCGCCGTAGCCGTATCCATAGCCGTAACCATACCCGTATCCGTAGCCATATCCGTAACCGTATCCGCGGCGTGCGCCTCCGGTCGAACCGTTGAGCACGATGCTCATGTTGTGGAATTTCTTCTCGCGGTAGAGTTTTTCGATGTCGGGCAGCTGCCGGCGGTCCAGCAGTCCTTCGCGGATCACGTAGATCGTCAGGTCGGCCAGGCGGTCGGTAATCAGCGCGTCGGCCACGGCCATGGCGGGCACGCTGTCGATGACGACGTAGTCGTAGCGTTTGCGCAGGTCGGCCATGAATTCGTCGAACTTCTCCGACAGGAGCATTTCGGCCGGGTTGGGCGGTTGCAGACCGGCGAAGATGATGTCGAGATTCTCGTGCAGGCCGCTCTGGAAGACGATGTCGTTGAGGTTGGCGATCGTTCCGGAGATGTAGCCCGATACGCCGTTTCGGTTGTCGCGTTGACCCATCTGTTTGGAGAGGGTGCGGCGGCGCAGGTCGAGGTCGACGATGACTACCTTCTTGTCGGCCAGGGCGAGCGTCATGGCCAGGTTCGTCGTGACGAAGGTCTTGCCCGCATGGGGATTCGACGAGGTGACCATGATGATCTGCAACTTACCCGACTTGACGCTCATGAAGCCCAGGTTCGAACGGATCAGCCGGAATGCCTCCGAGACGCTGTCGCGGCCGTTGTCGCGCACCACCACCGATCCCTGCCGGGTCGAACCGTGGTATTCGGGGATGTCGCCGAGGAACGGAATGCTCAGTTTGTCCTCGATGTCCTTGCGGCCGCGGATGGTGGTGTCGAGAATTTCCATCAGGTAGATGATGCCGAACGGCGTGGCCAGACCGAACAGCAGTGCGATGAAGAGGATGATGACCGAGCGGGGCGCCACGGGGGTGCTGCTGCCGTAGGCCGGATCGATGATTCGGGCGTTGTTGTCGGCGATGGCCTTGGTCAGTTCATTCTCCTCGCGTTTGTTCAACAGGTAGAGGTACAACTCCTCCTTGATGCGCTGCTGTCGGGTATTGTCGAGCAGTTCGGTGCTCTGGCGGGTCGCCGAAGCGATGCGCGTGCGGGCGAGGCTCTCCTCGCGGCGGATGTTGTTCAGCTGGATTTCGAGCGTCGAGATATGCGATTGGAGCGAGGCGATGATCGCCCGCCGCAGCGCGGCCAGCTCGCTGTCGAAATCCTGGATGACGGGGCTGTTGCTCGATGCGTTGCCGGCGAGTTTGTCGCGGCGGAGCATCAGCTCGTTGTAGTTCTTGATCTGGTCGGAGATCGACACGTTGGTGATGGCGACGTTGGCCGGGATCAGGTCGCGCAGCTTGGTGTCGTTGAGCAGATAGTCGCGTATGTACTGCGCCATGCTGATCTGGTTCTCCACCGAAAGACCTGCGGTTTTGAATTGCGAACTCTCGGTCAGGCTTTGCGTGGCCTGCGCCGTGATGTCGTACATCTCGTTGTCTTTCTTATAGGTAGAAATCTTGCGGTCTACGGCGTCCAGCTCCGAACCGATGATGCGCAGCCGCTTGTCGATGAAGTCGGCCGTGTAGTCGGCGATACGGTTCTTGTCGTTGATCGACTCGTCGTTATAGCGGGCGATGAGCGTGTTGATGACGTCCTCCGCACGGCGGGGAATGTTGTCGTCGAGCGAAATGGAGATGGCGTTGGCCTGCTTCTCGACCAACTCGATGGCGATTCGCTTGTTGTAACCCGAGGCCACGCTGCTCACGATCTGTTTGCTCACCGAAATCGGGTCGCCGAAGTAGTCGTCGGACATGTAGAGCGTCGGCGTCACGACGAGCAGTCCGCACGGCGTGGTGATCGTGTCGTTGAACCGCCCCGTCATCTCGACCTCGTAGATCTCCGAATCCTTGTCCTTGTCGGAATCGGCCGAGGTGCGGTTGACGAACTTCGTGAGCGAGAACTTCTCGTTGTCGACGGGGGTCAGTTCGAACGCCAGCGCCTGCCGCTCGTTGTCGTCGATGAAGGTGACGTCGATCGGCGAACGGCGGTAGAGGTTCTCGGTGCGCAGCCCGTGTTTGACGACGTAGTTGACGTGCAGGTTGAGCCGCCGTACCACTTCGGTCATCAGGTTGCGCGATTTGAGCACGATGATCTCGTTGTCGACGTTGCGGCGTGCCGTGGCTCCCAGCAGGTCGCCGAAGGCGGCGATATCCGTTTCGCTGCCCTTCTTGCCGTCCTTGATGAGGATCGTAGCCGTGCGGTTGTAGACTTTCGGCGCCGTGTAGATATAGAAAAGCGCGCACGAAAGGCAGACGACCGTCGACAACAGGAACCAGAACCAGTTGCCGATGACCATTTGTATGAGGTCGTGGATCGAGAAGTTGATGCTGTCCTCGTTCCCTTCCGCAGGGACGTTGTTTACATTGCGATTTTCTTCCATGAAAAACTGGCGATTATTAGCGGGTGATGGTGACGAGGAGCGTCGCCACGGAGACGGCTACCGAAACGAGCGAGATGTAGAACGAACGGTTCTGGTTGATTTCGCCCGCCTGCGCCTTGTATTTGTTCGGCGTGACGTAGACGACGTCGTCCTGTTGCAGATAGAAGTAGGGCGACGTGAGGATGTCCGGGTTTTTGAGGTCGAAATAGTGCACCGTCCTCATGCCGTTCTCTTCGCGGATCAGCGCCACGTTCTCGCGCTGGCCGTAGATCGTCAGGTCGCCGGCCATGGCTAGGGCGTCGAAGAGCGAGATGCGGTCTTTGGTGATGGAGAACTGTCCGGGGCGGGCGACCTCGCCCAGGACGGAGAATTTCACGTCGGCGAACTGGATGATGACGATCGGGTCGTGCACCATCCCGTTTTCGCGGATCGTGTTTTCGATCTTTTTGGCAAGCTCGTTGCGCGTGAGTCCGTCGCAATCGATCTCGCCGATGATCGGCAGCTGGATTTTGCCCTCTTTGTCGACGGTGAGGATTTGGAGGTTTCCGTTCGAGGAACTCGAATAGGAGGAGAGTCCGTTGAGCGAGTTGTAGGAGGATGCCGCGTTGAACGGGGCTGCCAGTTCGGGGTCCTTGCTGTTGATGGTCACCGTGAGCCGGTCGAGCGGTTTGATGCGGATCTGGTAGTCCTGTTCGATGGCGGTCGGAATGTCGGTCTGTACCTGCTGGATGTAGGCCGCGCGTTTGTTGGTGGCGCACGATGCCAGCAGCAATGCGCCGAGTATGAAAATCCCGAGATGTTTCATGGGTTTTATGTCGACTTAATCTTTAATGTTTTGAATGGTTGCGCAAAGATATTACTTTTTTTCCGATAATCCGCCGCGGGAAGGGTTGAAAAGTAAAATATTTCGGATGTTGCCGAATTTTCCTATTTTTGCGGTCTGAATCGGATAAAAATGGACGAAACGACACATATTCCGCATCCCGCATGGAGTTATCCTGCGGTGATCTATGAATTGAACGTGCGGCAGCTGACGCCCGAAGGGACTTTCGCCGCCGCCGAAAAACATCTCCCCCGCCTGCGCGAGCTGGGCATCGACGCCGTGTGGCTGATGCCGATCCACCCGATCGGCGAGACGAACCGCAAGGGGACGCTGGGCTCCTACTACGCCGTGCGCGACTACTGCGGCGTCAATCCCGAATTCGGGACGATGGCCGATTTCGACCGCTTCGTGTCGACGGCGCACGGGCTGGGGCTGAAAGTGCTGCTCGACTGGGTGGCCAACCACACGGCGCGCGACGCGCGGTGGGTGACCGAGCGTCCGGCCGACTGGTACGAGCGCGACGCGGCGGGCGAGCCGGTCGTGCCCAACGGCTGGGACGACACGGCCAAGCTCAACTACGCCAACCGCGCCGTGTGGCAGGGGCAGATCGACGCCATGCGCTTCTGGCTCGCGGAGCACGGCGTGGACGGGTTCCGCTGCGATATGGCCATGCTGGTGCCCACGGCCTTCTGGCAGGAGGCTGCGGCGCAGCTGCGCGAAGTGAAGCACAATCTCTTCATGCTGGCCGAAGCCGAGCAGGCGGATCTTTTCGACCGTGCGTTCGACGCCTGCTATGCGTGGGAGTTCCACCATATCGTCAACGACATCGCGCAGGGACGCCGCCGCGTGTGGGATCTGCGTAACTACCTTTACGCCGACCGCGACCGTTATCCGCGTTCGGCCATGCGGCTGATGTTCACCTCCAATCACGACGAGAATTCGTGGAACGGCAGCGAGTTCCGCCGGCTGGGCGATGCGGCCGGGATCATGGCCGCGCTGACGTTCGTGCTGCCGCAGTCGATGCCGCTCGTCTATACGGGGCAGGAGTTCGGCTACGACCATTCGTTCGCCTTCTTCGACCGCGATCCGATGGTCGATCCCCGTCCGGGGCGCTTCACGGAGCTGTACCGGCTGCTGTGTCTGTTGAAGCACCGCAACCGCGCGTTGCAGGCGGGCGAGCGGGGCGGTTCGTTCGTCGAGATCGAGAACAACGCCAAGGATTGCCTGATGACTTTCGTGCGCGAGGTGGAGGGCAACCGCGTACTCTGTG
Source organism: Alistipes communis (assembly GCF_006542665.1). Taxonomy (NCBI): domain Bacteria; kingdom Pseudomonadati; phylum Bacteroidota; class Bacteroidia; order Bacteroidales; family Rikenellaceae; genus Alistipes; species Alistipes communis. The sequence goes on from NZ_AP019735.1 coordinate 2,405,984, forward strand.
TGATGAACCTCTCGCCCTATGCGATCCACGCCGATTTCAATACGGGCGTCTATCAGGGCGAATACGCCGATGCGCTGACGGGCAACCGGATCGTCGTGCCTTATCGCGTCGAGCAGGATATGGCGCCGTGGAGCTACCGGATTCTGATTCGGGAGTGATCCGGTCCGGGGCTTGTCGGGAGGGGTGCGGCGAAAGCCGGCGTTTTCCTGTGGCGGCGTAACGATTCGTTCGGGCAAACCTCTTGCCGGAACGAATCTTTTTTGCTACCTTTATACCCGTTTGGCAAACTGTATACGCTGACCTATGGATACCGACCGATACGACATTTTCCTGAGCTACCGCCGCCGAGGCGGCTTCGAGACCGCGAAACATCTTTTCGACCTGCTGACGCGCGACGGTTACAGTGTCAGTTTCGATATCGATACGCTCCGTGCGGGCGACTTCGACACTACACTGCTGCGGCGTATCGACCAGTGCACGGACTTCATCCTGATTCTCGATCGGGAGGCCTTCGACCGCACGCTCGACCCCGCGTTCGACCGCAACAAGGACTGGATGCGCATCGAGTTGGCCTATGCCCTCGACAAGGGCAAGAACATCATCCCCGTGATGTTGAGCGGGTTTACCGAGTTTCCCGACAATCTGCCTGCGGACATCGCCGCCGTCGAGCGCAAGAATGGCCCGAAGTACGACCAGTACTATTTCGACGCTTTCTATGCGAAGCTGCTGCGCTTTCTCGATTCCCGCCCGGTCGAGCGGGCTGCGGCGCCCTTCGGCGAGCCTGCCGCCGGAAGTTCGACGTTGAAGATCAAGAGCGACACGGATTGCCGCATCTTCGTCGACGACGAGGAGCGGGGCACGGCCCGCGCGGGGTCGCTCTTCCGCCTGCCGCTGCGGGGCGGGAGCTATCTCCTGCGGTTCGTGAGCGTCGAAAACCCCGCCGATGCGGTCGAGCAGACATGGCGTATCGAGAAGGATGTCGAAGAGTTGTACGTCGTGGCATTGGCGCCCGTCCGGCGGCAGCGCGAGGAGCGGGAAAAACGGGAAGCAGCAGCCCGTGCTGAGGAGGAGCGCCGGCGCCGCGAAGCCTATCTGCTGCAACTGCCCGACGAACGATTCGTGACGTTCAAGGATAACAGTGGCAAATACGGTTTTTCAGATCGGGAGAATAGCGAACTTCTGATTCCTGCTAATTACGGTTATGCCTACTCTTTCAGCGAGGGTTTGGCGAAGGTTAAGAAGGATGGGAAATTGGGTTATATCGACAAGTCGGGCAAGACGGTGATTCCTTTGATTTACAATGACGCAGGTCCTTTCCGCGTGGGTTTGGCGTGTGTCCAGAAGGACAGAAAATGGGGTTATATCGATAAGTCGGGCAAGACGGTAATTCCATTTATTTACGATGACGCATACTCTTTCCGCGTGAATTTGGCGTACGTCAAGAAGGACGGAAAATCTGGCTATATCGACAGGTCGGGCCGGTGGGTGAAGGATGCCTGACACCCGTGTAGAGCGTATCGATGGGCGGAGACATCCGGCGTTTTCCGGTGTCGGAGCAGGGGGCGGCATCGGAATTGTACGCGAGGCTTGGCGGTTCGGAAAATTCGAGCTATCTTTGAGACGATGATACGCAATCTCCTCCTGTTGGTCTGCCTGTGCGCGTGGCTGCCCGCCGCGGCGCATCCCTACGCGGTGGAACAGATCGAAAACGTGCAGTCGGCCGACCGCACGCGCTTCACGTCGAATCCCGACGGGATCCTCTCGCAGGCGGCCGTGGCGCGCATCGACTCGATCTGCTACGGCCTGCGCCGGCGCGGTGCGGCGCAGGTGGCCGTGGTGGCCGTCGACGCCATTGCGGGCGGAGATCCCTTCACGTTCGCCTACGAGCTCTTCTCGAAGTGGGGCGTCGGCCGCCGCGAGGACAGCAACGGCGTGGGCATCCTGCTTGTGAGGGAGCAGCGCGAAATCCGCTTCGTGACGGGGCGCGGCGTCGAGGGCGTGCTGCCCGACGCGCTTTGCAAACGCATCCAGACGAATTACATGTTGCCCGCCTTCCGCGAAGGCGACTACGACCGCGGCATGGTGCGCGGCGTCGAAGCCGTGGCGGCCGTGCTCGCGGGCAGCGAACTCGAAACGGGCGTGCCGGACGCCGTTCCGCAGGAGGACGACACGCCCTGGTGGGTGATCGCGCTGATCGTGGGCGGATGCGTCGCCGTGCCGCTGGTGGCCGTCGTGCGTATGCTGCGCTGTCCGCGCTGCAAACGGTGGTTCGCGCTGCGGTCGCAGGGCGAGCGGATCGTGCTGCGTGCCGAGGGGTGGCGCATGGTCGAACAGACGCTCGTCTGCCGCCGTTGCGGCGAGACGATCCGGCGTCGCCGCAGGGAAGCCGACGGCAGCGACATCGGCGGCCGCGGCGGCGGAATGTGGATCGGAGGCCGGGGTCTCTTCGGCGGAGGTTTCGGCGGAGGACATGCGGGCGGCGGCTTCGGGGGCGGCGGCTTCGGAGGCGGCGGTGCCGGTTCGAAATGGTGAAAAGCAAAAAAGCGGCGGGCAGGTTAGTAACCTTGTCCGTTCGTCCGTATTAATTAACGTATTTAACAACGAAAACGAACCTTTTCGTTAGGCCGAGCGCCGAGCCGCACTTGTGCGGGCTATGCCGAGGCGAGAAAAGGAGCATGAAAGTGAACAACATGAAAAAGAGTCTTTGGATTGTCCTTGCGGTCGTTGCGGTGCTCGCCGTCTGGGGGTATTCGGTCTACAACGGCCTGGTCGAAAAGGAGGAGGCCGTACACGGTGCGTGGTCGAACGTCGAGACGCAGTATCAGCGCCGCTCCGATCTGATTCCCAATCTTGTCAATACGGTGAAGGGGTATGCCGCCCACGAGCAGCAGACGCTCGCGGCGGTGGTCGATGCGCGTTCGAAGGCGACTTCGATGAATGTCGACGCCGACGACCTGACGCCCGAACGGCTGGCGGCATTCCAGCAGGCGCAGGAGGGCGTGCGTTCGGCGCTGGGGCGTCTGATCGCCGTCGCCGAGAACTATCCCGATCTGAAAGCCAACAGCAATTTCCAGGAGTTGCAGGCGCAGTTGGAGGGGACGGAGAATCGCATCGCCGTAGCCCGCACGGCCTTCAACGAGAAGACGCAGGCCTACAACGTCGCCGTCCGCCGTTTTCCGGCCAATCTGGTGGCGGGAATACTCTCGTTCGGGCAGAAACCCTATTTCGAGGCGGACGACAGCGCTGCGCAGGCGCCCGAAGTCGCCTTCTGATACGACAAACTACTAACCCTGATTCGATATGAAACGATTTTTTCTGTTGACACTGGCCTCGGCGGCGCTTCTCGGCGCTTCGGCCGCACCGGTCAAAACCTATGAAGTGAAGAGTCCCGACGGTCGTCTGGCCCTCGTGCTCACGGCAGGCGAACGGCTGAGCTTTACGGTCGCCCGCGACGGGGAGACGCTGGTCGCCCCCTCCGAAATGGCGCTGACGCTCTCGACGGGCGAGGTGCTGGGCGAGTCGCCCCGGGTGCGCTCGGCACGGCGGCGTGCGGTGACCGAGACGATCGACGCGCCGCTCTACCGCCAGAGCCGTTTCGATGCGGCCTACAACGAACTCGACCTGCGCCTGCGCGGCGATTACGGCATCCTGGCCCGCGCCTACGACGACGGCGTCTGCTACCGCTTCTATACGGAGCGCGACGGCGAGCTGACGATCGTCGACGAGACGGCGCAGCTCAATTTCGAGGGCGATCCGTCGGCCTACATTCCCTATTCCAAAACGGAGATTCCGATGCGGACGTCGTTCGAAAATACCTACGAGTACGCGCCGCTGAGCAAGTTCCGGACGCAGACGGTGGCCTTCATGCCGGTGCTCGTCGATCTGGGAGAGCGGGGTTACGTGCTTTACACCGAATCGGACGTCGAGGCCTATCCGGGCGTCTACCTTACCTACGACAAGGAGGCCAAGGGGTTTGCGGCCCGTTTCGCGGAGTACCCGACCGAGACGTCGCTGACCAAACGCTTTCAGGACGTCGTGGAGCGGAGTGCCGACTACATCGCCCGCGTCGACGGCCGGCGCAGCTATCCGTGGCGCATCGTGGCCTACGCCGCGACGGCGACCGAACTGCCCGTGAACGACATGGTATGGCAGACGGCCGAAGCGAGCCGCGTGGCCGACGCCTCGTGGGTGCGCGACGGCAAGATCGCATGGGACTGGTGGAACAACTGGGGCCTCTACGGCGTCGATTTCAAGTCGGGCATCAATACCGAAACCTATAAGTATTTCATTGATTTCGCCGCCGCCAACGGCATCGAGTACGTGGCGCTCGACGAGGGGTGGGGCGTGCGCGACGGCGACGTCATGCACGTCGTGCCGGAGATCGACCTGCCGGAGATCGTCTCCTACGCCCGCGAGAAGAAGGTGGGCATCATCCTGTGGGTGGTGGCCAAGGTGCTCGACGACAAGCTCGAGGAGGCGTGCCGCTACTATTCGGAGCTGGGCGTCGCGGGCTGGAAGGTCGACTTCATCGACCGGCAGGACCAGGCGGCCGTGGAGCGTGTCTACCGCATCGCCGACGCTGCGGCGCGCTACCGCATGATCGTGGATTTCCACGGCGTCTACAAGCCCACGGGGTTGCAGCGCACCTATCCCAACGTCGTCAACTTCGAAGGGATCTTCGGTCTGGAACAGCTCAAATGGACGGACAAGACGGACGCCGACATGCCGGCCTACGACTGCACCTTCCCCTTCATCCGTCAGGTGGCCGGCCCGGTCGACTACACGCAGGGGGCGATGCGCAACGCTTCGCGCAAGAATTTCCGTGCGGTCAACAACCATCCGATGAGCCAGGGCACGCGCGCCCATCAGGTCGCGACCTACGTCGTCTTCGATTCGCCGCTGGTGATGCTCTGCGATTCGCCGACGGCCTACGAGAAGGAGCCTGAGACGCTCGACTACATCGTGCGCTTCCCGACGCGCTTCGACCAGACGTTGATTCCCGCCGGCGAGATCGGCCGCTACATCGTCACGGCGCGGCGTGCGGGCGACCGCTGGTATCTGGGTGCGCTGACGAACTGGGATGCCCGCGAGGTGGAGGTGAAACTCGATTTCCTGGGCGACGGCCGGTGGAAGGCGCGCATCTTCCGCGACGGCGTGAATGCCGACCGCTACGGCGAGGATTACCTCTTGGAGGAGCGGACGGTGACGGCGGCCGACAGTCTTGCGATGCCGATGGCCCCCGGCGGCGGTTACGCCGTGCAGTTCGAACGGGTGCAGTAATCTCCGACCGACGATACGGGGAGCGCTTTCGGGCGCTCCTCTTTCGTTTGCGGTACGGGATACAGAAAGGGGGGGGCCGTCCGGCGATCGGACGGCCCCCCCCCTTGCATTCGTACGGTCGGGTGCGTCACTCCTCGAGCCAGCTGCCCAGCTCGGCGTAGATCTTGTCGGCGATGAACTTCATCGCTTCGGAGCTCGGGTGGCACCCCTTGCCCGTGGCGGGGTTGTAGTCGTGCTTGGGCATGTAGGTCTGGTCGTTGAAGCCGTTCACGGCGTAGAGGTCGACGCAGCGGGCGCCGTAGTGGCGGGCGATGGCGAGCGTCGAGCGTTCGATGCCCGTCGAGAGGTAGTCGCCGATGATGCAGACGATCTTGACGTCGGGATAACGCTCTTTCAGCAAGCGAAGCAGTTTGATGTAGGCCGTGCAGAAGGTCGTGTCGTCGAGCGCTTCGATCTCGGCGCGCGTCGCGGCCGCGTCGGCTGCGGCGAACAATTCGGCCAGCGCCGCCTCCGACGGTGCCTCGGCGCTTTGGATCGGAAGGCCCGGAGCGAGCGGGTCGACGTTGTGCGCGTAGTCGTTCGTGCCGCCGTGGATGAGCACGATGTCGGGCTGCCCCACGCCGCCCTGTGCGATGAAGCGGGCGCAGAAGTCGTTGCCGTACCATGCCTGGGAAGCGTAGGCCGGATCGGTCGTGCGGGCGACGGCCGTGCCGGAGAAGGAGATGTTGCGCTCGATGCGGGCGTCGGACATCAGGTCGTGGGCCAGCCGGTACCAGTAGGTTTGCGACACGGAGGTCAGATCGTGGTCCGAGGTCGGATAGTGGCATGAATAACCCGACGGTACGAAACCTCGGAAGGTCGAAATCGAGTCGCCTATAACGCTGATGCGCTTGGTCTTGCTCACGGGCAGCAGGGTGGTCATGCCTTCGATGACGGGGTATCCGTCGGCGTCGAGCGTCCAGTTTTTCAGTGTGCGGCCGCAAGTGCCCTCGTAAGCGGCGACAGCGGCATTGAGGTCGGCCAGCAGCGTCGACATCTCTCCGTAGGCCTTGACGGTCGCTGCGTCCGCCTTGGTGAGATTCGAAATTCCCGGACCGGCCTGCGTGCTCGGGTCGAAATAACAATGTTTGAGTGAGGTGATCGTATAGCTGCCGCTGTGGATTTTGGCGTAGATGCCGCCGCAGTAGATGGAGGTCGAGGGTTCGCCGTCGGTCAGGAAGCCGTTCCTGCCGATGGTCGAGTAGAGTCCGTAGAGTTCGGCGGCTGTCGGCGAGCCGTTCTGGAAACCGAGGATACCCGACAGCGTGTTGTTGGCCGAGGGATAACCGCCTGCCTTGCCTACGGTCTTGACGGTTTGGACGCGCGATGCGCAGTTGACGATGTGGGCTTTGCCCGTTCCGACTTGCAGCCAGCCGACCAGACCGGTTGCGAGCGTATAGCCGTTGGAACCGTTGTTGCCCGTCGCCTCGACCTCGCGGCCGGCGTAGATGCTGTTGACGATGTCGACGATGCAGGCCGCGTCGTTGCATTTGGCGTATCCGCAAATACCGCCCACGCTGTGCTGTCCGCGGCAGTTGCCGTAGGCGATGCAGCCGTCGACGGCGGTTTCGCCTTTCGATACGATGTAGCCCACGATACCGCCCACCTGATGCAATGAGGAGCTGACGTCGCCGTAGGCCTGGCAGTTTTCGATGAAACTGTCGCCGTAGGAGGTGATCGAACCGGATATACCGCCTGTATTGTAGCCGTATCCCGTGACGGATTCCCGCGACGTGCAGTTCCGCACGATCGATGTGTGCTCCGCTGTGGCGGTTCCCTGATAGCCGGCGATGCCGCCGACGTTATCGGCTCCGAATACCATGATGTCGGTTTCGCAATCTTCGACGACGGCTGTCATATTGCTTCCGTCGTCGGCGTTTTCCTCGTTGGCTTGCAGCGCCCCGACGATGCCGCCCGTGTGATCGCCCTTCGACGAGAGCGAGGCCGAGGCAGCGATCGTGCAGCCGGAGATCTTGCCCGAAGTGAGATGTCCCGCGATTCCGCCGACATAATTGCCGTTGTAGGCCGACGCTTTGCCGCCCACCGTACAGTTCTCTATCGTCGAATTGTGACGGGCGCGGCCGACGATGCCGCCGAGGAAGTGAGTTTCGGCATCGATCGTGGCCGCGGCGTCGACCGTGCAGTCCGATATCTTCGTCCCGCTCGTGTAGCCGGCCATGCCGCCGATCTGTGTCAGCGCGCGAATAGAGCCTTTCAACGTGCAGCCTGCGATCTCGGAGTCGAGCGCGTAGCCGATGATACCGCCGACGTCGCTGACGGCATATCCGTCGAACTCCGTTTCGGCCGTTCCGACGAGCGATCCTTCAAACGTGCAGCCGCGGATCACGCTTTGTTTCGCCACGCCGGCCACACCGCCTGCATGGAGTCCGGAAGCCGAGTATTCGCACTCTTCGAGATGGATGTCCTTCACGGTCGCTCCGTCCAGATAACCGAACAGACCGCAGGCGCCGGATTCGCAGTTTGTCAGCGTGAAATTGCCGATCGTGTGGCCTCCGCCGTCGTAAACGCCCCGGAACGGCGATTGTTCGCTGAGTCCGATCGGTTGGATCGCGATCTGAGCCATGTCGATGTCGGCAATTTGGAGGTAATGTTTGTCGGCGAATTCGGCGTATTCGCCGCCGTCGCTGTTGCAAAGAGCGATCAGTCGTTGCAGGTCTTCTGCCGTCGCCACCTGATAGGGGGCTTCGGCGGTTCCTTCGCCGTTCCAGCCGTCGATGGATTCTCTGGCTGCGGTCGAAAGGTTTATGCTCGCATCGTAGCAGGCGTTACGTTTCATTTCGCATTGGAACGGCTGCGTGTACACGGCTTTTTCGGTGGTTACGGAGAGGGTCCCGTCGTAGGTGCCCGGAGCGAGTATCATGTAAATGTCTTTGGCGCTCGCCTGCGACGACGGGACGGCGTAAGGAATGGAGAGCTGGGTTTTTGCCGTGCGGGAGGCGAGTCCTGTCACGATCAGCGACGCCTCGTCACTCAGCCCGGTCAGATCCAGTTTAAACGCACCGGCCATCGGCGTATTCTCGTCGGCGAAAGCGATCGATTGCACCTTCTCGTCTCCGTACTGTCCGTCTGCGAAGACCTTTGCGCGCAGAATTCCTCCCAGCACGTGCATTTGCAGGGCGGGTATCTCAGAGAGGGACTCGGCGTCGAGTCTTTGCGGATAGGAGACCATTGGCAGGTTCGCGATGTCGAATGCACCGGCTTCGGACTGCGACTGTACGGCAGCGATCGACAGCGCCACGTTTTTCGCATCGTTGGACGAATTGTCTTTCGTGTAGGGAAAATAGGCATGGAGCTTGTCGCCGGTTTCGGCGCGATTGACGTGGAATGCGATCGAGCTTGTGCCATCGTTCGTTGTGACGGAGGCTTCGGCATTGAGCGTCGGTGCCGACGATACGGCGTAGACTCCGATCCTGTCGCCGCTTTCCCACGGGTGTCTGTTGTCCGTCGACGATCCGAGAGCCGCCGTCAGGTCGGATTCGACGATGCAGGTCAGGTCAACGCCTCCGCTTTTCGGTTGTTCGACGGGGGCGTCGTCCGTGCAGGCGCCGAGTGCCAGTGCCAGCGTCGCAGAACAGGCGAACAGCCTTCCGATAAGACCGCTCCGGCGTTTTGCTGTCCGGACGGTCTTGTTTCGGAAGTTCTCTCTGCGAACGTCGTGTCTGTCGCTGCCGACCGTCGTGTGGCGGATTCCTGCCGTGTAGTCGGGCTTTTTGATCTCTTCTCGTTTCATAAATTTGTAGTTTGAGGTTCGATGTGTCGAAAGGTTTTCATTATGAATATACACGCCGGCGGATAAAAACACCTAAGAACGAGGCGGGATTTTTCGACGATCGCGAACGGAATCGGCCGGAAAACGACACACGGGAGCTTTTCAGAAAAACTCCCGTGCCGTTTCGGTTTCCGATGTCGGCTTCTTTTACATCCGCCCCTTTTCGTCTCCGGCGCCGCTCTCGACCTTGCGGGCCTTGAACGTCTTGCCGGTCTTGAAGTTGTAGTTGACCGTCAGTACGAAGCGGCGGGGCTGCCAGTCGTTGGATACCCGCAGGTCGCGTACGAAGGTTTCGGTCTCAGCCACGAACCGCTGCGAACGGTCGAAGAGGTTCGCTACCTGCGCCGTGAGTGTCAGACGGTTGTCCAGCAGGCGTTTTTTGAGGCTCAGCGTCACGCTGTGGTAACTCTTCATGTCGAGGTTGGCCTGCCGGAAGCGGCTCATGGCGTAGTATTCGGCTTCGATGAAGAACTTGCGCGGCAGCGTGAAGGTCGTTGCGGCGTTGGCGAAGGCGGCCCACGTCGTTCGCAGCGGTGCGTCGGCGGTGATGCGGTCGCGGCGGCAGATGCCCGTGAGGTTGGCGTTGAGCGTCCACCACTTCGTGAGTTGCAGGGGAATATTCGCCGCGGCGAAGTATTGCTCCGTGCGGTCGAGGTTCTCGAAACGCAGGTTGGTGATCGATGCGTCGGCGGCGTCGCTGCCGAAGACCTGCGCGATCTCGTCGTGGTGGAGTTGGGCGCCGGCGCTGAGCGAATACTTTCCGGCGAAGACGGCCGTGAGCGAGAGGTTGTCGGTGTAGGCGGGCAGCAGGTCGGGGTTGCCCGACTGGTAGGTGTAGTCCGAAATCTGCATTCGCATCGGGTTGAGCGCCCAGAAGCCCGGCCGCGAGATGTTGCGGGCGTACTGCACCGTGAGCGACCACAGTCCCGCCGCATCGAACGCATAGGTCAGGTTGGCGTTGGGAAAGAGGCTGAAATAACGCTGGCGCACGTCGCTGCCGTAACCCGTGGTGCGGGTATATTCGCCGCGCAGCCCCGCCACGACGTTCCAATGCCCCTTTTTCAGCGTCGCGGCGGCGTAGGCGGCCGTGATGTGTTCGGTATAGTCGGTGACGTAGCTGTACGTGTCGAGCGTCTCCCACCCCTCGGGGCGGAGGTAGCGGTAGAGCGCTTCGTTGTGCATGTCGTTGTAGGTGTACTTCGCGCCGGCGCGCAGCTGCCACGCCTCGCCGAGTCGCTTTTCGAGTGCGGCGTTGAGCGCCGCCACGTTGTAAAGCCCCCGCGTGCGGTCGTCGTAGGTCGAGTCGCGCACGATGCCGGCGGCGGTCGAGCGGACGAAACTGTCGTTGCCGTGGCGGCGGTTGTTGCGGCTGTAATCGGCCATGACTTTGAGCGTCGAGCCGAGCGTGTCGATGCGCCAGATGTAGTTGAAGGTGGCCGAGAAGGTATTGACGCGCTCCGAACCGTCGTAGAGGCTTTCGTTGCGGGTCAGCCGCTCCGCTTCGCGGAAGTCGGTCGACGAGCGGTTGGGCGAGCGGTCGCGGTCGATGTAGAAGTCGGCCTCGGCGCCGATGCTGTGCCGTTCGGAGATGTCGAAGATCGCGCCGGCGCGTCCGCCGCCGCAGTTGTCGCGGCCCCGCATTTCGGAGGAGGCGTCGAGCAGTGCGCCACCCGCACGGTATTCGGTGTGTTCGGCGGTTTTCGTGACATGCAGCGGCACGACGCTCGCCCAGCCCGAAACGTTGAAGGTCCAGCGTCCTGCGTGGCCGTTGAGCGAAAGCGAGGGGTTGTAGCCTTCGATCTGCCGGCTCTGGCGCGTCGAGAACGAAAGGTCGCCCGTGAGCCCGTTGTCGCGCTGGCGGCGGAGCGTGATGCGGATGATGCCGGCCGCCGAGTCGGCGTCGTAGTCGGCACCGGCCTGCGGGATGACCTCGATGCGCTGGATCTCCTCCGATTTCAGCCCGCGCAGGTAGTTGAGCAGCTGCTCGGTGGACATGCGCACTTCGCGGTCGTTGATGTAGACCTTGACGCCCGATGCGCCGTTGATGGCGATCTTGTCGTCGGTGAGCCAGACGCCGGGCGCCTGTTTGAGCAGTTCGGTGCCGTCCTTGCCGAGCGCGACGGGCGAGCCTGCGATCTCCATGACGAACCGGTCGGCTTCGCGGCGGACGAGACTGGTCTTGACGACCACCTCCTGCATCTCGACCGACGCGGGATGCAGTACGAATTCGCCCAGATCGCCCGGCGTATCGACGTCGCGTGTGAGCGTTTCGTAGCCGAGGTATTGGATCGTCAGGCGGTACCGGCCGGCCGGGACTTTGAGCGAGAACGACCCGTCTGCTGCGGTTGCCGTACCCGCCAACTGCGTTTCGGCGTCGAGCAGCACGACCGTGGCGTAGGCGACGGCCGTGCCGTCCGGATCGACGACCCGTCCCGTCGTCGGGGTTTGACGGGCGGCCGAGGCGTCGACGGCGAGGGCGGCGAAGAGCAGGAGCAGCGGCATACGGAGGAGATACTGTTTCATTTTCCGGTGGTTGTATGTTTCGATTGCTATTTTACGCTGCAAATATATATATAAACGAATATAGTTTGTATTGCAAAGTAGTGATTTTTTCAAAATATTTTTGTCACCTATTTTAAAAGTGCGGAAGAGGTGCGCCGGAAACGGCGGCGGAGCGGCGCGTATTGCGGCGGGGCAGGGATGCCCCTCGGCTTTCCATGCGAAAGAGGCTCGTCGGCGGCCGCCATAACCGGCCGCCGACGGGTTCGGCATGCGTGGGGCGGCGGAATGATGCGATGGCGCTCGGTTTGGATGGGTGCGGGCGGTTCCGGTGTTTTTAGCCTTCGTTGCCGGATCGGTCGCAGTGCGAAGGCGATGCGGCGGTGTGCACTTCGCCGGTGTTCGTGCGGTTCCGCCCGCTGTCGGCAGACTGCATCCGAAGCGGGGCGGATCGTCTTTTCGCGGGATTATGCCTTGTGGATAAGTCGATTGCGGGGTGGAGGGGCCGATCCGTCCGCACCCGAAATCGAGCGGGCGTCGGGGCGAAACGATCCCTCTCGGGCGAAGTGCCGGACTCCTTGTGCAGCGCTCTTGCGGCAATGCGTTTCGGGGCGGGGATTCGTTTCCGGTGTGCAGGCGCGGTACGTCCCTCCCGCCGGGCCGCACCCGCTTCGGGTCACTGGTTTTTCTTTTGTTTTTCGTCGCCCGAAAATTGAATTAATTGCGGAAAAATTTGTACTTTTGCAAAATTAGAGCGGAAGGTCGGGCGGCGTGCATCGCCGGCCGACCCGCTGTGTCGAACCGTCCGCCGCAGGATGGAACCGACAATTAAAACTATTGACACGAAGCATGTTGAGTATTTTGTACTACATCTGGCTGGCAGCGATCTGTACGGTAGTCCTCGTCCTGTCGGTCGCGGTGTTGGCGCTGACGTACCCGTTCCAGAAGTCGCGGCGCATCGTTCACGAGATGTCGCGGTATCTGGCATTGAGTTTTCTGCTGCCTTTCCCCCGTCGGGTGGAGGGGTTGGAGAACGTCGACCGCCGCGAGCGTTACGTCATCGTACTCAACCACCAGGCCATGGTCGACATCGGCGCGCTCTACCACGTGCCGCTCAATTTCCGCTGGGTTTCCAAGCGCGAAGTCTTCCGCATCCCCTTCTTCGGGCAGTTCCTGCTCGTCCACGGCGACATCTGCATCGACAGGGGACGTGCCGCCGAGGCGTTGGAGCAGCTGCTCCGCGACGGCGGGCTGTGGTTGTCGCGCGGGGCTTCGGTGGCGATCTTTCCGGAGGGAACCCGCTCGAAGGACGGTCAGATCCACCGATTCAAGGCCGGGGCTTTCACGTTGGCCAAAGAGGCCGGTGTGCCGATCCTTCCGGTCGTGCTCGACGGTACGCAGCGGGTGATCGGCCGCAACCGCCTCTTCAATTGGCGCAACCGCATCACCGTGAAGGTGCTGCCGCCCGTGCCGGCGGCCGAGGTCGCGGCGACCGAGACCCACGTCCTGATGGACGGCGTGCGCGAGCGGATGGCCGCAGCTCTGGCCGAGGTGCGCGGACAGGCGCGGCCGAATCGTAACTAACAATTTATAGACAAGGAGTTTCCGGTATCGCCGGCGGTCCGCCGCCGGAAGCGGGAGCCGCCGGACTCCGCACGACGCAATTATGTCAGATTTACTCAATACCCCCGCCTCCTACGGCGACGACGCGATCGTAACCCTCACTCCGCGCGAGCACATCCGCCTGCGCCCCGGCATGTATATCGGCAAACTGGGCGACGGTTCGCAGCCCGACGACGGCATCTACGTGCTCATCAAGGAGGTCGTCGACAACTCGGTCGACGAGTTCATCATGGGCGCCGGCAAGCAGATCGAGATCACGGTGGTCGACAACGTGGTCACGGTGCGCGACTACGGGCGCGGCATTCCGCTCAAATCGCTCGCGGCGGCCGTCAGCGAGATGAATACCGGCGGCAAGTACGGCGGTACGGCCTTCAAGAAGACCGTCGGTCTGAACGGCGTGGGCGTCAAGGCCGTCAACATGCTTTCGAGCGAGTTCACCGCCCGTTCGGTGCGCGACGGCGAGGCCCGCACGGTCACCTTCGCGCAGGGCATCGAGCAGAGCGACCGCTGGGAGAGCGGCGTGGAGGAGCGCAACGGCACGCTGATCTCGTTCCGCGTGGACGAGGAGGTGTTCGGCGCCTACGCCTACAACATGGAGTACGTCGAGGAGATGGTGAAGAACTACACTTACCTCAACCTCGGCCTGACCTTCAAGCTCAACGGCCAGTCCTACGTCTCGAAGAACGGTCTGCTGGACCTGCTGAACGAGAAGATGTCCGACGCGCCGCTCTATGCGCCGATTCACCTCTCGGGCGACGACATCGAGGTGGCCATCACGCACGGGTCGGGCTACGGCGAGAGCTACTACTCGTTCGTCAACGGGCAGTACACCTCGCAGGGCGGTACGCACCAGGCGGCCTTCCGCGAGGCGATCGCCAAAACGGTCAAGGAGTTCTACCACAAGGATTACGATGCGTCGGACATCCGCACGTCGATCATCGCCGCCATCTCGGTCAAGGTCACCGACCCCGTGTTCGAGTCGCAGACCAAGATCAAACTGGGGTCGAAGGAGATCGAGCCGGGCGTCTCGATGCGCAACTTCGTGCTCGATTTCATCGGCAAGCACCTCGACGACTACCTGCACAAGCATGCCGAGACGGCGCAGGTGTTGCAGAAGAAGATCGTCGAGAACGAGAAGGAGCGCAAGGCGATTTCGGGCATTCAGAAGAAGGCGCGCGAGACGGCCAAGAAGGTGTCGCTCAACAACAAGAAGCTGCGCGACTGCAAGATACACCTCACGGACAGGAACGACCTGGCCGAGCAGTCGATGATCTTCATCACGGAGGGCAACTCGGCCTCGGGTTCGATCACGACGAGCCGCGACGTGCGCACGCAGGCGGTTTTTTCGCTGCGCGGCAAGCCGCTCAACTGCTTCGGCCTGACGAAGAAGGTGGTCTACGAGAACGAGGAGTTCAACCTGTTGCAGGCGGCGCTCAACATCGAGGAGGATATGGACAACCTGCGCTACAACAAGGTCATCATCGCCACCGATGCCGATGTCGACGGAATGCACATCCGGCTGCTGCTGATGACCTTCTTCCTGCAATTCTTCCCCGACGTGATCCGCGGCGGCCATCTCTATATCCTCCAGACGCCGCTGTTCCGCGTGCGCAACAAGCGGGAAACCTTCTACTGCTATACCGACGAGGAGCGGCAGCAGGCGATCCGCAAGTGCGGCGCACAGGCCGAAATCACGCGTTTCAAGGGTTTGGGCGAGATCTCGGCCGACGAGTTCAAGGAGTTCATCGGCGAACGGATGCGGCTGGACAAGGTGCGTCTGACGAAGGACGATCCCATTCACGACATGCTGGAGTTCTACATGGGCAAGAACTCGCCCGAACGGCAGGGATTCATCGTCGACAATCTCCGCATCGAGGAGGATATCGTGGAGGGCGACTTGCAGATCGGCGAGGCGTGACGGCCGGTTTTTTCGGCCGGATATCGGATTGAAAATTAAACGACTATGAGCGAAGAGATATATCCCAACGACGACCCCGCGACCGGGCCCGACGCGGCCGCTGCCGCGGATGCCGCCGCACCTCAGGAGGCCGCGCAGCCTGCGGCGCAGGGCCGCTATGCGCGCCTGACCTCCGAGACGGGGGGCGTGCGCAAGCTGACGGGCATGTACAAGAACTGGTTCCTGGACTACGCCTCCTACGTGATCCTGGAACGCGCCGTGCCTCACGTGGGCGACGGCCTGAAACCCGTGCAGCGGCGCATTCTCCACGCCATGAAGGTGATCGACGACGGTCGCTACAACAAGGTGGCCAACATCGTGGGGCAGACCATGCAGTACCACCCCCACGGCGACGCCTCGATCAAGGACGCGCTGGTGCAGCTGGGGCAGAAGGACCTGTTGATCGACTGCCAGGGCAACTGGGGCAACATCCTCACGGGCGACGAGGCGGCCGCCGGCCGTTACATCGAGGCGCGGCTGTCGAAATTCGCGCTCGACGTGGTCTTCAACAAGAAGACCACCGAGTGGATGCTCTCCTACGACGGCCGCAAGGAGGAGCCGGTGACGCTTCCCGTCAAATTCCCGCTGCTGCTGGCGCAGGGTGCCGACGGCATCGCCGTGGGACTGGCGTCGAAGATCCTGCCGCACAACTTCAACGAGTTGATCCATGCAGCCGTCGCGCATCTGCGCGGCGAGACGTTCCAGCTCTATCCCGACTTTCCGACGGGCGGCATGATCGACGTGTCGCGCTACAACGACGGCCTGCGGGGCGGGGTGGTGAAGGTGCGCGCCAAGATCTCGAAGATCGACAAACGGACGCTGGCCATTACCGAAATTCCCTATACGACGACCACCGAGTCGATCAAGGAGTCGATCATCAAGGCCAACGAGAAGGGCAAGATCAAGATCCGCCGCGTGGACGACAACACGGCCGAGCACGTGGAGATCATCGTGCAGGTGGCGTCCGACGAGTCGTCGGACAAGACGATCGACGCGCTCTACGCCTTCACCGACTGCGAGGTGTCGATTTCGCCCAACGCCTGCGTCATCCGGGACGAGAAGCCCCACTTCATGGGCGTGAGCGAGATACTGCGCCGTTCGGCCGATCATACGCGGGCGCTGCTGGGGCAGGAGCTCGAAATCCGGTTGCATGAACTCAACGAGGCGTGGCACGCCGCTTCGCTCGAACGCATCTTCATCGAGAACAAGCTCTACCAGCTCATCGAGGGATGCAAGACCCGCGAGGCGGCCTACGAGGCGGTGGACGAGGGGCTGGCGCCCTTCAAGAAGCTGTTGCGCAGGGAAGTGACGCTCGACGACGTGCAGCGCCTCACGGAGTTGAAGTTCATCCGCATCTCGCGGTTCGATTCGGAGAGGGCCGACAACGAGATCAAGGCGATCGAGGCCGAGATCGAGCGCGTGCGCTACGATCTGGATCATCTGACCGACTACGCCGTGGCCTACTACGAACGCATCCGCGAGAAGTACGGCAAGGGCCGCGAGCGGCGCACCGAATTGCGGTCGTTCGATACGATCGAGGCGGCGAAGGTGGCCGTCACGAACGCCAAGCTGTACGTCGACCGCGCCGAGGGATTCTTCGGCATCGGCAAGTCGATGAAGGACGCCGAGTTCGTGTGCGACTGTTCGGACATCGACGACGTGATCGTCTTTACGAAGGACGGCCGCTACATTATCACCAAGGTGAGCGACAAGGCCTTCTTCGACAAGAATATCTATTACATCGGCGTCTTCAAGCGCAACGACGAGCGGACGATCTACAACGTCCTCTACCGCGACGGCAAGAACGGCCCGATCCTGATGAAGCGCTGCGCGATCAAGGGCATCACGCGCGACAAGGAGTACGACATCACGAAGGGAACGCCCCGAAGCGAAATCCTCTACATGACGGTCAACCCCAACGGCGAGGCCGAGGTGCTGAAAGTCTACTTCAAGCCGCGCCCGCGGTTGAAGAAGGTGATCGTCGATCTCGACTTCTCGACGCTGGCCATCAAGGGGCGTCAGAGCCAGGGCAACCTCTTTTCGCGCTACGGCATCCACAAGATCGTGATGAAGGAGCGCGGCACGTCGACGCTCGGCAGCCAGGAAATCTGGTTCGACGACGACGTGCACCGGCTCAACACCGAAGGGCGGGGCTATGCGCTGGGTGCCTTCAAGGGCGAGGACAAGTTGCTGGTATGGACGCCCCGCACCTACTATATCACGGGCTACGACCTGCAACAGCACTTTCCCGACGATACGGTGCTGGTCGAACGCTACCGTCCCGAGCGGGTCTATGCGGTCTGCTATTTCGACCGCGAGCAGAACTATTACTATCTGAAACGCTTCCCGATCGAATCGAGCGACAAGACGCAGTTCTTCCTCGACGAGGAGGGAACGGGCGATTTCGTCTGCCGCACGGGACGTGCCGGAGCGCAGCTGGAAGTGACCTATGCCGGAGCACAGGCATCGCGGCCTGCGGAGCGCATAGAAGTCGACGGTTTCGTCGGTGTCAAGAGCCACCGTGCCAAGGGCAAGCGGGTGACGACCTTCGAGGTGGCGTCGCTGCACTTCGTCGAGCCCGAAGAACCCGAAGAGGAGCCGGCCGATCCTGCGACGGGAGATGACCGCTCCGGTGACGCGCCTGCGGGCGGTCCGGCCGTTGCGACGGGAGCGGCTGCGGCGAATGAGGTCGGCGCAGCGTCGGGAATCGAATTGCCCGAGGGGCCTGCGGCGGTGCCGCCGCAGACGGACGACGTGGAGTTCACGATCGAACGCCCGCGCGGGGATCAGGACGACGTGATCGACGTGGAGCAGCTCAACCTGTTCTGAAAGGACGAATCCGAAAAAAACGGCCGAAATGACGACGAAGGTCTTTCTGGTGGGGTATATGGGGTGCGGCAAGAGCACGCTGGCGCGTAAATTGTCGCGCCGTACAGGGGTGCGCGCCGTCGATACCGACGCCGAGGTCGAACGCATGGAGGGGGCGTCGGTCGGCGACATCTTCCGTTACGAGGGCGAGGAGCGCTTCCGCGAACTGGAACGTTCGGTGGTGGAGCGCGTGGCGGCTTCCGGCGAGGCCTGCATCGTCGCCACGGGCGGCGGCCTGCCCACGTGGAGCGACAACATGGAGATGCTGTCGAAGGCGGGTACGACGGTCTATCTGCGCCGTTCGGCGGAGCGGATCGCCGCGCGGCTGACGCCCTACGGACGGGCGAAACGCCCCAAATTGCAGGGGCTCGGCGATGCCGAGCTGGTGGAGTTCATGCGGCGCAACATCGCCGAGCGCGAACCCTACTACGCGCAGGCGGCGCTCGTGCTCGACTGCGACACGCTGAGCGACGAGGAGGCCGTGGAACGGATCATACATTATCTCGAAGGGAATGAATAACGCTCCGATAGGAATCTACGATTCGGGACTGGGCGGGCTGACCGTCTGGCGCGAGGTGCGGCGTCTGCTGCCGGAGGAGTCGCTGCTCTATCTGGGCGACGGCAAGAACTGCCCCTACGGCTCGCGCCCGCGCGAGGAGGTGCGTGCGCTTGCGGATGCAGCCGTCGCGCGGCTCGTGGAGGAGGGGTGCAAACTGGTCGTCGTGGCCTGCAATACGGCGACGGCCGCCGCGATCGATTTCCTGCGGGCGAACTATGCGGCGCTGCCGATCGTGGGTATGGAGCCTGCCGTGAAACCCGCCTGCCAGAATACGCGCAGCGGCGTGGTGGGGGTATTGGCGACCGAACGGAGTCTCGAAGGCGACCTGTTCCACCGCACGGCGGCGCGTTACGGCCACGACGTGACCATCATCGCCGAGCCGGGGCGGGGCTTCGTCGAGCTGGTGGAGAACGACCTCGAACAGACGCCCGAGGCGGATCGCGCCGTGGCGGCGGCGATGGCCGGAATGCTGGCGCGCGGCGCCGACCAGATCGTGCTGGGGTGTACGCACTATCCCTTCCTGATCGGAGCGATCCGCCGGGCTGCGGCCGGGCGCGGCGTGACGATCATCGATCCTGCGCCCGCCGTGGCGCGCCGCACGGCCCAGCTGCTCGACGCCCGCGGCCTGCGTGCGGAGGCGGGGCATCGTCCCGAATACGGCTTCCTGACCTTCGCCGACGCGGCCTACGGCGAACGGTTGCGCCGCAAGGCTTTCGCCTGCGACGTTGCATAAATGGAAAATGATCGTTACTTTTGTATCGATAAACGAACACTGACATGGCATCGACCCAATCCAAATCGGCAAAGGCCTCCGCAACGCGCTCCGACGGCGAGAGCGCGCGGTGGATTTTCGGCCTGCTGCTGCTCTTTGCCGGAATCTTTCTGGTGGCGTCGGTGGTCTTCTACTACTTCGACTGGCGCGGCGATTACAGCGCGCTGCACGGCATCGGCAGCGAGAATCCCAATTTCGACGATTCGATCGACAACCCCTGCGGCCGTCTGGGCGCATGGACGGCCGAGATGCTCGTCGGCCGTTCGTTCGGTTTGTTCGGGATCGTCGTCCCGATCATCGTGACGATGATGGGCGCGCGCATCCTGCGCCGGCGGCCCGTCCTTTTCCACCACTCGGTGCTCAGCTCGCTGCTGGTGCTGATCCTGGGGTCGCTGACGCTCGGCGTCGCCTTCGACGACGGGTGGGGAATGTTCAACAGCGGCTGGGGCGGCGCCTGCGGCATCGAAATGGGACGCCTGCTGAGCGGAAGCATCGGTATGGTGGGGTGCTTCATCGTGTTGCTGGGCGGCTGGATTCTGACGGGCGTCTTCATCAACCGCAATTTCATCAATACGGTCAACCGCGCCGGCAACGTGCTGGTCGACAAGAGCGGCAAGCTGGTGGGAACGGTGGCGCAGAAGGTGCCGTCGTTGCAGTCGCTCGTCGTCTCCCGTCCCCGGGAAGAGGAGGACGACGAGCAGGCGGCGCCTGCGGAGAGCGGCGTGCGCGAAGTGCGGCCGACCCCTCCGCCAGCGCCCGTCGCGGAGGAGGAGCCGCAGCGGGAGCGGGCCGTCAGCCCTGCTGCCGGTGGGGCGCAGGCCGCGGTCGCGGCCGACGACGAGGAGGACGATCCTTTCGTCGTGCACCCTGTGGGCGTGGCTCCCGTTTCGGGCGGCGTGCAGACCGTCAACGACTACTATGCCCGCAACCGCGTCACGGACGACGATCCCTTCGAGGAGCATACGCTCGGCGCGGAAGAGCCGGAGGGTGCGGACGCAGCGCCGCTGCCGTCGCGGCTGGCGGGCGAGGAGGACGAATTCGTCGAGATCGACCTTTCGGACGGCATGGACGATACGGGCGGTGCGGTGCCGGCCGATACTCCGGCAGGGGCGGAGGATGCCGATGCGGAGGAGAATCCTTTCCTGGACGACGACGAACCTTTCACGGTGAAGGATGCGGGTGCGCCCGCGGCGGCCGGCGATGCGCCCGAAGGGGTGGTGGTGACCGTCGAGGAGCACCACGATGCGCTGGTGGACGAACACCGGATCACGACCGAAGCCTACGACCCGTTGAAGGATCTGGTCAATTACCGCCGTCCGTCGGTCGCGCTGCTCGAAGATTACCTCTCCGACTCGGAGGTGACCGACGAGGAGATTTACGAGAACAAGTCGCGCATCGAGGAGACGCTCAAAAATTTCGGCATCCCCATTCAGCGCATCAAGGCCACGACGGGCCCCACGGTGACGCTCTACGAGATCGTACAGGCCCAGGGGGTCAAGATTTCGCGTATCCAGAATTTGCAGAACGACATCGCGCAAAGCCTCAAAGCGCTGGGTATCCGCATCATCGCACCGATCCCCGGCAAGGGGACTATCGGCATCGAGGTGCCCAACCGCAACAAGCAGATCGTGTCGATGTATTCGGCCGTGCGCTCGATGAAATTCCAGGAGGCGAAGGCCGAACTGCCGGTGGTGATCGGCCGCACGATCCAGAACGAGAACTACGTCTTCGATCTTGCGAAAATGCCCCACCTGCTGGTGGCCGGTGCCACGGGACAGGGCAAGTCGGTGGGACTGAACGCCATTATCACCTCGCTGCTCTACAAGAAGCATCCGGCGCAGTTGAAGTTCGTGATGATCGACCCCAAAATGGTCGAGTTTTCGCTCTATGCCAAGATCGAACGGCATTTCCTGGCCAAAATGGAGTCGGAGGAGGAGGCCATCATCACCGATCCGCGCAAGGCGGTCTATACGCTCAACTCGCTCTGCATCGAAATGGAGAATCGGTTGTCGCTGTGCAAGGACGCCGGTGCGCGCAACATCAAGGAGTACAACGAGAAGTTCACCGCGCGGCGGCTCAATCCCCTCAAAGGACACCGCTACCTGCCCTACATCGTTGTGGTGGTCGACGAGTTCGCCGACCTCATCATGACGGCCAAGGAGGTCGAGGGCCCCGTGATGCGGCTGGCGCAGAAGGCGCGTGCGGTGGGCATCCACCTCATCATCGCCACGCAGCGTCCCGACGTGAAGGTCATCACGGGCGGCATCAAGGCCAACTTTCCGGCGCGCATCGCTTTCCGCGTGATGCAGATGATCGACTCGCGCACGATCATCGACCGTCCGGGCGCCGAGCAGCTGATCGGCCGCGGCGACATGCTCTTCTCGAACAACGGCGAACTGACGCGCATACAGTGCGCACTGGTCGATACGCCCGAAGTGGAGCGCATCGTGGAGTATATCTCCAAGCAGCAGAGCTATACGTCGGCCTACAACCTGCCCGACTATACGCCCGACTCGGGCGGCGGCGAGGCGGCGCTGGGCAGCGAGAGCTCCGCACCGGTGAAATACGACTCGAAATTCGCCGAGATCGCCCGCGACGCCGTGTCGCAGGGGCAGATCTCGACCTCGATGATCCAGCGCAACTACGAAGTGGGCTTCAACCGTGCCGGCCGGATCATGATGCAGCTCGAACGGGCGGGCATCGTGGGGCGGCAGGAGGGCGCCAAACCGCGCGATATTCTCTATCACGACCTGCCGAGCCTCGAAGCGAAGTTGCAGGAATTGGGTGTTTTCTGACGATGACGACACGATCGAATACGATAGTCCGGCCCGGCGGTCTGCTCCGGTGGGCGCTGTGTCTGGCGGCGCTGGTATCCTTGCTGCCGCTGCGTGCGGCGGACGATGCGCCTGCGCGGAAGGTCGCAGGCGAGCTGGCGGCCCGTTTCCGGGCGATGAAGGCCTATACGGTGACCTTTGCGGTCGAAGGCGACGACTTTGCCGCCGAAGGAAGTTATGCCGTCGAGGGCGACCGCTATTACATGCGCGTGGGCGATGCCGAGGCCTACTCCGACGGCGTTTCGAAATGGGAGGTCGATCCCTCGAAGCGCGAGGTGGTGGTCGACGTCGTCGACACGCAGAGCCGCAGCTTGCTGGGCAACCCGACGCGGGCGTTCGATTTCCTGGACGACGCCTTCCGCAGCGAACTGCTGCCCTCCGAAGGCGAGGTGCGCCGTCTGCGGCTCACGCCGGTCGACAAGGGGGCGGCGATGAGTTCGATCACGGTCGACGTCGCCGCCGACGGATCGCCGCGTGCGGTGATCTACGATCTCGACGGCGAGCGGATGCGTATCGAGATCCGGCGGATCGAACCGTCGGCCGAGGTGCGGCGCTTCGATGCGGCGGACTACGCCGGTTACGAGCTGATCGATTTCCGTTGAGGCGTGCTGGAGACGGCAGCGGGGTTTCGGAACGTTCCGGAACCCCGCTGCCGTTTGGTTAGTCGCGGCCCAGTACGGTCTGCTCCGCCACGCGGCGCAGGTAGGCCGCCGTGTCGGGATCGAGCAGGCCGTCGGAGGGCGCCGCACCGAAAGGCGCTCCGGTCAGCGTCGTGCAGATCACGGCCGCCGCCAGGTAGGAGCCGGCGTAGGAGGGGTGCGAACCGTCGGCGGCGTAGAGCTCGATGTCGGGCCGTTCGGTGCGCACGCGGCTCCATGCGACGCCGACCGGAATGCAGCCCGCCCCGACGGCCTCGGCTTCGGCGAGGGTGTTGACGCGGATGCGCTCCTGCATCGATGCGTAGCTTCGGAGGAAGTCGTAGTCGAATTTCCGCTCGGTATAACCGTCGCGCCGTCCCCACGTCATCTCGACGTAGGGTCTGACCTTCGGGTTGTGGGTGCGGATGTGGGCGACGATCGCCTCCATGCGGCCGGCGATCCCCTGGTCGTCGGGGGTGCCGATCAGCGCCGGGTGGAGGCTCTGATCCTGCAACACGACGAAATCGTAACCGCCTCGTTCGATCAGATCGCGGCAGTCGGCCTGTTCGAGGTGGCGCTCCATCGTGCAGCCGCCGATGGTGAACATCTCGACGCGCAGGTCGCGCCCTTCGAAGGAGGCCAGTTCGCGGACGATCCCCGGCACGAGGTTGTAATACGTGTAGCTGTTGCCGATGAAGAGGACGCTCTGCGGGCGGGAGAGCGGGCGGGCGCCCAACCGGCGGATGCAGGCGCCCAGTCCGTGCGCGTTGCAGAATCCGCTGGCGCCGATGCTGTCGGAGGGGATCGGACGCCCGTCGTCGGCGCGCAGGTCGGCAGCCTGCACCCAGCGGATGCGCAGCGTGTCGCGCACCAGGGCGTCGCGCAGCCGGATCGTGCCGAAGACCTTGTAGGAGTTGCCTTTGCCCGAGGCGAAGAGGCGGTGGGTGTAGCGGATGTCCGGATCTTCCGCCGCACGCCGCAGCTGCGCGGCCGGAAGCCAGCGTCCCCGTTCGAAATATTCCAGCCGGTAGTATTTCGGGGCGGAGGCGTCGTTGCCGAAGAGGAAGTCGATGCCGATGCGTTCGCCGCGGCCGAGCGAGTCGACCGGTACGGCGAAGAGCCAGCAGTCGCCCGCCGCTCCGCCCCGCACGGCGGGGTTATGCGATTTGCCGAGCGTGCGGACGAAGCCGCCGGGGGCGTTGCCGTCGGCGCGGAGGTAGCGGAGCGTCGCTCCGGGGCGGCCGTCGGCCGTCAGGTACCCTTCGTCGACGAAGGTCGCGGCGTGCGCGGCGTGACGGGCTTTGTCGAAATGCCACAGGCAGGGCAGACCGCCTGCGGACGGATTTGCGCCGGCGACGCAGAGCACGGTGGCGACGCAAAGCAGCAGCGTAGAAAAGAATCGGTTCATGGTTCGTCGTAGGTTAGCAGAACAAAACTACGAAATCTTCCGCGCAATCGCAACTCCTGCGGACGGGAATTCGCCGCTTTGCCGGCCGGTGAAGAGCCGGTTTCCCGCGTCCTCCTGTCGGGGGCGGATGCCGAATGCGCTCAGATCGGCTGAAACCTGCCGAAAACGGAGGGTTTCAGTCGGAAGACATGTCGAGAGATTGAATTTTTACCCCTAAAAGTTGCCCGGTTGCGAAATAAATCGTATTTTTGCTTGTTATTAATAGGGGTTCGGCAAGCCGGATCGGAGCGCGACGGGAGATGTTTTCGGAAAATCTGCGGATGCGGATTTCCGCATCCCTGCGGACCGTCCGCCGACACGGAGAACGACAGTTGAAAACGAATAGATAAGACATGCTGACTGAAGAAGAAAAGAATGCCGGTTTGGAGGGGCGTATCATCCCCGTCAACATCGAGCAGCAGATGAAATCGGCCTACATCGACTACTCGATGTCGGTCATCGTTTCGCGCGCCCTGCCTGACGCGCGCGACGGTCTGAAGCCCGTGCACCGCCGTATTTTGTACGACATGAGCGCCGAACTGGGGCTCTATTCCGATAAACCGACGCGTAAGTCGGCCCGTATCGTGGGCGACGTGCTCGGTAAGTTCCACCCCCACGGCGACTCGTCGGTCTACAATGCCATGGTGCGCATGGCGCAGGAGTGGTCGCTGCGGTATCCGCTGATTTTCGGTCAGGGCAACTTCGGTTCGATGGACGGCGACTCGCCTGCGGCGATGCGTTACACCGAGGCGCGTATGCGCAAGATCACCGACGAGGTGATGGCCGACATCGACAAGGAGACGATCGACTGGACGAACAACTTCGACGATACGATGAAGGAGCCGACGGTGCTCCCCACCAAGATTCCGCTGCTGCTCGTCAACGGCGCGAGCGGCATCGCCGTGGGCATGGCCACCAACATGGCGCCCCATAATCTGGGCGAGGTGATCGACGCCTGCTGCGCCTATGTCGACAACCACGACATCGAGTGCGAGGAGCTGCTCCAGTACGTCAAGGGCCCCGATTTCCCGACGGGAGGCATCATCTACGGCTACGAGGGCGTCCGCGAGGCGCTCATGACGGGCCGCGGACGCGTCGTGATGCGCGCCCGGACCGAGATCGAACACACGGCGTCGGGCCGCGAGTGCATCGTGGTGACGGAGATTCCCTACATGGTCAACAAGGCCGAGATGATCAAGAAGATCGCCGACATGATCAACGACAAGAAGATCGAGGGCATCTCCTACATCAACGACGAGTCGGACCGTCAGGGACTCCGCATCGTCATCATCCTCAAACAGGATGCCGTGGCGAGCGTGGTGCTCAATACGCTTTACAAGAATACGCCGTTGCAGACGTCGTTCCCCGTGAACAACATCGCGCTGGTGCACGGCCGTCCCTACCTGCTCAACCTGCGCGACATGATCCGCCACTTCATCGAGCACCGGCACGACGTGGTGGTGCGCCGCACGCGCTTCGATTTGCAAAAGGCCGAGGAGCGGCTGCACATCGTGCTGGGTCTGTTGATCGCGCAGGACAATATCGACGAGGTGATCCACACCATTCGCGCCGCCCGCACGCCCGACGAGGCCAAGACGGCGCTTATGGAGAAGTTCGGCCTGAGCGAGTTGCAGGCTTCGGCGATCATCGAGATGCGCCTGCGCGCGCTGACGGGGCTGGAACACGGCAAGCTGACGGCCGAGCGCGACGAGTTGCAGAAGCAGATCGCCTACTTCAACGAGGTGCTCCGGAGCGAACCGTTGCAGATGAAGATCATCAAGGACGAACTGCTCGAAATGAAGGAGAAATACAGCGACGAACGCCGCACGGAGATCGTCTACGCCTCGGAGGAGTTCAATCCCGAAGATTTCTACGCCGACGACGAAATGGTCATCACCATTTCGCACATGGGCTATATCAAACGCACGCCGCTGGCCGAATACCGCACGCAGAACCGCGGCGGCGTGGGCGCCAAGGGCAGTGCGACGCGCGACGAGGACTTCATCGAGCACATCTACGTGGCCACGATGCACAATACGATGCTCTTCTTCACCGAGAAGGGGCGCTGCTTCTGGTTGAAGGTCTACCAGATTCCCGAAGGAACGCGCTCGTCGAAGGGACGCGCCATCCAGAACGTCATCCAGATCGAACCGGACGACAAGGTGCGCGCCTACATCAACGTCAAGCGCCTCGACGACGAGGAGTACGTCAACAACAACTATATCGTGATGTGTACCAAGGACGGTACGATCAAGAAGACCCGTTTGGAGGCCTATTCGCGGCCGCGCAGCAACGGCGTCAATGCCATCGTCATCCGCGAGGGCGACCAGCTCATCGAGGCGAAGCTCACCAGCGGCGAGGCCGAGGTGATGATCGCGGCGCGCGAGGGCAAGGCGATCCGCTTCAACGAGCGGACGGTGCGTCCGATCGGCCGTGTGGGCGCCGGCGTGCGCGGCATCTCGCTCGAAGAGGGCGACGAAGCGGTCGGCATGATTTGTGTCGAACCCGACAGCGGGCAGGACGTGTTGGTGCTCAGCGAAAACGGATACGGCAAACGGACCGATCTGGACGAGTACCGCATCACGAACCGCGGCGGCAAGGGCGTCAAGACGATCAATATTACCGAGAAGACCGGAAAACTGATCTCGATCCAGGCCGTGACCGACGACAACGATCTGATGATTATCAACCGGTCGGGTCTCACGATCCGCACGGCGGTGTCGCAGATCCGCGTGGCGGGCCGCGCTACGCAGGGCGTGCGGATCATCAACCTGCGCGAGGGCGACGCCATCGCCTCGGTAATGGCCGTTCCGGGCAGCGAGGAGGAGGAGCTGGCGGCGGTCGAAGGCGGGGAGAATCCCGCTCCCGCAGCGACGGACGAAACGCCTGCCGCCGAGCAATAAAGAGATACATCAGGAGATAAACCAATTATTTTAGTTAAAACGAGTATGAAAAGATTCATTTTGATGGCCGCAGCCGCTGCGTTGCTGGCCATTCCGGCTGCCGAAGCGCAGAAAGTGAATAAGGAGGCGACGTTGTCCAAACTCGAGAAGAGCGATGCCGACATCGCGAATCCCAAGAAGAACGCCAAGGCCGCCACGTGGATCAATCGCGGCAGGGTCTATTACGACGCCGCAGCGGAACCGACGGCCAACCTGTTCGCTCCGATGGAGACGACGCTGCTGAAACTTTCGGTGGGCGATCCCACGAGCACCGAGGAGGTGACGCTCAACGGTTCGAAAGCCATTGCATGGAACTATCCCTATTTCATCGCCTACGAGCGCGACGGGAAGATCGTGGCATGGAAGCAGTTGCAGGAGATCAAGGAAGGCGCCCTCGATACGGCGATCGAAGCCTATAACAAGGCCTACGAGCTGGATCCCAAGCAGGCGTCGAAGATCAAGAACGGTTTGGAGCAGATCTCCAATTACGCCTCGATTCTGGGCAATGTCTCGATCGAAGCGGGCGAATATCTTACGGGCGCCGAGGCCTATCTGGCCGCCTACAAGGCACAGCAGTGCCCCGCTTTCGGCGAGGCCGATCCGGCGCTCCTCTACTATGCCGGCTATCTGCTGACCGTCGACGGAGCGAACCATCCCGAATCGTTCGCGCGCGGTGCACAGGCGCTCAACGACGCGCTGGCCGCCGGTTATACCGACGAGGCGGGCGATGTCTACTACTATCTGTTCCACAGCTATTACGGCCAGAAAGACAAGGATGCGGCCTTCCTCATCAAGGCGAAGGACGCACTGCTGGCAGGTATCGAGAAGTTCCCGAAGAACGAGAAGATCCTCGACGGCCTGATGCAGCTCTATACCTCGGAGGAGGGCGTGGGTGATCCCGCCGACCTGGTGGGCATGATCGACAAGTCGCTCGAAAGCGATCCCGACAACGTCGACCTCTGGTTCGGCCGCGGCCGTGTCTTCTACAAATTGAAGAACTACGACGAGACGATCAATTCGTTCAAGAAGGTCGTCGAGTTGAAGCCCGACCTCTACGAGGGCAATTACTATCTGGGCCTGTTCTATACGGTCAAGGCCGACGCCATGAACACCGAGATGGGGCAGAAGAATTACCGCAGCCAGTCGGAGTACGATGCCGACCTGAAAGAGGTGAACGTCGTTTACATGGCGGCTCTGCCTTACTTCGAGAAGGCGCATCAGCTCAAACCCGACGACGTGGATACGGTCGATTACATCAAGTCGATCAGCTTCCGTCTGCGCGACGAACCGGGTATGATGGACAAGTACAATGAGTACAATGAGCTGCTCAAAAAGATGAAGGGTCTCGAATAACGGGAACTCTTTCGTCTTCCGACAGAAGGCCGGAGAACGGGATCTCACATCCCGTCTCCGGCCTTCGCCGTATCGGTACCGGGAGCCTTCTGGCGGAGGGGTAGCGGGCGACGGGCGCGGTCGGCAATCCGTCGATCCCGTTTCGAGGCTCCGCAGCCCCTCTCCGGCTTTTCGGGGCCTTGCTTTTCCCGTACACGCTTCCGCGAGTGTCCGAAGCGGAGCTTTCGTATCGCACGTTTGTAATAAAATAAAAAGATTGTTTTATAATTTAAAAAAGACTTTTTCTGTTAATTTTATTATCTTTGTTTTGTTCAACGTTTTCGATAAGCCGAGCGCAGAGCCGAACTTGTTCGGGCTATGCCGAGGCGAGAAAACGAAGAATGAAAATCAACGTTTTCGATAAGCCGCGTGCAAAGCCGAACTTGTTCGGGCTATGCCGAGGCGAGAAAACGAAGCGAGAAAATATCAACTTTTAACAGAAAGAAGTTATGTGCGAACATTCGTTTTCACCAGTCGTTTTCCGCGCTCGGTATACGTTGCAGGCAACCTGTACCGGAACCGGTCGGGAGTATTTGTCGTTG
Organism: Alistipes communis; assembly: GCF_006542665.1. Classification (NCBI taxonomy): domain Bacteria; kingdom Pseudomonadati; phylum Bacteroidota; class Bacteroidia; order Bacteroidales; family Rikenellaceae; genus Alistipes; species Alistipes communis. The sequence goes on from NZ_AP019735.1 coordinate 2,435,166, forward strand.
GCGGCGGGTTATCTGCCTCCGGAAGTACGGTCGACGGAGTGCGTCGCGGAACGCGGTTTCGCAGCGTCGTCGGAATCGGGTAACACGCCGATGGTCGAAGACCCGTGGGAGGATTTATAGGGTCGGGACGATGAGACGGTTTTATCTCGTTGCGATCCTGCTCGCATCGGTCGGTTGCGAGCGGATCGAACCGGACGAGGCGCAGTCGCCGCTGCGTCCGTCGGAGGAGACGCCGGCGCTTATGAAGGTACATGCCCGGGTCGACGAGACCCGGACGTCGCTGGGCGGCCCGCGCGGCACGGAGGTGCGGTGGTCGGCGGGCGATGCGATCGCGCTGTGGGGAGAAGATTCGCCGGCGTGCCGCCGTTATGCGATCGACGACCGTTTTGCGGGCGGGACGTCTGCCGATTTCACCGGCGAGGCTTTCGAAAGCGCGGTCTATTACGCCTGTTATCCCTATCGTCCGGATGCTGTCGCCGAAGGTGCGGGCGTGACGACGACGCTTCCTGCGGTGCAGCCCTTCGGAGGTTCGAGGACGTTCGCTGCGGGCATCAGCCCGATGACCGCCCGAAGCACACGTGCGGACGATCTCCGCTTCACGTCGGTCTGCGGCGTGGTGCGGCTGCAACTCACCGGAACGGCGACGATCCGCTCGATCCGTCTGACGACGCTCGACGGTGCGCCGCTTGCCGGACGAATGCGGTTCGAATGGACGGCCGCCGGCGGGTGGACGGTACGTTCCGTCGATGCCGGACATCCGTCGATCCTGCTCGACTGCGGTGCCGGGGGCGCAGCGCTCTCCGGAGGCGATCCCGTCGTCTTCTGTCTGGTCGTTCCGCCGGGCAGTTACCGGGGCTGGCGCTTCACGATCACCGATACGGAGGGCGGGCAGATGGTGCGCGAGACGTCGCAGGCGGAGGTCGTGCTTACGGCCAACCATATCAAGACCTACAATCCGATCGCTTATGCGGCTACCGAACCGGCGCCCGTGGCGCTCGATGCCTCGGCGACGGCCAACTGCTACGTCGTGGCGCGGGCGGGACGTTACGAGTTCGACGCTACGACGATGGGCAACGGTGCGGTGACGCCGCCCGATGCGGCCTACACCGCGGGTTCGACCTGCGGGAAGGCGGACGGAATCGTTCCCGAAGCGCTGCGGCCAGTGACCGCGAAGCTACTGTGGCAGACGGCGCCGAATCTGATCGGGGAGGTTTCGCTCGGCGAGGAGGGACGCATCCGTTTTACGACGGCCGATCCCTTCGTGGAGGGCAATGCCGTCGTTGCGGCCTGCGACGCCGACGGTGCGATTCTATGGAGCTGGCATCTGTGGCTGACGTCGGCCGATCTGGAAGGGGCGTTGCATCGGTATGCGCTTCCCTATGAGGGTCTCGGCGCGGCGGCGGTCATGGATCGCAATCTGGGAGCGCTCGCTGCCGCCTGGCAGGGCGCTGACAATGCGTCGAGCTACGGCATGTTCTACCAGTGGGGCCGCAAAGACCCGTTCGTGCCGTTCCGTTCGTCGCAGGAGCGTATGGCCGTCTACGATGCGGCGGGTGCCGAACTTGCGGATGATTCGGAGGCTTCGGCGGCGTTCGATGCCGCTCCGGGCTGGCATCTGGCCGACGGTGAACGGCTGGGTGCAGCCGCCACGATGGAGGCTGCGGTGCGTTATCCGATGAATTTCATCACCGAAATTCCGGAAAGCACCGGTGCATCCTATCCCAACTGGTATTACGTCGCTGCCGGCGACCGCCTGAAAGATGACCTGTGGGGTTGCACGGATGCGCTGTCCGATGTCGGGGAGAAGAGCATCTACGATCCTTGTCCGCCCGGTTACCGGGTGTCGCATCGCTTCGTCTGGACGGCCTTCGCACCGACGGCCGATGCCCCTTTCTCCCAGTGGTACAAGCAGGGGACGAGCGTCTCCGCCAACGATGGATTGGTCTTTACGGTTGAGGGGCAGGAGATCTATTATCCGGCTGCGGGCATGTTGTTCGGAACGACAGGTGCCGCGCGCTTTACGAAGAGCGGCTGGTATGTCTGGAGCGCCTCGCCTTATGCGCCGGACAGTCCGAAGGCAGGTGCGTTCGTACTGGAAACGATTCAGAAGAAACTGCTGGGATCGGCCGCTCGCAGTTGCGGTGCGCAGGTACGCTGCATGAGGGAATAGCCCTCCTCTTGTCCGGGTAAGTCCGCCCCTGCGATGCACGAGCTTTCGCAGGGGCGGATTCCGTATGGGGTCAGGCGGCGTCCGCCTGCCGGTAGATGTCCTTCAAACGGTGGGTCATGAAGTATTGCAATACGCCGCGCAGCAGCATGTAGAGCAGGAAGGCGCACCACAACGCGTTGTTGCCGATCAGCGGCGAGAAGGCGAAGAAGATGGCGAAGTAGATGATCGTCGACAGAATCATCGAGTCGCGCATGACCCGCGTGCGGGTCGCGCCGACCATGATGCCGTCCATCAGAAAGGGGAGCGAACTGGCGATCGGAATGGCGATGATCCAGCCGATGTAATCGCCTGCCGTTGCGATGATGTAGGCCGATGATTCGGGGCTGTTCAGGGTGAAGACGTGCAGCAGGTCGCGCCACCAGACGAGGTAGATGCCGACGAAGACCGCCGCGACGGCCAGCGACCAGAAGATCGAGTTGCGGATGCAGCGGTGCAGCGACCGCCCGTCGCGTGCGCCGATGAACCGTCCCGTGAGCGCCTCGGCCGCCTGCGCGAAACCGTCGGTCATGTAGGAGAAGAGGGTGAACAGCTGCAACAGGATGGTGTTGACGGCCAGCAGTGTCCGATCCTCCATGCGGGCCGATGCGCCGGTGAAGAAGGTGTAGACGGCTACGATGCAGAGCGTGCGGACGATGATGTCGCGATTGACGACCAGAAAGCGCCGGATTGGCCGCATGTCGAAGACCGCCGACCAGTCGATGCGCGTGATGAACTCCCGATAGTTGGCCACGATCAGCACGGCGGCCAGCGCCACGCCGAGATACTGGGCGACGACCGAGCCGTAACCGATGCCGGCGATGCCCATCCCGCAGCGGAAGGCGAAGAACCACGAACAGCCGACATGGACGACGTTTTGCAGAATGGCGATCCACATGGGGATGCGGGCGTTCTGCATCCCGATGAACCAGCCGTTGAGGCCGAAGAGCATGATGCCCGCCGGTACGGCCCAGATGCGGGCGTAGAAGTATTCGGCGACCAGTTCGTCGCCGTTCATGGCCCAGATCGCCGTTTGGCCGAGCGGGTATTGCAGCAGCAGGATCAGTGCGCCCAATACGGCCGCGACGAGCAGCGTGCGCGCCAGCGTGGCGGTGCATTCGCGGTGGTTCTTCGCGCCGTAGGCCTGCGCCGTCAGTCCGCTCGTGCCCATGCGCAGGAAGGAGCAGTTCCAGTAGATGAAGTTGAAGATCGAAACGCCGACGGCCAGCGATCCGATCGCGCGCGTGGTGTCGCCGCCGCCCAGATTGCCGGCGATCATCGTGCTGGCGATGCCCATGACGGGGACGGTGATGTTGGAAACGATGTTCGGAAGCGCGAGCCGCAGGATTTCCCGATTCATAAACGAGGGGTTTAACGTGTCGCAAAGATAGTGCAAGCCGCGGGCAGAACCAAATATATTTGCATGACGGTGCGATGCCGGCAGCCCGCTGCGGATTTACGGCCGGCTGTGCGGGTGGAACCCATGCGGTTCCGCGCCGTTCCGGCGGAGGACGACCGGCCTTAGGAATGCCCGCGGAGATACGCGCGAGGCATTTTTACGGACAAATGCTGATTCTTTCGCCGTGGCGGCTGATTTGGTGCGATTTGTGCGGACAATCTGCGAAAATTAGATTACCTTTGCCACGAATTAATTTGAATCGAAATGAAAGACTACAACAGCGACTCGACGGTGGTTCTCGACCGTTTCGCACGCGACAAGCGCAAGCGCACGACGACCGCCGAACGTATCGAACGTCGCCCCGGTCCCCGGCGTGATGCCGATGACACCCCGCGCGAACATGCCCCACGGCGTGCTTCGTACAATCCCCACTTCACGGAAGACAACCGCCCCGTCGACGAGCGCCCGCGCCGTCCGTCCGGCGGTTCCAGATATGGCGAAGGCCGGCCTTCGGGGCCTTACCGGGGCCGTCCGGACGGGCCCCGTTCGGATCGTTCGGGCGGCTACGGCGGCGAGCGTTCCGCGGCGGAGGATCGTCCGCGTCCCTACGGGAAGAAACCCTTCGGTGCGCCGAAATACGGCGACAAGCCTGCCTACGGCCGTAAATCCGCCGGCAAGTTCGGGCCCAAGCGCCCCTACGGCGAGCAGGAGGGGGATTTCCGTCACGGCGAACGTGCGGGGGCGCCGAAACGTTACGGTCCGAAGTCCGCGGGCGGATTCAAGCGCGACGATCGCCGCGGCGAGGTTCGGCCCAAGAGCTATCCCCGCTATAATCCCAACGTGCAGACGGGCGAAATCCGCCTGAACCGTTTCATCGCCCAGTCGGGACTCTGCTCGCGCCGCGAGGCCGACGACTATATCCAGGCCGGACTGGTTTCGGTCAACGGCGTGATCGTGACCGAATTGGGATCGAAGGTGAAGCCGACCGACGAGGTGAAGTTCAACGACAGCCGCATCGAGGGGGAAAAGAAGGTCTATCTGGTGCTCAACAAGCCCAAAGGCTATGTCACTTCGCTCGAAGATCCCCACGCCGACAAGACGGTGATGGATCTGGTGAAGGGCGCCTGCGAGGAGCGCATCTATCCGGTGGGGCGGCTCGACAAGAATTCGCTGGGGCTGCTGCTCTTCACCAACGACGGCGACATGACGCGCCAGTTGACGCACCCGTCGTACCGCAAGAAGAAGATCTATCAGGTGTCGCTCGACAAGCCGCTCACGCGGGCCGACATGGATCGTATCGCGGAGGGCATCACGCTCGAGGACGGCGAGATCCACGCCGACGAGATCGCCTACGTCAAGGAGGACAAGAGCGAGATCGGCATCGAGATCCACTCGGGGCGCAACCGCATCGTGCGGCGCATCTTCGAGTCGCTGGGTTACTCGGTGCGCAAACTCGACCGCGTTTACTACGCCGGCCTTACGAAGAAGAATCTCAAACGCGGCGCATGGCGCTTCCTGACCAAGGAGGAGGTGATGCGTCTCAAAAGCGGCCAGTACGAATAGCGCGGCTACCGTGCCGGTATCGAATAGCTCCTCAGCTCACGGCTGAGGAGTTTTTCGTTGCCGCCGGTGAGCCGGTCGAGCAGTGCGTGGAAATGGGGCGAGTGGTCGTGGTGGACGGTGTGGCAGAGTTCGTGCAGCAGTACGAAGTCGCGCAGATGCGGGGGTAAGGTCATCAGGAAGAGACTCAGCGACAGGTTGTTGTCGCCCGTGCAGCAGCCCCATTTGGTGCGCGACGCACGGATCGTCACCCGTCCGTAGCGGAACCCGTGCAGCCGTGCCAGTTCTTCGACGCGCGTGGGCAGTTCGGCCTTGGCGGCGCTGCGCAATGCCTCGATGTCGCACGGGGCGGGTGCCGGATGCGCCGCAGCGCGTGCCGCGAGCCGGTCGCGCGTCCGGATCACCCAGTCGGTTTTCGATTCCAGAAAGGCCAGCGCGCGTGCGCGCGGTACGTTGCAGGGAAAACTCAGCCGCACGCCGCCTGTGCTGCGCACCGAAAGCGAGATGCGGCGTGCACGGCGGGTCTGGCAGAGGACGATTTCACCCAGCAGGGGGTGTTGCAGTTTGGTTTCCAATACCGGGCTATTTCGTATAGAATTTGTCGACGTTCAGAGCGACATAACGGTGCTTCCCGCGCGATACCTCGGCCCAGCTGAACGAGATGAGCAGCGAATCGGTGCGGTAGAACAAGAGGTTGTCGGCCGTGTAGAGCGGCTCGTCGTCGGGCCAGTAGAGTAGCTGGTCGCAACGTTCCGTGAACAGCTCGTCGAACGAACGGCGGAAAAGCTCCCGTCCGTCGGGCAGGTAGAGCCGCAGCGTGTCGCCCGAGGTTGTATAACGCGAGCTTCCGTTGTTGTAGGAGAAGGAGACGGGGGCGTAGCAGTACCGGTAGCCGTCGATGCGGAGCGGTGCACGGAGTTCCGAGTTCGAGTAGGAGCTTGTGAGGGCTGCCGCTTCGGCGGTATCGAGTTCGTAGCCCCACTGGATATAGTCTCTGATCCGGTCGCTATGAAAGCGGCCGAGGAGTTCGCGGGAGCGGGCGATGCCGAAGCGGTCGGCCAGCAGCAGCGTATCGTGGTCGTCGAGGTAGTCGAGCGAGGCGTAGAGCTCGCGATAACGTTTGAGCTGCGCCGTGTCGCGTTCGTCGATGCGGGACAGATCGAGTCGGCCGGATTCGTCGAGCAGCCCCGTTTGGCCGGCCAGCCGCTCGGCGCGCGCGGTCTGCGACCGCAGCGAGAACGCCGTGGCCGAGAAGCGGGGAATGTAGGCCGTCAGGAAGAAGAGGACGAAGGCCGTTGCGGCGATGTAGTAGTAACGTCCGGTGCGGCGTGCGGCGAAGAGTGCGACGGCTGCGGTCATGATCGCGCCGCAGACGATGAGGTAGACGCGCCAGTCGGTCAGACCGTAGTCGCCGACGCGCTGCATGACGCCGGCCCAGAAGAGCACGAGCGGCGGCAGCGCGAAGATGCTGATGCGGTCGAAAAACCAGTCGTAGCGCCGCTGCACGACGAGTTCCTGCAATGCCTTGACCGTGAACAGGGCCATCGTGAAGCCGAAGACCAGATAGGCGACGCCCCCTTTGGGCAGCGACCACGTGAAGAGGATTTGCAGGCAGTAGAGGTAGAGGATCGCCGCGTAGACGAGCAGCGCCGGCGCGAGAATCCAGTTGAGCAGCGTGTCGGTCGTTTTCGTGCCCTGCGGTTCATCCGACAGGTAGCCGTCGAGTCGAGCCAATGCGGTCAGGGGCCAGAGCAGAGCCCACGAGAAGAGGACGATGTAGGAGTCGACGAGATTACGGACTTCCCATGACGCCGGGATATTGAAGATGTAGATGACCGAGTGGTAGATGGCCATCGCGGAGAGCATGGCCGTCAGCGCGAAGATCCCGCCGACGGCCGCAGCGCGAATGTATCCCAACGTTTGTCGTACGAACGGGCCGTTGGGCAGGGTGCGGCGGGCCATGAGCAGTCCGAGCGGCGCGAGAACGGCCGAGGTGATGAAGAACCGGCTCGTTCCGAACCACTCCTTGCCCAGCAGCCACGAGGCGATCGTCAGCAGCAGCGGTACCAGCAGGTAGAGCGTGCGCCATGCCCGCGAGGCCCGGCCGACGAGCGTGTGGACAATGAGCGTCGCGAGCATCGTCAGCGGCAGCATCGTGAAGACGCCGTGGGGCAGCTGCCGCATTTCGGTGGCGGCGCCGTCGGCCGCGAGCAGCATATGGTAGTCGAAACTCCATTCGATCTGGATCGCGCCGAAGATACAGGCGTAGATGCAGAGCGCTGCCTCGACGGGATAGCGCAGGGCGACCCGCAGCAGCGAGTCGGCCGTGTCGGTCAGGAATTTTTTCAGGCGGTTCATGGTTATTGCGGATTTAGGGGTGTTTCCGGACGAGGGTTCACTCGGTCGCTGCGCCGATGCGTTGGCGGACGACTTCGAACAGCATCACGGCCGCAGCGGCCGAGACGTTGAGCGATTCGATGCGGCCGATGAGCGGAATGGCCAGTCGTTCGTCGCAGAGTTTGAGCACCTCCTTCGAGATACCGGTCTCCTCGGCGCCCATTACGAGCGCGGTCGGACGACGCAGGTCGGCGTCGTAGAGCAGTTTGCGGCTCTTTTCGGTGGCGGCGACCACCTGGAACCCTTCGGCCTGCAACGTTTTGAGCGTGTTGCGGATCGAGCCGACGCGGCAGACGGGGATCGTCGTGAGCGCGCCGGCCGATGCTCGGATCGCTTCGGCGTTGACCGGTGCGGAATTTTTGAGCGGCGCGATGAGCCCGTGCGCGCCGGCGCACTCGGCCGAGCGGGCGATCGCGCCGAAGTTGCGCACGTCGGTCACGCCGTCGAAGACCACCACCAGCGGCGTCTCGTCGTCGGGGACACGTTCGAGGATATCGTCGAGCTGCACGTATGCGATCGCGGCGATCTGCGCCACGACGCCCTGGTGATTGCCGCGTACGAGCCGGTTGAGCTTCTCGACGGGCACCTCCTGCACGCGCACGCGGTGGCGCAGGCAGAGGTCGCGCAGCTCGGTCATCAGCTGCCCTTCGGCGCCTTTGCGGATGTAGAGTTTTTCGATCTCTCGTCCGGCTTCGATGGCCTCCACCACGGGGCGGATGCCGAAAATCAGGTTGTTATCCATAGCGTAATGTCATTTCGTTTTCAGGACCCGCTCCACGAGCCGTTCGATTTTGCGTCTGGCGGCTTCGGGCAGATGACCGTCGAGCGCTTTGGTGCCTGCGATCTCGACCGAGCGGATGCGCATGCCTCCCGTCGAGAGCACTTCGCGCACGCTGCGCACGGCGCCCCGGCTCTGGCGGAAGAGCAGATTGAAGGGCCACGGCGTGGTGCAGGCGGCGATGACGACGGCCTGCCGCCCTTTGAGACGCGGCTGCGGAATTCCGCGCGGGGATTCGCCCATGAAGACCGGCACGAGCCGTTCGAAGAGCAGTTTCAGCCGCGCGGCCATCCCGCCCCAGTAGGTCGGTGTCCCGACGACGAGCAGGTCGGCGCGGCGGATCGCTTCGCCCAACTCGTGCGCCGCATCGTGCGGCAGCGGACAGACGCCGGTCGCGCGGCAGCGCATACATCCCGTGCAGGGGGCGATCGGCGCACGGTAGAGCTCGGCCTTGACCGTTTCCGCTCCGGCCTGCCGGGCCGTCGAGGCCGCTGCGTCGAGCGCCTGCGAGACGATCCCCGCGGGGCGGGGCGATGCATTGAGCAGCAGTACGTTCATCGGGAGGTCAGCCGTTTTCGGTGATTTCGAGTTCGTAGGAGGCCTTCTCCCACTCGTGCATCAGGTGGTCGTAGTGCGCTTTGAGGTCGTCGTAGGCCTTGTAGTCGGCTTCGTCGTAGGCGGTCGCGGCGGCGAAGCGGGCATCGTAATCGGCGATCCGCCGTTCCGTTTCGGCCAACTCCGTCTCGATGCTTTCGACGGCACGGCGCAGTTTGCGCAGCAGCTTCTCCTGCTCTTTTTTCTGCTCGTAGGTCAGCTTCGGCGCCTCGGTTTTCGGTGCGGCGGCGGGTGCGGGCGCCTCCTTGCGCTCGACGTCGCGCAGCGAATCGAGCTTGCGCTTTTCGAGGAAGTAGTAGATGCCGCCCAGGTACTCCTTCACACCGCCGTCGCGGAACTCGTAGACCTTGTCGACGATACCGTCCAGGAACTCGCGGTCGTGCGAAACGACCACCACCGTGCCGTCGTATTTCTGCAAGGCGCGTTTGAGGATGTCCTTCGAGCGCATGTCCATGTGGTTCGTCGGCTCGTCGAGCACCAGCAGATTATAGGGTTCGAGCATCAGGCGCGCCATGGCCAGCCGCGAGCGTTCGCCGCCCGAGAGCACCTTGACCTTCTTGTCGACCTCTTCGCCGCGGAAGAGGAAGGCGCCCAGGATGTCGCGCAGGCGGGTGCGGATGTCGCCCACGGCCACGCGGTCGAGCGTGTCGTAGACGGTGAATTCGCCCTCCATCAGGTCGTCCTGATTCTGGGCGTAGTACCCGACGCGGACGTTGGCGCCCAGCCGGATCGACCCTTCGGTCGGCGCGAGCTGGCCGATGAGCATTCGCGCGAAGGTCGTCTTGCCCTCGCCGTTGCGGCCCACGAGCGCGATCTTCTGCCCGCGTTCGATGGTGAAGTCGGCGCCCGAGAAGACGTGTTTCGCCCCGAACGACATGCCGGCTTCCTTCACTTCGGCCACGATCTGTCCCGAGCGGGGCGCGGGCGGAAACTTGATGTTGAGCGTGGCGGCGTCCTCCTCGTCGACCTCGATGCGCTCGATGCGTTCGAGCTGTTTGATGCGCGACTGCACCTGGTTCGACTTGGTGGGCTTGTAGCGGAACTTCTCGATGAACTCTTCGGTCTTCTCGATCATCCGCTGCTGGTTCTCGTAGGCGGCCAGCTGTTGCGCACGCCGTTCGGCGCGCAGCACGACGTATTTCGAGTAGGGCACCTTGTAGTCGTAGATCTTGCCCAGCGACAGTTCGACGGTGCGTGTGGTGACGTTGTCCAGAAAGGCGCGGTCGTGCGAAATGACGAGCACGGCGCCGTTGTAGCTTTTCAGATACTCCTCCAACCACTGGATCGACTCGATGTCCAGATGGTTGGTCGGTTCGTCCAGCAGGAAGATCGAGGGGCGTCGCAGCAGCAGTTTGGCCAGCTCGATGCGCATGCGCCAGCCGCCAGAGAACTCGGAGGTGGCGCGGCCGAAATCCGACCGCTTGAAACCCAGTCCCAGCAGCGTCTTTTCGATGTCGGCGTCGCGCGTCTCGCCGCCGAGGATGTGGTAGTGATCCTGCGCGTCGTTCAACCGGTGCAGCAACGCTTCGTAGGCGGGCGATTCGTAGTCGGTGCGCTCGGCGATTTCGCGTGTCAGGGCGGCGATTTCGGCTTCGAGCGCCAGCACCTCTTTGAAGGCCGATGCCGTCTCCTCGACGAGCGTCGTCGTGTCGGCGACCTTCATCTGCTGCGGCAGGTAGCCCACCGTGCATTCGCCGTTTTTGGAGACCGCGCCCGACGTGGGCTGCTGCTCGCCGACGATGAGTTTGAGCAGTGTGGTTTTGCCCGCGCCGTTTTTGCCCACCAGACCGATGCGGTCTTTGGGATTGATCAGAAACGAGATATTATCGAACAGCGTCCAGCCGCCGTAACTTACCGTGAGATTATCGAGCGAAATCATGGATGACGAACAGGGTAAAACTTGGTTGTGTCGCGCACGTGCGCGATTCCGACGACAAAGGTAACGAATTTAATCCGATATATCGGTTTGCGGCCGGATTTTTACCGTGCGGCAGGGCTGTTTCCGGAGTGCGGGCTGCGGCTCTTCGGGTTTTGACCGAAGAGCGAATCTTTTAAAATCGTATTTTAGCGGGTTCCGGCCTGCGGAAATGCACTTCTTCCGCAGAAAAAATCGATTCTTACTTCGGGAAGCATCCCGCACCTCCGATTCGGCGTTTCCTGCGAGCAGCAGTTTTTACCACCTTTTGACACCAAAAGGTGGCACCAAAAGTGTCCGCCAGGCGAAAAGCTCGGGGAACGGCCGCCGGATGCACCTAAAACGCTACTCGGCAAGCTCGCGCCCGCGTTTTCGACGGCGCATCCGCCGCCCGTTCTTCTTCCCGTTTTTTCGCAATGCGGAGTCTGTTGTGCGCTGCGCGCAACTGAGATTATTTGTTTGCGTCCGTACATGGCAGATCTACGGCCTGCGGGATTGCACTGCGAAAATAGCGGATGAAGTGACGTCATCGGCGCGAGCGCCCGGAGCGGGAGTGCAAAACAGCGGAGTCTTTTGTGCCCGCTCAGCGAGCGCGGGTGTCGACACCCGCTACTTTTCGCCGTGCTTGATCTTTCGGTGCTTTTGGATCAAGCCAAAAGCATAAGGAAAAGAATTTTAAGAGAAGATAAACTTTCCGATCCGTTTCCTCCTCCGCTGCAATGCGGCGTTTGTTGTGCGCTCCGCGCAGCCATAGATTATTTGCTTCCCAAACTTTTTCGTATTTTCGGTTGCCTCTTAGATACTCCCGCTCGGCAAAACGCAAACGGGTTTGCTTTTGCCCCCGCTTATTCGTATCTTCGTGCCTCGAATAATTCGTCTGGAATGGAAGATCGTCTTGAAAAATATTTGCGCTTTATCCGCGAGGTCGAACGGCTCAAATCGGTCGAGCGGACTGCCTGGACGACGAGCGGGCGGCGCGAAAGCACGGCCGAACACTCGTGGCGGCTCGCGTTGCTTGCGATGGTGCTGTGCGGCGAATATCCGCGGCTGGACCGGCTGCGGGTGCTGCAACTCGCGCTGGTACACGATTTGGGCGAGACCTACGACGGGGACATACCGGCCGTAGCGCAGGGCGATCCCGCTGCGAAGGAGCGCGTGGAACGCGCGGCCGTGGAGCGGTTGGCCGGTTGCCTGCCCGAAGGGGCGGGACGGGAGCTGCGCGGAGTGTGGGAGGAGTACGAGGCGTGCCGGACGCCCGAAGCGAAGTTGGTGAAGGCGCTGGACAAGGCCGAAACCATTCTGCAACACAATCAAGGGCAGAACCCTTCCGGTTTCGACTACGAATTCAATCTGGGGTACGGGGCGGAGTGGTTCCGTGCGGACGAGATGCTGCAACGTTTGCGCGGCCTGCTCGACGCCGACACCCTCCGGCATCTGGAAAAATGACGGTTTGCGGTCGTGAAATGCGGCGTGGCGCACGGAACACCGTGCGCCACGCCGCCGTTTCATACGTCGAGCATCCGTTCGATTTCGGTCTTGGGATCGTCGGCGCCGAAGACGGCGTTGCCCGCTACCAGTACATCGGCGCCCGTATCGAAGAGCAGGCGGGCGTTGTGCGCCGAGATGCCGCCGTCGACCTCGATCAGCGTCGACAAGCCCGCTTCGTCGATCGTGCGCCGCAACTGTGCGATCTTACCCAGTGCGCCGTCCATGAACTTTTGTCCGCCGAAGCCCGGTTCGACGCTCATCACGAGCACCAAGTCGAGCGACGGCAGCAGGTCGCGCAGCACTTCGACCGAGGTGGCCGGCTTGATCGAGATGCCGGCCCGCGCCCCTGCGGCGTGGATTTCGTCGATGCAGCGGTGTGCGGCGTTGGTGGCTTCGTAGTGAAACGTCACGATGTCGGAGCCCGCTTCGACGAAGCGCTTGACGTAGCGTTCGGGTTCGACGATCATCAGGTGTACGTCGAGCGGTTTGGTCGTCGCCTGCCGGATGAATTTCAGGACGGGGAATCCGAACGAGATGTTGGGAACGAAGACGCCGTCCATTACGTCGATATGTATCCATTGGGCGGCACTTTTGTCGATCATCCGCGTGTCGCGGTCGAGGTGGCCGAAATCGGCCGAAAGCATGGAGGGGGCGATAATGCGTTGCATAGTCGAATTATTGGAACGAAGACCGTGCCGAGCCGTGTGCGCAAACGATTGCGGGATGCTGCCCGTCTTCGCCGGAGTTTTGTTTTTGCAAAGATACGAATAAGCGAGGGCAATGTCAAATTTATTTGGACATTGCCGAGCGGGAGTGTCTGTGCCGCCGGCCGAAATGGCGGCCTCCGTACGCGAAGGTCTCGGCCCGCGCGGCGCGGAAGCGCTGCTGTGTGCAGGCGTTTCCGTGTTTCTTCGTGACGGATGATGCGGATGGTTCCGATTTTTAATTTCTTCGGGGGCGAACGCTTGCCGGAACGCATCCGATTTCGTACATTTGCCTTCGTATGGAGACACTGTTGATTCTGATTGCCGCGGCGGCGGGCGGCGGTTGCATTGCAGCCGTCGTATCGTGGTCGCGGGCGAAAACGGTTGCGGCCGATGCCGCTACGGCGCGCGAGGTCGCCGAACGGCACGCCGCCGAAGCGGAAGAGCGGCTGGCCGCGTCCGAACGGGAGTCGCGCGCGGCGCGCGAGCGGGCCGAAGCCGAGATCCGCACGCTGATCGAAGCGCGCACCAAAGCCGAAGCGGCAGCCGAGGCGCTGGAACGCAAGATCAGGGAGGGCAAAGCCGAGCGGGAGCAGGCCGAGGAGTTGTTGCGCGTGCAGTTCCGCAACCTCGCCAACGATATTCTGAGCGAACAGACGCGCCATTTCAAGGAGACGAACCGCGAAGCGCTCGACCTGCTGCTGAAACCTTTCAAAGAGAATATCGCCGATTTCCGCACGCGCGTCGAGCAGATCTATTCGACCGAACGCGAGCAGCACGGCGAGTTGAAGGGTGAATTGAAGAACCTCATGGAGCTCAACCGCCGCATCACGGCCGAGACGACCAATCTGACCAACGCCCTCAAAGGGAATTCCAAGGTGCAGGGCGACTGGGGTGAGATGATCCTGGCGACGATTCTCGACAATTCGAACCTTATCCGCGGCGTGCATTACGACTGTCAGGTGACGATCAAGGACGACGAGGGCAATAACCAGCGCCCCGACGTGGTGTTGTACCTGCCCGAAGGCAAACGCATCGTCATCGACTCGAAGGTCTCGCTCACGGCCTACGTGGAGTGGGTCGGTGCCGAGGAGGAGGCTGCGCGGACGCGTTATCTGGCGGCGCACGTCGCGTCGGTGCGGCAGCATGTGAACGAACTGAGCCGCAAGGAGTACCAGCGGTTGTTGGAGTCGCCCGACTTCGTCATCATGTTCATTCCCAACGAACCGGCCTTCCTGGCGGCCATGCAGCATGACAGCGCCATCTGGAGCGACGCCTACGAGCGTAAGGTCATCATTTCGTCGCCTACGAACCTCTTCGCGCTGCTGAAACTCGTCGACGACCTGTGGCGGCGCAACGAGCAGTCGCGCAACCAGGAGCAGATCATCAAATACGGCACGACGCTCTACGAGCAGTTCGTGGCCTTCGCCGCATCGCTCGAAGGGGTGGGGCAGGCGCTCGACCTGGCGCGCGCCAAATATGACGACGCCTACAAGCGGCTCCACACGGGCAACAACAACATCGTCCGTACGGGCGAACGGCTGCGTCGGTTGGGGCTTCCGACCGCGAAACGTCCTTCGCGGCGGTTGTTGGACGAAACGGACGGACTGGATGCCGAGGAGGAGCTGCCGGCGGCAGGCGACGGCGGACATGACCGGCAGTGATACGATGGGCGGCGGAATGTACGGTTCGGATAGAGACGGGGTGCGTGCGGCGTTCGCGGACGGTGCCGTTTCGTTCTGGGAGGCGCTCGACGCGCTGGTCGGCGGGGCGGAGATCGTCGTCGACCGTCCGCGCGGTTCGCATCATCCCGATTTCCCGGAGTTCGTCTACGAACTGGATTACGGCTATCTGAAAGGGACAACTTCGGCCGACAGCGAGGGGATCGATGTCTGGATCGGCAGCGATCCCCGTCGGCAGGTGACCGGTGCGCTCTGTACGGTCGATCTGGTGAAGCACGACGCCGAACTGAAAATTCTCGTCGGCTGTACGGCCGGCGATTGTGCCGTGATCCGGCGTTTTTACCGCACGCCGCTCTCGGCGGTGCGGATTCTGCGGCGCAAAAAGCCGTAGCGGGCTGCCCGCACTTTCGGACAGCGGGGTTTCAGCAGGTAAATCAAAAGATTTTTTGCAGCAGCAGTTCGTCGGCCCAGCCGTCGGGCGTGCGGCGCCATTCCCGCTTGCGGCCGCACTCGACGAATCCCGCACGGCGGAAGAGGGTGAGGCTGGCGGCGTTGTCGGGCGCCACGCTGCACCACAGTTGATGCAGGCCGAGCACCTGCCGTGCATAGCGGCAGAGTACGTCCAGCGCATCCGATGCGAACCCGCGTCCACGGTCGCCGGCGCCGTGGATCAGGATGCCGATGCCGGCGCGCAGGTCGACGGGTTCGAACTCGAAGAGGTCGACCAGTCCTACGGCGCGGCCGTCGAGTGTCTCGACGACCAGCCGCAACTGCCGTGCGGCGTAGAGGTCGAAGCGCTGTTCGTCGAGGAAACGCCTGAGCGTGTGCCGCGAAAAGGGCGCGAGCGTTCCGCTGACGCCCCACACGGCTGGGTCGTTCTCCCACACGTAGAGCAGGTCGACGTCTTCGGCTTCGAGTGCGCGCAGGCGCGTGAGTTCTCCTTCGAGAGACATGGATCGATGAAAAAGCGGAGACCCGCAACGACAGAAATCGCCTTTTGCGAGTCTCCGCGGATGAATCTTATGTTCAGAGGCCGATGACCTGATTGCGGATCAGCATCGCTACGCCCCATGCATTGGCGTTCTCGTTGAGTTTCGAGAGGCGGAACTTCGTATCCTTGTAGACGAGGTTGAGCGAATACTTGTTGGTCGAGGACTTCAACGGCAGCATGATGTAGTCGCCCGCTGCGGCCATGTTGCCGCCGACGATCACCGTCTCGGGGTTGAAGATGTTGATGAGAAAGGCGACGGCCTTGCCGATCTTCTCGCCCGCCTCCTCGATCAGCTCGATCGAGAGGTTGTCGTCGTTCTTCGCTGCGGCGATGATGTCGTCGATGTGGATCGGCTCCTTGCGGTCGTACTTTTCGCGCAGGATGGTGTTGACGCCCTTCTCGATGAGCGAGCAGATTTTCTCCTCGATGGCGATACCCGACACCTCGGTTTCCAGGCAGCCTTTCTTGCCGCAGGCGCAGATCTTCTCGTTGTCGAAGAAGGGGATGTGGCCGAATTCGCCCGCGAAGCCGCTCTTGCCGTAGTAGAGTTTGCCCTCCATGACGATGCCGATGGCGATACCGCGGCCCAGATGCAGGTAGAGCATGTCGTTCTCGTCCTTCGCCTTGCCGCAGCTGTACTCCGCATAGCAGCGTGCGCGGGTGTCGTTCTCGAAGAGGGTGCGGATACCGACCCGCTCTTCGATGATTTCGCGCATCGACTCCTCGCTCGAAGTGAAATATTTGTAGCTGCGGCCCGTGGTCGGATTCACGCGGCCCGTCATGCAGACGCCCAGACCGAGGATCTTGCCGCGATCCACCCCGCACGAGGATACGAACTCCTCGATGTTGGTGCAGATGCGGTCGAGGCATTGCGGCCGGTCGAGAAGTTCGAACGTGGGGTCCATTTGTTCCAGAATGATGTTGTTTTGCAGATCGGTGACCACATAGCCCATGAAATCGCGGCCGACGTTGACGCCGACGAAGTAGATCGCGGAGTTGGCCAGGCCGTAGATGTTGGGCCGCCGTCCGCCGGGGGTCTCCACCTTGCCGTTGTCGGTGACGATGTTCTCCTCGACGAGTTCCTGTACCAGTTTGGTGATGGTCGGCACGGAGATATGCAGCTGCTTGGTCAGCTCCGAAAGCGTGCATTCGCCGTTGACGGCCATGTGGGCGATAATGTTCCGTTTGATGATGCTGTTCTTGTGCGAAATGCCTTTGAGCGCGTCATCTTCGTGTTTGTTGAAAAATTCTGTTAACGATGTCATGGGAAGAAGATGTTCCGATAGTCTTTTGCTATTTTCTGCAAATATATAAACTTTATTTTTAAAAACGGAAGAATATTTGAAATTTTTTAAGAATCCGTGGCGTTTATTTTCGATGTAAAAAAAGAACCGTTTGATATACAAACGGTTCTTTTTGTAATATGGATGCGGCGCCGGAACTCAGAGCGTCGAGCGGGACTCGGCGGCGGCTTCGGCGTTGACCTTCTTGATAAGGCCTTGGAGCACGTTGCCGGGGCCGAGTTCGGTGAACTCCGTCGCGCCGTCGGCGAGCATGTTCCGCACGATCTGGGTCCAGCGGACGGGAGCCGTGAGCTGGGCGATGAGGTTCTCGCGGATAACGGCCGGATCGGTCCGGGGTTTGGCGTCTACGTTCTGATAGATCGGGCAGACGGGCGTATGGATCGGCGCTTCGGCGATCGCCTCGGCCAGTTCGGCGCGTGCGGGCTCCATCAGCGGCGAGTGGAACGCCCCGCCGACGGGCAGGCGCAGGGCGCGGCGTGCGCCTGCGGCTTTGAGTTTCTCGCAGGCGGCGTCGACCGCTTCGACGGCGCCCGAAATCACGAGCTGCCCCGGGCAGTTGTAGTTGGCGGCCACGACCACGCCGTCGGTTTCGGCACAAGCCTGTTCGACCACTTCGTCGGCAAGGCCCAGAATGGCGGCCATCGTACCCGGCTGCGCCTCGCAGGCGGCCTGCATGGCCAGGGCGCGCTTCGATACCAGGCGCAGGCCGTCCTCGAACGAGAGGGCTCCGGCTACGACCAGTGCCGAGAATTCGCCCAGCGAGTGGCCGGCTACCATGTCGGGCCCGACGCCCAGCGCCTTGGCCAGAATGACCGAGTGGAGGAAGACGGCGGGCTGCGTCACCTTGGTCTGCTTCAATTCGTCGGGCGTGCCGGCGAACATGATGTCGGTGATGCGGAAGCCGAGGATTTCGTTGGCCTGCTCGAAAAGCGCTTTGGCCTCGGGAACGTTATCGTAGAGGTCTTTGCCCATGCCGACGGCCTGAGCTCCCTGACCCGGAAAAACATACGCGTGTTTCATCGTTTTGTCTGATTTTAGCGTTAACGGGCGCAAAGATAGAATTTTTTTCCTACTTTTGCAACGCGAAGGTTCCGCAGGGAAGTCCGCCTTTCCATAGGATCAAAAGGGAATGCAGTGAAAATCTGCAACAGTCCCGCTGCTGTGAGTCCATTTTTTTCGGACGGCATGAAGCCACTGACCGCATGTCGGGAAGGCGCCGTCCGGCGACGAGTCAGAAGACCTGCCTTCGACCTCTTTCCCGAAAAGGGACGGATGCCGCCTGCGAGTGACAGACGATATTCGACCGCCGATACGTTATGAAGGGGTGTGACGCCCTTCGGTGTTCGCTGTCCGAAATCCTGTCGCGGGGCGCTTTCCGGCAGGGAGGGGAGTTGAGGACACTTTTAATCTAATTCATAAATTGAAGAGAGAAATGAAAATGATGAAACGAACGCTGCTCATGGCGGCAGCCGTGCTGGCGTTGGCCGCCTGCTCGGACGATGACGGCCCCGACGGCCCTCAGCTGGTGACCGAAACGGTGACTTTCGAAGATGCGACGCTGAATACCAGCGGAATCCTGACGGGCGAAAAGCTTGCGGAAGAGGTGACCGGCGATACCGGAACCTACAAGGAGTACTCCGGTACGTTCTATACGTCGGGGACGGCTTCGTTCCAGTGCTATTATTCCGATCAGTGGGGTTCTTCCTACACGGCCGGATTCACCGTGTCGAACAATACCAACATGGAGACGCCCGGATTCGGAAATCAGTACAGCGTCTACGCCAAGGGCGGAGCGAAGGATTCCAAGAAGTTCGCCGTGGGCTACTACGATTCGTACAATGCTTCGCAGGGAAAGGCGGGAGCCGTGCCGACGGTGACCTTCTCGAAGAAGGTCAACCCGCTGAACATCTGGATCAGCAACAGCACCTATGCTTTCCGCTGGTGGACTTTGGGTGAAGGCGATATGGCGGGAACGATCGCACCTCCCGAGAAGGTCGACGCGATCCTCTCGATGAGGGGTTACGCCGACGGTACGCTCAAAAAGGAGGTCGCGTTCAAGCTCGTCGACGAGGAGAAGGGGCTGGTCGTCGACGAGTGGACGAATGTCGACCTGACGCCGCTGGGCTGGGTGGACAAGATCGAGTTCCACTTCGTCTGCGAGAACGTAAATGCTCCGGCCTATTTCTGTATCGACGATCTGACGGTGGCCACGGAGTTGAATTATTGACGTGCGCGGTTCCCGGAATCGGAAGAGGCCTCTCCGCTGCGGCGGAGAGGCCTCTTCCATTATTTACTGCGGTATTGCTGAAAGCAACTATATAATATAATTTTACGTCTCGCCGGTCGCCGGTTTTTCGAGCCGTTGCACACGACTGCCTGTCGGTTCACTCGCGGCCGTGCCGTGTTTGCAGATTGCCCCTCCCCGCCTTGGCGGGACTCCGGGCAAGGTCTGCCTGGATGGCGGGGCTTTGGAAGAGCGGCGGTGTAGAATGGCATGTAGTTGTCTTGCTAAAATTCCATATGCCGATGGCTACGATCCGTGTTCGGTCGGATAACGAACGTGGTACTTCCGGAGAGAGCGATGCTGACGACGTTTCTGCCATGACAGTCTGGCAAGACGGCTGTTGTTCTCGCCTGCCGACCGCAGTTCGGAAAGGGTGGATCCGCAACCGTATCTGCGAACAGCGGTAAGCGGGAACGGAAGGATTCCCGAACGGCGGTACATCTATACTAACTAAATAATATCTGAAAATCGAATTTGACGAGAAGGCTTATCGAACCACGAAGTATCATGCTCTCCTTGACGTGATCTATCGGCAACCGATGGATTGAGAAGAACAAAAAAGAAGACTTCTCAGAAAATTCTGAAAAGTCTTCTTTGGTACCCCCTCAGGGGCTCGAACCCTGGACCCCAACATTAAGAGTGTCGTGCTCTACCAACTGAGCTAAAGAGGCATCAATCGTTATCCGATTGCGAATGCAAAGGTAGGAATAATTTTTTAATCTCCAAAAAACTTTCGAAAAAAAAATTACAGGTCGAGCCGGTCGCTGTTCCATTCGCCGCCCGATTCGGTGTAGATGACCGGCCGGTCGGGTTCCAACTCTTTCAGGCGCAAATAGCTCTCGTAGAGGTTGATGCCGTTGGCCGACTCGCGGGCGAGCGAGAATGCGACGATCGACGGGTGACGCTTCACGGCGTGGTAGTGCTGTTGCGTGCGGTCGAGGTAGGCGTCGAGCCACTGCGGATCGTTCGATGGATTGCCTCCCTCCTTGCGCGATAGTCCCGCGCGGCTCGTGTCGATCGGCAATTGGTCGACGACATAGAATCCCAGCGAATCGCAACGGTTCAGCAGCTCGCGTGAGAGGCGTCCCGCAGGCAGCCGCAGCGTGTTGTAACCCAATTTTCTGAGCGTATCCAGTTCGCCGCTCTGCGGTTCGGCCTCGAACTCCTTGACGCGCAGCTCGGCGGGTTCCCCGTTGACGAGCAGCCGCCCCTTGTCGGCCGCTACCGTGCGGAATCCGACCTTGACGGGGACGTATTCGTTGATCCGCCCTTCGAAACGCGTCTTCACGATCAGCGTGTAGAGGTTCGGCTGTCCGGCGCTCCACATCTGCGAACGGGGTACGACCTGCATGATGCGCACCGTATCCTCGCGGCGCATGTCGAGCGTGAGATCCTTGTAGCCGTCGAGCACCTTCGTCGAGTCGGGGGCGATGAGTTCGTAGTAGACGCGTGTGGTCTTGGGATTGAGCGAGTGGGTCTTCATGACGATACCCAGCCCCAGCACGCCGTTGTTGCCGTCGTCGGCGAGCGCAGCGTCGACCACGACGTCGCGCACGCGCATCTTGGGCTGGGCCATGACGTAGCATTCTCCCAATGCGGGATTGGCTTCGGGATTGCGCTGCAACGCATCGGCGACCGCCGGTGCGAAGAGCGTGACGGTCACCCGGTTTTTCCCTTCCGTGGCCAGACGGGTGATGTCGAAGTCGGCCGGCGTCGCGCCGTCCTGCACATATCCCGCACGTTTGCCGTTGACCGTCACCTCGTAGGACGATCCTGCCGAGGCCACGTGCAGGAAGAGTTCGCGGTCGATCCATGCGAAGGGCATGGTGAACTCGCCCGTGAGCAGACGCCCCGATTCGTTGCGCTCCTCCTGCCAGTCGGCGACCGGGCGCAGGTAGCGCGATGCGGCGCGGTCGAAGGTCAGCGCGTCGGACAGCGTGGAGTAGGCCACGATCTCGCTGCGGGGGGCGTCGCGGTCGATGGCCACCGTCGCGGGCGAGTCGTAGGACTGGGCGGCGGCGCCGAGCGTCGAAAAGAGGGCTGTGACGAGGGGAATGTATCGCATAATTCGTATATTTGTCCTGCGTAAAGTTACAAATTTTTTCGGAACACGATGTCTTCGTACCCCAAATTGAATTTTCCTGCGGTCAAATTGCGTGCCTCGCGGCGCGGCGACCGGACGCTCGTGTGGGACGATCTGCGGGCGATGTGGCTGGTGCTCACACCCGAAGAGTGGGTGCGCCGTCACCTGATCGCCTACCTCGAAACGGGGTGCGGCGCAGCCCGTCGGCGCATCGTGCAGGAGTATCCGGTGGCGATGAACGGTGCGCCGCAGCGGGCCGATGTGGTGGTGGTGGACGATGATGCGCAGCCGTTGGTGCTCTGCGAATGCAAAGCGCCCGAAATACCGATCGACCGGCATGTGCTGGCGCAGGCCGTGCGCTACAACTCGGTGCTCGGCGCCCGCTATCTGGTGCTGACCAACGGCCGGTCGCATTATTGTTACGAACTCGTAGAAGGCGAGTATCGCCAGTGCGACCGCTTCCCTTCGATCGGTTCCGGCATGGGCGACTGAGGCCGTGCGGCTACCTGCGTGTGGGCAGGAACCGTCGGGTGAGGAGCCTCCGTACCGGTTCGTCGTAGAGTTTCAGACACAGATAGGCCAGCAGCACCGACCCTGCGACGAGTGCCGCCGCGCCGGGCAGCGACTGCGCAAAGGTGAGTCCTTCGTTTTTCACCCATGCGTAATAGAGGTAGATGAAGGGGTAGTGCACCATGTAGAGCGGGTAAGAGAT
Source organism: Alistipes communis (assembly GCF_006542665.1). NCBI lineage: Bacteria > Pseudomonadati > Bacteroidota > Bacteroidia > Bacteroidales > Rikenellaceae > Alistipes > Alistipes communis. The sequence goes on from NZ_AP019735.1 coordinate 2,457,284, forward strand.
GTCCCCCAGAAATTTGCAGAGGCGGGCGGTCAGCCGGTCGGTCGTCCGGCCCGAGGCGCCGATATAGACGATGAGCGGGAAGAGCACGATGGCGCAGAAGGCGTCGTAGAGCCCGTTCATCCACAAATGTTCGCTTCCGCCGATGCGCGGCACGGCCGCTGCGGCGACGATTGCCAGACTGCCGATCCAGAAGGCGCCTCTGACAGCGACGGGTCTGAATACGCGCGACAGCAGCAGACCCGCCGAAAAGGCGAACAGCAGCCGCAGCGAACCGCCCGCGATGTTGTCGCCCGTCAGCGCGAATCCCACGCAGATATCGCCGTAAGGCCCCCACAGGGCGAATGCGGCCAGTCCGCACCCCGCCAGCGCGACCCATGCGGCGAGTGCCCGAGTGGGGAGCCTGCGCAGGAGGAAGGCGTAGAGAAGGTTGCCGATATACTCGAAGAAGAGCGACCAGCTGGGGCCGTTGAGCGGATACATCTCGCCGACGCCCCGGATTTCGACGCCGGGCGTCGCGGGGATCATCAGTGCGTTCATCAGCGTGGCTGCGAGCAGCGCCGCGACCGTGACCTTCGAGACGTCCCACACGGAGCACCCCTGCGTGTAGAACATCGCAGCGCCGATGAGTGCGCCGATGACGACCATAGGTTGCAGGCGGATGAGACGGCGTTTGAGAAACTCGCCGACCGACATGCGCCGCCAGCGGTCGTCGTAGGCGTAACCGACGACGAAGCCCGAGAGGATGAAGAAGAAGTCGACGGCCAGATAGCCGTGGTTGATCCGCTGGTCGAGATGGCTCGTGGCGTAGGCTTCGAAGAGGTGGAAGCAGACGACGGTCAGCGCGGCTACGCCGCGCAGTCCGTCGAGGATGTCGTAGTGGGGTTTCGTGTCGGCGAATGCGGATGCCGAAATACGGGCTTCCGCCGTCTGCATCGGGTTTGTCATCGTTGGGGGTTTCGGGTTAGCGCCTGCAAATATACGGTGAATTCGCGAGTTTTCGACATCGGATGCGAACGGACTTCCGGTGCGGCGTGCGGCCGCCGGCCGTTCGGACCGATTTCGGGAGGAATTTCGTCCGTCGCGACAGGAGGGAACTTACGACTGTCGCGCGATTTGGCGGATATTTTTTTGATATTCCGAAATATTCGTCCGAAATTTGTCGATGCAATACCCCGAAGAGTGTTGTAAGTCGAAAACATTTTCTAACTTTGTCGTGCTGTCTTGCGGGATAGCGACATATTATTAGTGAAAGTGTTTCGCTAAATCCTTGTTCCGAAATCTGGAAAATTTCAATTGCATCAGGGATAGGCAGTACAAACACTCGTCACCGTGTACGGTTATATCGTTCCCGATATACTGTTCGGTGTGGGGTATTGTTTATTTGATGCAAGGTATTCCAGAACCTCGGAACAGATAGACGAACGACTCCACACTTTCTTTTAGAATAACCCTGCGCAGGAGTCGAGCGGGATGACAATAACAGTCAAGATGAAGAAATTTACTTTTTTACTGGTGCTGGCGATCGTCAGCGTCGGTATCGGGACAGTCTCGGCCCAGTCGTTACAGGAGGTCGTCTATCTGAAAAACGGCAGTGTGATTCGAGGAACGATCATCGAACAGGTTCCCAACGAATCGTTGAAAATCCAGACATCCGACGGCAGTGTGTTCGCCTATAAAATGGCCGATGTCGAGAAAATTTCAAAGGAACAGGTCAATGGTCGATCTGCCGGGAATGCGTTAACCGGTAGTGCCGCAGGTTTCAGCGGAAACGGACGCGGGCCGCAAAAGGGGTATCGGGGATTCGTCGATCTGGGCTATACGATCGGAACGGGCGATTTCGGACTGGATCGCGTCGAGTTTTCGACTTCGCACGGCTATCAGATTCTACCTTGCTTTTTTGCCGGCGTCGGTGTCGGTGCGCACTATTATTCCGATGCGGATGCAGTCGAGATTCCGATTTTCGCCGATCTGCGGGCCGATCTGCTGAAACACTCCGTATGTCCGTTTATCGATATGAAGATCGGATATACGGTGCATGAGGATACGGGTTTCTATTTTAATCCGATGGTCGGCGTCCGTTTTGCTGTCGGATCGCGGAGCGCTGTGAACTTCGGTATCGGCTATACGATGCAGCGGATCGAGTTCTGGTATAGCTACGACGGTTATAGTTATTCCGATTCGATCAATTGCGGAGGGTTCAGCATCAAACTCGGGTTCGAATTTTAAGGATCGCCCGAGGAACAGGGAGGCACGACTGGAGACAGCCGTGCCTTTTCATTCTCCGTGCAGGTGCGTGACCGCCCCCCCCCGGGCGTGCGTCGTCGGCCTTTTCGGTGCAGGCCGCGAAGGTTTCGCGGCCACTTGTGCCGCGGGGACGGAGTGGCGTTCGTCCGCAGGGAAGAAGATATGCCTTTGGCATCGCTTGCCGTACGGGAAGGATTGACGGTGCCGTGGGCGCGGCCAGTGTGCGAAACGGTCGGGTCCGGAAGCGGCGATTTCGAAAAAAAGAGTTATATTTGCACCGTAAAACAACATGTTGTGCGCGTCACGTAAGTCTGGTTGTGACGAGTACTGCATGTTTTTTTTGTGGACATGATCGATTGTTTCAAAATAAGACAAAAGATGAATCGCAACAACGAAAATTACACGTTTCTTTTCGTGACGCTCGGCCTGCTTACGGCATTCGGGCCGTTCGTCACCGATTTCTACCTGCCGGCGCTTCCTGCACTGGCTGACTATTTCCGTTCGTCGGCGTCGATGGCGCAGATGAGTCTGACGACCGGCATGTTCGGCTTGGCCGTCGGACAGGTCTTCATCGGTCCGATCAGCGACCGTTACGGCCGGCGTATGCCGTTGCTGGTTTCGATGGCTGCCTTCATCGTGGCGACGGCGCTCTGTATCGTCGCGCCGAATATCTACCTGTTCAACCTCCTGCGCCTGTTCCAAGGATTTACGGCTGCCGGAGGTATCGTACTCGCCCGTTCGATCGCTACGGATATGTATACCGGCAACGAGCTCACCCTGTTCATCGCCATGATTTCGGCTGTCAACGGCGTCGCTCCGGTCGTGGCACCCGTCGTCGGCGGTATGCTGCTGGATTTCACCTCGTGGAAGGGGACGTTCGTTCAGCTGTTGCTCGTCGGCGCTGCGCTGCTGGTCTTGTGTTCGCAGGTGCGCGAATCGCTGCCTGTCGCACGGCGTTCGGCGCGCGGCGTGCTGTCGGCCTTCGCCGCCTACGGCAAGGTGTTCCGAAATCCGAAATATGTCGCTTTTCTGGCGGCTTATGCCTCGTCGATGCTGGTGCTGTTCGCCTATATCTCCGCTTCGCCGTTCATTCTGCAACAGGGGTACGGACTTTCGCCATTGGCGTTCGGACTTTGTTTTGCAGCCAACGCCGTCGGTATCGGTGTCGGTTGTGCCGTGGCGGGCCGGTTTGCCGACTCGTATCGCGGACTGCGCATCGGCGGCGGCGCGTCCGTCTTTATGGCCATCGTCACGGCGGCCGCTCTGTGGATGAAAGCGCCGATCGCGGTCGTCGAACCGGCCTTTTTCCTGCTGATGTTCGCCTTCGGGATGATCCAGCCCGCCGGCACGTCGATCGTCCTCGACTGCGAACGCGATAATGCGGGAGCGGCTTCGGCGGCGCTCGGCGCGTCGGGTTTCCTTATGGGCGGTATCGTTTCGCCGTTGGTCGGCATCGGCGACGTCTTCGTCGCCTGCGGCGCCGCGGTTCTGCTGGGCGCGGTGTCGACGGCCGGCTTCATCCGTTATGCCTGTCGGCGCTGGCCTGCGGCGTGAGCCTCGGATGGAGTGAGGCGTTTTATGTATTCAGCCCTGCCGCAAACGTTTGCGGCAGGGCTGAATTTATGGGGGCGACGGCCTTCCGTTCAGAGCGTATTGTAGGCCTTCTCGGTATAGGCGGCGAAGGTTTCGCGGTAATTCTCGCCGATGGGAACGAAGTCGTTTTCGTCGGTCGAGAAGAAGATGCGCCCCTTGGCGTAGCCGGCGATGCGGCGCAGGTTGACGATGTAGGAACGGTGTACGCGCATGAAGGTGTCGGCGGGCAGCACCGTTTCCATCTTTTTGAGCCGGTAGAGCGTGGTGAGTGTCTTGCCTTCGGTCGTGTGGATGCGCACGTATTCGCCCATGCTTTCCAGGTAGATGATGTTCTCGAATTTGACCAGCGAGACCATGTGGTCGGTCTTGATCGAGAGAAATTCGCGGCTGTCCTGCGGCAGCGAGATGCTTTCCGTCGTCTCTTCGGGATGTTCGCGGCGGCTGCGGATGAGCTCGGAGAGCGATTTGGCCCGCTGTGCGGCACGGTTGAACTCGTCGAAACCGAAGGGTTTGAGCAGGTAGTCGATCGCTTCGAGCTTGAACCCCTCGACGGCGTATTCGGAGTAGGCGGTCGTGAAGACGATCATCGGCCGCTGCTCCGCGGAGAGCGAGCGCACGAAATCGATGCCGCTGAGATCGGGCATGTTGATGTCGCAGAAGATCAGATCCACGGACTGTTCTTCGAGCGCGCGGGAGGCTTCGAGCGCGTTGCGGTATTCGCCCGCAAGTTCCAGAAAGGGAACGCGTGCGATGTAGGTGCGCAGCTGGCGCAGTGCGAGCGGTTCGTCGTCGATGGCGATGCATTTAATCATGGGAGGTAGCGGGGATGATGAGTTTGACACGATACATGTTGGGCCGGCGGGTGTCGATCGCGAGCGTGTGGCGGTTGGCGAAGATCAGCTGCAACCGCCGCCGGACGTTTTCCAGGCCGATGCCCGCGTCCTTTCCCGAGGGTTCGGCCGTATGACGGCTGTTGATGATGCTGTAATAGACCTTCCCGTCGATGTAGCGCACCCGGATGTGGATGAACGACGGCCGCGAATAGCTGATGCCGTGCTTGAAAGCGTTTTCGACGAAGACGATCAGCAGCAGCGGCGGTATGGTGACGTCGTGCGGCAGGTCGTTCGGGTAGTCGAACCGGATATCCACGTCTTCGGTGTAGCGGATGCGCATCAGTTTGATGTAGTTCTCCATGAACTGGATGTCCTTCTCGAGCGTAATGGCCTCGTGCCCCGATTCGTAGAGGACGTAACGCATCATCTTCGACAGCTCGATCACGGCGTCCTGCGCATAGGCGGCGTCGATGTCGATCAGCGAGTGGATGTTGTTGAGCGTGTTCATGAAGAAATGGGGGTTGATCTGGTATTTGAGATAGTCCATTTCGGCCTGGAGGTTCTGTCGTTTGAGTTCCTCCATGGCCTGCTCGTCGCGCAGCGACTGGTACATCATCTTGATGGCGGTGTTGGCGCAGGTCATGAAGAGTCCCAGCACGATGTTCCAGTAGACGGGCAGGTCGGTGAACGACGCGTGTTTGGCGCTGATGAGATGCTCCGGCGTGGCGAAGTCGCCCAGCACGCGGTCGAGGATGTCGACGCCGTAGAAGACCGCCGAGATGAAGAGCACGTCGACGACGACGTAACGCATGTACTGGTGGCGCTTGACGTAGCGCACGATGAAGGCGTTGTGGATGATGAAGATGAACAGATAGGGGGCGATCTGCTGCCATGCGATCAGGATGTTGGAGAGGCTGACGTGCACCTCGGACATCATCTTCGAGTTGAGGATGGGCACGAGCAGAATCGCCAGCCAGACCATGACGTAGAGCAGGTTTTCGCCGATTTTCTGTTTCTTGTAGTATTTCATGACGGTCAAAGATACGAAAAGTCGAGCGCAGAAGCAAGCGTCAGCTTGATTATGCCGAGACGGAGTATCTACGGCGCAGCCAAAGTACGAATAAGCGAGAGCAATGTCAAATTTTATTTGAACATTGCCGAGCGGGAGTATCTACGGTGCATCACGGCATGGCGGCGCTTGCGCCGCGCAGGCCGAAGCCTCCGCGGGCGGAGGTCTGCCGCAAGGGCGTCCTCCGCAGACTTCGCCCGCAAATACGCCGGCGGTCGATCCTCGCGTCGGAATCCCTGCCGAATTTCTTCTCAGGATGACGATTGGCAATCGTCATCCTGGGCCGAACGTGGAGAAGCATGGGTGGCAACCGCTTTTCTTTCCAGCTATCGAACCCAAAACGGCAACGACTCAGACACGACGAAAAATCCGGCACGCGATGTGCCGGATGAAACCGGAAAGGACGAGCGGCGGGTGAATTATCAGGCGACGCGGCCTGCCGGCCGCAGACTTGACCGCCGTTCGTCCTTTTTCCGTTATTTGCCCAGCAGCGTCACGTTGTAGAGGTAGCGTTTGATGCTGCGTTTGGGCGTCTTCTCGAATTCGGTGGGGTAGATCGTGATCGCTGCGACATGTTCGTAACCGGCCACGACCGTATTCAACTCTTTGAGGTTGTTCTCCATGATCTGCGGAAGGTCGTTCTTGTCGACCCCTTCGCGCTCGGCCTGCTCGTAGTCGGGCACGACCAGTGCGTGGAGTTTGCCGTTGTGTTCCAGCACGAGCGATTCCAGCACGAGGTACATGTTGTTGAGCTTGTCCTCGATCTCCTCGGGATAGATGTTCTGACCGCTTCCCGTGAGGATCATCGTCTTGGAGCGGCCGCGGATGTAGAGCGTGCCGTCGGGATCGACCGTTCCCATGTCGCCCGTGTGGAGCCAGCCGTCGGGGTCGAGCACGGCGTGCGTATCCTTTTCGTTCTTGTAGTAGCCCAGCATCACGTGTTCGCCCTTGACGATGATCTCGCCGGCCGTATGCTCCGGATCGGGCGAGTCGATGCGCAGGTCGAGGTACTCCTTGATGTACATGCCGCAGGAGCCGGCCTTGAAGAGGTCGTCGGTGGTGAAGCTGATCAGCGGCGCGCACTCGGTCATACCGTAGCCTACGGTGATGGGGAACTTGATTTTCAGCAGGAAGGCCTCGGTCTCCTGATTCATCGGGGCGCCGCCTACGATGAAGATGACCACTTCGCCGCCGAACGAATCGATCAGTTTCTTGCGGATGGCGGAATAGATCGCCGAGTTGAGCAGCGGAATCTTCATGGCGATCGACATCGGGCCCTTTTCCAGCAGCGGCAATACCTGCTTGCGGTAGATCTTTTCCAGAATGAGCGGTACGCAGCAGATCACGGTGGGCTTTACCATCTGCATCGCCTCGATGAGGATCTTCGGCGAGGGAATCTTTCCCAGCAGCGTCACGTGGCCGCCTACGGCCAGCGGGGAGAGGAAATCGAACGCACAGCCGTAGGCGTGAGCCAGCGGCAGGAACGACAGCGTGCGGCCGCCGCGTACGAAATAGTGGGTGCCGGTCTGGGTGTTCCGGGCGTTTTTCGCCACCAGCACGTTGCCCGTGAGGTTATTCACCGTCAGCATGACCCCCTTGGAGTAGCCCGTCGTACCGGAGGTGTAGTTCAGCAGCACCATCTGGTCGTTGGGGATGTCGGGATATTTGATGTCGTCGGCCGAGAACCCCCGTTTGTATTTGGCGCGGTAGTTTTTCACCATGTCGCGCATGTAGACGCCGAGCGATTTGCCGCGGCGTTCGTAGATGACGTGGAAATCGGTGAGCGACAGCACCGCGTCGATGCGGGCGATTTCGTCCTCCTCGATGATGTCCCAGTAGTTGTCGCCGACGAAGAGCAGGCGGCTCTCGGAGTGGTTGACGATGTGTACGATGTCGGCGGGCGCGAAGTCCTGGAGGATGGGGACGATGACCGCTCCGTAGGTGATCGTCGCCAGATAGGTGATGCACCAGCGCGGATTGTTGCGGCCGACGAGCGCGATCTTGTCGCCGCGGCGGATCTCCGCTTTTTTGAAGAAGAGATGCAGTTTGGCGATCTCCTTGGCCATCTCGTAGTACGAAAAGGTTTCGCCCTTGAAATAGTCGGTCAGCGCCGGCAGCTCGCGGTGAGTGCGGAAGCTCTCTTCGTACATTCGGATCAGATTCTCTTGCAGCATAGTCTCGGTATATGAAGGGAGGGGGAGAAGCCTTATTTATCGGGGTCGTTGCGCCTTCTGGAAGCGACGGGGCGCCAGATGTAGATTTTCGACTCGGTGCCTTTTTTCAGCCGGTCGATGTTCTTGCGGTGCGTCCAGATGAGCAGTGCGGCGATGACGAACGAGAAGACGACGAGCGGCACCGAGTGGTTGATTTTGGGCGACAGCAGCACGAAGACCGGAAAACAGCATCCCGCGATCATCGACGAGAGCGACACGTAGTGCGTAATCATCAGCACGATGAACCAGATACCGAAGCAGAGCAGGACGGTGATCGGATGGATACCGAGCACGGCGCCCACCAGCGTCGCCACGCCTTTGCCGCCTTTGAAGTGGGCGAAGACGGGGAAGATGTGTCCCAGCACGGCGGCGAATACGGCGATGATTTTCAGGTTGATGAGCCAGATGTCGGAGATGTTGTCGTCGTATTTGAGCAGGCCGAGCAGTGCGACGGCCACGAAGCCTTTCAACACGTCGAGCGCGAAGACCGGCAGGGCGGCCCGCCGGCCCAGCACGCGCAGCATGTTGGTGGTGCCGGCGTTGCGGCTTCCGTGTTCGCGGATGTCGATGCCGTAATATTTCTTACCGATCCACACCGCATTGGGAATCGATCCCAACAGGTAGGCTATAAGTATCATGGAGACAGCACAGTAATATGTCAGGATCATAGATGAAAAGCCTTCAAATGTATCGCAATCTATTTGCAAATATAATTAAAATTCGGAAATCGGGCCGTTTTTTTTCAAATATGGCCGGGCAGGGGTGGAATATTGCCGGGAATTTGATTACTTTTGCACAGTTAAAACGACGCATGAGTATGAATTTGAAAGCGCTTCTCGAACCGGTCGGAACCTTCGCGTGGTGGCGTTCGATGTTCGCCATCGTACTGGGGTGTCTGATCATGGCGGTAGGGTACTCCTATTTCGTCAGCCCGTACAACATCGTTCCCGGCGGCGTGTACGGCATGGGCATCGTCCTGCACAACGTCTTTCCCTCGATTCAGGTCGGTACGTTCGGCTATATGATCGACGTTCCGCTGCTGGCGAGCGCCATCATCGTTTTCGGCCGGCAGTTCGGCGGCCGCACGCTCTTCGCCGCCTGCCTCACGCCGGGTCTGATAAACCTGCTCTCGTGGATCGCCTTTCCCAACCAGGAGGCGCTCGAAGCGCTCGATCCCAAGCAGCTCTTCGGCGGTGTGATCGACCTGTCGAACGACCTGATGCTCGCGTCGCTGCTGGGAGCCGTGCTCATCGGTCTGGGAGTGGGGTTGGTGCTGCGCAATCAGGCTACGACAGGCGGTACGGACATCATCGCCATGTATCTGCAAAAATTCGCCAAGATGAAATTCTCGACGGGCATCCTGCTCGCCGATTCGTGCGTCGTGCTGTCGGGACTTCTGGTCATCGGTTTCGGCGTGGGAAGCGGCGCCGACCGCGAGGCGGTCGAGGGGGGCAGCTGGCTGCTGTCGTTCTACTCGCTCATCACGATCTACGTTTCGTCGCGCGTGCTGGCCTATGTGATCGACGGCGCGTCGTACGACAAACTGCTCTTCATCATCAGTGAGAATCACCATGCCGAACTGCGCGATTTCATCATCGAGGATATGGACCGCAGCGGCACCTACATCAAGGGCAAGGGCATGTATACCGATCAGGACCGGGAGATGATCTTCGTGGTGGTGAGCCGCAAGGAGGTCCATCTGGTGCAGAACAAGGTGCGGGAGATCGATCCCAAAGCCTTCATGGTCGTCACCGACGCCTACGAGACGTTCGGCGAAGGCTTCAAGCAGTTCCCCGACAAGGACACCATCCAGGCGGTGGGATAATCCGACAATTAATAATTGAACGTCAAATTGGAAATCAATACGCTGCGCCCGTTACAGGGGCAAGGTAAAAAACTGTTCGTAGAGACCTACGGCTGCCAGATGAACGTCGGCGATTCGGAGATCGTCGTGTCGATCATGCAGAACGAAGGGTGGCGCTACACCGACGATCCCCGGGAGGCGGACGTCATCCTGATCAATACCTGCTCGATCCGCGACAATGCCGAGCAGCGCATCTGGGGCCGTCTGGCCGAGCTGCGGGGCCTGCGCCGCCGCCGGCAGGGGGTGCTCATCGGCATCATCGGCTGCATGGCCGAGCGGTTGAAGGAGCGCCTGACCGAAGGCGAGGATGCCGTGGATATCGTAGCGGGGCCCGACGCCTACCGCGACCTGCCGAAGCTGGTGCGCGAAGCCGGTGCGGGCGGCAAGGGGATCAACGTCCTGTTGTCGCGCGAGGAGACCTACGCCGAGATCGCACCCGTGCGGCTCGACCGCAACGGCGTGAGCGCCTTCGTGGCCATCATGCGCGGCTGCAACAACTACTGCTCCTACTGCGTGGTGCCCTACACGCGGGGCATCGAACGCAGCCGCGATCCCGAGACGATCCTCGCGGAGGTGCGGTCGCTCTTCGCCAACGGTTACCGCGAGGTGACGCTGCTGGGGCAGAACGTCAACTCCTACCGTGCCGGCGAGGTCGGTTTTCCGGAGCTGATCCGCCGTGTGGCCGACGTCTCGCCGCTGCTGCGCGTGCGCTTCGCCACGTCGCACCCCAAGGACATGAGCGACGCGCTGTTGGAAGCGATGGCGTCGCGTCCCAACATCTGCCGGGCGATCCACCTGCCCGCCCAGTCGGGTTCGACCGGGATGCTGCGCCGCATGAATCGCAAGTATACGCGCGAGTGGTACCTCGACCGCGTGGCGGCCATCCGCCGCTACCTGCCCGACTGCGCCGTGACGACCGACCTGATCGCGGGCTTCTCGGGCGAGACGGAGGAGGAGCACGCCGCCACGCTGTCGCTCATGCGCGAGGTGGGCTACGAATTCGCCTACATGTTCAAATATTCGGAGCGGCCCGGCACGTTCGCCTCGAAGCACCTGCCCGACGACGTGCCCGACGAGGTGAAGACGCGCCGTCTGTCGGAGATCATCGCCTTGCAGAACGAACTGTCGGAGGCGTCGAACCGCCGCGACGTGGGGCGCGAATTCGAGGTGCTGGTGGAGGGGCGTTCCAAGCGCAGCGACGCGCAGCTGTCGGGCCGCACGTCGCAGAACAAGGTCGTGGTCTTCGACCGCGGCGGACACGGCGTGGGCGAGTACGTGCGCGTGCGTATCACGGGCTGCTCGTCGGCCACGCTGTTCGGTGAAGAGATAAAATAACCCTAAGATTATGAGATTCGACGAAATAGATTTCGAAGACGAGGTTCTCGACGGCCTCTACGACATGAATTTCGAGGAGATGACCCCCGTGCAGGAGGCCACCATTCCGGTGATCCTCGAAGGCAGCGACCTGATCGCCTGCGCACAGACCGGAACGGGCAAGACGGCGGCCTACACGCTGCCGCTGCTCAACAAGCTGCTCGTCGAGGGCAACGAGGACAACGTGGTCAAGACGCTCGTGGTGGTTCCCACGCGCGAGCTGGCCATGCAGATCGACACCCAGTTGCAGGGATTCTCCTATTACATGCCCGTCTCGACGACGGTGGTCTACGGCGGCGGCGACGGCCGCGGCTGGGAGCAGCAGAAGCAGGGGATGCTGCGCGGCGCCGACGTGGTGATCGCCACGCCGGGCCGTTTGATCGCCCACTTGCAGAACAGCGGCGTCGATCTGTCGCACGTGAAGTATTTCGTGCTCGACGAGGCCGACCGGATGCTCGACATGGGATTCTTCGACGACATCATGACCATCGTCCGCCGGCTGCCCGCCGAGCGGCAGACGCTGATGTTCTCGGCTACGCTGCCGCCCAAGATCCGCGAGCTGGCCAGGCAGATTCTGCGCAAGCCCGTCGAGATCAATATCGCCGTCTCGAAACCCAATGAGGCGATCGAGCAGGGGGCCTACGTGCTCTACGAAACGCAGAAATTGGGGTTGATAAAGGAGCTTTTCGCCAAACCGCTCGAATCGAAGACGATCATCTTCTCCTCTTCGAAGCTGAAAGTCAAGGAGCTGGCTTTCGCCTTCAAGCGGATGCACCTCAATGCGGCGGCCATGCACTCCGATCTGGATCAGGCCAAGCGCGAGGAGGTGATGCTCGATTTCAAGAACGGCAAGATCGACCTGCTGGTGGCCACCGACATCGTGGCGCGAGGCATCGACATCGAAGATATAGGCATGGTGGTCAACTACGACGTGCCGCACGACCCCGAGGATTATATCCACCGCATCGGCCGTACGGCGCGTGCGAGCGCCACGGGGCGGGCGCTGACCTTCGTCAACGAGAAGGAGCAGGGCAAGTTCCGCCGTATCGAGGAGTTCATGGAGCGCGAAGTGGAGAAGCTCCCGTTGCCGGAGAAGCTCGGTAAGGCCCCCGCGTATGAGCCGTCGGCTTCGGGCGACCGTCGGGGGCGCGGCGGCCGGAAAGGTCGCGGCGAGGCGAAGGGACGCGGCGGCCGCGCCGGCGAACGGCCGAAGGCGGCACCGCGGGAGGCCGTACCGGATTCGGGTGCAGCGTCTCCGGCGATCGCCGGGACGGAGGGTGTCGAAGGGCGCAATACCGAACGCCGCCGTCACCGTGGGGGACGTCATCGCCGGCGCGGCCGCAAGCCGGCCGAAGGTGCGCCTGCGGTACAGGGCGGAGGGGATGCCTCCGACAGAGGCGGGAACGCCTGATCGGAGTATGGAAAGCAAAGAAGCCGGTACCTTCGAGGTGCCGGTTTCTTTTTGGCGACGATCTCCCAATTTTACACCGGAGCTCCGCCGAAGCACGACTGCCAAGGCTGGCTTTGCCCCAAGCCCCGCCTCGGCGGGGCCAATCCGGAAATACGTCACAGCCGCGGGCTCTCCGATTCATACGGCAGACCGTAAGAAAATACGGAAATAGGAATGGCGCATGGATCAGCTATCGCTGTTGCCGATCCGCTCGAAATAGCGGTCGAGCAGGCGCGGGATCGCATAGTCCTCCAACTGTTCGTACGGCACGAGCGTCCACCCTCCGGCAGCGGAGGGCCATGCGTCGAGCGCGAGGCGGTGATACGCCGCGTGGAGGGTCTGGTGCGACAGCTGGTGTTTGGGCATACGGATCGTCCGCACCAGCCGGTAGGGAAGCGTGCCGAACATGTCGCGGAAGGGCGGTGCGGCGGCCAGCTCCGTGAAATCCAGCGGGCGGTCGCTCTCGATCGCCGGCAGGTCGTACAATCCCTGCCAAATGTCTCCTTCCGGTCGCCGCCGCAGGGCGATGCGTCCGCCGCATTCCAGATGGAGATAGTTCAGATAGCGCGGGCGAATCCGTGTCCGGCCCGCCTTGACGGGGCGTTCCGCTACGGTTCCGGCTGCCAGCGACAGACATTCGTCCCGCAGCGGGCAGTCGTTGCAGGAGGGGTTGGCGGGCGTGCATTGCAGCGCGCCGAAATCCATGATCGCCTGGTTGTAGCGTGCAGGCCGACGCCGGTCGAGTTGTTCGTCGGCAAGCGCGGCGAACGCTTTGCGGCCCTCGGCGGTGTCGATGGCCAGATCGAGGTCGAAGAGCCGTGACAGCACGCGGTAGACATTGCCGTCGACCACGGCGCACGGCGCGTCGTAGGCGATCGAGCAGACGGCCGCCGCCGTATAGTCGCCCACGCCTTTGAGCGACCGCACGTCGGCATAGGCGGCGGGAAACCGCCCTCCGTAGCGTTCGACGACCTGCCGGGCCGCGGCGTGGAGATTCCGCGCGCGGCTGTAATAGCCCAATCCCTGCCAGAGTTTGAGCACTTCGTCTTCGTCGGCCGCAGCCAGGGCGCCGACGTCGGGAAACCGCGCGACGAAGCGCAGGTAATAGTCCATCCCCTGCGCGATCCGCGTCTGCTGGAGAATGACCTCCGAGAGCCAGATGCGATAGGGGTCGCGTGTCCGACGCCAGGGCAGGTCGCGTCCGTTGACTCCGTACCAGTCGATCAGTTTGTCGGCGATTTCGCTCATCGGAAGACAAAGGTAGTGAAATATTCGGAATCATGCAGTCCGGTATCGCCGTTCCCGTTCCTTCCGATCGATTTATCGCCGGCGTTGTGCGGGAAGTTCGATCGAAATCCGAATATATTGCCTGTCTTTGACTTCGTCTTAGATACTCCGTCTCGGCATAATCAAGCTGACGCTTGTTTCTGCGCCCGACTTTTCGTATCTTTGACTTCGTCGAAGATACTCCGTCTCGGCATAATCAAACATGAATGTTTGCTTCTGCACTCGACTTTTCGTATCTTTGTCAACGGCTTGTCTTCGTCGCTTGCGGCGGAGCGGATGCGGAGGATAGAATGCCGCTCCGTTTGACGGGAAAAATCTAAGACGAACGCGCATGAATATTTCAATTGTGGGAACAGGCTACGTCGGGCTGGTGTCGGGCGCCTGCTTTGCCGAAATGGGCATCGACGTGACCTGCGTCGATATCGACGAGAAGAAGATCGGGCGTCTGCTGTCGGGCGAGGTTCCGATCTACGAACCGGGGCTCGACGATCTGGTTCGGCGCAACGTCGAAGCGGGACGCCTGCATTTCACCACGGATCTGAGCAGTTGTCTGGATCAGGTGGAGGTCGTCTTCTCGGCCGTCGGTACGCCGCCCGACGAAGACGGATCGGCCGACCTGCGTTATGTGCTGGAAGTGGCCCGTACGTTCGGGCGCAACATCAATAAATACACGATTCTGGTCACTAAGTCGACCGTTCCCGTAGGAACGTCGAAGAAGGTGAAGGCCGTCATTCAGGAGGAGTTGGACAAGCGAGGCGTGCAAATACCCTTCGAGGTGGCGTCGAACCCCGAATTCCTGAAAGAGGGAGCGGCGATCAAGGATTTCATGTCGCCCGACCGGATCGTCGTCGGTACGGAGTCGGAGCGTGCGCAGCGGCTCTTGTCGAGATTGTACAGGCCCTTTCTGGTCAACAATTTCCGAATCTATTTCATGGATATTCCTTCGGCCGAGATGACCAAATATGCGGCCAATGCGATGCTGGCGACGCGAATCTCCTTCATGAACGACATCGCGAATCTCTGCGACGAGGTCGGAGCCGACATCGATATGGTTCGGAAGGGGATCGGAACGGACGCGCGCATCGGCAACAAATTCCTCTATGCCGGTTGCGGGTACGGCGGGTCGTGCTTTCCGAAGGACGTGCGGGCATTGGCACGCACGGGACGGGAGTATGGTTCTCCGATGCGGATCATCGAGGCGGTCGAAGCCGTCAACGAACGGCAGAAGGAGATCGTCGTACGGAAACTTGCGGCCGAATTGGGCGATCTGCGCGGCAGGACCGTCGCCCTGTGGGGGCTTGCCTTCAAGCCCGAAACCGACGATATGCGCGAAGCGCCCGCCCTGGTGGCGATCGACCGCTTGACATGCGCCGGCGCTGTGGTGAGGGTCTACGATCCGGCGGCGATGGACGAATGCCGCCGCAGGGTAGGGGATGCCGTCGTCTATTGCAGCGATATGTATGAAGCGGTCGTCGATGCCGATGCGCTGGTGCTGCTGACCGAATGGAAACAGTTCCGTCTCCCTTCGTGGACGGTGATTCGAAAGGTCATGGCCAATCCGCTGGTGATCGACGGGCGCAATATCTACGACAAGGCCGAATTGGTCGCCGAAGGATTCACCTACAAGGCCATCGGGAAATAACGGCTCCGCCATGCGGCCGGCGGAGGATTTGCAACGGACGGCAGGAGGAAATTTAATGATACGCTTTTAGGACGATGAAGGATCGTGCACGCATGGATTTGTTCGCTTTGCTGCGGGCGGGGGTACGTTCCGGCGACACTCCGGATATCGGCGGATCGACGGACGACCGGTGGCGAGAGTTGTACACCGCAGCCTCATCGCAGGGGGTGTCGGCCCTCGTCTGGGACGGGATTCGCCGGTTGCCGCCGGAGTCGCAGCCGTCGAGGGAGCTTCGGTTGCGTTGGGCCTACAACGTCGAGCGGATCGAACGCCGGTACGGGCAGCAGCGTCGCCGGGCAGCGGAACTGGCTGCGGCCTACGCCGAAGCGGGAATTCGTACCGTCGTATTGAAAGGGTTCGCCGTCAGCCGGTTGTACCCTGTTCCGGAACATCGGCCCTGCGGCGATCTGGATTGTTTCCTTTGCGGCGATTACGAGCGCGGCAATCGGGTGGCCGAACAGGTCGGGGCCGAGGTGAAACGCGATTTCTACAAACACTCTCATATCGTATTCCGCGGGCTGACGGTCGAAAACCACCGGTTCTGTACGGCGGTTCGCGGGAGCCGTCGGGCGAAGCGGTTCGAGCGGCATCTTCAACGATTGCTTGCGGAGGGACCGTTGTCCTGCATACCGGAAACAGCGCTGCTCGTCCCTCCGCCCGATTTCAATGCCCTTTTTCTGGCCAAACACGCCTTGTCGCATTTCCTGACCGAGGGCATTTCCCTGCGGCATCTGTGCGATTGGGCGGTCTTTATCGACCGCGAAGGCGACGCGGTCGACTGGACGGCGTTCCGGAAGGTCGCGGCCGAAGATCGCCTGCTGCGTTTCGCGGAGATACTCTCCGACCTCTCCGTCCGGTATCTGGGCGTCGCGCGGAATCCGCTGCCGGCCGGCGTACAGGCGCTCGCCGACCGGGTATTGGACAATATCCTCTACGAGCGCCGGCACCTGAACGATTCGCCGGGCGGCGCATGGACGAAGCGGATGCGTCTGATCGGCAATCTGGCGCGCGACCGCTGGAAATACGGGGAGGTGTACGGGCGAAGCTTCCTGCTCGAAGGTCTCCGGCTGTCGGTCGGATACCTTTTCGATCGCAATCCTGAATTATAGCATCGCCGGCTGGATGTCTCCGGAGAACGGCGAGGCGTGGAAAGGATCCGTCCGTTTTTAACGGGCGGTCCTTTTTTTGAGTCCGGACGCAGACCGGTCGCGTGCCTCTTCGTCCCTGTCGCCGGAAAACCGGCACACTCCTTGCTTTTTATGCCGGACGATAAACGGGTCGGTGGATGAGAAGTGTCAAGGAACAATATTGGCGTTATTCGCTCTTCGTCATCATTCTGGTATTGGGTGTGGTTATCTTCGCCGAACTGACGCCCTATATCGGCGGGCTGCTCGGCGCCATGACGATCTATGTGCTGCTCCGGCGGCAGATGCGCTATCTGACGGTTCGCCGCCGGTGGCGGCGCAGTCTGGCGGCGTCGGTGCTGCTGGTCGAAGCCATCGTCTGCTTCCTGATTCCGTTGAGCGGTATCGTGTGGATGTTCGTCGACAAGGTACAGGATTTCACGCTCGACCCCCAATCGCTGATCTCCTCGATCCGTCATGTCTCCGAACAGATCCGCCTGCGGATCGGTTACGATCTGTTGCAGGACAGCAACATCTCGTCGATGGTGGCCGTGATCACCCGATTCGGGCAGGCGTTTCTGCAAGGTATTTTCAGTTTCGGGGTCAATATCGTCATGCTGTTGTTCGTGCTCTATTTCATGCTGATCGGCGGTACCCGCATGGAGAATTATTGCCGGGCCATGCTTCCGTTCAATGCCACCGTCGCACGCAACGTGACGAACGAAATCTATATGATCGTCCGCTCGAATGCGATCGGCATTCCGCTGATCGCCGTGGTGCAGGGGTCGATCGCCTATGCGGGTTACCTCGTCTGCGGCGTTCCCAGCGCGTTGTTCTGGGGAGTCGTCACCTGCTTCGCCACCATTCTGCCCGTCGTCGGCACGGCGCTCGTCTGGGTTCCGCTCGCGGCTTATCTCGCGGTGGAGGGAAGTTGGGGCGCCGCCGTCGGGCTGATGGCCTACGGCGTGCTCGTCGTTACGCAGTCGGACAATGTGATCCGGTTCATTTTACAGAAGAGAATGGCCGACACGCATCCGCTCGTGACGATTCTCGGCGTGCTCATCGGCCTGCCGCTTTTCGGGTTCATGGGCGTTATCTTCGGCCCGCTGCTGCTGGCGATGTTCGTCTTCTTCGTCCATATCTTCAAGCGCAAATACCTCGACGGCGCGGAGACCGCGCGTCTGTTCGTTCCCGACAGGTAGCTCGCCCCGCAAACGGAATCGGGAGCCGACATTCGGCTCCCGATTCCGTTGTAAATGCATCCGAAAGGTTTATTCGCGGATGCAGCGCACCGAGTAGGCGTCGGCGCGGGCACCTCCGCCGGCGGGCGAGGTGGTAATCATCTCGTTGCCGGCCGTGTCCTTGATCTGGAACGAGAGCACCGAGTAGGCCCCGCCCCGGAACATGTCGCCGGGGTAGGGTGCGTTGCCCCAATAGGAACCCCACAAGCCGCTCATGCTGCCCATCAGCATGGCGTAGGAGCCGTCGAAGCGCGCCGCTGCGGGGAAGTAGGAAGATGCGCTGTCGCTCAGATTGAAAGTCCAGCCGTAGTCGTAGTCGGCGAGCGATTTCGCACCGTCGCCGCTGATGTCGGCGATATCGAAATCATCGATCACCCAAGCGTAGCCGCCCGATGCGGTGAAGTTGCGGAATACGTCGGCGGGCGGAACGCGCCATCCGACGGGACACGGGTCGTAGAAGGATTTGGCCCCCTTGTTGAGGAAGTCGTTCGTCTCGTTGCGTTCAGCGCCTTTGGGATTGCCCCACAGGGCGTCGTTGCTCATGTCGGCCTGCAACCAGTCGCGCGAGGTGTTGAATTGTGCATAGTTGGAGAGGCAGACCGTCGGATTGGCGATGGCGAAGGCGAGATTGTTGTCCGCTGTGCTCGACTGCGACGAGTTGGTGATTTTGATTTCGTTATCGTCGCCGTCGTAGATCGGCGCACCGACGGTGGCGGTCGTTCCGGTCAGCGTCGGTGCCGCGGGAAACGGATCTTTGCGGCCCCACTGGTAGAGCAGTCCGTAACTGCCGACGTCGCCTGCGGTGTTGTGCATCGCGCCGAGGTTCATGTTCATCACTTCGTATCCGGTTTTCGAATTCAGCCCCGCGACTTCGGCTTCGGGATACCAGATGTGCCAGCTCCACAGGATCGCTCCGTCCTTGACGGCGATCACGGCGTTGCCCGGTCCGGCGATCTTGAAGCTGATCCGGCCGTCGGCCAGCGTTACGCCCGATATCAGACCGGGTGCGCTCTGCCAGACGACTGCGGCGCTCGTGCCCGCGATGGCCGTGGGCGCATCGAGCCCCTCGGTCGTGGCGCCGTTGCCGCGCACGGTCGCGTCGAAACTGTAATTGCCGGCGGCGGTGACGAGGTAGCAGTTCGAAGTACCTTCCCGGCTCAGGTCGGTGTACTTTTCCTTGCCCGCTTCCTGCGATACCTGCAATTCGCGGCTGACGGAGCGTTCGCCCGATGTCGCGGTTACGGTCACGGTGGCGGCCGGCATCGCTTCCGGCGTCTCGTTCTTTACGGCCGATACCGTGAATTTACCTGCGGAGACCGCGACATTGCACCACTTCTGGTCGGAAACGGCGTTCCAGCTCTCCATGTTGGTCGTGACGGTGATCTCGACGCTTCCGCCTTCTGCCGGAAATACGATCGGGGCATCGGGCGCCAGCGTCAGTTCGGGATCGGGAAGTTGTTCGGGGGTGTCGTTGTCGGAGCATCCCGTCAGACATACGCTCAGTGCGCATATCGCCAACAGTAAAAATTTCTTCATACGCTTTTCGTTTTTGAGTTAGACACTATGTTCCCTCTCCGTTTTGTCGTCGGACAAACGGTCGAATCATTTCTGTTGCATGATCGGATGGGCAGCCGCCTTAACTAACCTTGGGGATAAAGATAGGGCGTTTCGTGCGAAAAAACAAGCGTTCGGATCGTTTTTTTCGCTTTTCCCCGTGTCGTTGTGCGTTGATGCGACGGAAGTTGCGGCAGCGGCAAATCCCGTCTTTTGGCAGGAGGATGGTTCGTGTATGTCGGGAAACGGATTTCTCCGGCTGTTGTTTCGCTCGGAAATACGACTGCATGGGAATGCCGGGAAAAGCCTCCCTTTGTCACCCGTGTCGCCAGCCGAGCGCACCCGCTTGCGGAGTGCCGAGGCGCCGCAACGGAAGCCGCGCGCAGCGCCGGCAAAGGGAGGTTTGGAGGGAATGTCGAAACGAGGATTTCTCCGGCTGTTGTTTCGCCCGGAAATACGACGGCATGGGGACGTCGGAAAAAAACCTCCCTTTGTCACCCGTGTCGCCAGCCGAGCGCACCCGCTTGCGGGATGCCGAGGCGCCGCAACGGAAGCCGCGCGCAGCGCCGGCAAAGGGAGGTTTGGAGGGAATGTCGAAACGAGGATTTCTCCGGCTGTTACTTCGCCCGGAAATACAACTGCATGGGGACGCCGAAAAAAAAGCCTCCCTTTGTCAAAGGGAGGTTTGGAGGGAATGTCGAAACGAGGATTTCTCCGGCTGTTACTTCGCTCGGAAATACAACTGCATGGGGACGCCGGAGAAATCCCACTGCTCGCGGATCTTGTTCTCCAAGAAGCGGCGGTAAGGCTCCTTGATATACTGCGGCAGGTTGACGAAGAAGGCGAACTGCGGCGTGGGCGTAGGCAGCTGCATGGCGTATTTGATACGGATGTATTTGCCTTTGGTCGAGGGCGGCGGCGTCTCCTCGATCACGGGCAGGATGTAGTCGTTGAACTCCGAGGTGGGGATACGGCGCTTGCGCGACTGGAAAACGCGCACGGCCGTCTGCAACACTTCCAGAATACGCTGTTTGTTCAGCACCGAAGTGAAGATGATCGGAATGTCGTTGAACGGGGCCAGTTTCTTCATCAGGAACTCGCGCCACTCCTTCATCGTGTTGTTCCCCTTCTCGATCAGGTCCCATTTGTTGACGACGATCACGCAGCCCTTGCGGTTGCGCACGATCAGGTTGTGGATGTTCAGGTCCTGCGATTCGAGTCCCTGCTCGGCGTCGAGCATCAGGACGCAGACATCGGAGTTCTCGATGGCGCGGATCGATCGCATGACGGAGTAGAATTCGAGGTCCTCGGTCACCTTGCCCTTCTTGCGCATACCGGCCGTGTCGACCAGATAGAAGTCCATGCCGAATTTGTTGTAGCGCGTGTGGATCGAGTCGCGCGTGGTGCCGGCCACAGGGGTCACGATATTGCGCTCGACACCCAGCAGGGCGTTGGTGAGCGACGATTTGCCCACATTGGGGCGGCCGACGATGGTGATGCGCGGCAGATCGTCCTCGTACTGCGCCGAGGTTTCGGCGGGCAGCGCCTCCAGGATGGCGTCCATCAGGTCGCCCGTGCCGCTTCCCGACATCGACGAGATGCAGTAGGGGTCGCCCAGCCCGAGCTTGTAGAACTCGTGCGAGGAGTAGATCTGATCGTAGTTGTCGACTTTGTTGCAGACCAGGATGACCTTCTTCGTGGTGCGGCGCAGGATGTCGGCCATGAGCGTGTCGAGGTCGGTGATGCCCGTCGACACCTCCACCAGAAAGAGGATCACGTCCGCCTCGTCGATGGCGAGCATCACCTGCCGGCGGATGTCGTCTTCGAAAATATCGTCCGAATTGACCGTATAACCGCCCGTGTCGATCACGGAAAACTCCTTGCCGTTCCAATCGGTTTTGCCGTAATGGCGGTCGCGGGTCGTGCCGGCCGTGGAGTCCACGATGGCCTGACGTTGTCCCACCAGACGGTTGAAGAGTGTGCTTTTGCCCACGTTGGGGCGACCGACTATCGCTACCAAACTCATAACGTTGAAGAATTTATCCAAAGGTTGCACAGCATTGCGGGGCATATTCCGTGCCGCATGGCGCGTGCATTTTTTCAGGCGGCAAAGGTACGATAATTCGATGAGGTATGAAAGTTTCGGAAGATTTTTCACGCTTATTTACGAAAAATCCCTATATTTGGCACTATAATATACTTCGCCATGACGTTCGGTCGCGGGGATTGCGCCTGCGACACGGAACGTCTGCGATAAGTGGAAATTCTTTTTTGTGACGATAATGAACAGACGCATTCTCACGGCGATCGCCCTGTTGCTGACGGCCTTTCCGGCCGCGGCGGCCGGGCCCCGGCTGGGCCTGCAAGCGCGGGCCGGTCTCAATGTCGCCGACTTCTCCGCATCGGCCGAGGGGTTGAATCTCTCGACCCGGCTGGGATTCCATGCGGCCGTGGCCGTGCCGCTTTCGTTCGGCGCCATCGGCGTACAGCCCGAACTGATGTACATGCGCAATACGTTGAAGGTGAACGGCCAGAAGGTCAAGATGTCCAATGTCGAACTGCCCGTGCTCTTCACGTTGCGCCTGCTGGGGCCCCTGAGCGTGTTCGTGGGCCCCGCGTTCGCGCTTTCGGACAGCAGTTATTACCGCATCGACGGCGAACGCCGCGAGTTCGGCAATGCGAAACCGACGCTCACCTACATGGCCGGTGCCGCCGTGCGGCTGAACCATCTGGTGCTCGACTGCCGTTTCAACGGTGCCTTCAACAAGACCGAAAACTATTTCGAGGGGGTCTATCCCCGCATCAAGTCCTACCAGCTGCTTTTCAGCGTAGGCTACGCATTCTGACGATGGGGGAGGAGATCAGCAAGGAGATCGCCGTCGACGGCGTCGACGTGCGCGAGTTGTACGGTGCGCAGAATGTCTACCTCGAACAGATCCGGGCGCTGCATCCGGCGCTCAAAATCGTAGCGCGCGGTTCGTCGCTCAAAGTGCTGGGCGCCAAGAGCGCGGCCGAGCGTTTCGAACGCCGCATGCAGGGATTGATCGACTATTACCTCAAATACGGCCATATCTCGCGCGAGGTGGTGGCGCAGGCGTTCGCCGCGTCGGGCCTTGCGGCGGACGAGGTTCCGGCCGATCAGGACGTGATCGTCTACGGCAACAACGGCACGGTGGTGCGGGCGCGCACGGTCAACCAGCAGCGGCTGGTGCGCCTGTACGACGCCGACGACCTGCTTTTCGCCGTCGGGCCGGCCGGCTCGGGCAAGACCTATACGGCCATTGCGCTGGCCGTGCGTGCGTTGCGCGAGAAGGTGGTGCGGCGGGTGATCCTCACGCGGCCGGCCGTCGAGGCGGGCGAGAAACTGGGCTTCCTGCCCGGCGACATGAAGGAGAAGCTCGACCCTTACCTGCAACCGCTCTACGACGCGCTCAACGACATGATTCCGCCCGCCAGGTTGCAGAAGTTCATGGAGGAGGGGACGATCCAGATCGCACCGCTGGCCTACATGCGCGGCCGGACGCTCGACAACGCCTTCGTCATCCTGGACGAGGCGCAGAATACCACGCTGCCGCAGATCAAGATGTTTCTCACGCGCATGGGGCGCAATGCCAAGTTCATCGTCACGGGCGACGTGACGCAGATCGACCTGCCGCGCCGGAGCGACAGCGGCCTTACGCGCGCCATCGGGATTCTGCGTGACGTGAAGGGGATCGGCGTCGTCGAATTCGACCGCCGCGACATCGTGCGGCACGAGCTGGTCAAACACATCGTCGAGGCTTTCGACCGCCACGGCGAGTCGGAGGCGCCGCCCGTTCGGACAGATCGTAAATCTTAAAACAAATATCCGATTATGAATACCGATTTAACCGCTTTGAAACCCGCACTCGTGTGGAAGCACTTCGCGGCGATGACGCAGATTCCGCGTCCGTCGTTCCATGAGGAGAAGATCCGCCGCTACGTGCTGGATGTGGCCCGCTCGCTGGGGTTGGAGTGCCGCGAGGATGCGGCGCACAACGTCTACGTGCGCAAACCCGCCTCGAAGGGCATGGAGAACCGTGCGGGGGTGATCCTGCAAGCGCATCTCGACATGGTGCCGCAGAAGAACAACGACAAGAAGTTCGACTTCCTGAAAGACCCGATCCGCGCCTACGTCGACGGCGACTGGGTGACGGCCGACGGTACGACGCTGGGGGCCGACAACGGTATCGGTGCGGCGGCGATTCTGGCCGTGTTGGAGGACGATACGTTGGAGCACGGTCCGCTGGAAGCGCTCTTTACCGCCACCGAGGAGACCGGCATGGCCGGTGCGTTCGGGCTGAAAAAGGGGTTGCTCAAAGGCGACATCCTGCTCAACCTCGACTCGGAGACCGAGGGCGAACTCTATGTCGGCTGCGCGGGCGGTCTGGATGCCAACATCCGCTTCCGCTCCGTGCCCGAACCGACTCCTGCACGCAACTACACGGCGGCGACCGTCGCGGTCAAGGGGTTGAAGGGCGGCCATTCGGGCATCCAGATCGTCTGCCAGCGCGCCAATGCCAACAAACTGCTCTTCCGCCTGCTGCGCCGCTGGACGGCCGCGCACGACCTGCTGCTCTGTTCGGTCGACGGCGGCGGTCTGCGCAACGCCATTCCGCGCGAGGCGACGGCCACGGTGCTGGTGCGCAGCAAGGAGTTCGAGGCGTTCCGGAAGGAGGTGCGTGCTTTCGAAAAACTCATGCGGGCCGAGTTCGCCGGCGTCGAGGAGGGGATTTCGATCAAAGCGGAGGCGTGCGAGCGTCCCGCCGAGATGATCTCCCGGGAGGTGCAGGACAAGCTGATCCGTGCCGTCGCGGCCTGTCCCGACGGTTTGCAGCGCATGTCGCCGGCGATGCCGGGGCTGGTGCAGACCTCGACCAATCTGGCGCGTGTCGTTTCGGACGGCCGCAGCGTGCAGCTGCAATGCCTGCTGCGCAGTTCGGTCAATTCCGAGAAGGAGGCGCTGGGCGACGCGATCGCCGCGGTGTTCGAACTGGCGGGCGCCAAGGTGGAGCTGACGGGCAGCTACGACGGCTGGAATCCCGACATGGACTCCCCGATCCTCAAAGCGATGACCGCCTCCTACGAGGCGCTCTACGGCAGCCGGCCGGCCGTCATGGCGATCCATGCGGGGCTGGAGTGCGGCGTGATCGGCGGCACCTATCCCAAATTGGACATGATCTCGTTCGGCCCCACGATCTGCTATCCCCATTCGCCCGACGAGCGGGTGGAGATCGCCTCGGTGGGCAAGTTCTATGAATTCCTGCTTCACACGTTGAAGCACATTCCCGTCCGGTAGCCGTGGTCGCTTCGTCGCCTCACGTCGAAGAGCATCAGTGGTTCGCCATCGTCAATCCCGTGGCCGGCAACGGCCGCGGGCTGGACGAGTTTCCGCGCATCTCGAAACTGCTGCGCGAGCAGCAGATCCACTGCGAGGCGGTGTTCAGCGAACACAAGTTCCACGCCGTCGAACTGACGGTCGAAGCCGTGCGGCGCGGCTACCGCCGCATCATCGCCGTCGGCGGCGATGGTACGCTGCACGAGGTGGTCAACGGGCTGTTCATCCAGCAGGTGGTGCCTCCGTCGGAGGTGCTGCTGGCGGTGATCGCCGTCGGGTCGGGCAACGACTGGATCCGCATGTTCGGTATTCCGCAGAACTGCGCCGACGCCATTCGCGCCATCCGCGAGGAGCATTCGTTCTTGCAGGACGTGGGCGTCGTATCGTACGAGGAGGCGAAATACCGCCAGAGCCGCTACATGGTCAACGTGGCGGGCGCAGGCTACGAAGCGCAGGTCGTGCGGTGCTTCAACCACCTCAAAAAGAAGGGGCGTCGCGGCCGCTGGCTCTACACATGGTCGGTCATCCGCTCCTTCTTCCGCTACAAACCCACGGGCACGAAGGTATGGGTCGACGGCAAACGGGTCTACAACGACCTGCTGCTCAGTATCGCGCTCGGTGTGGGCAAGTACAACGGCGGCGGTATCCAGCAATTGCCCGACGCCGTGGCCGACGACGGCATGTTCGACATCTCGCTGGTGCGCCCCATTCACTTCTGGCACATCATCTTCCGCTTCCACAAACTCTTCAACGGCAAGATCTACGAGATCCGCCACATCCTGCGCGAGCGGGGCGGCACGATCCGCATCGAGTCCTCGCCCGAAATCGAGGTCGAGCTCGACGGCGAACTGCTGGGGCATACGCCGCTCGAATTCACGATGCTGCGGCGCGCCATCCGCGTCGTGGTGTCGCGGGAGTTCCTCGAATCCATGGAGTAGCGGATGTCTCGTAAAACGGATACGGGCGACCTTCGAGGCCGCCCGTATCCGTATGAAGCCGCTATGTCCGGCGTCAGTTCGTTTCGATGACTTCGACCTCGGTGATCTCCCAGTCGAACAGATCGTTGGCGCATTGTCCTTCCAGTCGCTGCATGGTCGAGGTGTTGACCGTGTCGGCCATCACGGCGTTGACGAACTGGTCCAGCGTGACGAAGGTGCTGTTCACCTTGCCGGCCAGGCAGTTGTAGAAGGCGTGCAGCTGGTCGTGATCCAATCCTGCCGGAAGCATCTTCCGGGCCACGAGCTGCTCGTAGGGGAAGATGTGGCGCATGTTGCGGGCATCGGCCTGCAACTCCTCGACGACGGTCTCGACGATCACCAGCTGTACGGTGTCCTCCACGCCGGGCATCGTGACGAAGGTCGCATAGACGGGGTAGTCGCCTTCGAGGGCGGTGGCTACGTCGTCCGAGAAGAGGATGAACTCCGCATCGGTCAGGTCGTTGAGGTAGGCCATCTGGCGGTAGTCGCGCAGCATTTCGCGCATCTCCTTGCGCTGCTCGCGGTTCCACTTGCGTTGCTCGGAACAACCGAATCCGGCTGCAAGGATCAGCATTACCGGCAGATAGAGTAGGATTTTTTTCATGACGATTGAATTTTTTACGTTACGACGCGTAAAATCGCAACAGTTGTGCCAAAAAGAGTTATCTTCGCTTCTGCGTAAAAACTTGCGATCATGGATATTCTCGAATACCGCGATTACTGCCTTTCGCTGCCTTTCGTGGAGGAGAGCACGCCCTTCGACGAGACGACGCTCGTCTTCAAGGTCGGCGGACGCATGTTCACCTACGCCGGAATGGAGGATTTCCGGCGCCTGGCCGTCAAGTGCGATCCCGACGAAGCCGTCGGGCTGCGCGAGCGCTACGAGGGGGTCGAGGCGGCGTGGCACGGCAACAAACGCCACTGGAACGACCTCTACGTCGACCGCGATCTGAGCGACGCTTTCGTGCGCGAACAGATCCGCCGCTCCTATATGCTCGTCCTGCGGCATAACGTCACGCCCCGCACGCTGCGCGACGAGATGCTGGCGCATGTCGCCCGTCACGGCCTTCCCGAATAACCGGATATGGATTTCAACCGCTATATCTCGACCGGCGAGTTCGCCGCACTGGCGGATTGGTTCCGCAGCGACGGAGAGGTCGTGCATTATGCTGCGGGCGATCGTTTCGCGAGACAGGGATGCCGCAATCGCCATTGCGGAGTGGTCGGACGGGGCGCTTTCCGCTATGTGCACCTCGCCCGTTCGGGCGAGCGTCACGTGGTGGGGTATGCCTTTGCCGGAGAGTTCGTGGGCGATTATGTCGCGATGTGCGGCGATCGGCCGTCGCAGGTGAGCATCGAAGCGATGTGCGACTGCACGGTGTGGCGTGCGGACGACGATCGGCTCGAAGCTTTTTACCGGGCCGGTCCGGCGTGCGAACGGCTGGCGCGCCGGCTGGCCGAACGTCTGACCTGCGAACTTTACGAACGGATGTTGCAGCTTTATGCTTGTACGCCGCAGGAGCGTTACGAGACGCTGTTGCGGCGTTGTCCGGAGCTGCTGAACATCGTTGCGTTGAAGGAGCTGGCCTCCTATCTGCGCGTGCGGCCCGAAACGCTGAGTCGCATTCGCGGCCGCGTGCGGTGAGAAATTGATTCGGATCAAGCGTTTTTTCTCTTCGGATAGCTACTTTCGCCCCGATGAAAAGAGCGATCGTTATCGGCGCCACGTCGGGAATCGGACGCGGCCTGGCCGAAGAATTGGCGGCGCGGGGCTACCGCGTCGGACTCGTGGGGCGAAGGGAGGCGCTGTTGCGCGAAATCGCGGCGGCCGATCCGGCGGCGTACAGCTGTGCCGTCGCCGACGTTACGCAGCCGGATGCAGCGCTCGCTGCATTGGACGGTTTGGTCGCGGTGTTGGACGGTTTGGAGTTGTGCATCGTCGCGGCCGGTACGGGAGACCTGAATCCCGATCTCGACTTTACGGTCGAGGCGTCGGCGATCCGTACCAATATCTTGGGCTGGACGGCGGTCGTCGACTGGGCCTGCCGGTTGTTCGAGCGGCAGCGCGGCGGCCATCTGGTCGTCATCTCGTCGGTGGGAGGATTGCGCGGCAGCGGTGCCGCTCCGGCTTACAACGCCTCGAAAGCCTATCAGATCAACTATGCCGAGGGGTTGCGCCAGCGGGTCGCGAAGAGCGGACTGCCGGTCACGATCACCGACATACGGCCGGGGCTGGTCGATACGGCGATGGCCAAAGGCGAGGGGTTGTTCTGGGTGCAGCCGGTGGCGAAGACCGTCCGGCAGATTCTGCGTGCCGTCGAGAGGCGGCGTCACGTGGCTGTCGTCACGCGGCGCTGGCGCATCGCGGCGTGGCTGTTGCGGCATTTGCCCGAAAGCCTCTATCTGAAAATGTAGAAGGGAAAGTCGGGTACGGAGCGCTCCTCCCGATCGCGGAACGGTTTGCGGCGGGGCATGGCGGAAAGAGACGAAAGAGGGGCGTTCTACCGAACGCCCCTCTTTCGTCATTGCCCGATCCGCCTGAGCCAGCGCCGGTAGCCCGCGACGGCCAGTGCGGAGTAGAGCAGATACAATCCCGCCGTGAGGGGAATATCCTTGTAGAGATAGAGCCCCACCGTCACGACGTCCACGGCCAGCCACACGAGCCATTGCTCGACGTATTTGCGCGAAAGCATCCAATAGGCCATGATGCAGAGCGCCGTGGTGAGGCTGTCCCAGAACGGAACGGTGCTGTCCGTGAAACACACGAGCAACAGGTAGAGCAGCGCGTGGATCGCCGCATAGGCGGCGGCCATGCGGAACCACATGCGGGCCGGCGTGCGGGCGATGCGGCCGGTCTCGCGTTCGGCAGGCTTCGGCTTTTTCGCCCAGACGCAGAGTCCGTACAATCCGGCCAGGATGTAGTAGACCTGCATCGCGCAGTCGGCGTAAAGTCCCGATTTATAGTAGAGCGCACCGTGCACCAGCGGCATGACGAGCCCCACGATCCAGAGCCGGATGTCGGCGCGGTATTCCAGCCAGAGGTAGAGCAGGCCGAGCACGACGCCCGCGAGTTGCAGCGCGAGTTTCCAGTCCATCCGCTCAGAACTTTACGGTCACGTTGGCCAGCACGTTGAGCGGCGCCTGCGGGAAGTAGAGGGCTGTATGCTGCGAGGGAGAATCGCGGAACCAGGTGCTGTATCCGTAGCCGTTGTTCTCGTATTCGGCGTTGAAAAGGTTGTTGACCTGCAAGCCCAGCCGGATGCGCCGGGCGTTTCGCGTGCGGAAAGAGTACGACAGGTTGAGGTTCGTCACGCAGTAGGCGTCGAGCGACAGCGCGTCGTTCTCGTTGTTCGCGAAGTACTGCTCGCCGACATACTGCGTGTGGAAAGCCGCTTCGAATCCGCCGTAGTGGAAGTCGAGAATGAGGTTGGCGATCGTTTCGGGCGAGTAGGCGAGTTTCGTGGTGCCCAGCGCTACCGGCCCGTCGCTGATGACGTTCCAGTCCTCGTCGTTGTCGTAGACGGTGCGCAGTTCGGTGTAGTTCTCGATGCGGTTCTGCGAGAAGGTGGCGTTGGCCGATGCGGTGAACCATCCGGTGACCTTCCACGACGCCGACAGTTCGACGCCGCGGCGGTAGCTGTCGTCGACGTTGTCGTTGAGCGCATCGTAGCCGTCGTTGATCCGGCCCATCGGCACGAGCTGGTCCTTGTATTTCATGTAGTAGAGGTTCACGCCCAGCGAAAGCCGGGGAGCGGTGTAGGTGTATCCCAACTCCCAGTCGTAGAGCTTCTCCGACGAGGGGTAGGTGTAGTCGGCCGTGAACATGTAGCGGTCGGTGAAATCGCCGCGGGTCGGCTCCTTCTGTGCCACAGCGAACGAGAAGAAGAAGCTGTTGCGCTCGCCGAGACGGTAGCTCACGCCGGCGCGCGGGTTGAAGAAGTGGTAGGTCTTGTCCACGTCGATAGGCTGCATCGGCATCCCCTCCTGACCGATGTAGTTGTCGTTGGTTCCCCACGCTTCGTAACGGATGTAACGGTACTGGATGTCGGCGAAGAGCCGCAGCCCGTGCGCCGCCTGCCAGTTGGCGCGTGCGAAGAGGTTGGCGTCCTGCTTGTCGACGTCGTTGTCGTACCAGCGGCCGCCGATCGCCCCGGCGTCCATGCCGTCCACCCAGTCCAGCTCGCCCCAGTGCGGGCAGGTGTAGTAGCTCCACGAACCGCCGAAGTTGAGGTCGAGCGCACGCGAGGTGTAGGAGGCCGAGGCGTTGAGCCCGCCCAGGTGGTTGCGCATGATCTTCTCGCGGATCAGGTCGGCCTCCTGGATTTCGGTGTCGAGATTGACGTATTCCGCCAGTTCCGCGTCGTCCTTGTACTGCTTGTAGTAGCCGTAGCCGTAGGTATAGAAGGCCGTGGCGTTGAGCGCCCAACGGTTGTTGAAACGGTGGTTGAGGATGAGCTGGTTGTTGATTTGCAGATAGTTGTCCGTCTGGTCGTCGAAATAGCCGACGTGCGATCCGTCGGCCAGTACGTGCGGGCCGGCCGAGGTCTGGTACTGGCCGCTGTCGTGGTAGCGGCGGCCGTAGCGCTCCATGTCCTCCATTGTGACGCCGTTGTAGGTGAGGTAGGTTTTGGCCTTGCCGCCGAACGAGAGGAGTTTGACCATCGTCCGTCCGTTGTAGTAGCCGCCCTGGAACAGATAGGATTTCAGGTCGGTGGCGCCGCGGTCGATGTAACCGTCCGAGCCGATGTGCGTCAGCCGTGCGTCGACGGCCCAGTGGCCGCCCAGCAGCCCCGACGAGATGCCGACGGCCTGCTTGTTGGTGTTGTACGATCCGTAGCTGAGCGAGGCTTCGCCCGAAAATTCGGTCGAGAGCGCTCCGGTGGTCATGTTGACCGCGCCGCCGAAAGCGCCCGTGCCGTTGGTCGAGAGGCCTGCGCCGCGCTGCACCTGCATCGTTCCTACGGCCGAGATCAGGTCGGGCGTGTCGTACCAGTACATCGAGTGCGAGTCGGGATTGTTCATCGCCACGCCGTTGATCGTGACGTTGAGGCGCGTGGCGTCCGTGCCGCGCAGGCGGATCGACGTGCCGCCGATGCCGATGCCCGTTTCGTTGGTGGCGATCATCGAGGGGGTGAGCGCCAGCACGGTCGGAATATCCGTGCCGTAGCTGTTGCGGGCGATCGCGTCGTGCGAAAGATCGGTGTAGGCCACCGGCGTGCGGGGCGTGGCGCGCGTGGCGGTGACTTCGATCTGTTGGAGGCGGTACATGCGTACCGAATCGCTCTCCTGCGCGTGGGCGGCCACTGCGGCGACGCCCGTCAGAATGGGTAGTAAAAACCTTTTCATCGAACCTTTAATTTGAGGTTAAAGAACTGAAAAGGGGTATGCGGTGTTGATTATGCGTCCCGGTCTCGGCATTACCCGTATCCGGTTCAATGGGTATAATCTCAGCCTGGAAAGTAAGGCACCCCTTTGTGAATATCGGGGGCGAAGATAGTGTTTTTCGGCGAGAACGGAAAGGAAAAATGCGGATCTTTTCGCCTGACCACGGTAAAAACGCTCGTGCGAGGCCCTTCCTCCCTGCGTTTGCCTGCGGCGGCCGGGTCGACGCGGTTCGCGCCGGACGATGCCGGATCGGGGGGGGAAGATTGCGGATAAGCATAAAAAAACGCGCGGCAAGGAATACAACTCCCTGCCGCGCGTGCCTGCGGTCGCCGCCGTCAGTTCTCGAACCACATCTTGGTCCAGACGCCGTCGACGTGCGGAACGTTGTCGTTGACGCTGCCCTCGCGTTCGGGGTAGGGCCAGCGGTGCATGATGCCGGGGTAGAAGTTGCGGATCGACGCCGGAACTTCCAGGGCGGGATACCCCGTGCGGCGCTGGTTCGACCACGCTTCGAGCGGACGCATCATCATCTCGATGCGCTGCTGCGAAGCGATCGCTTCGAGCGCCTTGTCGTCGCCGCCGAGCGTCGAGAGCGACGGCACGCCGGCTGCGAACGAAGCGGCCGTGGCGGCGGCTACGCCGTTGTAGACGCACGACGCCTCGATACCCTTGCGGTAGGCCGCGTCGGCCTGCGCCAGATCCTTCGCTACGCCCAGACCGCGGACGTAGGCCTCGGCCACGTAGAACATGGTTTCGGCATAGGAGCAGATCACGTCGGGGTAGTCGGCGCGCAGCAGGTTATTCTTCTGGAAGACCGCCTCCGTACACAGCGACGGTTTCTCGCTGATCTCCTTGTCGGTGACGACCGAACCCTTCTCCGACGCTTCCAGCGAGATGTACTCGCCGTCGGCGTTGGCGCGGAAGTAGATCGGGATGCGCGGGTCGTCGAGCGCCTTCATCGGATCGAGTACCGTCGGGTTGGCGAAGAAGCAGTATTCGTAGTAGTCGGGATACTGCACGGTGAGCTGGTAGTTGGGGTTCTGGTTGCCCGGCGTCGTGTAGAAGGGGAAGACGAAGTCGTCGGCCGAGGAGTTCATCAGTTCGCCTCCGTCGATAATGGCCTTGATTTCGTCGCCTACGTCCTCCTTGTTGGCCAGGTACATGTAGAACTTCAATTTGAGCGAGTTGCCCAGCCGGCGCCATTTGGCCATGTCGCCGGTGTAGTAGATGTCGTACTTGTCGATCCGTTTGCTGTTCGATTCGTCGATTCCGTCCAGCGCCTCGTCCAGCAGTCCGATGACCGAATAGAAGACGTCCTTCTGCGTGTCGAATTTCGGCGTCTGCGTCCCTTCGATGTTCCATGCCTCGGAATAGGGGATGTCTCCGTAGAGCATCGACGACTCCCAGACGGTGTTGGCCAGCAGAATCTTGCATTGGGCTACGGAGTTGCTGTCGTTTTCGCCCGTGGCGAATTCGATGGCTTTGAGCAGGTTGTACCCGCAGCTCGAATAGGAGGTCACCCAGCCGTTTCCGGTGGCGTAGGTGCTGATGTTGTACATGTCGGCGCCGACGAACCAGTTGTCGGCGTCGGAGGCCACCTGTGCGGCGTAGATGATCGGGAGCCACTGGTCGCCGCCGACGCGCTTGCTGCTGTAATTGATCGCGGCGTAGTTGAACAGGTAACCCGCTTCGGTCTTGGTCGCCGCCAGTTCGTTCGAGTTGATGTCGAGCCAGTCGCCGCAGGAGTGTAATCCCAGCGAACCGCCCGTCAGCGTGAGACCGAACAGAATCTTGTTTATCAATCTTTTCATACGTCCTGCTTGTTTAGAAGGTTAATTTGATGTTGAAACCCCAGCTTCGGGTCGTGGGAATCGCCGAGTATTCGACGCCCGAACCTACGGCCGACGGGCCGAAGATGTTGGTTTCGGGATCGATGTGCGGCACGTTCGACTTCATGAGCCACAGGTTGCGGCCCTCGACGCCCAGTGCCAGCGAACCGATGAAGCAGTTCTTGAACCAGCGCTGCGGCATCTGGTAGCTGAGCACCATTTCGCGCAGTTTGACGAAGGTGGCGTCGAAGACGTTGGCCTCGGACACTTTCGAGCTGTAATTGTTCGACCAGAACTGGTAGGGCGTGATGGCCGTCGTATTCTCGGTGCCGTCCTGTTTGACGCCCTTGTCCACGATGTCCGTGCGGTTCTTTCCGATCGTCTCCTCGGCCATGCCGTTCACGCGCAGGTCGGAGACGGTACCCGAGTACATGACGCCGCCGTAACGGACGTCGATCAGGAAGCTCAGCGACAGATTCCGGTAGCGCAGCGTGTTGCTGATGCCCATCGTCCAGTCGGGCGCCACCTTGCCGAGGTTTTTCGTCGTCTCGCTGACGGCGCGCGTACCGTCGTCCTTGATGATGTAGTTGCCCTCGTCGTCGGTCATCCAGTAGGTTCCGTAGAGGCTGAACGGTTCTCCCTCCGCGGCCTTGATTTGGAGCGAGTTGAAACCGGCCGAGAGGGTG
Source organism: Alistipes communis (assembly GCF_006542665.1). NCBI lineage: Bacteria > Pseudomonadati > Bacteroidota > Bacteroidia > Bacteroidales > Rikenellaceae > Alistipes > Alistipes communis. The sequence goes on from NZ_AP019735.1 coordinate 2,491,044, forward strand.
TAGCTCGTGATCGAAGGATCGAGTTTCTTGACCAGCTGGCGGTTCGACGCGAAGTTCACGTCCAGATCCCAGCTGAAATTTCTGGTCTCGACCGGTGTGAAGCCCGCCATGATCTCGACGCCCTCGTTGGTGATCGTGCCGGCGTTCTTGCGCATGTAGAAGAAGCCGGTCGAGTTGGCTACGTCCAGACGCACGATGTTCTTCGTCGTCTTGTTGTAGTAATAGGTCGCATCCAGTCGGATTCGCCCGTTGAAGAACCGCAGGTCGGTTCCTATCTCGAACGACGACTGGTTCTGCGGTTCGAGATTGGGATCGGGATAGGTGGCCGGAGCCATGTAGGCCAGCAGGCCGCCGTGCGGGATCGAGTTGTTGCCGACGTATTGCAGGAAGATCGAGCTTTCGGGCGTATAGAGGAAGTCGAGCGCGTAGGGCACCGTGTCGCTGCCGACGTTGGCGTAGCTCAGGCGCAGTTTACCGAAGCTCAGCACGTCGTTCTGCGGGATGAGTTGCGAGAAGACGAAGCCTGCGCTTACCGAGGGGTAGAAGTACGAACGGTGCGACTTGGGCATGGTCGACGACCAGTCGTTGCGGCCCGTCACGCTCAGGTAGACGATGTCCTTGTAGCCCAGGTCGATCTCGCCGTAGACACCGATCAGACGCGACTTGGCCTGGTCGTTGGTCGTGATGACGCTCTCGGCGTTGGCATACGAATAGATGTCCGCCACCAGCAGGTTCTTGGCCGTCACGTCCAGATACTTCGTGAAGTTCTGGTTGATGTTGTGGCCCAGCATCGCCTTGAACGACCAGTCTTTCCCGAAGGTGGTGTCGTAGGAGATCATCAGGTCGTTGTTGATCTGACGGTAGGTGATGTTGTTGGTGTTGAACTGTCCGTCGGGCAGGCCGACCGTTCCCCATGCGTAGATCTGCCGGCGCTGCTCCTCGAAGAAGTCGGTACCGAGGTTGTTGGTGATCGTCAGACCCTTGACAGGCTTGTAGCTGATGACGGCCGAACCGAACATGCGGTCTACCGTGCCGGTGTTCTTGTTCTTGTTCACCGTCCAGTAGAGGTTGCCCGTTTTGCCCGCCTCGTCCACGCTGGCCTGCGTTACGGTCGTACCGTCCTGCGCGTACCAGTTGTTCTTCAACCAGTTGATGTCGGTCGTGCGCGGGATCGCGTTGATCTGGTTGACCAGCACGTTCACGTCGTTCGAACCCTGTGCCGGACGGCCTTGCGAGGTCGTGTGGGCGTAGGAGAACGAGATGCGGGCTTCGAGTTTGTCGTTGAACTTGCGTCCGCCGTTGAACGATACGTTGTATTTGTCGTACTCGTTGTTGGGGATGACGCCGGTCTGGTTGTGCGCCGTCAGACCCAGACGGAAGTCGTTCTTGTCGTCGCCGCCCGATACCGCTACGCTGTTAATATAGGTATGGCCGGTCTGGTAGAAATCCTTTACGTTATTTTTGTACGCCCGCAGCTGTACGTCCTGCCCGAGGAAGTTCTTTACGGTCTGGCCCTCGATCTTGGGGCCCCAGCCGTTCTGATAACCGTAGGAGTAAGCGCCCGTCGTGGGGACGCCCTGCGCATACGAATTCTGGAAGTCGGGCAGGCGCAGCACGCTTTCGAAGCGCATCGTCGAGTTGATCGAGACGCTCGTCTGCTGGTTTTTCGAGCCTTTTTTCGTCGTGATGATTACGGCGCCGTCTTTGGCGCGTGCACCGTAAAGGGCCGTCGCGGCGGCTCCTTTGAGGACGTTGATCGATTCGATGTCGTCGCTGGCGATGTCGCCCATGCGGTTGCCCGGATCGACGGCGGCGCCGCTCAGTGCCGAACCGGCGTTGCCCGGGTCGTAGGACTGGTTGCTCACGGGCATACCGTCGATGACGAAGAGCGGCTGACCCGACGAACCGAGCGACGACTGCCCGCGGATGATGATACGCGACGATCCGCCGGCCGTACCCGAGCTCGACGAGATGTTGACGCCGGCCACCTTACCCGACAGGGCGTTGAGGACGTTGCCGTCGCGCGCCTTGGTCAGTTCGTCCGACTTGACGGTCGACACGGAGTATCCGAGCGTCTTCTCCGAACGGGTGATGCCCATGGCGGTCACCACCACGTCGTCTATCGTGTGCGAATCCTCCTTCAACGAGACGGGGATATGGGTTCGTCCGGCGACGTCGACCTGTTGCGGTTCGTAGCCGATGAAGGAGATGTTCAGTTTGGCATCTTCGGGAGCGTTGAGCGAGAAGTGTCCCGAGGCATCGGTCGTCGAACCGATCGTCGTGCCTTCGACCAGAACCGTTGCGCCTACGACTGGCGCCCCGGCCGGATCGGTCACCGTGCCCGACACCTGCTTGTTCTGTGCCGTGACGGTCGCGTCGAGACAGAGAACAGCGATTAACGAAAGTAGAATTTTGTTAATCATACGCATGATTTTTTAAGTGGGTTTTTAATCTATATACCTCTTGTGTTCGGGGCAAAGTTACGGATTATAATATTTATCGCCAAGATATTTTTAAATAAATTTAATAACTGCTTTCTGTCTACCGGAAAACCCCGTGTGACGCTTATAATTCATAATTCAGAGGGGGGGGTAATATTACGGATTGTAATGTGCTGCTTCGACCGCTGCGTTCCGTTCGGCCGGATCGGGGAGTATATCCTCCTTTTAAAGCGGTTTCGGGAGGGATCGGAGTCGGTGGAGAAAACGGAAACCGGTTGCCTTTCGGCGATTCGTGAAAAATCGTAATCGAATTCCGGAAGATTCGGCCTTCATCCGCTGTCAATACATTGATAATCTATTGTATTCCGATCTTCTCGAATCCGTTTTCCGACTTTCGAGTCCGAACGGAATGAAAAAACCGCATCCTGCGGGGATGCGGTTTTCGGGGGAGGGATCGTGCGTTCAGAACCGGTAGACGTCTTTTTGGCAGTAGAGGGTTTCGTCGTCGAGCGGTGCGGGACGGCTGTCGCCGCACAGCAGGGCGAGCTGTCCGTCGTGCCGGACGATGCGGATTTCGGGCTGCGACGTGAGGATCTCGATCGTGCGGCCCGCTGCGGGATCGTCGAGGCGTGCCGCTTCGCCCAGAATGTTCCGCCGCCACCCCTCGACGGGATAGAAACGTCCGTCGTCCGTTGCGGGCCCCTCCTGCGTGCGGAGCGTCGGCCGCCAGTCTCCCTGCCAGAAGAGTTGCGTGGTCATCGTGAAGGGTGCCGCCGTCGCCCCGCGTGCCAGATGCGTCACGGCGAACTGTCCGTCGTCGTCCAGGTCGAACAAGACGGCCAGCGCCGGTAGTCCGTCGTCGCCGGCGGGAAGCTCCATGACGATGCGGTCGGTCTCCACGCGGCTCTGCCAGATGCGCTGCCCGAAGCCGTAGCGGTTTGCGCAGAGCGTCTTGCCGCGGTCGGCGTAGTCGGCCAGCAGCGCTTCGGGCGTTTCGAAGACGGGCGTCAATGCTTCGGGCCTCCCGTCCGCCCCTGCGGCGAAGATTCCCGTCACGGCGGCGCCGGCGTTGGAGAGGCGTACCTCCCGTCCGCCGGCGCAGCGCAGCGTATAGAGCAGGATGCCTTCGCCTTCGGCCGAAGCGCCCCACAGATATTGTTCGATCTCCACTATTCGACCGGTTTGAGGTTCGCCAGCAGGGCGTCGATGCGTCGCAGCGTCTCTTCCTTGCCGATGAACGACGTGACGTCGTACATGCCCGGCCCCTTGCCTGCGCCCACGAGCGCCAGCCGCAGCGTGTTCATGATCTGTCCCATGGGGTAGCCCTTCTGCTCGATCCATGCGTGGACGATCCGCTCGGTGTTCTCCAACGAGAAGTCGTCGATCGAGGCCAGCACCTCGCGCACCTCGCGCAGGCGGTCGGGGTTTTCGCCCTTCCAGTATTTGCGCGCCTGCTTCTCCTCGTACTGGGTCGGAGCGACGAAGAAGAACGAGGTCAGCTCCCACAGATCGGTGATGAAGGTCGCGCGCTCCTTCATGATCCCTGCCGCGCGGCCCGCCACCTCGTCCGTCACCTCGATGCCGTGCGCGCGCAGGATCGGCTGGTAGAGTGCGGCCAGTTCGGCGTCGCTCTTGCGGTGCATGTACTGGGCGTTGAACCATTTGGCCTTGTCGGGCTGGAAGCGCGCGCCCGATTTCGACACACGCTCCAACGAGAAGGCGTTGATGAGCTCCTGCATCGAGAAGAGCTCCTGCTCCGTGCCCGGGTTCCAGCCCAGCAGCGCCAGCATGTTGATGAACGCCTCGGGGAAGTAGCCGTCTTCGCGGTAGCCGTGCGCCGTCTCGCCCGTGGGCGACTGCCAGAAGAGCGGGAAGACGGGGAAGCCCATCTTGTCGCCGTCGCGCTTCGAGAGCTTGCCGCCGCCCGTGGGTTTGAGCAGCAGCGGCAGGTGGGCGAATTCGGGCTGCGTGGCCTCCCAGCCGAAAGCGCGGTAGAGCAGGTAGTGCAGCGGCAGCGAGGGGAGCCACTCCTCGCCGCGGATGACGTGGGTGATCTCCATCAGGTGATCGTCCACGATGTTGGCCAGATGGTAGGTCGGCAGTGCGTCGGCCGACTTGTAGAGCACCTTGTCGTCGAGCGTCGAGGTGTTGACCTCCACGTCGCCGCGGATCAGGTCGTGCATCCGCACCGTCTCGTCGGCCGGCATCTTGAAGCGGACGACCCACTGGTCGCCGCGCTCGATGCGCGCCCGCACCTCGTCGGCCGGCAGGGCGAGCGACGTGGCGAGCCGTTCGCGTACCGAGGCGTTGTAGGCGAAGGTCTCGCCGCGTTCCTCGTACTGCGCGCGCAGGGCGTTCAGCTCGTCGGCCGTGTCGAAGGCGTAGTAGGCCCAGCCCGCGTCGACGAGTTGCAGGGCGTATTTCAGGTAGATTTCGCGCCGTTCGCTCTGGCGGTAGGGGGCGTGGGGGCCGCCTTGCCCGACGCCCTCGTCGATATGGATGCCGCACCATTCGAGTGACTCGATGATGTAGGCTTCGGCACCTGGGACGAAGCGCTGCGAGTCGGTATCCTCGATGCGGAGGATCATCTTGCCGCCGTGGCGGCGTGCGAACAGATAGTTGTAGAGTGCCGTGCGGACGCCGCCGATATGGAGCGGGCCCGTGGGGCTGGGGGCGAAACGCACCCGTACAGGTCTTGTCATTTCCGTGTATATAATTTAAATCCTTATACTCTCTTTTTTCCGGTCGCGGGTCTCTCCCGCCGCCTGCTTTTCGTCGCGGGAGCGGCCGACCCGAATCGGAGTGCGGCGTTTTGCCCGGGTCTGCCCGAGCCGACGCTATTTCAGTTCGATCCGATGCCGGTCGTCGGCCTCGTTCGCCGCACGGCGGCGTGCGTAGGCTTCGTATTCGGGCGTATGCGGGAAGTCGCGTGCCGCGTGCCGTGCCTCCCGCAGCGGGGCGATGCTGCCGGCGACGATCGCACCGACGGTCAGTGCGACGGCCGTTCCCGCCGCGATCCACATCCGACCGTCGCCGGTCAGCGCGGCGGCGAGGGTCAGCGCGAAGCAACTGCGTTCCGTCCAGTGCGAAGTCGCGATGCGGAGAATCCGTTCCGAGAGGTTCATGGCGGCACTATTTGATCCGATACTCGATGCGCATCGTGATGCGGGCCTTCTTGTGACGGCTCGCGGTGTTGAACGATCCGCCGGCCGAGAACTCCTCGTTGGCGTTGGCGCCCGTGATCTGGAAGACGCCCATGCGCGCCGAGGCTACGGCGCCGATGCCCGTTCCGGCGTTCTGCGCGATCTTCTCGGCACGCGCCCGTGCGTCGGCCGAAGCGCGTTCGATGAGCGACAGCTTCACGTCGTCGAGTTTCGTATAGTAGTAGTCGGGCTGGCGCGCCTCGATCGATACGCCCTGCGCGATGAGCGCCGAGATTTCGCGCGAGACGTTCTCCACCAGATCGACGTCCGTCGATTCGATGCTGAACTCCTGCCGCAGCGAGTACCCCGTGAAACGTTGTCCGGCATAGTTGCCGTTGGCGCTGTATACGGTTTGGTAGGTCTTGTCGACGTTGACGAAGTTCCATACGACCTGCTTCGCGTCGATCCCCTTCGCTGCGAGGTAGTCGCTGACCTTGCGCTTGCTCTGTTCGATCCGGCGGTAGCCGTCGGCCGCCTCTGCGGCCTCGGCCGTCAGCACGCCGCTCCATACGATCAGATCCGACTCGAACTCCGTTTCGCCCAGACCGGTTACGACCACCGTGTCCTGCGAGCGGTACTTGTAGGTGTAGGCGCGTCCCAGCAGATAGGCGCTCAGAATGATGGCGATGCCGATGATCGCATACTTGATGTGTTCCCTGTTCATGATGGCGAGATATTAGGTGTTTTATTTCGTGTCGGTTTCACGGCCGGCTCGCGGAAAGATTCCGGTGCGCCGGCGGATTCCGTCCTTCCGTTTCGCGCGATCAGACGTTGAAGAGGAAGTGCATGATGTCGCCGTCCTGCACGACGTACTCCTTGCCCTCGATGCCGATCTTGCCCACGTCGCGGCACGCCTTTTCGGAGCCCAGCGTCACGTAGTCGTCGTACTTGATGACTTCGGCGCGGATGAAGCCGCGTTCGAAGTCGGTGTGGATGATGCCGGCCGTCTGCGGCGCCTTCATCCCCTTGCGGAACGTCCATGCGCGCGTCTCGTCGGCACCGGTGGTGAAGAACGTTTGAAGGTCGAGCAATTTGTAGGCCGATTTGATGAGCCGCGCCACACCCGACTCCTGCAAGCCGATCTCTTCGAGGAACATCTGCCGCTCGTCGTACTCTTCCAGTTCGGCGATGTCGGCTTCGGTCGCTGCGGCGATCACCAGCATTTCTGCCCGTTCGTCGGCGATGGCGGCGCGCACCGCCTCGGTGTAGGCGTTGCCCGTCGCGGCGCTCCGTTCGTCGACGTTGCAGACGTAGAGCACCGGTTTGTCGGTCAGCAGGTTGAGATCGGCCACCAGCTTGCGGCCCTCCTTGTCCAATTCGACGGTGCGGGCACTGCGGCCCTGTTCGAGTACGGCCTTGTATTGGAGCAGCAGTTCGACGGTGCGCTTGGCATTCTTGTCGCCGCCCGACGTGGCCTGCTTCTGGGTCTTCGCCAGCCGGCTCTCGACGGTTTCGAGGTCTTTGAGCTGTAACTCGGTGTCGATGATTCCTTTGTCGCGCACGGGGTCTACCGAGCCGTCCACATGGGTGATGTTGCCGTTGTCGAAGCAGCGCAGCACGTGGATGATGGCGTTGGTGTTGCGGATGTTGCCCAGGAACTTGTTGCCCAGCCCCTCGCCCTTCGAGGCCCCTTTGACCAGGCCCGCGATGTCGACGATCTCGATCGTGGTCGGCACGACGCGCTTCGGGCGGTCGATTTCCGCCAGCCGGACGAGCCGTTCGTCGGGTACGGTGATGACGCCCACGTTGGGCTCGATCGTACAGAAGGGGAAATTTGCCGCCTGCGCCTTGGCGTTCGACAGGCAGTTGAACAAGGTCGATTTGCCGACGTTGGGCAGACCGACGATTCCGCATTGTAAAGCCATTGTATCTCGTTTGATGTTAAATCTTCCGGCAAAGATACGATTAAGCCGAGAGCAATGCAAATTTATTTGCAATTGCCGAGGCGGAGTATCTTCGGTGTCAGCCAAAGACTACGAATAAGCGAGTGCAATGTCGAATTTATTTGGACATTGCCGAGCGGGAGTATCTACGGCGCAGCCAAAGACTACGAATAAGCGAGAGCAATGTCGAATTTATTTATTTGAGCATTGCCGAGCGGGAGGGTTTGGATGCAGTCGAAGGTACACGCTTTTCCCGATGAATGCGCCCGAACGTTGGGGAGAATATCCGCTTCGGGTATCTCCCGCTGCGAATCCGCAATCTATTCGGGCCGCAGCCGTTGCCGGCGCTGTACGATTTTCCCCGTCTGCGTGACGCCTTCGATAGAGATGTCGTAATCGGCCGGTGCGTCGGAGGTGTAGAACTCGACGGTGGCACGACCCGTCTCGTCGAATTCAACCGAAGGGTTCCAGTAGAGCGTCGTGCGGTAGTCGGGAGCCATCGAGCGACGGGCCTTCTCCGTCGCGTATGCCGGAGCATAAAACTCCGCAGGGGTTTGATAACCTAACGGTGAAGCTATACTCACGTCAATAGCTGGCGCAACCGCCAATGCTTGATCCAATTCATCTCCCGTTTTGGTCGTAATCGAGACGATAGCTCCATCGAAAACGCCCCATAAAAACATATTCCCTCCGGCGATTAGATCAATGCGTGAAATCCATTCCATCGGCCATGTAGTACATATTGGCATGGTCAAATTTTTATCGGGTTCCAATCCTCCTCGTTCCAAAGCAATCTCCGTCATCGATTTCTTTTTCGTTCCCGTAACGATTAGCTGCCCGATGGTCGATCCTGCTTGAAAATCCGCATCTGCACTATGAGGCGTTGTTGTATTATCGAGTACTCCATCTATCATAAAAGAGACATTCGCTCCATGATATGACAATCTGCCTCCGATGAAATTCATTCCCGGCATACGCTGGACGAATTCCATTATACTATATGCGCCCATTTCTTTTATTTGTTGCATATCCCATGTATGCGCCGCCAGCCGATGCTCGGGCCGTGTGGATTCGAGGCGTTTGTGATGCGTGACATACACCGTGTCGATGAGGATGTTTCTCATATCGGTCTGTCCTCGCTGCTCGATGTAGTGCCGTGCCTGGGCGAGGTAGGGACTCGCCGCATCCGTTTCCGGCACGCGGGGCAGCGTCCCCACCTCGGGAAACGAATCGCGCGCGACCTTCACCGTTGCCTCCGGCAGCAGCCCTTTCGCTGCTGCGGGACGCAGCACGTAGAGCGTGCTGTCGGGGAAGTCGAAGCCGTTGAGCGCGAACCGTCCCTCCTTGTCGATCGGCGCCTGCAACGAGTAGTGCCACCGCGGCGCGATCATCCGCATCTCGTAGCGGTCGAGCTTCTTCTTCCTGTTCCACAGTCCGCCCTTGTTGATCCGCCCCGCGATCTCCTGCCCGACTTCGAGCGGGTAGGCCGGCGTCGCATACTCGCCCCGTACCGCGGCCGGCACGTCGTAGCGCCGCCATCCCTGCGTGAGCAGCAGTGCGTCGAGCGCCGCGACCCGTGCGGCGTCCCGCCCCTCGAAGTACCAGTCGGGCGTCTCGATCGTACCCCGCAGTTCGGAAGTGAGCAGCAGCGTCGAATAGATGCTGCCCGACATCGCCGAGGGCACCGCCGCACGATCCGTCACCGCGATCGAGAAGTCGCCCGCGGCAGGACCTCCGTCGGGATCGGTCGCCGAGACGGCGAGCGTGACCTTCGTCCGCTGTTTCAACGAACCCCGCACCTGCATGTCGGTCGTCGCAAGTTCTTCGCCCCGATTGAAGACCAGACGCTCGGAGAGCGCGTTGCCCGCCTTGTCCAGCAGCAGAATTTGCAGCACCCCGCCCGGCAGCTTGTCGCGCTTGAAGATCAGCGACGGAAGATCGTCGTTCCACTCTCGGAAGTAGCACAGATTGCCGCGGCAATGGACGAGCAGCCGCAACCCCTTCGGCAGAGGACGACCCGACTGCACCATCACCGTAAAGTCCCGTTCGGTCTGCAATACGCGAAGCACGCAGGCGAGATTGTTCGATGCGGGCAGGTCGAAGCGTTCGGTCTTTCCGCCCTCCATCGTGCATTCGGCGTAGTAGCGTTCACCCGTGTGGGCTGTGAAGCGCAGAGAGCCCATGCCGCCGTGAAGCGTGCGAAGCGTGTCGACCACCTCCTCGCGGTCATTCTTCACCACGCCCGCGACCTCGACCGACCCGCCGTCGTCTCCCAGTGCCTTGAAGGCCACGCAGCAGTCGTAGCCGTCGATCAGGTAGCCCCCTTCGGGGAAGAACGAGACGTCGAAGTCCGAGACTTTGCGCACCGAGGTGTTGCGCTGCGTCCTGCGGCTCTCCCGATAGGGCCGGATCGTGAGCGGCTTCTTGAAGAAGTACTCCGGCCCCGGATTGCGCATGTAGAGCGTATAGGCCGTAAGCGAGTAGTCCCCGAAGCGTTCCAATGACTGCGTGGGAAGGTAGCCGCTGTACACGCTGTCGCGCGACAGGAGTTTGATCCGCCGCACCAGCGACCCGCGGTCGTCGCGAAGCTCCACGTAGACGTAGCGGCTCGCGGCAACGGGACGGTGCGTCGCCGCATCGGCGCAGTGCGCGCGAAGCCAGATCGTATCCCCCGCGATATACGAATCCTTGTCCGTCGATACATGAAGCTTCTCCTGCGGGTAATGCTCGATCTGCTCAATGAACGGGTTCGCGTAAAGCGACGGCTGGGCGGTCGAGCGGTATGCCGTGAGAAAGAGGGCGGCGCATACCAACGGTAGGATATATCCAGCGGATTTCATCGTTCGGTGGGTTGAGTATCCGAAAGTTAATCGATTTTTCCGAAAAAAACAAACGCATCTCCGCAGAAAGATCCCTGCGATGTTTCGTGTCGCCGATCCGACGTCGCCGTTCGGTGCGGGCCGGAGAGCCTCCGTTCCATGCGGCGGAATGCCGTTTGACGAGCCCGTACGGCCCTTACGCTGCCGTCGGACACGAAATGCACGTTAAAAATAGCAGAGGTGTTTTGCGGAGAGATGTAAGTAAAGACCGATTCTGCGCTTCCGGTCTGCGGAGCGGGGGCGGCGAAGATGTGGTTTCGGTCTGTTTTTCGTTCGGAGAGGGTGAAAAAGGAGGGCACGGTTTTCGTGTTCCGTGAAAAATTTATACCTTTGAAAAGTTAAAATACGACGAAACCGATGGATTTGAAAACGCTTCGTGCGGAACTGCAAAAGCTCGCGGCATTGGCCGAAGGATGGGATGCTTCGCACGAAATAGCTGATATAGAACGCGATCTGGCGCTCGGAAAATTGCGGGAACTTTACGATGCCGTGCGTTTCGGCCTGGATTCGGCGGTGCAGCCGTCCGTAGAGGACGAGTTGTCGCCCGTCGACCTGCCGCCCATGGAGATCGACCTCGACGCCGTGATCCCGCTGACGGCGATGAGCGAGCCGTTCGGAGCGGATCCGGCCGCTGCGCCGTTGGAAGAACCGACGATCGCGCCGCCCGTTGTGGAATCGCCTGTCGCCGGCCCGTCCGAGGCGCCGTTCGCCGCCGCTCCGGCGGTAGAGCCGGTCGGAACGCCGGCCGAAGTTCCGGCGGAGATGCCTGCCGAGACAGCGGTTCCTGCCGAAATCCCTTTGCAGGCGCCTGCGGAGGCGCCGGTGGAAGAACGTACCGAGATTCCCGCGGAGGCGGTCGAAGGTACTGTCGGCGCTCCCGTCGTGGAGCCGACGGTCGATCCGATCGGCGAGATTCCTGCGGAAGCGGTTGCAACGGTATCGGAACCGTCGGACGCAACGGATTCGGAGGGGGCGCCCGTCGTCGCCGAGGCTCCCGCCGTCGTTGCCGAGCCGCTGAGCCTTTTCGAACTCGATCCCGTGGATGTGAAACGCGCCAAGCACCGCGTCGTCCTGTCGCTTTACGGCGATACGGACTCCGTGACTCCGGCGCCGGGGAAGGTCGAGCCGGCTGCGGAAGAGCGGCCGGTTCCGCCTCCGCAGGCCGTTCCGGCCGTTTCACCCTCGTCGGCGGATGTTCCGCAGGAGGAGCCTGCGGCGACTTCCGTTCCGGTCGGGGGGGCGGGGCATCGCGCCGTACCGGCCGAAAACGGAGCGGCCGTGCTGGGCGAGACGCTCAATTCGGACGTGAAGACCGTCTCGGATCTGATCGCCGTGACGACCCCTCCGGCGGCCGTCGGGCAGGAGCCGGTGGCCGACCTGCGGCAGGCGTTGTGCAACAACGACCGTTTCCTGCTGGCCCGCGACCTCTTCGGCGGCGATATGGATGCCTGCGGGCGGACGATCGACCGGCTCAACGAGTTCGACGATCTGGACGAGTGCATGATCTACATCGCCGAGAATTTCGACTGGAATCCCAACTCCGACGGAGCGAAGCTGCTGGTCGATCTGATCGAACGAAAACTGGCCTGAACGCATGTCGAAACTCTACATCGTCCCCACGCCGATCGGCAATCTCGACGATATCACGCTGCGTGCCGTCCGTGTATTGCGCGAAGTGGACCTGATTCTGGCCGAGGATACCCGAACTTCGTCGGTGCTGCTCCGGCATCTGGGGATCGAAAAGCGCCTCCATGCGCACCATAAGTTCAACGAACACGCCACGGCGGCCGTCGTGGCCGAGACGATCGCTGCGGGACGCACCGTGGCGCTGATCTCCGACGCCGGAACGCCGGGTATCTCCGATCCGGGATTCCTGCTGGTGCGCACCTGCGTCGAACAGGGGATCGAGGTGGAGACGCTGCCGGGGGCGACGGCCTGCATTCCGGCGCTGGTGCAGAGCGGCTTTCCCTGCGACCGTTTCTGTTTCGAGGGATTCCTGCCCCAGAAAAAGGGGCGCAACAAGCGTTTGCAGGAGCTCGCCTCGGAGGAGCGGACGATGGTCTTCTACGAATCGCCCTACCGCGTGGTGAAGTGTCTCGAACAATTCGTGGAGACGTTCGGGGCCGAACGACCGGTGTCCGTGTCGCGCGAGCTGACCAAGAAGTTCGAGCAGACCGTGCGCGGAACGGCGGGCGAAGTGCTGGAGCATTTCCGGCGGACGGAGCCGCGCGGCGAGTTCGTGCTGGTGGTCGCCGGCCGTCCCAAGGCGGGAAAAGCGCGGCGCGACGAATCCGAAAACGAAGAGTACGATGAACGATAACGAAACAAGCCTGCAACACAACGGCCGGCCTGCCCGGCATTCGTGGTGGGAGAGCCTGCGCGACGACCTGGCCGACCGTTTCAGCCTCTCGGAGGACAGTGCGCGGCAGGAGGAGACGGTGGACATGATCTGCCGCGGCGTCGAATTCCGCGGGACGAATCTCTGGGTGCTGATCTTCGCCACGATGATCGCTTCGCTGGGGCTGAACGTCAACTCGGCGGCCGTCATCATCGGCGCGATGCTCGTTTCGCCGCTCATGGGGCCGATCATGGGTGTCGGCCTGTCGCTCGGGATCAACGATTTCGACCTGCTGAAAAAGTCGCTGCGCAACTTTTCGCTGATGGTCGTCGTGGCGATCGCCACCTCGACGCTCTACTTCTTCATTTCGCCGCTCGGCACGGCGCGCAGCGAACTGCTCGCCCGTACCGTCCCCACGACCTACGACGTGCTGATCGCCTTCTTCGGCGGACTGGCGGGTATCGTGGCGCAGTCGCGCAAGGATCGCAATTCGACGGTCATTCCGGGCGTCGCGATCGCCACGGCGCTGATGCCGCCCCTCTGTACGGCGGGCTTCGGTCTTGCGACGGGGCAGTTCAAGTTCTTCATCGGCGCCTTCTACCTCTTTTTCATCAATACGGTCTTCATCGCGCTGGCGACCTACATGGTCGTCCGGATGTTGAAATACCACAAGAAGAAGTTCCTCGATCCGGCGCGCGAGCGGTATGTCAAACGGATCATGCTCCTCATCACGCTCCTGACGTTCATTCCCAGCGTCGTCATCGGGCTGCACATGGTGCGGGTGTCGTTCTTCGAATCGGCCGTCGACCGTTACGTGCAGCAGGAGTTCCAGTTCGAACATACGCGCGTGATCGAGTGCAAGAAGGCCTACAAGCACGGCGACCGGAATTCGCGTATCGAGCTGCTGCTTATCGGCGAGCCGCTGGGCGAGGAGATCATCGGCAACGCCCGCGCCCAGTTGTACAACTACGGCTTGCAGGATGTCGAGTTGATCGTCCGGCAGGCGCGCACGGGCGATCGGGTCGATCTCAAATCGTTGCAGTTGAGCTATTCGGAACTGCTCGACGAGAAGAACGCTCAGATCGACGAGTTGAAACAGCGCTTGTCGAAGTACAAGATGAAGAATATCGAATACGACGACATTTCGCGCGAGGCGGGTGCCGTCGTGCCCGACATTCAGTCGATCTCCCTGTCGAAATGCCTCTCGTACGATGTCGGGGGTACGGTGCAGGATACGCTGTTGATCTGCGTGGTGAAGTCGCGGCAGCCGATGACCGAGGCCGATGCCGAACGCCTGCGCCGCTGGCTGGAGGTGCGTACCAAGATCGCGCAGGTGAAGTTGTATACCGAATGATTACCGATCGAATAACCGCGGACGCATGAAACGAGTACGTTCGAATCTAACATTATGGCAGCGGGCGATGGCGAGCCTCGTGTGGGGTTGCTGCCGTTTGATCGGCGCTATGCCCCACTGGCTGCGTTACTACGTGTTGCAGGATACCATCTATTTCATCGTTTACAAATGCCTGCGCTATCGGGTGGGCGTGGTGACGGAGAACCTGCGCAATTCGTTCCCCGACCGTCCGATGGCCGAAATCAAGCGGATTCGCCGGTCGTTCTACCATAACCTGTCGGAGATATTCATCTCGACGGTCAGCCAGGCCGCCATGTCGGACGACGATTGCCGCCGCCGCGTGCGGGTGAAGAATCTCGACGAGGTGCTCTCCGACCTGCGGGGACGCGACGCGCTGCTTTCGACTGCCCATTTCGGCTGCTGGGAGTACGACTCCTTCCTGGCGCTCTATACCGGCGAACACTATTTGGCCGCGGTCTATCATCCGTTGGAGAACAAGGTGATCGATGCGGTTTACATGCGTTTGCGCCGGCGGCGCAACATCCGGCTCATCCCGATGAAGGAGATCATCCGCTACTACATCGACCACCGGCTGCCGGCCGGTGCCCCCGGACAACGCATCGGCATCGGCCTGATCGCCGACCAGAATCCTCCGCTGCGTCCCAACAGCCATTGGTTCCGCTTCCTCAATCAGGATACCGTCTTTTTCGACGGCATCGAGAAGATGGCGCTCAAATTTCACATGCCGGTCTATTTCTGCCGCCAGCGCCGGCTGCGCCGAGGGTATTACGAGTTGGAGTTCCTGCGCCTCTACGACGGCGTGGAGCAGGTCGCGCCCAACGAGGTGACGGAGCGCTATGTGCGGCAGCTCGAAAGCGACATCGTCGCCGATCCGGGGATGTGGCTCTGGTCGCATCGCCGTTGGAAACACCGTCGTCCGCAATGTCCGTCGTAAAGATTGTCATACTCAACTGGAACGGAGCCGCCCATCTGCGGTGCTTCCTTCCCTCGGTGGTGCGCACCGCTCCGCCGGGGGTGGAGATCGTCGTGGCGGACAACGGTTCGACCGACGGGTCGGCGGCGCTCGTCGAGCGGGAGTTTCCGTCGGTTACGTTGCTCCGGCTGCCGGAAAACTACGGTTTCGCCGGAGGTTACAACCGCGCGTTGGAGCGGTTGGAGGGCGATTACTGGGTGCTGCTCAACTCCGACGTCGAACCTGCGGAGGGGTGGTTGGAGCCGCTGATCGCGGAGCTCGACGCGCAGCCCGACGTGGCTGTCGTGGGGCCGAAACTGCTCTCCTGCGCCGAGCGCGACCGGTTCGAGTATGCGGGTGCTGCGGGCGGATTCATCGACTGGTTCGGTTTCCCGTTCTGTCGGGGACGTATCCTGCGGACGTTGGAGAAGGATCGGGGGCAGTACGACGACACCCGCGATGTCTTTTGGGTGAGCGGTGCGGCCTTCTGCTGCCGTGCGGAGGTATTCCGCCGCATGGGCGGTTTCGACGCCGGCTTCTTCGCCCACATGGAGGAGATCGACCTTTGCTGGCGGATGCAGCTGGCGGGGTGGCGCGTGCGCGTCGTCCCCCGAAGCAGGGTGTGGCATTTGGGCGGCGGCACGTTGCAGAACGATTCGCCGCGCAAACTCTACCTCAATTACCGCAACAACCTCGCGATGCTCTTCAAGTGCGCGTCGCCCGTGCAGCGTGTCGCGGTGGCTGTGCTGAGGCCCCTTGCGGATGCCGCCGCAGCGCTGGTTTATCTGTTGAAAGGACAATGCGCACAGGCCGGTGCGGTCGCCTGCGCCTACCGCGATTTTCTGGCGCGGCACGGTGAACTCGCTCGCCAGCGCCGTGCCGTACAGCAATCGAAGCGCCGTCGGGCGGCGCATATCTACCACGGTTCGATCATCCTGCGCTACCTGCTGGGGCGACGGGTGTTCGGCGAACGGATGCAAGGCTTATGAAAAAGTTGGTGATTATCCCGACCTACAACGAGCGCGAGAACGTCTCGCGCATGATCTCGAAAGTGATGTCGCTCTTCGGCGGCTACGACCTGCTCATCGTCGACGACGGTTCGCCCGACGGTACGGCCGCCATCGTCCGCGGGCGGCAGGAGGAGTTTCCCGGGCGGGTGCATCTTATCGAGCGCAGCGGGAAATTGGGATTGGGAACGGCCTACATCGCAGGATTCCGGTGGGCATTGGCACACGGTTACGATCTGGTTTACGAGATGGACTGCGACTTTTCGCACAACCCCGACGATCTGGAACGGCTGACGGCGGCTGTGACCGGCGGTGCCGACGTGGCGGTAGGGTCGCGCTATTCGCGCGGCGTGAACGTGGTCAACTGGCCGATGTCGCGGCTGCTGATGTCCTATTATGCCTCGAAATACGTGCGGATTGTCACCCGCATGCCTGTGTGCGACGCCACGGCGGGGTTCGTCTGCTGGTCGCGCCGCGTGTTGGAGACGATCGACCTCGACGCCGTACGCATGGTGGGCTACGGGTTTCAGGTGGAGATGAAGTATACGGCATGGAAGCTCGGGTTCCGTATCGACGAGGTGTCGATCGTCTTCGTCGACCGCACGGAGGGAATCTCCAAGATGTCGGGCGGTATCTTCGGCGAAGCCTTCTGGGGCGTGCTCAAACTGCCGTGGCGCAGGATTCGGCCGAAACTTCCGGCAGCGCGGGAGTAGGATGGGCGGCCCGCGGCAATTCGTATAAATAAAACAGTCCGGCGACCTCCATACAAGGTCGCCGGACTGTTCGCTTTGCCGGGAACGTTCCTTATTGCTACTTGTTGATCTTCGCCCACGAATCTTTGAGCGTCACCGTGCGGTTGAAGACGGGATGCCCGGGCGTGGTGTCGGTGTCGGGGCAGAAGTAGCCCACGCGCTCGAACTGGAAGGTGCGGCCCGGTTCGGCGCCCGCCAGCGACGGTTCGAGCCAGCCTTTCGTGACGATCATCGATTCGGGATTGAGGTTGTCCTCCCACGTCTGTCCCTCCTCGCAGTCGTCGGGATTCTCCTTCGTGAAGAGCGGGTTGAACAGGCGGATTTCGGCTTCGAAAGCGTGGCGGGCCGATACCCAGTGGATGACGCCCTTCACGCGGCGGCCGTCGCTCGACGAGCCGCCTCCCGACTGCGGGTCGTAGGTGCAGCGCAACTCGACGACGTTTCCTTCGGCATCCTTGACCGCTTCCTCGCACTTGATGAGGTAGGCGTAGCGCAGCCGCACTTCGCCGCCCGGTTGCAGGCGGAAGAATTTCTTGGGCGGATTCTCCATGAAATCGTCGCGCTCGATGTAGAGCTCGCGCGAGAAGGGCACCTGCCGCGTACCGGCCGATGGATCTTCGGGGTTGTTGACGCACTCGAAGTATTCCACCTTCCCTTCGGGGTAGTTCGTCACGGTCACCTTGACGGGGTTCAAGACGGCCATGCGGCGCTCGGCCACCTTGTTGAGATCCTCGCGCACGCAGTACTCCATCTTGCCGAGGTCGATTACGTTGTCGCGTTTGGCGACGCCCACCATTTCGGCGAAGGCGCGTACCGAAGCCGGCGTGTATCCCTTGCGGCGCAGGGCGCAGATCGTCGGCATACGCGGGTCGTCCCAGCCCATGACGGCGCCCTCCTGCACGAGTTTCAGCAGTTTGCGTTTCGACATCATCGTGTAGGTCAGGTTCAGCCGCGCGAACTCGTACTGGTGCGACGGCCAGATGCCGAGCGCCTGGATGAACCAGTCGTAGAGCGGACGGTGGACGTCGAATTCGAGCGTGCAGATCGAGTGGGTGATGTGCTCGATCGAGTCGCTCTGCCCGTGGGCGTAGTCGTACATCGGGTAGATGCACCACTTGTCGCCCGTGCGGTGGTGGCGGGCATGGATGATGCGGTACATGATCGGGTCGCGGAAGAGCATGTTGGGATGCGCCATGTCGATCTTGGCACGCAGCACCTTCTCGCCGTCGGCGAACTCGCCCGCCTTCATGCGTTCGAACAGGTCGAGGTTCTCCTCCGCCGAACGGTTGCGCCACGGCGACTCTTTGCCCGGCTCGGAGACCGTGCCGCGGCCTTCGCGGATCTGCTCCTGCGTCTGGTCGTCGACATAGGCCAGCCCTTTGCGGATCAACTCCTTGGCCCATTCGTAGAGCTGGTCGAAATAGTCCGACGCATAGCGTTCGAGCGCCCAGTCGAAGCCCAGCCAGCGGATGTCGCGCTTGATCGAGTCGACATACTCGACGTCCTCCTTCGTGGGGTTCGTGTCGTCGAAACGCAGGTTGCACTTGCCGCCGTATTTCTGCGCCAGCCCGAAGTTGATGCAGATGCTCTTGGCATGGCCGATGTGCAGGTAGCCGTTGGGTTCCGGCGGGAAGCGGGTCTGTATGGCGACGCCGCGGTCGGCGGCTTCCTTGACGATCTCTTCGAGGAAATTCAGCGACTTCTCCTTCGCTGCGGGTTCGTTGGTTTCGATAGCCATTGTTATCTCGTGTTTTTTTACAAAATTAGTCAAAAATTCCGGCTGCGGTTATCTCTGCGGGTGATTTCGCTGGTCGTAGAGCGTCTTTCCCAGCCGTACGCTCACCTGCACCACCTGCTGCGTGTAGAGCCCCGTGCCGTCGGTGTGGAAGATCATGCCCGCCTGCACGCGGATCGTCTCGCTCGCGAACGACCGCTCGTAGCCCAGCCGCGTGCGGTTATAGATGCGGTCGCGCGTGCCGTACCACCGTTCGCCGGCGTAGAGCTCCGATCCGTAGCGGCCGAAGAGCGGCATGAGATTCTCGCCTACATAGAGGTTGTTCTCGAATTCGAGCCCCTTCCAGCCCAGACGCACGCGCAATTCGCCGCCCATGGGGGTCTTCCACCCCTCGTCGGCGATGCGGTCGCGCTGCGGAGCCCACAGGAACCCTGCGCGAAAGTCGTACCAGAAAGGCCGTTCGACCGTCGGCCGACCGTCGGCGTTGCGACGCACCACCTCGGCCGCCTTGCTGGCGAAACCGACGTAGGGGTTGGCCAGCATGTTGTCCACCACGTTGCCTTCGGTCAGGGCGCTGTTGGCGAAATGGAACATCGAAAGCCCCCCCCCGACGTACCAGCGTTTGTCCGCCTCGCGCGACCAATCCTTATGAATCGCTCCGAAGATGCGGAACTTCTCGCGCGAATATTCCGAATACATCCCTTCCCAGTTGAGCACCAGTTCGGCGCGCAGCCCCTTCGGGTTGCGGTAACGCACCGCCATGCCCTGGATCGTGGGGTCGTAGACGCGCAGCGAGTCGTTGAAGAAGGCGTGCGAGTAGTCGCCGCGCAGTTCGTCGCGCGAGAAGATACCCACGTCGGCCCCGAGCCGTTCGGCGCGGTAGGCGTACGACGCCAGAGGCCGCACCTCCGAGAAGTAGTCGCGGTTGTCGCCGAAGTCCTTCTGCATCTGGACTCCGAAACGCAGCGTATTGCGGTCCAGCCAGTTGTAGCTTACGGCCGTCGACAGGTCGGCCAGAAAGATCGTCTGCGACTCGTTGCACGAACTGCCCGTGAATTCGCGATTGTCGAAGCGCGTCTTGAAGTCGGCCTCCCAGCCGACGCGCTGCGCCTGCACGCTGCCCGCGCAGGCGATTGCGGCCAGCAGGCCGAAGATTTGTCTGATGTTCATAGTCGAATCGGAAATATCGCGCCAAAATTACATATTTTATCCCGATTTGTGTTACTTTTGTCCCCGAAATTAGCTGTCGGTCATGCGAAAAATCACGAATGAAGAGTTGCATCGCCCCTCGGTCGAGGAGTTCGCCGCGATGCCCAAGCTGCCGCTGGTGGTCGTGCTCGACAACGTGCGGTCGGCACAGAACGTCGGATCGTTCTTCCGCACGGGCGATGCCTTCGCCGTCGAGCGGATCGCCCTGTGCGGCATTACGGCCGTGCCGCCCTGTCGGGAGCTTCACAAGACGGCGCTCGGTGCCGAGCAGAGCGTGGCATGGACGCATCATGCGTCGACCGTGGAGTGCATCGACGGGCTGCGTGCCGCGGGTTACCGCGTGCTGGCCGTCGAGCAGGTCGAGGGCGCGGCGATGCTCGACGCGTTGGCCGTCGATCCGCAGGCGCGTTATGCGCTCGTCTTCGGCAACGAGGTCGAAGGGGTATCGCAGGAGGCGGTCGACCGCTGCGACGGCGCGGTGGAGATCCCCCAGTTGGGTACCAAACACTCGCTCAACGTTTCGGTGTCGGGCGGGGTCGTTTTGTGGGAATTCTTTTGCCGGATTCGCTCAAAAGCGTAACTTTGCCGGCGAAAAACCGCCGACGCGGCCGGAACGCCCCCGACGGATCATGTCAAAATATTAACCAAAACAGAAGAACGAATGTCTGTTGAGAGTAAAGTTCGGGCGGTTACGACCCTCCGGCTCAAAGAGATGAAAGATCGCGGCGAAAAGATCGCCATGCTCACGTCATACGACTATTCGATGGCGAAGATCGTCGACGCCGCAGGTGTCGACGTGATTCTGGTGGGCGACTCGGCCGCCAACGTCATGGCGGGTTACGAGACGACGGTTCCCATTACGCTCGATGCGATGATTTATCATGCCCGTTCGGTCGTGCGTGCCGTCGAACGGGCGCTGGTGGTGGTCGACCTGCCTTTCGGAACCTATCAGGGCAATTCGAAGATGGCCCTCGACTCGGCCATCCGGATCATGAAGGAGACCGAGGCCGACGCCGTGAAGCTCGAAGGCGGCGAGGAGATCCTCGAATCGGTCGAGCGCATCCTCACGGCCGGCATTCCGATCATGGGGCATCTGGGGCTTACGCCGCAGTCGATCCACAAGTTCGGCACCTATACCGTCCGCGCCAGGGAAGAGGCCGAGGCCGAAAAGCTGGTGCGCGACGCACGTCTTCTGGAAGAGGCCGGCTGCTTCGCCGTCGTGCTCGAAAAGATTCCCGCCGTGTTGGCCGAACGCGTGTCGAAGGAGTTGTCGATCCCCACGATCGGCATCGGCGCCGGCGGCGGCACCGACGGGCAGGTGCTCGTGATCCACGACATGCTGGGCATCAACAAGGGCTTTTCGCCCCGCTTCCTGCGCCGCTACGCCGACCTGCATACGGTGATGACCGATGCGGTGGGGCGGTACGTCGCCGATGTCAAGTCGCAGGACTTTCCCAACGAGCAGGAGCAGTATTGACCGGTGCCTCCGTGCACGGGCTCGGAAGGGGACTTCGCCTTTTCGGCGGAGTCCCCTTTGCCGTTTCACGGATTTTCGCTACTTTTATCGACGAATCCAAAACTCCGTTGCAGATGAAACGCCTTTTCCTTTTGTTTTTCTGTTTCCTGTTCGCCGGTGCCGTCCATGCGGCCGATTACCGCTTCGAACGCGATATCCTCTACCGTACGGATGCCTCCGGCGACTATGCGCGTCGGATGTGCCGCCTCGACGTGGCCTGCCCTCCCGATGCGGAGGATGCGCCGGTGGTGGTGTGGTTCCACGGCGGCGGTCTCACGGGCGGCAAGCGCGCCGTGCCGGAGGGGCTGATGAAGAAGGGGTTCGTGGTCGTGGGCGTCGGGTATCGGCTGATCCCGCACGTCGGGACGCTCGACATCGTGGACGATGCCGCGGCGGCCGTGGCGTGGGTCTTCGACCATATCGCCGACTACGGCGGCAGCCCTTCGAAAATCTATATCGCGGGGCACTCCGCGGGCGGCTATCTGGTCAATATGGTGGGGTTGGACCGTTCGCGGCTGGCGCGCTACGGCAAGGATGCCGATTCGCTGGCGGGCATCATCTCTTTCAGCGGTCATGCCATTACGCATTTCGCCGCGCGCAAGGCATTGGGTATGTCTGCGTTGCAGCCGCTCGTCGACGACACTGCGCCGCTCTATTACGTGCGGCCCGACTGTGCGCCGATACTGATTCTTTCGGGCGACCGCGAGTTGGAGATGAACGGCCGCTACGAGGAGACGGCCTATTTCTGGCGGATGATGCGGCTCGTTGGGCACGAGGACGTGACGCTCTGCGAGTTCGACGGTTATGACCACGGCAATATGCCCGCGGCGGGTTATCCCGTCGCCGTGCGCTTCATCTGCCGGTTGGAGGGGATCGAGTAGCAGAGCCGTCGGCGTACCTCCGTCGGTCGTGCGGATTCGTTCGTTTGCATGCTCCATTTCTCGCCTCGGTATAGCCCGAACTTCGTTCGGCTCTGCGCTCGGCTTGACGAAATGGTTGAATTTCTTTCTTCCATTTCTCGCCTCGGTATAGCCCGAACTGCGTTCGGTTCTGCGCTCGGCTTGACGAAATGGTTAAATTTCTTTCTTCCATTTCTCGCCTCGGCATAGCCCGAACTGCGTTCGGCTCTGCGCTCGGCTTGACGAAATGGTTCCGATAGAATACGTCCGGATTTCTCAGTGAGAAATCCGGACGTCGTGTCGAAGGCGGGCGTGTCGACGGATCGGGGCCGCCGTTCTCGCCTGCCCGGATTTTTACAGTTCATCGGGCATCGGGACGGGCTTTCCCGTCGTACGCACCGTCGGCATCGGGGCCTTCCAGGCACGCAGCCGGTCGCCCAGCGCCTTCGCCAGTTCGGCGACCCGTTCGGGGTGGCTTGCCGCGAGGTCGTTGCGTTCGCCGATATCGTCGCGCAGATTGTAGAGTTCCAGCTCGCCCGTGTGCATCCTGTAAACGAGTTTCCAGTCGCCTTTGCGGACGGCGCTCATGAAATCGATGTCGTCCTGATCCTCCACGCGGTATTGATGCGGATAATGGAAGATCAGTTCGCGTTCGGGATCGATGCCCGACACCGACGCGGGGACGACGAAGGCGTTGACCTCCTTCCGCGTGGCGATTTCTCCGCGTTTCTGCGCTTTGGCCACCATCTTCGAACCTGCGGTGATGAGCTTTACCAGGCTCAGGCCGTCGCACTCCTGCACGGTCTCGTAATGTTTCACGCCCGCCATTTCGAGAATCGTCGGGAAGATGTCCTCGTTGATGACCGGCGTATTGAGGCGCGTTCCTTCCGCCGCCTTTCCCGGCCAGCGGAATATCAATGGCACGCGGATGCCGCCTTCGTAGACGGAAGCTTTACCCTCGCGCAGCGGCAGGTTTTGCGTGTGGGGCTCTCCGCCCTTGTCCTGTCCCAAGCAGTGACCGCCGTTGTCCGACATGAAGAGGATGATCGTGTCGTCGGCGATCCCTTTGGCTTCGAGGTAGTCGAGTACGTCGCCCAGGCTTTTGTCCATTCCCTCGACCATCGAGGCGTAACGGGCCTGCTGTTCGTCCATTCCCGCGTCGAGGTATTTTCGGATGAACCGTTCGTCGCGCTGAATGGGTGTGTGGTTGGAGTAGTGGGCGAAATAGAGGTAGAAGGGTTGTTTGCGGCGGATCGGGTCTTCCAGTGTTTTCAGCGCTTCGAGCGTCAGCGCCTCGGTCAGATGGATTCCCGAGCCGTAATACTGCGACATGTTCTGCACCGAGGCGTAGGTACCTCGTTTGGGGAGGTTGCCGAAGTGTTCTTCGGGCAGATAACTCTGGGGGTGGCCGTTGCCCGAACCGGCGATGTTGACCGTGAATCCCATGTTGTAGGGGTTCGAGCCCGGTGTGCCGGTCGGTGCCCAGTGCGCTTTGCCGACGTGGATGGTGTGGTAGCCTGCGTCGCGGAGAATCTCCACCATCGGCGTGGCGTAGAGCGTGCGGTTCAGGCCGTAGGCGATGCTGTCGGCCTCGTTGCGGAAGGAGGCGGGGCACAGCGCGTTGTAGTTCCATTCGGGGTGCGCGAAGATATCGTCTTCGTTGGCGTTCGTCGTGCCGGGCCGGCCGCCGATCGCGTCGGGGCAGGTGTCTTTATATAAGGAGCAGTACGACGTGATGCCCATGTGCGCGGCGTTCATGCCCGTCATCATGCTGGTTCGTGTCGGGGTCGATACGGGACAGGCGTAGGCGTTGGTCATCATGACGCCCGTGCGGGCCAGTCGTTCCATATTGGGCGTATGGAATCTGAGGTTGTTGGGGTAGGTCTCTTCGCCGAAGGGGAGCGAGGTCTCCGTCCAGCCGAAATCGTCCACCAGAAAGAAGATGATGTTCGGGCGTTGGCCGGCGTTCGCGCTTTGTGCCATTGCGAGCGGGGCGAGTGCCGCCAGACTGCATACGGTTTTGTTGACAGGTTTCATGTAAAACGTTTTAGTTGGTATGGCAAAAATAATATTATTTTTCGGTTCTGAAAATTGTTCCGCTTGAATTTAGATATTTTCTATTCGAATTATCGGTATTTAAAACGTTTTACGAATGTCTGTTAATTCGAATCTGCCGTGGACAAACGAAAATTCCGCCCCTGGATAGGGCGGAATCGTGTTTGCGGACGGTTCATCGGATGGACGCAAAAGTGCCCGTGTCGGGCGCTTCTGCCGTTCATTCGCGGTCGGTGAGCAGCAGCGGGATCAACAGGTAAATCCCCAGCACCAGAATCCCCAATGCGCGGATCGTCCGGCAGCGCCGCTTTTTCATGCTGTATACGGCCCAACCGGCAGCCAGCAGGGTGTTCAGTCCGAGGGCCAGGTACGAGAAGTCGCGTAACCGCGGCTTGATGTATTTGTCGGACGACGCGGTGAAGACTAGCCGAAACGGGAAAAGGTATTTTCGGGTCTGTTCCCATTTCGGAGCGGGGAAATCGGTCTCGTGCTCCGCAGCAAGGGAATAGTCGCGGGCATTGACGGCCGTGAGGCGTTCGAAGCCCTGCCGTTCGGTGATCGCCGTCCAATAAAAACAGTCGCCTACGACGATCAGACGTTCGCGTCGGAGATCGACGGGATGCAGCGGCAGGCAGTGCAGGGAGTAATCCGCTTCGAGCGCATGGATGCCGCCGCGGTCGTCTCCGAGGAATCCCAGCAGTCGTTTGTCGGGGAACTCCGTGACGAAAGCGTGCGTGAATGTCACTGAATCGGGCCGTTCGATGCGGCGGACGAACGGCCGGCCGCAGAGCTGTTTCATCTGGAACGGCGTTCCGGTCGCATCGAGCAGCAGGTAGCCGTTGTCGTAATGTTTGTAGGTCGAAGCGTTTCCCGCGATACGGCGGGCGGGAAAGACGAATCCCTTCTTCTTCATCACGCGATCGAAACGTTCGCTCTTTTCGGCATCGATCCGGTTGTCGGCCATTTTCACGAATTCGATTCCCCGCTCCGTGATGCGGAATACGTCGTCGGGCGTTCGGAATCCTTCGCGGCCCGGAGCCGATTCGAGCAGTTGGTAGAGTCCGATCTGCGGACGGTTCAATTCCGAGGGCGACGCACGGAAGACGAAATTGCTGAGTTCGACCTCGCGGGCGTCGAAGGGGATGCCGTCGATGCGTTCGGGCAAACGGCCCTCTTCGGCCAGCCGGCGGGTGAAGACGGTGGGCATGATGCTGTCGAATTGCCGTTCGGTATAGGGATTTCCGGCCGGATCGTAGCCTGCCGCGTCGTCGTGCCCCTCGAATGAAAAGGTCGCGAAGTCGTGCGTCACGCAACTGTAAAGCGTCAGCGGAGATTCCTGCGGCTCGGAGCAGACGAAGGCATAGCACCACGGCAGCGCCCACGCCAGCAGCGCTGCGGCCAGCAGGACGATGATCGTTTTGATCGTTTTCATGCTTCGGTACGGGTTTTAGTCCTGACATCCCCGCCGGAAGCGGAGCGTCGAGTGGAGCGGAAAGAAGAGCGCGCAGAGCACGACGGCGGCGATCCACGGCAGCAGGGTGTCGCAGACGCGCAACGCATCGCTCGAAAAGAGCAGCCGCATGACGCCTGCGGCGATCAGCGCGTCAAACAGACGTTGCCGCCATGTGGGTTCGATGCATATCCACGCCGCGAACAGATAACCCGCGAAACCGGCTGCATACCACGGTAACGTCGTCGATACGACGGCATGCACCAGTTCCGGTGCCATGAGGTGCCGCAAATAGAGACCGATCGCGAGCAGTTGCACGGCGAAAAGCATTGTCAGCAGCACGAGGCCGTAACCGAGCATTCCCAGCATCATTGCTCGGCGCGAGTCGGGCAGATGCAGCGTGAGTTTCAGCCGTTTCTGTGTGATTTCGGGAAGAAACTGGGCCAATCCCAGCCCTGCGCCTACGAGCGCGGGCAGGTATTTGAGCGGGTCGACCAGCACGTCGCCCCGGTCGAGGACGGCCAGCCAGACCGAGGCCGCGCCGTTGAAGGCGTACATGCGGCCGATGCGCAACAGGGCATAGGCTGTGAATCCGGCCAGTACTGCGGTCGCCAGCGGATAGAACCGCCTGATCTTGATTCGCTCCTTGTAGAAAATCGCTTTGTTCATGTCGTTGTCAGTACTTGCCGGTGAGACCGATAAAGGCGTCTTCGAGGTTCAGCGCGTCGCTTCGCAGGGTATCGCAGGCGATGCCCGCCTGCCGGAGTCGGGCGGCCACCACTGCCTCCGTTTCGAACGAATAGAATTCGGCGCGCCCTCCGATCGCCGTCGGGCGGTGGAATTCGGGCGCTTCCGGAAGCGCGGTTCCCTCGGCGATCGCGAGTTCGTAACGGCGGAAGCGACCGAGCAGATCGCCTGCGGACATCTGCACGAGGATACGTCCGTAATCCATGACGATGCAGTCGTCGATGAGTTTCTCCATGTCCTGAATGATATGCGACGTGAGGAATACGGTCGTGCCGCGGCTGCGGGCATAGTCGCGCAGGTACTCCACGAACAGTCGGCGGTAACCCGGGTCGAGTCCCATCGAGAAATCGTCGAGGATCATCAGATCGGCGTTCTGCGCCAAAATCAACCCCAGAGCTACCTGTGACCGCTGCCCGCACGACATGCGCGCGATCCGTTGTCCGGGTGCGACGGCCAGCAGCTCCATCAGTCCGTAGTAGGCCCGGGCGTCCCAACGGGGGTAGTATTGCGAATAGAAGCGTTCGATCTCCCGGATCGTCATGAAGGCGTACTGGACGTGTCCTTCGAGCAACAGCGCGATGCGGGCGCGCGTTTGGGGCCTCATCGTGCGGATGTTCTCTCCGAAGATCAGACATTCGCCTGCGACGGGTTCGAGATAACCGTTCAGGATGTTGATGGTCGTCGTCTTGCCCGTACCGTTTTTACCCAAAAGCCCGAGGATCCGCCCGTGCGGAACCTCGAAGCTCAGGTTTTCGTAGATCAGTCGCTCGCCGTACCGGTGGGTCAGATTGCGACATTCGATGACCGGATCCGGCATGATCTATCGGATGAATTTGCTCAGAATCGAGTTGCTTTTCGCCACCCGCTCGTCGTTTTCCTTGCCGTTTCCCTTGTAGATCAGTCTTCTGACGGTGCCGCCTACCTTGTGGTCTTCGAAGAGTTTTTCGGCCGACGAATTGTCCGAGATGTCGTAGATGAACAGCGAGGCTTTCATCTCTCCCGTTTCGGCGGTGTCTTCGGCGGCGATGTAGAGCGTGTCGACGTCGTAGGGGTTGAAGACGAGCTGTTTTACCTCGAAGTTGTCGCCCAGCGAAATATAGGGTTCCGTATCGAAATTGTTACCGTCGTAATTGAAGCGGTAAATGTCGCCGCCCTTCGAGTAGTAGAGGATCGGTTTGGCGGGATTGGCCGTCGTCGCCGAGGTCGGCAGAATGTTGCCGGTAGCGTCCTGCTCGGTGAGCACCTCTTCCGTGGTCGTGAGGTTTTCGGGGGTGAAGCGGTAAATCTTGGTCGAGGAGCCCTGTTTGCCTACGAGAATGACGTTCATGGGTTCGTAACGGTGATCTCCGCCCTCCTCGTCGCGGTAGATGCCGTCGCAGGGGATCAGGTTCATCGGTTCGACGTTGCAGGCTTTCGTCCCTTCGGTCACCATGCCCAATACGCCCGATATGTAGACCATCTTCTGACTTGCCGTGTTGTAATACACGCGCGTCATGTCGGTGTCTACCAGCGAGCAGGCCATATCGGCGAACTGTGCGCCTTCGGGCATCTCTTCCATGGTGGAGGTGATGAAATTGCGATCCGCGGCCATGATGTACTCGCGGCCGCCGCCGAGCCAGTAGAGTTCGCCTTCCCACAGACTGTTCTGGACGCCGTAGGGGTAAATGACGTAGTTGGGATGGAACTCGCCCTCGCCGTTGTAGGTGATTTCGGTCTTGACCTTCATGTCGTTCGTATTGAGCACGTAGACCTTGGTCGGATTGCCCGAGCTGAGGATGATTTCCGTATCTTGATCTTTGATGGAGTTGCCCAGATTGGTCAGGCCTTCGCCTTTCCAGCAGAGCGCCAGCGCCTCCTTGCCCAGCGAAAGGGTGGGATTGTTGTCCTTGAAAGCGTAGGGGCTGGCGGGCGTCGCCATGATGTCGAGTCGCTTGAAGGTGAGCATCGCTCCGTCGCCCGTCTGGCTCAGCAGCAAAAGTCCCTTGTCGTAGGGCGAGGTGACGCTCAGCTTGAACTCCGCGATCTTGGCGCCCGTCGAGCTGCTGGCCTTGAAATAGCAGTTGACGTCGTTGAGCAGTTCGTCGCACTTGAACGAGAGGTTCCTCTCGGTGCTGACCGTTTCGTAATCGATGCTCCATTCGTAGCTGATCGATTCGTTTTCATTCGAGAGTTCGATGTCGGGTGTGATTTCGAGATACTCGTGCAGTCCGAGGACATAGTTCGTTTCGATGCCCGACACCTTCTCGACGTCGGTCGGTACGACCGGCTGGTCTTCGGGGTCGTCCGAGCAGGATACAAAACCCGCGCCTGCGAGGGCGGCGGTCAGAAAAAGCGAAAAAAATCTTTTCATAAGCGTTATTTTAAATTGGGTTGAACATTGGTCGGATCGTTCGGGGCGGGGTCAGACGGGCCACTCCACATCGGGGAAAGTGACCCCGTAGACGGGATTCTCCTCGAAATAGAGTTTCACCTCCTTGAAGACGCGCAGGATGGCGTATTTGTTCTCCTCGATGTCTTCCTTCGTGATGGGGCTGCCCCACAGTTCGATGAATTTCTGATATTTGCGCACGTTGTATTCACCGAGCCAGTGCGATAGTTCCGTCCACCAGTCGGGCTGGTCGAGCCGGTTGGTGAAGCAGACCGACACGGCGCGGCCTTCGATGACACCGAGACGGAAATCCTCCGTTTCGACGAGTTCCAGCCGCAGCGTGTAGACCGTCTCGTCTTCGAGTTCGAGCCGGTGGACGCGCACGGGAATCGTCGTCGACGAAGCCCCGGCGGGAATCGTGCGCGTTTCTTCGAGGGCGTCGTAATGCAGTCCGGCCTGCGCCGTCGTGCGCAGCGGGTCGATGCGGATGCGGTAGCCGCGGTCGTGCGACACGGGCGATCCGACGATCTCGACGCCTACTTCCATCGTCTTTTCCGTGACCGAGAAGGGTTCCTTGCCGAAGGAGAAGTAGAGCGAATCGGTCGTGAAGTCGATCAGTTCGTCGCCCTGGTAGGGGAAGCTCTCCTTATAGTCGCAACCCGCCGCTGCGAGCAGCGCGGCCACCGGAACGAGGTATCTTAGCGTACGGCGTTTCATCTTGTATTCGGTTCAGTCGATGCCCGCCGATTCCTCGCTTTCGGGGAGCGGCAGCAGGTAGGTGTCGTCGGTGGCGGGGTGCTCCTTGCCGTTCACGCCCTCCATCGGCAGGTTGAAACGTTTGTAGGTGGCGAAAATCTGACCTTCGCCCCAGAACTCCTTCATGATCTCGTTGAGAAGCTCTTCGCGGAAGCTCGCTGGCGTGGCGATGTCGGCCGCCTCGATCGGGTGCAGGCCGCGTGCCGTCACCACGGTATTCAGATATTCGAGCGCAGCGGCCGGATCGCGGTCGTAGACCGATTCGGCCAGAATGTAGTACAGCTCGGGCAGACGCACCAGATTCGGCCCCGGGATGCGCCCCGAAGGGACGATCTGCTCCTCGTCGTAGTATTTGTCGTAGAACTTGGTGAGCAACACCACCGAGTGCTCCCATTTGGTGCGGGTGAAATAGCTCTGGTAACGGTAGTCGTTGTTGGTCGACGTGAACGACGACACGCGGAAGATCGTCTGGTAGTTGTCGCGTACCATGTCGAGTTCGTCGGTGAGCCGCGTGGGGTAGAGCCGGCTGCGGACGTCGAGATACATGTCGGGAGCGTGCAGTCCCCAGATGCACTCCGTGCGTGCCGTATAACCCAGAAAGAGGTTCTTGATCTGCTCCTCGCGAATGAAGGCGAACGGTCCTTTCAGCGCTTCGAGGGCGTAGCGTTCGGCCGTTTCGTGGTCGCCGCCCCAGTTGCAGACGCGCGCCAGCAGTGCGGCGGCGGCGTATTGCGAGACGTAGAGCTCCTCGGGCGTGCGCCCCGAAGCCGGCTGCGCATCCCGCAGCAGTCCGTAGGCCTCCGTCAGGTCGGCGACGATGCGTTCGTAGACCTCGCGCACCGTGCTCCGTTCGACAGGGGAGATCGAGAAATGCTCGACGTAGGGGATCGCCTGCTCGTCGCCGCGTTCGATGTTGGGCGCGAAGAGTCTGAGCAGGTCGAAATGCAGGAAGGCGCGCACGGTCAGCGCTTCGCCGCGGATGCGCGGCAGAATTGCGAAGTCGTGTCCGGAGATGTTGTCCAGCACGCTGTTGGCCGAGGCGATCGTGTTGTAGGCTTTCGACCAGATGGCGTCGATCTGCGGGCGCACGTCTTCGTCGCGGTAGCGCAGGTCGAAGGTCTTGGTCAGCGTCGTCTCGTTGGCTTCGTAGTCGTTGTAGTAGAGTTGCGCGATTTCGTCGACGAATCCGAACGAGAGCTGTTCGCCGTAGAGGTCGGCGTCGGCCATCGAGGCGTAGACGCCGTTCATGGCGTCGATGAATCCCTGTTCGTTCTCGAACATCTTGTCGCGGTTGACGATTCCCGGCGTGTCGATGTCCAGAAAATCGCAGGCGGCGAGAGTCGTCATTACCAGCAGTGCGGTTATGCGGATCGGGATGCGTTCCATCGGATCAGAGATTTACGGTCAGCGACGCCTGAAAGACGCGGGCGAACGGATAGTCCAGTCCGCGTTCGCGGCGGATCGTCGAGATGTTGAACAGGTCGCCCGTCGAGGCGGAGATGCGGACGCGCCGCAGATGCAGCCAGCGGCAGAAGGCGTCCGGCAGCGTGTAGGAGAGTTTGAGCGACGAGCCTTCGAGCGCATACTCCGTGGCCACGAAACGGTCGGTCGGAGGCGTCGTTTCGCGGTTGGCGATGTTCTTGTAACGCGCCTTGTCGCCCGGAGCCTTCCAGCGGTCGTAGAATACTCGCCGGTCGGCGTTGGAGGTCGGGGAGGCGCCCTCGACCTTCGTGGCGAGGGTCTGGTTGTAGATGCTCGCGCCGAGCCGGTAGGCGAAATTCATCGAGAGGTCGAACGAGCGCCAGCTCATCGAGAGTCCGAACGATCCCTGTACGGCGGGGGTCGTGTCGCCCGCGACGTACTTGTCGCGGTAGTCGTATTCGTAGGTGGGATTGCCGTCGCGGTCGATGAAGACCTCCTTGCCGTTGGCCGGATTGATTCCCGCCGAGCGCATCACTTTGAGTGCCGTCATCGACTCGCCTTCTTCGTAGAAGGCGGCCGGAAGCGACGAGGTGGCGTTGGCTTCGTTCTCGGCGTTCTTGTTTTTCAGGTAGTCGCTGATCTCGACGATCCGGTTGCGGTTGTGGCTCAGATTGAGGAAGAGGTTCAGATTCGTGTGTTTGCGTTGCAGCACGTTCCCGCGCAGCGACAGTTCGATACCGCTGTTGCGGATCTTGCCGAGGTTCTCCTTGGCGCTCGTGAATCCGATATGCGCCGGTTTGGAAATGTCCATCACCAGATCGTTGGTCGTGTCGTAGTAGACGTCGACGCTGCCGTTGAGGCGGTCGCGCCACAGTCCGAAATCGAGGCCGAGATTGCGTTTGAGACTGCGTTCCCATTTCAGACGGGGGTTGACCATCGAGACGGGCACGGCGCCGATTCCGCCGTTGTATTGGAGCGAGGAGCTGTATTGGTAGGCCAGCTGCGCCTGATAAGGGCTGAATCCGGCGTTGCCGACGTAACCCATGCTCATGCGCAGTTTGAGCAGCGAGACGGCGCTCCCTTTGAGGAACCTTTCCTTGTGAAGGTTCCAGCCGAGCCCCAGCGATCCGAAGGGGGCGTACTTGTTGTCGGCGCCGAATTTCGAGGAGCCCTCGTAACGGAACGAGAGATCGACGAAATAGCGGTTGTGCCAGATGTAGTTGGCGTTGACGTAGAATCCGAGCATACGCGAACGGTCTTCGCTGCCGCCCGGGCGGCTTTCGGCGTATCCCGTGGCCATCGAGGGGTGTTCGAGTTTGTCCGAAAGGATGCCCAGCGCCGAGAAAGAGTGGCTTTCTGAACGGGTCGATTCGATGTTGAATCCAGCCGTGAGGCTGAGCAGGTCGGAGGCGTCTCCTCCTCGCCGGTTCCATGCTTTGTTGTAGACGGCGAAGGCGTTTCCCGACAGGTTGTGCGTCGTGCCGTTGGATACGTCGAAACTGCCCTTCTTGTTCGCGTCGATCGTGTTGTTGAACTGTTGCGAGAGGGGCGAGTAGAAGGTCTCGCCTTCGCTCTTGGTCTGGGTGTACGACAGCGACGCTTCGACGCGCAGCCCTTTGAGAATGTTCCAGCGCACGCGGAACGTGTCGATGAAACTGCCCGACGTGTTGCGGATGTAGCTGCTCAGCGACTTTTCGTAGAGCGGATTGGCCGTATTGAACGAGAGGACGCTGTTGAGCGAGCCGTCGTCGTTGTAGGGGCGATCGTAGGGATTGAGCGACACGTAGTCCGAGAAGCTTCCGTAGGGCACGTCGTTCGAATCGCTCTGCGTGAGCGAAGCGATGTTTTGGAAGAAGAGCTTGTTCATGTCGCCGTAGGTGAGGTTGATGCGCAGCGATGCCGTCTGCTTGTCCGACTCGTCCATCACGCCCGTCGTGGAGTTGTAGCTGCCCGACACGTTGTAACGGAAATCTTGGCTGCCGCCCGAGAGCATCAGATTATGGATGTGGTTGAATCCCGTGCGCAGCGCCATTCGCTTCCAGTCAGTGTTGACGCCGGCGTTGACCCGGTCGAGTTTTTCGTAGTAGGATTTCTGGTTGGTGACGTCGGTATTGCTGCTGCCCGTGAAATCGCCGTAGACGCCGGCCTGACGTTCGTATTCGAGCTTTTCGCGTGCGTTGAGCAGCCGGTAGTCCGACAGATCGGGGATGCTGACCTGGAAATTGCCCGAATAGTTGACTTGGAGCCTGCCGGCTTGCGTAGGGCGGGTGGTGATGACCACCACGCCGTTGGCCGCCTTCGAACCGTAGAACGAGGTGGCCGAAGCGTCTTTGAGCACCGAGATCGACTCTATGTCGTCCGAGGGCATGTCGAAGACGTAGGAGATGTCCACCTCCGTGCCGTCGAGGATGAAGAGCGGGACGTTGGTCTGGTCGCCTTCGATGAAACTGCTTCGTCCGCGGAGCACCATGTCGGGAATCTTGTTGGGATCCGAACCGTTGGCGATATCGTCGAAGATCTCGAAGCCGGGCGTTTGGAGTTGAATGATGTTCAGCACGTTGGTGTGTACCATGTTCTCGATCTCCTGCCGCTGGATGACATGCGTGGCGCCCGTGTAACTCTCCCGTTTCTTGTCGACGAATCCCGTCACCACGACCTCTCCGACGTCGGACGGCGCCTCTCTCAGGCGGATGTCGTAGTCGGTGCGTCCCGGAACGAGTTTGACCGTCTCGTTGCGATATCCCAGCATCGAGACGCGCAGCGTCGCGGCTTTCGTCGGGCAGTTGAATGCGAAACGTCCGTCCGCCCCGACCGCAGCGCCGTGGGGACGGCCGCCTGCGTCGTAAGCCACGACGTTGGCTCCGACGACGGGCTCTCCCGTGGCGTAGTCCGTCACGCTGCCCGCTATGCGGAACGTTCCTGCGGATTGCTGCCCGAATGCGGCGATCGTTGCGAAGAGCGGCAGAAACGTTGCGAGGCGGGTTAGAAAAGTTATGTGAGGTCGAAGCGACATATCGTTTTTCGGTACGCGGAGGGGCTGTGGCCCTCCTCTGCGATTCGGTGTGACAAAGGTAAGGCAACCTCTCCGAATGCGCCATCGTCAAATGTAGGGATTTTGATCTGCATAAATCCCGACAAATGGGGACTGCATACGACGGGCAGGATTCCTATTTTTGCAATGGATTTCGATCGACAGACCTTTATACCGTAATAAATAATAAAATGCATTCATTCGAAAAGAAAAGCCGGTTGCATATCGCCCTTTGTGCGTTGTCTCTGCTGGCCGCCTGCGCCTCCGATCCGATCGGAGAGGAGGCGCCGCAGCCGGTCGGGGAACCGTCGCGGGAAACTGCGGCGACGGGGCGCCTTCGCGTCAAGTTCAAACAGGGAGAGGTTCCGGAGCGGATCATCGAGACCCGCAGCGGGCTGCAAACGGGTTCCGAGCCGTTGGATCGCGCCATCGCGGCGCTCGGCGTCACGCGGATGCAGCGCGTCTTCCCGCCGGCGGGCCGCTTCGAGGCGCGCACGCGCCGTGCCGGACTGGATCGCTGGTACGACGTCTGGTTCGATTCGCTGCGTTCCGTGACGCGGGCGACGCTCGATCTGTCGCGGCTCGAAGGGATTGAGTGCGTCGAGCCGGTCTATGCGATCCGGAGTATCGGGCCCGAGCGGGCCGTCGCGGCTCCGTTGCCTGCCGCGAAGAGAACCGCCTCGCTGCCGTTCGACGATCCGGGGCTTGCGAAGCAATGGCACTATTCCAACGACGGATCGATGCCCGATGCCGTCGCCGGAGCCGACATCAATCTGTTTCGGGCGTGGGAGGTGACCGCCGGATCGAACGACGTGGTCGTGGCGGTCGTGGACGGAGGCATCGACTATGCGCACGAAGACCTCATCGGCAATGTCGGCAACTGGGCCGAGCTCTACGGCGAAGAGGGTGTGGACGATGACGGGAACGGCTATGTCGACGACATCTACGGCTGGAACTTCATCTATTCCTCTGCTTATCCGATGGGATCGAACCGCATCACGCCGGTCGAACATGGCACGCACGTCGCTGGAACGATCGCTGCCGAGAACGGCAACGGTATCGGCGTTTGCGGTGTCGCCGGCGGTCGCGGCGGGCACTCCGGCGTGCGGGTAATCAGCTGCCAGATGTTCACCGAGAACCGGAACGACAACGGCGACGAGATCGTGGCGCTCAAATACGGCGCCGACGCGGGAGCCGTCATCAGTCAGAACAGCTGGGGATACACCAACGTCTACGAGATGCCCGAAATCACCAAGGATGCCATCGACTATTTCATCGAATACGCCGGTCTCGACGAGAACGGCGTGCAGGTCGGGCCGATGAAGGGCGGCATCGTGATCTTCGCGGCCGGCAACGAGGAGCGCGACTACCGCAGCTATCCCGCCTGTTACGAGCGGGTGCTTTCCGTGTCGGCATTGGCGCCCGACTATCGCAAGAGCTATTACTCGAACTTTTCGGAGTGGATCGACGTGGCCGCTCCGGGCGGTTCCTACAAGTACGAGGGGCGTTACGGCGATGAATACGCCGTGTACAGCACCCTTCCGGGCAACGCCTACGGCTACATGCAGGGGACGTCGATGGCCTGTCCCCACGTTTCGGGCATCGCGGCGCTGGCCGTGGCGAAATACGGCGGTCCAGGGTTCACGCCCGACAAGCTGCGTTCCTATCTGGAAAGGGGCGTGCACGAGGTGGACAGTTACAATCCCGACTACGAAGGACGGCTGGGTTCGGGACTCGTGGACGCTTATCTGGCCGTGTCGATGGACAGGGGCATCGATCCCGATCCCGTCGCCGATCTGCGGCACAGCGACACGGCGGGCGAGGTCGAACTGACGTGGAGCGTTCCGGCCGACGGCGATGACGGACGCGCCGATTCGTTCATTCTGATGTGGCGCGTGGGAACGTTGGAAAATCCCGATCCCGACGATCTGCCCGAGGGGGCGGAATCGGTCGTCATCCCCGTGCGCGACAAGCAGGCGGGCGACGAGATCACCTACGTGCTGACCGATATCGCCGAACAGACGCGCTACACGGTGGCCATCGTCGCCGTCGATCCTTGGGGCAATCGTTCTGAGACGACGGTCATTTCCTTCGGCACGCCGGCCAACACGCCGCCTGCGCTGATCCTCGAGAGCATGGAGGAGGTGCGGGTCGGTTACAACCGCACCGAAACGGTGCGGTACCATGTTTCGGATCCCGACAGCCACGGTTTCACCTGCGAGTTGCAGGATCCTTCCGGCGCCGTTGCGATCCGCAAGGAGGGCGACCGCCTCTGTCTCGACATCTTCAATTACAAACGCATCCCGGGGAACTATACGGCGCATGTCTCGGTGAGCGACAGTTTCGGCGCTTCCGATACGGCCGATTTCGATTTCACGCTGCTGCCCGACCAGCCGCCGGTGGCCACCGGCGGATTCCGGCCGGTTTATCTCGGTTCGATGCAGGAGACGGCGGAGTTCACGCCGTCGCAGGGTTTCGACGACGAGGTGCCCGGGACGGTTGCCTATGCGCTCGAATACGACGAGGAGATGCTCTATCTCCAACCGGTCGCTTCGGGCTACCGGATCATGCCGCTGCGTTACGGCCGTTCGGAGGTGACTGTCGTGGCGACCGACGAAGGCGGTCTCGCGGGACGCGACACCTTCGCCGTGATGTGCCGCGACGATTCGCGCGAGGTCGATCTTTATCCCAATCCCGTCCGCGACCGGTTGTCGATCCGCATGGGGCGCGACGTCGAAGGGGCGTTGCGCGTCGCACTGTACGATGCTGCGGGACGCAGGGCGTTCGCCGCCGAAGTACGGATCGCTCCGACCGCTCCCGCCGTAGTCGATCTCTCGTCGCTCGGGGGCGGAACCTATACGATCGAACTGCGATACGAAGGCGGTTCGCTCACGCGCTCCATCGTCAAACTCTAAACCCTGAAAAGATGCAGTCCTTTTTTCGCAACATACTCATCGCAGCGGCTCTGCTTGCGGTACCGCTCGCCGGTACGGCTCAAAACGCCGCCGCCTTCCTGTCCGTCGTTCCGGACGCCCGCAGCGCGGCGATGGGCGGTGCGGGCGTCGCACTCTCCGCCGATGTTTTTTCGGCCCTCCGCAACGCGGCGCAGCTGCCTTTCTCGGAGGAGCGCTTCGGCGCCGGTTACAGTTATCTGCCGTGGATGCGCGACTTGACGCCCCGAACGGCTCTGCACACGGCGGCGGTCTATTTCAAACCCGACGGCAAACAGGCCGTTTCAGCCTCCTTCCGCTATTTCTCGCAATACGGTTCGGAACGAACCGACGAAGAGGGCAACGTGCTCGGACGGCTGGAACCGCACGACATGGCCTTCGACGTCGGCTACTCCCGAACGGTTGCCGAAGGATTGTCCGTGGCCCTTACGGCGCGTTACGTCCGTTCGGAGCCCGGAGCGGACGACGTTGCACAGACGTTCGCCGTCGATGCCGGACTCTTTTACCGGCATGCAGTGGCCGCTTCGCACCGAGTGACGTTCGGTTTTCAGGCTGCCAACGTCGGTGGCGCCCTCGACTACGGCGCAGGAAACCGTCAGCTGCCGTGGGTGTTGAAGGCGGGCGCAGCCGCGGAACTCGGTCTTTCGGAAGCGCACGGCCTGACACTGACCGCCGAAACCGAATACCGCCTGCGGCCCTCGGAACTCCGCGCCTGGTCAGGAAGTTTCGGTGCCGAATACCGTTGTTTCGGAATACTCGCCCTGCGAGGAGGTTACCGCATGGGGGATCGCAGTACGGGAGAATACCGCTACGGCTCGGCCGGCGCCGGCCTTCGATGGAAATATGTCGCGGCGGACGCCGCTTATCTGTTGGCCGGAAGTTCATCCCCCTTGCGCAATACGTGGATACTCTCCGTACTATTCAATTGGTAATGCGAGCTTCGGAAGTGTTTTTTGATTGAAAATCCCGGACGGAAATAAGAGGGTAAACTCCGGCCCCGGCATAAAGTTTCGGACTTGCTGTAATCTTATATGGGCTCGGTGCGAGAGCGTTTTACTGTCGTTCTGTCTGATTTAGGAACGACGTTGGTAAATACCGTGCGTTCCCTGCGGTCGGGCATATTCCGGAACGGATGGATTCCTTTCAGGTCGCAGTTCTGTTTTTGAACCGGTTCCTCGTCGAGAGCCTCGGTAAATTGCAGTGCGCTTTGCATGACGATATTACGTGCTTTTAGGGGTACGAAGACGCAATACATCTGAGAAATGGTGTAGATCGACCCTTCGCTGCGGAAGCAATCCGTTTGGAAGGGAGAGGGATTTTAGTCGCAGAGTTCTATGGATAATATCATGAGCAGATTGTTTGAGGACATCCTACGAAAGACCGTCCTGCTCCTTTGGGGGGCGGCTCTTCTTATGGCCGGATGCAGCGAGAGCGATCCTGCGACCGAGGGTCTCGGCGCCGCTCCCGACGGAGAGGTGGAATTCGTGTTCGATCTGTCCGCCGCGCGGGCCGCGATCGGCGAGGACGGAAGCGGGGAGTTCGAAGACGGCGACCGGATCGGTCTCTATGTATTCGGCTCGCCCTCGCAGCATTTCGTTCTTACACGTGAGAACGGCGCGTGGAGGCCGAAACTGAAAAAGAGCGACTTGGGCGACGGCAAAATTTCGGCCTACTATCCGGCCCGCGAGGACGTCCGTCCGGAGGAGAACCGGCACATCCATGCGGTCGCGCCCTACACTTCGGGCGACGGCTGGCTGCGCATCCATGCCGGAGGGAAGACGATAACGTACAAGGCTCCGAATCAGATCGGCGGTTCGAAATCGTTCGAAGCGGGCAAAACTACGACGCTCGACCTGCGCCTGACGGACGGGAATGTGGAGCCCGGTCCGGAGCCCGAACCCGACCCAGGAACCCCCGATCCGGCTTATGCCAATACGATTCATTGGGTTTATGGCGTCGACGGGTTGGACTATCCCCGCAATGGCGAGGATACGGTTCCTGAGGTAAGCCCCGTTCTCGATAAATTCCCTTCGGGCAAATGGTTCCGTGCCTCAGGACGGGAGTATTTCAACTGGCAGACGGGCTACGGATGGTACGACTGCGACAAGAACAATCCTGAAATGGGTTCGTCGCGTCCGGGTTATGAGGACTGGAACATGTGTTGGGCCGCATCCGCATCGAACCTGATACATTGGTGGATGTATCACAATCGTGAGTACATTAAAATGTACGATGAAAAGTACGGAGTGGATCCGTGGCCGAAATATCCTCGTCCGTCATATGTGTTTTCGGATAAGGAAGACAGCGAAGTGTTCGACTTTTTCCGCGAAACATGCCGCAATGTCGGAGGTTCGGCTCATTATGGCGTGAACTGGTTCATTGCGGGAACGTCGGGAGTGCCGGCTAACAGCCAGGGGGTGTATGACAACTTCGGGGGTTATTTCAGCAAGTTGTTCGATCACGATGTGGCTACGAATTACAAATCGTTGAGGAAAGACAATTTCAACAGAATCGTCAAAGATGCCTTTGAACATGACCGAGCTCTCGGATTCGATATCGGCGACCCCTACGGGGGAGCGCATGCCATGGTGATTTGGGGAGCGGAGTTCGACGATACGGGATATGTGTCTGCAATTTACTATGTGGACAACAACGACCATTTCGATTTTGAAATCATAGGAATCGAAGATCAGACGAGCCAACGTCACAGATTGATTCGCAGGGAGATTACATACCGAGACTCGGGTGTTTACATGGGGACGAGCCAGGTGGTTGTCAACGCGTTGAACGAAATCGACCTGGGACGAGATGTCTGGGAAAGGGAGTTCGGGAAATTGCTTGACAAAATATAAACAATCAAAAAACAAAATAGTATGAAAAGGAACATGTCGGGAATGGTAGTGCTATTGCTGTGTGCAGCCGTTGCCTGCGACAAGAATGAAAGCGGGGCAGGTGTCCCTGCAGGAAAGGAGGAAATCACCGTGGTGACCGCAATAGACGCACTGACGCGCGCGCCGCACCTGAACGAGGACGGTTCGGGTTAT
Organism: Alistipes communis; assembly: GCF_006542665.1. Taxonomy (NCBI): domain Bacteria; kingdom Pseudomonadati; phylum Bacteroidota; class Bacteroidia; order Bacteroidales; family Rikenellaceae; genus Alistipes; species Alistipes communis. The sequence continues at coordinate 2,531,057 of NZ_AP019735.1, forward strand.
TTCCAGGACGGCGACAAGATCGCCCTGACGGTCACGGGCGGCGGCAAGGCCGTGCGGAAAGAGTACACGATCGGCGGGGCCGCGCTTTACTGGGAAGACCTAGGCCTGCCTTCGGGTACGACCGAAGCCTCCTTCGCCGGCTGCTATCCGGCACCCGAGTCGGCCGAAGGCTCCGAATTCACCTTCGACCTCTCGACCGCCGCGGACAAGGACCTGTTGCTGGCTCCGGCTATGAAGGTCTCCAAGAGCGCCGACACGAAGGTGAATCTGGCGTTCAAGCACGCTATGCACAAGCTGGCGATCAACTACGCTTCGGACGGCACCTATACGCAGGAGCAGCTCGAAGCGGTGAAGACCACCTGCACGGCGAAGTCCTCCTGCGAGGTGAACATGGCTGCCGCGACGGTAAGCAAGACCGCCGACAAGACGGCTGCATTCGAAGCCGCGGGCAAGGCCGTCCGTTTCCTTCTCGTGCCGCAGACCTCGGAAGAGGTGACGCTCAAAATCGAGATCGGAGGCAAGACCGTAGAGCACACGCTCGCCGGACTGAACGAGGTGTTGAAGAATGCGACGCAGGAGATTCCCGCCGCGCTCGACGGCGGCAAGTGCCTGACGCTGAACCTGACTTTCGGCAAGGATGGTATCGTCGTGGAAGGCTCCCAGATCGGCGGCTGGGAAGATCAGGGAACCGTCGACGGGGATATCTCCATGTAACGGACAGGAATCGGATAGACGAATTCAGACAGGCGGGGCCGGAAGTTAAATTCCGGCCCCGCTTATTTGTTGAACTGTTCTTGACTGAAAAATGCAGATTTGAAAAAATCGTCAATTTCGGCTTTAAAAAATACGGCAGATAGCGATAAGAACCGTACAGCCGCTTCGGATCGCTGTATTTCGTAAATGTGGCGAAAAAATTGGATATGGTAAAATAATTCCTAAATTTTATGAAAACCCCGATTTTTGAAGACGCGATAAAAGGCTTACGCCTGAAATTGCTAAAAGAACGGTTTTATTTTCAGCCAGCCGAGTGAGCCGATGTCCGCCGTTGGCTGCAAATATGTCTGGCATATCGTGGACGAAAACGTCGGCGGCGCCAGCGAAAAGTTCAAAGGTACCCACCGGCGGACGCTAGGCCGTTTCCCGCGAGGCCTTCGCCGAGTTCATCACCAGAGCCTTCGAGGAAGATATGGCCATCGGACGGGACATGCCTCCGCAGGAAAAATACACCAGCACGTCGTCTGGGGTGCGGACTATGACGACGAGGGATATGTCAAAGGAGTCTGCTATGTGAATCCGAACGATTTCAGTCAACATTCCGGAACGGCAGGCGGCGAGCACATCGGCCTCCTCTACATGGAGATCGTCTGTCTGGAAGACGGAGGCACGTATACCGAAAGCAGCGTGCCGGGCAGCTATATGCCGATTCAGCGGATCGAGGTCTGCACCATAGGTCAGGACGCCTGAGAGGTGTATTTCCGCAGCCATTCCGAGAAGTAATGCGGCCTCGCACGTAGCGGAAATGCCTGCCGGAGAAGAAGTCTTGCCAGCAGGCATTTCCGTTGTCCGCCTATACCGCGGGGGCCTTCCCGACGTCTGCCCCCCCCCTCCCTGAAACGCTGTTTCGGGGGCCGCTTCTGACCTTCGGCCGCATTGTTTTTTTTGCAGACGGTTATATAAATTGTCGTATTTCAAATTCCTTTCAAAATCAGGGGCAATATTTGCAGCGAGAGATTGTCTAACTAATAAACAGAAAGAACGATGAAAAAGACATTTTTGACCCTGTTCCTTATGACGACGATGTTTGGAGCGGCGTATGCCGACGGCCGCGAAAAGCCCACGAGCGTGGACAAGCTCCCGCAGGCGGCGCAGGAGTTCCTCTCCGCGCATTTCAAGGATCTCACGGTGGCATATGCCGTCGAGGAGCAGAAATACACGGGCAAAGAGTACGAGGTGGTCTACACCGACCGTACGGAGGTCGAATTCCGCAGCGACGGGCAGTGGGAAAGCGTCGGGCGCAAATACAGCCCTGTTCCTGCATCCATCGTCCCGCAGCCTATCCAAACCTTCGTTTCCGGAAGCAACTATCCCGGGCAGTTCATCCGTCAGATCGACCGCAACGCCTACACGTGGGAGGTGGAGTTGTCGAACGGTTTGGAGATCAAATTCGACAATCAATTCAACGTTATAGACATCGACGATTGAGCATCGAATACACGAATCGAGTCATCGTGATAGCGGCCTTCGGCAGCGGTGTCGTCGGTCATGGGCTGCGATGGACGAAGACGGTAGGATGTATTCCGCACTGAGTACAACCGCTGAATGAAAAATCCGTTTTAGATTCGTTGATGAGGGCCGCCGGGAGAGTTTTCGGATTCTTCCGGCGTTTTTTTGATTTTGCAGACCGGAATACGGTCTGTCCTATGGAAAACGACTTCTCATATTGCTTGTTCGGGTTTGCATTTGCAATTCGTGGGTTCAAGGCCCCTTGTAAGGAACGCACCGAAAGGCGGCGCATCGAGCGCTACGACCTCGGGTATCGGGAAAACGCTGTCTTTCTGACAATAGACAGTGCGGTCGCATCATGCAATCAGCGGATGTACTCCGGCATGTAAAAATCCATCCCGGCTGAGAGAACCGCAGCCGGGATGAGTCTGTCAGGTAATCTGCCGGAGGTTTCTATCAGTCAGAATCCTACCGGTAGTGTCGCCGGAAACCGGCGGTGGCGTACCGTAATCGACTAAAAGACGAAACCGAGTTTTTGCCATTCGGCCTTGCTAAGAAACAGGCTGCCCGCTTCGGAATTGGAGCGACGGAATGAATCTTTCGAACTCAGGGGCCGTCTCCCCGTTAAAAGACAGGTTACAGCTCCTTTTTTCTCGAAGACCGTCTTTTTTTCTTCAACCACAAATAATATCCGCTCAGAGGCAGTATTCCGCCGATGAAGGCCGCCAGAAAGTAGAGCGCCTTGGTCGTCATGCCGCCCCAGGAGCCGGTGTGGAAGGCATAGAACCATCCCTTCATTTTCTGTGCTCTGGGAATATCGTCGTAAGCCGTTACAGACGTGATCTCCCCCGTTCGAGCGTCGAATGCCGCCGTATCGCTGCTGCGCATGTTGCCGGGCTTGTTTACCTGTGCCTTCCCTGCCGTCAGCGAGATGGAGGCGTACGAGGAATAACGGACTTGCAGTTCGGATACCACGGCGTCCCATACCGCATAATCGAACTCCGGCTTTTTATCCTGTTTCTCCTTGCCCCGCTGTTGCGGAGCGGACATGGCGGGACGGGCCGTCGACACCCCGAACAGACCGTAAGCCGCCGTGCGATACCATTGGAACGACCAGGTAAGTCCGGTCAGGGCCATGACCAGCAGAAACAGGGTGGCATATATGCCCAGCGAAACATGGCTGTCGTACCAGAAGCGCCGCCATCCCTTCGTACACGACACGAGCAGGCGGTTCTTCAATGCCTTGCGGGTACGCGGAACCCATATCGCGACGCCGGAGACGAGGATGACAACCATTACGAGGGTAGTGACACCCACGATAACCTTGCCGGCTGACTTCGCCCCTTTATAGGCAGGCGGGTCCATCAGCCACCGGTGCAGTTTGCGCATGGTCTGGAAGAAAGGGTAGCTCTTGGTCCACCCGTTCACCTCTCCGGTATAGGGGTTCACGCTCAGCGAACGCTTTCCCGTACCCTTGAATGTCGCCATGCAGACGCCATCCCGTTCGCCGGGCAGTTGCAGGGAGAGCAGTTCCAGCGAATCCGGAACCTGCCGGCGGATAGCGGCGACCAGTTCGGACGGCGGCAGCGGAGCGTTCCCTTCCGTGTACGTGACCTTGTAAAGTTCGGGATCGAGGCTTTCCGTTATGTCCCGCTCGAAAACGAGGGCTGCCCCCGTGAGGCAGATAACCGTGATTATCAACCCGACGGGGACAGAGAGCCAGAGATGTATTTTCCGAAATACCTTGTTCATGGTGCACGACGGAGTGTTTATTTCTGCTTCAACAGGCTTACACCTTTGATCGATTCCGTGTCGACTTCCATACCGCGTTTAGCCACCCCGTCTTTGCCGATGGTATAGAGGGCCGGCAGCTGGCTGTCGGTAGTCTCCACTTCGAACGTAATGGTGTTGTTGTCCGTATCCGCGGCGTATGCCAGAGCAATATCGTAGATCAGGTTCGCATCGGGCAGGCCGGTGACCGGAGTATATTGCTCGGTCTTCACGTCGAAGATACCGAAGGCCTTGTGCGATCCTTCCACGAACCCTGCCGTTCCTTTTTCGGTATAGAGTTGCAGGCAGAACTTGTTGCCGCCGATGTAGAAACATTTCCACATGTAGTGTCCGGTCACTTCGGTCAGATTCACATAATAGTCGTCGTCGATAGCCACCGGTTTGCCGTTCTGAATACTGTTGCCGCTGATGCGCAATACGGCCGACGGAACGTCGGGATAATCCTTGCCGGAGTTTTTGGAGCCCTGGCAGAACAGGTAAATCTCGTCGCCCAACACTTCGATGCCGGTCTCCGTGCGCGAACGCAGATTGCCTTTGATCTGTCCGGCCTCCTCGCCGACATGATCCTCACTCTTGCGGACAATCATGTTCTGGTATTTCAGGTATTCCTTGTCCGCGTCGGTGGGGTCGAATTCATATACGCCCAAATAGAGGTTGTTTGCCAAATCCGTACTGTAAGTCGCTTTCGCTTTGGCGCCGCTGGCCCCGTCTTTTACCAGATGCTTGGTACTGTATGAGAGCAGCACATAGTCGCCGAACTCGGCGATGTCGCCCACGCCCCATGTTTCGCCTTCCATCTGGCTCTGCGGTTCCTTGGACATGTCGTCGCAGTCGATTATTCCGTCCACTACGGCTGCGCCGAAGCTGTTCAACTCGATGAACTTCACACGTTCGTAGTGGTCGTAGTCGGTAGCCTGGTCGGACATGCCGATCAGGTAGTTCTTGAAGATACCGCGTGCCTTCACGTCTCCGTCCAGAGCTACGCCGCCTCCGTGCTGGGTCAGCTTTCCGTCCACCAGCTTCCAGGCCATCGTGATGTAGTCCGAAGAAGAACCTCCCTGCGACGGGTAGTTCATGCCGATGAGGATCTCGTTGTTATAATTTACGAAGTCCGGATTGTTCCCGCTGAAAAAGATGCGCCCGTCGGGATTTGCAGGGTCGAGCGTGCCGGTCGTCGGATCGTCGGTCGTCTGCAAGTATGCGCCGTTGTTCTCTCCCGATCCGCTCATTACCACGTACTGCTTATCGGAACTGCCGCTGCCGCCCGTCCCGGTCGAATCGGAGTCATCGTCGCTGCACGCTCCCAGAGCGCATACGCACAAAGCTAAGCTGAAAAATTTGAAATCGGTTCTCATTTGCACTTGTATTTGTTATTTAAGGAAATTATATCCGAATTTGACGGCGAAGGCGCGTCCCGGCTTCTGCATCTTGAAGTTGTCGTACAGGCGGGCGTTGAAGATGTTGGTGCACTCGGCCGAGACCGTGAACTCCGACTTCCTGCCGAAATTGTAGCTCACGAAAAGATCGTGCGAGAACTGGGTAGGCACATCCAGTTCGGGGTTGTTGTAGGTGTTCCATTCGTAGCTGAACTGCCGTATGTAATTCATCATGTAATGAATATCCAGCGTGGCTCCTTTCAGGAAAACATCGCGCAGCGTGATTCCGGCCTCTGCGTTGCCGTACATATAGGGAATGGCCGGAATACGTTCCTTGTAGTTTTTACTCTCCCGCTGCGTGCCCGTCACGTATCTGGTCATGCTCCGCATGTCGATATAGCTGAAATTTCCGCCGATGAAGAAAAGATCGGCGAACGCATAGCGGATGCCGAAATCTCCGCCGAGGTTGCGGACTCCGCCGTCATTCTTCGAAGAGGCGCGTCCGTTGTCGTTGTTCGTGGTTCGCCGGATATAGTCGTCTATCTCGCGGTACTGGAAGGCCGCGTCTATCGTCAGGCGATGGTTGCCCGCGTCTATCGGGCTGGCTGTAACGCCGACGTTGATATTGTTGCTCGTTTCCGGCTTCAGGCTCGAATTTCCCCGTTCGATGTCGTCTCCCGTACCGAACAGTTCGCGGCTGGTGGGCAGGCGGAGCGCATACTCATACGAAAGCCTCAGCTGCACGTGCTGCCCCCAGAAGTAGGTGCTGGCCAAACCTCCGCCCCAATATGAGGAGGTGTTGCTGAAATCCCGATAGTCGCTTCCGCCGTCCGGATCGAGATAGGCTTCCAGATGGTTCAGGTAATTCTTCACGAAAACGGAGGTGTTCCATTTGCCCTTGTAATCGTATTTGTAACTCAGCCCCGTAACCGCTTTCATGCTCTGCTGGGGATGCTCGTATTCGGGCGTGGGCTGGGTTTCGTCCTTGCCCGAACGGGAGAAAGAGGTGAAGGTGGTACTCAAAGATACGGAATGGCCGTCCGCGGGGAAAAGGGCCATACGGAAGTTGGCTGCGCCGTTGTTGTCGCGATAACGGTATTTGGTATAGGCCAGCTCTCCCGGAGCGCTCTTGGGTTTACTCTTTTCTCCCAGCCAGTTGTAGTTGCAACGGGCCGTGTCGGCCGCGTAGGACTGACCGAAATTATAATTTCCGTTCAACGACACGTGCAGCCCCTTCAACACCTTGAACTTCTTTTCGTAAGTCAGCTGCGGCATCAGCGTGTTGGCCGTGGTGTAGCGCGCTCCGTACACCCAGTTCATGTTGGAGGCGTTCTGGGTCTGCTTGTACTCGTAGCCTCCGGTGAAACCGAAAAGCAGGCGGTCCGCCCACGGTTTGTCGACGACGCCGACTTTCAGAATTGCGGCCTCGTTGTGGTATTTGGCATGGAACCGGCGGACTACGAGATCCTCGTAGACTACGCTGTTGCCGGTTTCGCCGAACTTGGTGTAGTGGTCGATATTGACTTTGTAATCGTTGTCCGAGTAGTTCTGGTAGGCATTCAGCGAGACATAGAGACCCTTCTTCGAGGTATGTTCCGCATAAACGTTGGTCTTGTGGGTGTTGAACGAACCGAACGAATAGGAAGCGCTGACCCGGGTGCGCCGGCTGTTGTCCGTGACGATATTGATGGCTCCGCCGAGCGCGTCGCCGCCCAGTTCGATAGGCACGACGCCCTTGTATACCTCCACACGCTTGGCCAAACCGGCCGGAATGTTGTTCAGCCCGAAAGCCGAACTCATGCCGTCCATCGGCACTCCGTCGATGAAGATTTTCACGTGGCGTCCGGAAAAGCCGTTCAGGGTGACGTTGGCTTCGGAACCCACGCCTCCCGTGGAGCGGATTTTCACCCCGCTGATCTTGTCGATGACATTGGACAGATCCATCGTCGTGTTTTTCAGCTTGGCCGTTTCCACCAGCGATACGTTATAGGCCAGCCGCTGCACTCTTTCCGCCGGACTCAGCCCCTTTACCACCACCTCGTCCATGGTATGGGATTCCTCCTGCATCTCGAAGTCGAGATAATCGCGGCTTTCATCGGGGACATATACTTTCTGGACCGGCTTATATCCCAGGAAGGTAACGGAGACCCGAATTTTGGAATACGTTTCTTTCAGGCGGAGCTCAAACTCTCCTTTCGCATCGGTGGAACCTCCTGCTATGTAGGCGTCGTCCCCGAAAGAGCGTATCTCCACGGCTGCACGATTCAGCGGTTCGCGAGTGGTGTCGTCGACCACTTTTCCTCTGATAATCTGGGCATTTGCATTCACGCAGCATATTAGACACAGTATGGTGGAAATAGGCGCTGTTTTGATTTTACCCATCTTTCGTTTTAATATTAAAAAATACGCCGCAAAATTAGGATGACGACGAAATATCGTCAATCGCTTTTTTTAGGTATATCATTACCATATCTCGTCTTGAAGCATAGCTTTTCCCGATGATTTTCTCTTTTTTCTGAATAAAGTATGTTCTGTGTGACTCCTCTTTCACCTCGGATTAAGAGGCCGTTTCGGGAAAGAGCGTCTCTGTCTTTCCCTGAAAAAGTCGATGCTTTCGAACCCGGCCTGAAAAGTTCCGGTGAGGAAAAGCAAGGAGAGGGCAATGAACGAGGACGAGACCCGCTCACGGGTGAAGTTTCATGGTGACGCAAAAGACGGGAAAGGAGCCATCGGAAGAGCACGAGCCTATGCCGGGATGCTCGGAGACGTACCTCGGAGAAGTCCGCGACGCATTTATTGACCGGCTTTGCGGCGTTCCGCTACTTCTCCATTGCCGGAGGGCGTACTCTCGCGCTGGTGAACGAGCCGGAGATGGAAGGCGAACGGCAGGCGCCGGCCGCCGGCGACATACGGTTCGAGCATGTGTCGTTCGCCTATCAGGACAAGAAGGCGCTGCAAGATGTTTCCATCGTGTTCCCGAGGAATACGCTGACGGCCCTCTTCGGTGCTTCGGGAGTGGAAACCGTTTTATATGAATGAATTGAGGCCGATACGGGGCGGCTCTCCTCGATCGGATTCAACGGTAGTCTTGCATCAGCAGGTCGATAGCCCAAAGGATGAAAAATGCCGGCAAATAATCCCTGAACGACTCTTTCAATGTGTCCAATGCTTTTTTAAGTTCGTATTTTACTCTGCGTTCGGAAATATGGAACCGTGCTGCAATTTCCTTATGACTCAGTTCTTCGGTGCGACTGGCGATGAAAATATCCCGCATCAGGGCAGGCATCGCTTCCAGCTGCCTGCGCAAGATTTCGACGACTTCTTCCGCGTGTAGATTTTCGGTCGTATTGTTTTCCAGACTGGCGAGATGATACGCCAGCATACGAGCGTTGGTATCCCGAAGGTTTTTGTGAGCCCGGGTTTGTATCTGACGGGAGCGCAGGTGTTCCAGACACTGTTTTTTGATCGTTCCTACGACGTATCTCCGGGGATCGGTATTTTCGGGAAGCGTATTCCTGCGGAGCCACCAGGAGACGAAAGAATCCGTGACGATATCTTCGGCTACGGCAGTATCTTCTACATATGACCGGGCAATGGCGATGAAATTACTCCGGTATCTGACGTAGAGCCTGTTGAATATTTCCGTATCGGGATTCATTTTTCGGGGATACTGCGTCGCGAGTTTGTTGGGTCAAAGTTATAATATTTTTCTTAATGGTAGCACCCCCCCCCTGTATTTGGGATTTTTTTCGTAATATTCAGATTACCAACCGGCAAATATTATGAAAATATTTTATGAATTTTATAAAAATATTTATTTGCGGAAAACGGCCGATTTTTTTGTCTTTACCCCCCCCCTTGTGCAATATACTATTTAGAAGACCGGCAGAACGATAATTTTCCGGTGGTGAAACGAAACGTGAAATTGAAAAAATGGAATCTACGGACATATTGAAATATCTCGAAGGCAGAAGTTCGGAGGCGGAAAAGCGGAAACTTGTGAAGTGGTTGGATGCCTCCCCCGACCATGTGAAAGAATTCGAGGAGATCCGGTTCGTCTTTGAAATGACGAAGATATACGATTCGGAGTGCAGGGAATTCTTAGCAGAGCGGAGCGATAAGCCCATGAAGGTGCGGCTTGGGGGACGGCTCCCGCGGATCGTACGGCGTCTGGGTGGAGTGGCGGCAGCGGTCGTGCTGTTCTTCGGTGCAGGCTATCTGACATATCTGCATACGGTCAATAGCTTTTCCTCGCAGTATACGTCTCTGGACGTTCCGGCGGGACAACGGGTGGATATCACGTTGGCGGACGGTTCGCGGGTTTGGCTCAACTCGGGTGCCCGTCTCGAATATCCGGTCGTTTTCGGGCGTCATGAGCGTATGGTGAAACTCACGGGAGAGGCGATGTTCGAAGTGGAACACGACGAGGATCATCCGTTTATCGTCCGGACTTTCGCTTCCGATGTGGAGGTTCTGGGTACCCGTTTCAATGTCGTCGCGGATGAGAAATCGAGACGCTTTTCGACGATTTTGTTGAACGGATCCCTTCGCCTGACCGAGCGGACGACCCGGGCCGGTGCCGTGTTGAACTCCGGAGACGAAGCACATTGGTTGAACGGGCGTTTTTCCGTCAGCAAAGTCCGCGATTTCGACGCTGTTTGTTGGACGGAGGGATTGATCAGCGTTCGCGGTCAGTCGTTCGAGGAACTGATGCGGAAGTTTGAAACTGCGTATAATGTGCGTATTGAAATTGCCCGTCAGACAATGCCGGTCATTGGCTTTGCGAGCGGAAAGATCCGGATATCAGACGGCATCGACCATGCATTGCGCGTGTTGCAGCATACTTCGGATTTCACCTTCACGCACGATCCGAAGAAAAACGTTGTTACGATCCATTGAAACCCTTTTGTATAACCAGCCTAAAACCGTTTGTCGCCTATGACCTGATCTTCGTTTATTATCGGTAGGGAGCTTTGAAATTTGAAAATAAAAACGCCTGCGGGTTGGCAGACCCGCAGGCCGGTAATCGGCTCCGCCATTGAAAGACTACAAAACCTATTACCCAATCTTTCTACAAATGTATGAATAAAAAACAAGTTTTTCGTAAAATCGAGGGACTAATCGGACGGGTGGTGTTATGTGTTTGTCTGAGCGTGTGTACGTTGGCAGCCAGAGCTCAGGATAACTTGCTGACCGTCAATCTGGACAAGGTTCCTCTTTCCGAAGCTATTGCTGCCATAGAAGGACAGTCCCGTTATCTTTTCATGTTAGGCGAGGGCATCGATGCCTCTGCGGAATTCATTTCCGTTCATGCCGAGAAGCAACCGCTCCGCGAGGTTCTCGATCAGTTGATACGGGGATCGCGGCTCGCATATAGTATCGAGGGGCAGAATATCCTGTTGTCTTTGACCGGAACCGACACTGACAAACCCTTTACGGTCCGCGGCCGGGTATCGGATCGTACCGGTGCTCCGGTGATCGGGGCGGCGGTTCTTGTGAAGGGCACGACGATCGGTACGAGCACGGGACTCGATGGTTCTTACACCTTGGAGATTCCTGCACCTGCCGCGACGGCCGTGCTGACTGTCAATTTCCTGGGTTATGCTCCGATGGAGATTCTCGTCGGTCAGCGTTCGCAGATCGACTTCGCCTTGCGCGAAGAGGCCCAGACCGTCGATGCCGTCGTGGTAACGGCTCTGGGTATCAAACGTTCGGAGAAGGCGCTGTCGTACAACGTGCAGCAGGTGAATTCCGAAGATATCGTCGGCAACAAAGACGCCAATTTCATCAACTCGCTGAACGGCAAGGTTGCCGGCGTGAACATAAACGCCTCGTCGTCGGGTGTGGGCGGCGCTTCGAAAGTGGTGATGCGCGGCAGCAAGGCCATCAGCCAGTCGTCGAATGCACTCTACGTGATCGACGGTATCCCGATGTTCAATCTGGGCAGCGAGGGCGGTACGGAGTTCGACTCGCGGGGTACGACGGAAGCTATCGCGGACATCAATCCCGAAGACATCGAATCGATTTCGGTGCTGACGGGAGCCGCCGCAGCGGCCCTTTACGGCAACAATGCCGCCAACGGAGCCATCGTCATCACCACGAAGAAGGGCAAGGCCGGAGCGCTGAGCGTCACCGTATCGCAGAACACGGAATTTCTGCGTCCGTTCCGTATGCCCGAATTCCAGAGCCGTTACGGCACGGGCAGCCTCGCTTCGTCCGCCTCGTCGGTAGACAAGAGCTGGGGAGCCCGTCTGAACGCCGCTACGATCGGAGGGTATGACCCGGCCGACGATTTCCTGCAAACGGGCGTTGTGACGACCGAGACCGTAGCTCTCTCGACAGGCACGGAGAAAAACCAGACCTATGTCTCGGCTTCGGCGGTCAATTCGAAGGGGATGGTTCCCAATAACGACTACGACCGTTACAATTTCACGTTCCGTAATACTACGTCGTTCCTGAAAGACCGTATGACGCTCGACGTGGGAGCCAGCTACATCAAGCAGAGCGACATGAACATGGTGAACCAGGGAACCTATTCGAATCCGCTGGTGACGGCTTACCTTTTCCCGCGCGGGAACGACTGGGAGGATATTCGGATGTACGAACGCTGGGACTCCGACCGGAAGCTCGCCACGCAATACTGGCCCGAAAAGATGTTCTCGGCACTGACCGGACAGAATCCCTACTGGATCGCCTATCGCAACCTGCGCGAGAATAAGAAAGACCGCTACATGCTGAATGCGAATCTGAATTACCGGATTCTCGACTGGCTGTCGGTGTCGGGACGCGTGCGGATCGACAACTCCAACAACGAATACACCAAGAAACTCTATGCGACGTCGAACACCACGCTGACGAACGAGGGTTCCGACGCATTGTCGAAAGGTTCCTTCATGCTGGAGCGTACGATCGACAAGCAGACCTATGCCGATATTTTGGTGAACATCAACAAGACGTTCGGGGAGAACTGGTCGCTGAATGCCAATATCGGGGCCTCCTATTCGGACATGCAGCAGAGTATTTTCAGCAACGAAGGGCCGATCATGTCCACGGGAATCGCCAATGTATTCAACGTAATGCAGCTGGACAATACGAAGACCAAGCGTATCCAGTCGGGGTACCGTGACCAGACGCAGTCGTTGTTCGCGTCGGTCGAGGCCGGTTTCAAGAACACCTATTTCCTTACCCTCACCGGCCGCGGAGACTGGCCTTCGCAGCTTGCAGGGCCCTATTCCGCCAAGACGGCGTTCTTCTATCCGTCGGTAGGCGCTTCTGTCGTGCTTTCCGAGGCGCTTCCGATGCCGAAATGGATCTCCTATCTGAAAGTACGCGGTTCGTTCGCTTCGGTGGGTCTTCCCATTCCGCGGTTCCTCGCGCAACAGACTTACGAGTGGGACAACGCGAACCAGCAATGGGCTTCCAAAACCCATTATCCGATGGGCGAGCTGAAACCCGAGCGCACCGATTCGTGGGAAGTGGGACTGACGGCGCGTTTCCTCCGCCATTTCAACGTAGACCTGAGCCTTTATACGGCCAAGACCTACAACCAGACTTTCGACCCCGGCATTTCGCCGTCGTCGGGTTATTCCACGATGTACATTCAGACGGGATCGGTACGCAACAAAGGTATCGAACTTTCGGCGGGCTATTCGAACGAATGGGGTAAATTCGGCTGGTCGTCGAACTTCACGTTCAGCGCCAACCGCAATGAAATCATGGAGCTGATGGAGGGTTATGTGATTCCCGTCATCAACGAACCGATGACGCTCGACCGTCTCGACATCGGCGGGCTGGGTTACGCACGGTTCCTGCTGAAAAAGGGCGGCAGCCTGGGCGATCTGTACTCCACGGCCGATCTGCGGCGCGACAGCCGGGGCAACATCTATGTCGATGCCGACGGCAAGGTGGTCGGCAACACGACGAATGTAAAGGATATCAAACTCGGCTCGGTATTCCCGAAGGCGAATCTGGCCTGGCGCAACGACTTCAACTACGGCAACTTCAATTTCGGTTTCATGCTCTCGGCCCGTCTGGGCGGCATCGTCTATTCGGCGACCCAGGCCTATATGGATTATTACGGGGTGTCGGAAGCTACGGCCGCCGCGCGCGATTTCGGAGGAGTCGTCGTCAACGGCGATCTGATCGATGCGGAGAACTGGTATTCGGTGGTCGCCGGACAGGGGGGCCTTCCCCAATATTACACCTATTCGGCGACGAACTTCCGCTTGCAGGAGGTGTCGATCGGATATACCATTCCGAAGGCGAAGCTCTGGAACATCGCCGATGTCACGGTTTCGCTGGTAGGCCGCAACCTGTGGATGATCTACTGCGAGGCGCCGTTCGATCCCGAAGCCGTGGCCACCACGGGCAATTATTACCAGGGAATCGACAACTTCATGATGCCGGGCACGCGAAACCTGGGTTTCAATGTCAGACTTAAATTCTAACGAAGATCATGAAAACGACATACAACAAGATATGCTTCGGCATCTGCCTCCTGGGCGGAGCTTTGGCGGGTTCGTGTACCGGAGACTACATGGACTACAACCGCAACTGGGCGGAGGTTTCTCCGGAGGAGACGGAGCGCGACGAATACCTCGTCAGCTCGCTGCTCGGCGGTATGCAGAGCAATGTGATTCCCGTCGAGGAGCATCTGAATCAGTTCACCGAGTGCCTGATGGGCGGTGTGTGGGGCGGCTATTTCGCCGACTCGCAGGTGTGGGCCAACTCGTTCTCCTATTTTAATCCTTCGCAGGACTGGCTGGGTAAAATGTATCTGGAAATCATTCCCAACGTCTATTCCAACTGGCTCAGCTTGCAGGCTGCAACGAAAGACGAAACGATCCTTGCCGTAGGGCAGATCGTCAAGGCTGCGGCTTTCCAGCGCGTGACCGACACCTACGGGCCGATCCCTTACAGCCGGATCGGTTCGGACGGGAAGGTTACGGCTCCGCTGGATACCCAGCGGGAGGTCTACGAAAAGATTTTCGAAGAGCTGGATGCTGCGGTTGCCACGCTGACGGAACATCGCACCTCGTCGATCTCGGCGGCTGCCGACAAGGTCTACTCCGGAGATATCGAAAAATGGATCAAGTTCGCCAATTCGCTCAAACTGCGGATGGCCATGCGGCTGGTCTATGCGGCTCCTGCGACGGCCGAGCAACGAGCCAAAGAGGCCGTGGATACAACGGACGGAAAACTGGGTGTAATGACTTCGAACGACGACAACGCTCAGCTTTCGGGAATCAACGTCAATCCGTTTTACAAGGTGGCCTACGAATACAACGGAGGCGAAACGCGTATTTCGGCCGATCTGCTCAATTACATGAAGAGCTGGAACGATCCCCGGATCAGCGCTTATGCCAAAAAGTCCACGTTCACCGATGCGGTCAATGACTATTGGGGGCTGCGCATCGGCAACGAATATCCCATCACCAGCGGACAGGCTTATTCGAATCTGAATATCGGTCAAAGCGATCCGCTGTTGTGGATGAACGTTTCGGAGGTGATGTTCCTGCGGGCCGAAGCGTCGCTTTACGGCTGGGATACGGGCGATACGGCCGAGAACTTCTATCGTCGCGGAGTCGAACTTTCGTTCGCGAAGTGGAATGCCGGAGATGCCGCCTCCTACCTCTCTTCGCAGAACAGGGTCGGCGCCTACAACGACCCCAAGGGGCAATACGCATTCGTGCCCGATACGAAGTGCGTGCCCGCATGGAACTCTCTGGATCCCGAGTTGCAGCTCGAGCAGATCATCACGCAGAAATGGATCGCCAACTTCCCGTTGGGACACGAAGCCTGGGCCGAGTTCCGCCGCACGGGTTATCCGAAGTTGGCGGCTGCGCCCGTGAATCGGAGCGGAGGCGATGTCGCCGACGGGAAATTCGCCCGTCGTCTGATCTATCCTTCGGACGAGTACAAAACCAACGGAGTGAATCTGAACAGGGCTGTCGGCAAAGACCTTTCCAATGGTGGCGACAGGCTTTCCACGCATGTCTGGTGGGACTGCAATCCGAAATTGGTTAACGAATAAATCTTTTGAGAACGATGAAAAGAAAAATCGAAATAGCTGTTGCTCTGCTGTTGGCGACGACATTCGGCCTTCCCTCCTGCGAGGACTGGACCGATGTGGACAACCTCTCGGTGGAGTATGAGAATGTCGAGCAGCAGAACCCCGAACTCTATTCCCGGTATCTCGCTTCGTTGCGCGAATACCGCAAGACCGATCATACGCTGGTTTACGCATGGTACGACAACAGCGTGAAAGTGCCGGTGTCGCGGGCCCATTATTTGCGCGACGTCCCCGACAGCATCGACGTCGTGGGGCTGATCCATCCCGACAGCCTGACGCAAAGCGAGATCGAGCAGATGAATTATCTGCGGGAGCAGAAGGGGATGAAGATCGTCTATACGATTGATTTCGACGGGATGAAAACCGACTATACGAATATCGTGGAGCCCGCAGACCCCGACCGGGATTTCCGGTCGTACCTCACCGATACGCTCTCCTATACATTGTCTTTGCTGAAAAAGTATCCCTATGACGGCATTTGCATCGGTTATACGGGGAAATCCACCGTGCTGATGGACGATGCCGAGAAAAAGGAGTACATGGAAAACGAGAACTGTTTTATCGGCATTCTCGAAGACTGGTGCTCGCGTAACGAAGGGGTGGAGTTGACTTTCTTCGGGCAGCCTGACAATCTGTTGGACAAAGACATTCTGGATCGGTGCCCGACCATTCTGCTTGACGGCCGGACCGCTACGGCGACCAATGAACTGACGACGCTGATGACCCGGAACTGGATCGCCGGTTATGCAGGTCGTTATGGCATGGTCGTAGCCGGTACGCCGCTCTCGGGAACGAACAAATACGCCGCGTTCTCCGACGGTACGCCGGCGACGGACGCCGTGGCAGCCTGGGCCTGCACGCCCCAGCAGGGAGCGAGGATTCGTGCCGTAGGGGTCTATGATTTCTCGGGGGATTATTTCAATGCCGACAATACCTACAAGAACATGCGTAACATGATTTCGACGCTCAACCCGTCGATCAAATAAAAAGACCTATTGAACATGAAACGTCATATCGGATTTTTGTCCGTATTGCTGGTCGGATCGGGAGCGCTTGTCTCCTGCCAGGACGATACGGAGCATTTCGACAACAAGATTTACAATACGGCCGAACAAACCTCTACGGTCTTCGTCGAGGAGGAAGCCGACAGCTATGTGCGCACGTTGCAGGCGCAGCTCGCGATGCCTGCCGATTCGGACATTTCGTTCGCCTATGTCGCCGATCCGGAGCAGGTCGAGTGGTATAATACGGCCTATTCGGATTCCGCCGGGATGCTTCCTGCGGATTATTACGAGATTCCCGATCCGGAGGCCGTGATTCCTGCGGGAGAAACGGCTTCGAGCGAGGTGGAGATCCGGTTCA
Organism: Alistipes communis; assembly: GCF_006542665.1. Lineage (NCBI taxonomy): Bacteria > Pseudomonadati > Bacteroidota > Bacteroidia > Bacteroidales > Rikenellaceae > Alistipes > Alistipes communis. Next base: position 2,547,881 of record NZ_AP019735.1, read on the forward strand.
GGAACCTGCTGTCGCTCGACAAAACGCAGGTTTATGTGCTTCCGGTTTCGATCGACGGCGCCGATGTCGCGACGCTGGCCAGCCGTCGTACCGTTTATTTCGTGGTGAAGGAAGCATCGCTCGTCAATGTCGTTGCCAACCTGCGGGAGAATGCGGTAAGTGTCGAATGGCGGAATCCGGATCCGCTCCGGAATCTTCGCAGCCTCACGGCCGAAGCGCTTGTCAAGGTAGACGAATTCGCCGACGGACGCGGATCGAACATTTCGACCTTGATGGGCGTCGAAGGCCATTTCCTGCTGCGGTTCGGCGATACGGCTCCGAACAATCAGTTGCAGGTCGTGGGACGGCCTGCGGGAACGACCGTCGACGAAAAACTGACCTCTTCGGATTGGACGGTGAAGACCGGACGCTGGACGCATATTGCCGTTACCTACGATAGCGATACCCATGAGGTGAACGTCTATATCGACGGAGTGAAAAAGACGCCGCAGACATTCGCACGGTTTGCGGACCCTGTGGATTGGGGACGCTACTATGCCACCGAGACCGAAACGCAGCGCAGTTTCTGGATCGGCTACTCTTACGAAGATGCGCGTTATCTCGACGGCGATATTTCGGAGGTGCGCGTCTGGAATAAGGTGCTCGCTGAGGAGGATATCAACGGGAAAAATCATTTCTACAAGCTCTATGATCCGGAATTGAACGGCAATCTGGTAGCCTACTGGAAGTTCAACGAAGGCGGCGGCGCAACCGTCGGGGATTATTCGCAGTACGGTAACGATGCCGCGGCTACGAAGGTGCTGACATGGAACGCTGTGGAACTCCCGGCCAAATAACGTGTTTCACCCTGAAAAATCGAAATTTATATGAAGACATACGAATTTTTGAAACGGAATGCTCTCCTCCTGTTGCTGGCGGCGGCCGCGGGGTTCTCCGGCGGTTGTAACCAAACGGAGATCGATATGTTCCCGGCCGATGAGAGCGGCATCGTGTCCACCGATACTCAGATGGGGTATCTGACCGATGAGAATGCGCAGCGTGAATTCGTGACGGTAGAAGTCCGAGAGCGGGGCGGCGGGAGTGTGGCGCTTTACCTCCGTGCCACGAAAAAGTCAGGGACGGCGAGCGAGGTGTCGCTGGTCTATGCGCCCGAAGTGCTCGAGGCTTACAACGAGCAGACGGGCAACTCGTTCGAGGCGCTGCCCGAAACGGCTGTCGGGTTTTCGTCCGGCAAGTTTTCTCTGGCGGCCGGTTCCCAGCAATCCGGCGAGCTGACTTTGAACTATGCCCTCACGACGGAGCAGGCCGTAGGAGCCACCTATGTGATTCCGGTGCGTGCCGAGGTCGTTTCGGGTGAACTGAAAATGAAATCCGAAGATGCGGAGTATCTCATTTTCCTCAATGTGGTTGAAAATCCCGGAGACTGCGATAAGGGCGAAGATGCGGCCAAGGTTTTCTGTGTGATGGAAACCAACGACGTGAATCCGCTCAATCTGCTCAGTTTTACGTTGGATGATTCCGGCAAATATCTGTTCGATGCTCTTGTCTTATTCTCCGACAACATCATTCTCGACGAAGCGACCGGAACGGTACATGCATTGGTCAACGACAATATCAAATATATCCTGAACAACAGGGAGAAGTATCTTACGCCTTTGCAGGAGCGTGGCATGAAGGTCATTCTGGCCATCACGCCGTATCATACCCATGCCGGAGTGGCCAACCTCAAACCCGCGACGGCCGATGCTTTTGCCAAGGAGTTGAAGATCATCTGCGACACGTATGAACTGGACGGTGTATTCTTCGACGATGAGTATACCGCTCTGGTATCGCCTCCTCCCACGGGGTTCTATGCCGAGAATACGGCCGAGGCCGCTGCGGATCTGATGTTCCGGGTAAAGCGTATGATGCCCGACCGCTGGGTCGTCGCCTATCAGTTGGGTGCGATCTGGGACCTCAGCGGCGAGGGATGCGAATTCGAGGCGGATGATAAGACCTGGCTGCCGGGCGATTATATCGACTATGTGATGGTCGATTACAGTGAAAGTGCCTGGGCATCGCTTGCGCAGTTCCCGGGGCTTCCGGCCAGCCGGTTCGGACTTCACTCTTTTGATTTTAACAGCTATACTCCATTATGGCCGAGCGTGGGGAGATTGGAGCAGGTGCGAGATACCTACAAAACGCTTTTCCTGTATGGATTGAATCCGTACCATCGTTCGGGGTCGTTCGATACGACGCCTGTGGGGAGTAGTGAAAAGATGACCCAAGTGCAGGCGTTGGAGCGAGTGACCAGCACGCTTTACGGAGAGGAGATGCTCTTCGACGGTCATACCTATACGAAAGATTGGTAACAGTAACAGGTCGCAGCCGCAGGAAAAAGTTTTTTTGTGAACCTTTTCCTGTGTGCTGCGGTCGAAAAAAGATCAACGATGAAAAACAACTATTTGACATATGCCGTCCTCTCTCTGGCTCTTATGCTGGGAGTGACTGCTTGCAGCGACGACGATGCGCTGGTAAAACCCGAACCTTCGCCGATTGTCGTTCCCGAATTGCCGGAATTTCCCGAATTGAACGTGGAATCGGAATCGTTCGACTTGAAAAAAGAGACTTCGAAAAGCCTGCAAATCACATCGGGAGCAGGGGAGTATCGGGTCAACGTGCTCGATCCGAGCATTGCCTCCGCGACCGTCGAAGGAGATATGCTGACGGTTACGGGACTTGCCGTAGGCAAGACGGAGGTCGTGGTTTCTGACAAGGGCGGATCTTACGAATCGCTGAAAATAAACGTCTACAATTCGGATGTCGTTACGCTCGACACCGAACATATCGATTTGACGTTGAAGATGGGCGCGCCGGCCACCACGACGTTCCGAATCACGGACGGCAATCCGGCTTATCGTGTGAGCTCCTCGGCTCCCGAAATAGCCACGGCCGAAATCGGCGAAGACGGCGCGACGGTCACGGTGACGGGTCTGAGCGGGGGAGAAGCGACGATTACCGTCACGGATTCCCGCAATCTGACGGCTGCCGTAACCGTGTCCAATACGGTAACGACAAGTCCGTTTACGGATGAGGAATTGGAGGAATTCAAGTCGTTGCCTCTTCACACGTATTTGGTCAATGGCGAAAAGATCAAAGGGCAACTGGACATGGGAGGATACGACGATATTATGTATGGATACTACGTTTATGGGGCTTACTCGGTGAATATGACAACTGATTATTTGTATCTTACGAGTAAAACCAAACCGGGGTATGACATGAATACGTTGGGTAAAAAGCCCGGTTTGAAGTTGGCTTACAGAAAGGATAAACAGGTTTTGGTCGATGAGGTCGAGGCGGAGGTCGAAGTGATTAAAGTCGATGGTTCGACGGTGTGGATGACCTTCTATGTTCAGACCGATATCCTGTATTCCGGCTGCCTGGTGGTCGGGTTGACGGATTGATGCGGCATTGTTCGAGATATTTACCGATGCCCTGAGGTTGTATGAAAATCGCGCAGTGTCGGGAATGATTTTTCCCTCCTGCGCGATTTTTGAATAATATGTTTGACTAACCCCGAACAGGTTCATTTACACCTGTCAACCTGGTAGATATAAATAAAATGAAGACGATACCTCGTAGCCCTTTGCATTGGGTCACGAGCCTGTACTTTGCCATGGGCCTGCCGTTCGTCGTTCTGAACATGGTCTCGGCAGTGCTGTTCAAGGACCTCGGCGTCACGGATGCCCGGATTGCTTTCTGGACGTCGTTGATCATGTGGCCGTGGACGATCAAGTTTCTTTGGAGTCCGTTTTTGGAGTTCTACCGCACGAAGAAATTCTGGGTCGTCGCGACGCAGTTTCTCAGCGGTGTGTTGTTCGGCTTGGCGGCCTTGTCGCTGCACCTGCCGTCGTTCTTCGCCGTTACGGTCGCGTTGTTCGCGGCGGTTGCTTTCAGCGGTGCCACGCACGACATCGCGGCCGACGGGGTCTATATGGCTGAACTCTCGACGGAGGATCAGGCGAAGTATATCGGTTGGCAGGGGGCGTTCTACAACCTTGCCAAACTTGTCGCCACGGGCGGCCTCGTGTGGTTGGCGGGGTGGCTCTACGAGAGCTTCTCGGCGGAGGGTACGGCGACGTTCGGCGCTTACGTGCGTTCGTGGACGGCGGTGCTTGTCATCCTGTGCGCCGCGCTCGTCGCACTGGGGGCCTACCACCTGCGTGCGCTCCCCTCGGGCGGCGGCGCCGCCGAACGCCGCTCGCTTCGGGAGGGCCTTTCGGGCCTGAAAGAGGTTATCGCGGCGTTCTTCACCAAGCGGCATATCTGGTACTACATCGCCTTCATCATCCTGTATCGGCTGGGCGAGGGGTTCGTGATGAAGATCGTGCCGCTGTTCCTCAAAGCCGACGCCTCCGCTGGCGGTCTGGGTCTTACGAACCAGCAGATCGGCCTTTACTACGGTACGTTCGGTGCGGGGGCCTTTTTGCTGGGCTCGATGCTGGCAGGGTACTACATCGCCCGGCAGGGCCTGCGGCGCACGCTGTTCTCGCTTTGCTGCGTCTTCAATCTGCCGTTCGCGGTCTATGCACTTCTGGCATGGTTCCAGCCTTCGAGCATGTGGCTTGTCGGCGGCGGCATCGTGGTGGAGTATTTCGGCTACGGCTTCGGGTTCGTGGGCCTCACGCTCTTCATGATGCAGCAGGTTGCCCCCGGCCGTCACCAGATGGCGCACTACGCCTTCGCCTCGGGGATCATGAACCTCTCGGTGATGCTCACGGGCATGGCCTCGGGTTTCCTGAGCGATATGCTGAGCTATAAATTTTTCTTTGTTGCCGTGATGCTGGCCACTGTTCCGGCCTTCGTAATCACGAAGCTGGTTCCATTTACCTATGACGACAAACCAAACGACAAGTAATATGAATGCACTGAAAATTGCGGGCGAGCCTTTGCCCGATATGCCGTGGGAGGAGCGCCCTGCGGGTTCGAAAGAGGTCTTGTGGCGTTACACGCAGAACCCGATCATCGGCCGCGACGCCCTGTCGACCTCGAACAGTATTTTCAATTCGGCCGTCGTGCCGTTCCAAAAAGGCAGGTACAACTACGCCGGCGTTTTCCGCTGCGACGACACGAACCGCCGCATGCGCCTGCACGTCGGCTTCTCGGCCGACGGCCTGAGGTGGGACATCGACGAGGCCGACTTCCGCCTGACGGGCGCCGACCCCGAGATCGGGGAGTGGGTCTACGGCTACGATCCGCGCGTGGCGAAGATCGGCGACAAGTACTACGTGACGTGGTGCAACGGCTACCACGGCCCGACGATCGGCATCGCGTGGACGGATGATTTCGAGACGTTCCACCAGTTGGAGAACGCCTTTATCCCGTTCAACCGCAACGGGGTGCTGTTCCCGCGCAAGATCAGCGGGAAGTTCGCCATGCTCTCGCGTCCGAGCGACAACGGCCATACGGCGTTCGGCGATATTTTCTACTCCGAATCGCCCGATATGGAGTTCTGGGGCCGCCACCGTCACGTGATGTCGCCCGCGGCGTTCGAAGTCTCGGCGTGGCAGTGCATGAAGATCGGCGCGGGTCCCGTTCCGATCGAAACCTCGGAGGGGTGGTTGCTGTTCTACCACGGGGTGCTTCGTTCGTGCAACGGCTACGTCTACGCCTTCGGCTCGGCGCTACTGGATCTGGACGAGCCGTGGAAGGTCACGGCCCGCAGCGGCCCCTACCTGATCTCGCCGCGCGCGCCGTACGAGTGCATGGGCGACGTGCCGAACGTGACGTTCCCGTGCGCCGCGCTGCACGACCCCGCGACGGGGCGCGTGGCGGTCTACTACGGCTGCGCCGACACGGTGACGGGCCTTGCCTTCGGCTATATTCCGGAGATCGTCGAGTTCACGAAGCGTCATAATATCCTGTGACATGTACAGCCATGACAATCGGGTGGTGATCACCCTCGACGCCGGCGGCACGAACCTCGTGTTCGGAGCCATGCAGGCCAATAAATTCATCGTGGAGCCGATCACGCTCCCGTCTCATGCCGAGGATCTCGACAAGTGCCTCGCGGCGATGGTCGAGGGGTTCAGGGCCGTCATCGGATGCCTTTCGGAGAAACCCGTGGCCATTTCGTTCGCATTCCCCGGTCCGGCCGATTACCCCAACGGCGTCATCGGGGGTTATCTTCCCAACTTCCCGTCGTTCCGCGACGGCGTGGCGCTGGGCCCGTTCCTCGAAGCAACGTTCGGCATTCCGGTCTTCATCAACAACGACGGCGACTTGTTCGCCTACGGCGAGGCGCTGGGCGGAGCCCTGCCTCAGGTCAACGCCCGTCTCGAAGCGCTGAACAGCTCCAAACGCTACAAGAACCTCGTGGGTTACACCTTCGGCACGGGCTTCGGCGTGGGCGTCGTGATCGACAATCGCCTCAACCGCGGCGACAACTCGTGCGTCGAGACCTTCTGCCTGCGGCACAAGAAGATGCCGGAGATCATCGTCGAGGACGGAGTCTCCGTTCGTGCCGTGAAGCGCGTCTACGGCGAACTGTCGGGCGATCCGAATCACGGACTGGAACCCAGGGAGATCTGCGAGATCGCCGACGGCAAGCGCCAGGGGAACGTCGGGGCGGCGCGTCAGGCTTTCGCCGAAATGGGCGAGATCGCCGGCGACGCCATGGCCGCGGCCGTGACGCTCATCGACGGTCTGGTCGTCATCGGCGGAGGCATCACGGCGGCCCGCAAATGGATCATGCCGGGCCTGCTGAGAGAGCTCCGCGCGAAGATGCACACCCTCTCGGGCGACGAGCTGAACCGCGTGCAGATGAAAGTCTACGACCTGGACGACGAGGCGGAGTTCCGTGAGTTCGCCAAAGGCCGCTTGCAGCCGCTGAAGGTTTACGGCACCGACCGCTATGTGGCCTACGACCCGCAGAAGCGCATCGGCGTCACGATTTCGAAACTCGGCGCCAGTCAGGCCGTTTCGGTCGGTGCATACGCTTTTGCTTTAAGTCAATTGGACAGTAATGATAATAGACAATGAGGGCTTTTAAATTTACCCCGCTCCTCAAAAGCATGATCTGGGGCGGGAACAGGATCGCATCCTACAAGGGTATTGCCGTCGACCGGTCCGATATCGGCGAGAGCTGGGAATTGTCGGGTGTGAAAGGCGATGAATCGGTCGTCGCTGAGGGGGAATATGCCGGCATGACCCTGCCGGAACTTATCGGGCAGCTCAAAGGGGAGCTGGTCGGCCATGCCGTCTACGAACGGCATGGTACGGAATTTCCGCTGCTGGTGAAATTCATCGACGCCCGTCAGGATCTTTCGATTCAGGTGCACCCCAACGACGTACTGGCTCGGATGCGGCATGGCAAGAACGGCAAGACGGAGATGTGGTATGTCGTGGCGGCGGATCGGGGGGCGCATCTGAAATCGGGTTTCTCGGAACAACTCACTCCTGCGGAGTATGAACGGAAGGTCGCAGACCATACGCTGACCGATGCCTTGTGCGACTATTCCGTCACTGCGGGCGATCTGTTTTTCCTGCCGGCCGGCCGTGTTCATGCTATCTGCGCCGGAACGTTCGTGGCGGAGATACAGCAGACTTCGGACGTCACGTATCGTATCTACGACTACGGCCGTACGGGGGCGGACGGGAAACCGCGCGAACTGCACACCGAGCTGGCGAAGGACGCTATCGACTACACCGTGCTGCCCGACTATCGTTCCCATTATGTCGCGGCGAAAAACAGGGAGGTGCCGTTGGTATCGTGTCCCTATTTCGTAACTTCGCTTTACGATCTCGATCGGGCATTTGTCCGTGATCTTTCGGAGCTCGACTCCTTCCTGATCGTCATGTGTATTGAAGGAAGCGGGGCGCTCTGCGACGATGAAGGGAACGAGATGCCGATCCGTCAGGGAGAGACGCTGCTCGTTCCGGCTTCGGCCCGGCTCCTGCGGCTCCTGCCCGATGAACATCTCAAACTGCTGACCGGTCATTTATGAATAAGCGAAAAAGAATCATCATCGCGGCGCTTCTGTTTACGGCGGGACTTGCCCGAGCCCAGACTCCTGCCGATAAGGTCGATCCTTTCATCGGCACGACCGACTTCGGCACGACCCACCCCGGGGCCCTGTGCCCGAACGGCATGATGGCGGTGGTTCCGTTCAACGTGATGGGTTCGGACACGAACGTCTACGATAAGGACGCCCGCTGGTGGTCGACGCCTTACGAGTACCATAACGAATTCTTCACGGGTTTCGCCCACGGGGCGCTGAGCGGCGTGGGATGTCCCGAGATGGGATCGCTGCTGACGATGGCGACGAGCGGGCCGCTGACGGTGGATTATCGGGAGTACGGCACGGCCTACCGCGACGAGCGGGCCACGCCGGGCTATTATTCGGTGCGCCTCGACAAGTACGGTATTCTTGCCGAGGCTGCGGCCACGGCGCGCACTTCGGCCGAGCGCTACACGTTTCCCGCCGGCAAGGGGCACATCCTGCTGAATCTGGGCGAGGGCCTCACGAACGAGTCGGGGGCGGCGGTGCGCCGCGTGAGCGCCACGGAGATCGAGGGCATGAAACTGCTGGGGACGTTCTGCTACAACCCGCAGAAGGTGTTTCCGGTGTATTTCGTGCTGCGCGTGACGAAAACCCCGTCGTCGTCGGGCTACTGGAAGAAACAGCGCCCGATGACGGGCGTCGAGGCGGAGTGGACGCCCGACAACGGCAGATACAAGCTCTATACGGAGTACGGCCGCGAACTGGCGGGCGACGACGTGGGCTACTGGTTCACGTTCGACGACCTGCGGGCTGGCGAACAGGTCGAGGTGCGCATGGGCATTTCCTATGTGAGCACGGAGAACGCCCGCCGGAACCTCGACGCCGAACAGCCCGCCGGAACATCGTTCGACGCGATCCGCGGGGCGGCCCGCACGCGGTGGAACGACGACCTTTCGCGCATCCGCGTCGAGGATGGCACGGCGGAGCAGCAGACCGTGTTCTATACGGCGCTGTACCATGCGCTGATCCACCCGAATCTCCTGAGCGATGTCAACGGGGAATACCCGCTGATGGAGCATTCGGGAGAGGTGGGGGTTACCGACGGCGAACGCTATACGGTCTTTTCGCTGTGGGACACCTACCGCAACGTGCACCAGCTGCTGACGCTGGTCTATCCCGAGCGGCAACTGGACATGGTGCGCTCGATGATCGGCATGTACGAGGAGTGGGGGTGGATGCCCAAGTGGGAGCTGTACGGCCGCGAGACCTTCACGATGGAAGGCGACCCGGCCATTCCGGTCATCGTCGACATGTGGATGAAGGGGCTGCGCGACTTCGACGTCGCGACGGCCTACGAGGCGTTCCGCAAGTCGGCCACGACGCCCGGAGCGCAGAACCGGCTGCGGCCGGACATCGACCCCTATGTCGAGCGGGGCTACATTCCGCTGGGTTTCTACGCCAAGGACCTCGCGGGCGATACCTCCGTGTCGCACGCGTTGGAGTACTACGTCGCCGACCATGCGCTGTCGCTGCTGGCCGACTCGCTCGGACACGGAGACGACGCGCGTCTGTTCCGCGACCGTTCGCTGGGGTACAGACACTACTACGACAGGGAGTTCGGGACGCTGCGGCCGATCAACGACGACGGGACGTTCCTCGAACCCTTCGACCCGAAGGCGGGCGAGAACTTCACGGCCGCGCCGGGATTCCACGAAGGGTCGGCCTGGAACTACACCTTCTTCGTGCCGCACGACGTGGAGGGGCTGGCGAAGCTCATGGGAGGCCGGCGGAAGTTCGTCGACAAGCTCCAAATGGTCTTCGACGAGGGGCTGTACGACCCGGCGAACGAACCCGACATCGCCTACGCCTATCTATTCAGCCGCTTTCCGGGCGAGGAGTGGCGCACGCAGCGCGAGGTGCGCCGTCTGCTGGACACCTGCTTTACGACCGCCGCGGACGGTATTCCGGGCAACGACGACACGGGTACGATGTCGGCCTGGGCCGTCTTCTCGATGATGGGATTCTATCCGGACTGCCCGGGCGAGCCGTACTATACGCTGACGGCCCCCGTGTTCGACCGCGTGGAGATCGCGACGGAGCGGGGCCCGCTGGTGATCGAGGCCGAGCGGCCGGCGGACGGCGCCGGTTACATCGGCCGCATGACGCTCGGCGGCAGACCGCTCGGCAAGTACCGCCTCTCGCACGACGAGCTGCTCGGGGGCGGACGACTGAAATTCGAATTGAAAAACGATAAATAACGCTTGACTATGAAACGGACATACAGCTTTTTGCCGGCGGCGGCCCTGCTTCTCGCGGCGGCCTGCTCGCCTTCGCAGCCCGCTGCGGAGAGCGATTTCACCCGCTTCGTGGACCCGAAGATCGGCACGGGCGGCCACGGCCACGTCTTCGTCGGGGCGAACGTGCCGTTCGGCTTGGTGCAGGTCGGCCCCACGAGCATTCCGCAGGAATGGGACTGGGTTTCGGGGTACCACCGGTCGGATTCGACGGTGATCGGCTTCTCGCACACGCACCTCTCGGGCACGGGGATCGGCGACCTGTTCGACGTCACGGTGATGCCCGTCGTGGGCGAGGTGACCTATGCCCGCGGCACGGAGGACGATCCGTCGTCGGGACTCTGGTCTTATGCCGACCGCACGCGGGAGATCGCCCGGCCGGGTTACTACTCGGTTCCGCTGATGCGCTACGGCGTCACGGCCGAGATGACGGCCACGGCGCGTGTGGGACTGCACCGCTACACCTTCCCGGCGTCGGATGCCGCGGCCGTGGTCTTCGACTTGGAAAACGGCGGCTGCTGGGACGAGGCGACCGATACGGGCTTCCGCTTCTCGGACGACAGCACGCGCATCAGCGGATGGCGCTACTCGACGGGCTGGGCCAAAGACCAGCGGGTCTATTTCGCGGCGGAGTTCTCGAAACCTTTTGCAAAGTTCGAAACCGTCGGGGACAAATACGCCCGTGCGTCGTTCTCGACGACCGACGGCGAGCAGCTGCTCGTGAAGGTGGCCCTGTCGCCCGTGAGCGTCGAGGGCGCCGAGGCGAACCTCGCCGCGGAGCTTCCCGAATGGGATTTCGAGGCGACCGCGGCGGCGGCCGACAAGGCGTGGAACGACGAGCTGTCGAAGGTGAAGATCGCGACGGAGGACGAGACGGCGAAGCGGATTTTCTACACTGCGCTGTACCACACGATGGTGGCTCCCTCCGTGTTCTGCGACGTGAACGGCGATTACCGTGGGTCGGATTATGAAATCCACCGTGCACCCGGCTTCACGAACTACACGACCTTCTCGCTGTGGGACACCTACCGCGCCGCGATGCCGCTGATGACGATCCTGCATCCGGAGCGGATGCCCGACATCGTGCGGACGATGCTGGCTATCGCCGACGAACAGGGGCGCCTGCCGGTATGGCACCTGTGGGGCAACGAGACAGACTGCATGGTGGGCAATCCGGGTATTCCCGTCGTGGCGGACGCCATCGTGAAGGGCATCGAAGGATTCGACAGGGAGAAAGCTTTCGAAGCGATCAAAAAGACGGCCATGAACCCCGATCGGGGCAACGGCCTGCGGATGAAGTACGGTTACATCCCGTGCGACCTGTTCAACGAGGCGGTGGCCTACGACATGGAGTACGCCCTGGCCGACGGCGCCGCGGCGCGTGCCGCTGAGGCGCTGGGCCGGACGGAGGAGGCGAACTACTTCACGGAACGCAGCCACTCTTACCGCAACTGCTTCGATCCGGCGACGCGCTTCATGCGGGGCCGCGACTCGAAGGGAGGCTGGCGCACGCCGTTCAACCCCTTCGCCTCGACGCACCGTGCCGACGACTACTGCGAGGGAAACGCCTGGCAGTACACGTGGCTCGTGCCGCACGACGTCGAGGGGCTCGTCGGGTGTTTCGGCGGCCGCGAGGAGATGCTCGGAAAGCTCGATTCGCTCTTCACGGTAAGTTCCGTTGTCGAGGGCGCCGAGACTTCGCCCGACATTTCGGGCCTTATCGGCCAGTACGCCCACGGCAACGAGCCGAGCCACCACGTGTTGTACCTCTATACGATGCTGGGGCAGCCGTGGAAGACGGCCGACAAGGTGCGCGAGGTGCTCACGACGCTCTACCGCGCCGAACCCGACGGCCTTTCGGGCAACGAGGACGTGGGGCAGATGTCTGCATGGTACGTCCTCTCGTCGCTGGGCATGTACGAGGTCGAACCCGCCGGCGGACGCTACTGGTTCGGCGTACCGCTCTTTGACCGGGCAGAAATCGACGTCCCGAACGGCACCTTTGCAATCGAGGCGCGGAACCTCACCCCCGAAAACCGCTACATCCAGCGCGTATGGCTCAACGGCGAGCCCTACACGAAGGGTTGGATCGCCCATGCCGACATCATGCAGGGCGGCGAGCTGGTCTTCGAGATGGGCGCCGAACCCAAGGTGTGGTACTGTCCGGACGAGCCGGAAACCTATGCCGACCAGCGCCCGGCCGAAGAGAAGCGGCTTTTCAGATCGGAAGCCGTGGAGCAGGAGATCGCGCGCGTGTGCGGTCTTCTGACCAACGAGCGGTTGCGGTGGATGTTCGCCAACTGCTTCCCCAACACGCTCGACACCACGGTACACTACGGCGAGGACGCCGCGGGAAATCCCGACACGTACGTCTACACGGGCGATATTGCGGCGATGTGGCTGCGCGATTCGGGAGCTCAGGTGTGGCCCTACGTGCAGCTGTGCGGTAAGGACGCGCAGTTGCAGCGGATGATCGCGGGGGTTATCCGCCGCCAACTGAAACTCATCAATATCGATCCCTACGCCAACGCCTTCAACGTCGCGCCGACGGGCGTACACAACGAGACGGATTTCCCCGAGGCCGATCCGATGGTCTTCGAGCGCAAATGGGAGATCGACTCCCACTGCTATCCCATCCGCCTGGCGCACCACTACTGGAAGACGACGGGCGATGCGTCGGTTTTCGACGCCGTGTGGGTCGATGCCATGCGGGCCGTTCTCCGCACGCTGCGCGAACAGCAGATGAAGGAGGGGCCCGGGGACTATATCTTCCTGCGCACGACCGACCGGCAGCTCGACACGCGCTGCAATGTGGGTCGCGGCAATCCGGTGAAATCCGTGGGGCTGATCGCCTCGGCGTTCCGGCCCTCGGACGATGCCACGACCTTCGGGTTCCTCGTACCTTCGAACTTCATGGCCGTCACGTCGCTGCGCAAAGCAGCCGAAATTCTGGCGACCGTAAACAATGAGAAGGAGCTCGCCGCGGAGTGTACGGCACTGGCCGACGAAGTGGCTGCGGCGCTGCAAAAATACGCCGTTGTCGAACATCCGGAGTTCGGGAAGATCTATGCTTTCGAGGTCGACGGTTTCGGCGGACGACAGCTGATGGACGACGCCAACGTACCGTCGCTGCTGGCGATGCCCTATCTGGGCGACGTGGAGCGCACGGACCCGATCTATGAAAACACCCGCCGCTTCGTGTGGAGCGACGGCAATCCTTACTTCTGGCGCGGTGCGGCGGGCGAGGGCATCGGAGGCCCCCATATCGGCGTGGAGATGATCTGGCCCATGAGCATCATGATGCGGGCCTTCACCTCCACCGACGACGAGGAAATCCGCGACTGCATCGTCTCGCTGATGACCACCGATGCCGGTACGGGCTTCATGCACGAGTCCTTCTCGCGCCACGACGCTGCGGATTACACCCGCGCGTGGTTCGCATGGCAGAACACGCTGTTCGGGGAGCTGATACTCAAACTCGTGAACGAAGGTAAAGCAGATTTGTTAAATTCCATCCGATAATGAAGAAATACGCATTCATCGTGCTGGCGGCCCTCGCTGCTGCCTGCGGTCATGTTCCTTACGACACCGGAACCGCGATTCGCCCCTCGGAATACGTCTCGACGCTGGTCGGCACCCAGTCGGACTATGTGCTCTCGACGGGCAATACCTATCCGGCGGTGGCTTTGCCGTGGGGAATGAATTTCTGGACGCCCCAGACGGGCCCGATGGGCGACGGGTGGGTCTACACCTACGGAGCGCATACCATCCGGGGCTTCAAACAGACCCACCAGCCCTCGCCGTGGATCAACGACTACGGGCAGTTTTCGCTGATGCCCGTGCGGGGCCGGGACAAACTCGGCGAGGAGTCGCGTCAGAGCTGGTTCTCGCACCAGTCGGAGACGGCGAAGCCCTACTATTACTCGGTCTACTTGGCCGACCACGACATCGTGGCCGAAATGACCCCGACGGAGCGCGCCGCCGTGATGCGCTTCACGTTCCCCGAATCGACGGAATCGGGCGTAGTCATCGACGCCTTCGACCTCGGCTCGCGCGTGGAGATCGTCGACGCGCAGACCGTTGCCGGCTATACGACACGTAACAGCGGCGGCGTGCCCGAGAATTTCCGCAACTGGTTCGTCATCCGCTTCGACAAGCCCTTCGCGGCCGTCGAGCTGACCGATGCCCCCGCCTCCTACGAGGCGGGTAGCCGAGAGCTCTATCCCGAAGGCGGCAAAGCGGTCGAAGGTGACCACGCCGTGGCTAAGGTACACTTTTCGACGGTGCGTGGCGAGCAGGTGACGGCCCGCGTGGCCTCGTCGTTCATCTCCGCGGAGCAGGCCCTGCGAAACCTCGAAACGGAGCTGGGAACGGATGATTTCGAAACGGTGAAGGCCCGGGCACAGGAACGCTGGGACGAGGTGCTGGGACGTATCGAAGTCACGGGAGGAACTACGGATCAGTACCGCACGTTTTACTCGTGCCTCTACCGTTCGACGCTTTTCCCGCGCAAATTCTACGAGATCGACGCTGCGGGCAAACCTGTGCATTACAGCCCCTACAACGGCGAGGTGCTGCCTGGCTATATGTATACCGACACGGGATTCTGGGACACGTTCCGGAGCCTGTTTCCGTTGCTGAACCTCGTCTATCCGTCGGTCAACGCCGAGATTCAGGCCGGGCTGGCCAATGCCTACCGCGAGAGCGGCTTCCTGCCCGAATGGGCTTCGCCGGGACACCGCGGATGCATGGTCGGAAACAACTCCGCATCCGTAGTCGCGGATGCAATACTCAAAGGCGTGACACCCGAAGAGGATGTAGCAACCCTCTACGGGGCGATGCTCGCGGGACGCGACAAAGTCCATCCTACTGTAAGCTCCACGGGACGCCTCGGGCACGAATACTATAACACGCTGGGCTATGTACCCTACGATGCAGGCATCGACGAGAATGTCGCACGAACGCTCGAATATGCCTACGACGACTGGTGTATCGCGCAGGTGGCGAAAAAGCTGGGCCGGACCGAAGATGCGGAGCGGCTGGAAAAGGCCTCGCAGAACTACAAAAACCTCTTCGATCCTGAAACCAAGTTGATGCGCGGCCGCAATGCCGACGGGACGTTCCAGTCGCCGTTCAGCCCCTACAAGTGGGGCGACGCATATACGGAGGGTAACGCCTGGCACTACACATGGTCGGTTTTCCACGACGTCGAAGGGCTCGCCGAGCTGATGGGCGGCGGGAAGGAGTTCTCGAAGATGTTGGATTCGGTATTCGTCGTCCCGCCGATCTACGATGACAGCTACTACGGCGTGCGCATCCACGAGATCACCGAAATGCAGGTGGCCAACATGGGCAACTACGCGCACGGCAACCAACCTGCGCAGCACATGATCTACCTCTACGATTATGTCGGACAACCCTGGAAGGCGCAGTATTGGGTACGAGAAGTTATGGACCGGCTCTACTCCGCCAAGCCCGACGGATACTGCGGCGACGAGGACAACGGACAGACCTCGGCCTGGTACGTGTTCTCGGCCCTCGGGTTCTATCCCGTCTGTCCCGCATCGGACGAATATGCGGTGGGTTCGCCGCTCTTCAAAAAAGCGCTCATCCACCTCGAAAACGGCGAGACCGTGGAGATCGAAGCTCCCGGGAACGGCCCCGAGAACCGTTATGTCGGAAAGATGACACTCGACGGAAAGACTCTCGAACGAACTTTCCTGAAATACGGCGAGCTGCTGAACGGAGCGAAGATCGCTTTCGAGATGCGGCCGGAACCGAACGACAGCCGCGGCACGAAAGCCGAAGACGCTCCCTATTCGATGAGCGATAGGGAATAAGGTCTTCAAAAGTCATATTCTTTTTCCGAGCCGGCCGTCCTGCCGAAGGACGGCTGGCTTTTTATAAACCGGACGTCGATTACAATAAGCTGTGGGTATGCAGTACATTCCCACCGGAAGAGAACGGTTGCATTTTCCGGATATGTTTTCTGCATTTGCAGTGGTATACTGAAAACACGGAACGTGTAAGTTTATTCTCGGTGTTCGATCGGGAAAATTCAACGGGAGAAGAGAATAAGCCGACATCTTCTCGCGTCGTATCCATCCGTGAATATGAGCGCGGGCTGTTGTTTGTTTTATCCCGAGACTGTTCCGGATACCAGTGCTTAAAATAAGCTTTCGGCGCCATCGCTTCTCTGTCTTTTTTCGGGCCGTCGGGGTATGGACGGAACTTTTTCGAAGCCTATGGAAAAATTGGTTTTGTCGGCGTGCATCGTGCTGTGTGCAGGGAGTGTGTCGGCGCGGAATGCAGGGATCTATTGCTTCTTCGCCGACGGAGCGAACCCCGTCTATGAGGTCGAAAATCTCAGGATCGCCATCGGTGTCGACGGCGGAAATCCTTGTCGGGTGGTGGCGAACAAGTTCTGTGACCGGACGTCGGACGCCTCCGATTTCATGGGAATCGGTTTCAGGTCTTGGAAGTTTGCCCGAGGGGCGGCCTTCTTCAAGTAGAAGAAAATTTTGAATGTACTTTTCGTAGGTAACCGATTGGGTTGTAAAACTACTGACTCCGCTGTTTGTCTTACTGGATCTTTATATTTAGTAAGAGAATTACGGACAAATCGTTGCCTGTCGGGATCGGAGGTTTTCAGGTTCAGCTACCTGTTCCGGAACCGGTTTTAGGCTGTTTTCAGCCATACCCTGAAAAAGAAAAATCCTGCAAGTATTTGTCTTGCAGGATTTGTCGTTTTGTTGCCGCCTGTCGGCTCCGAACTTGGCGGAGAGGAGGGGTTATGAACCTAATTCTCCGAAATGTCCTGTAATCAGATACTTGCTATATTTTTCTCGTGTCAGGTAACGATTTAGATACTGAGCTATGGATTGCTGTCCGAAACTATCTGTTAAGAACCTGCTAACGACACAAATATACGTATTTTGCTGTGGATATGCAGATTCCGAGAACTTGTTTTTCAAAGATTATGCTTTTTTGTCGTATAATAATTAATTGTATTTGGCTGGTGAAGCCTTCTATTCTTTAATTGAAGATTGTATTCGGTGGCGTAATAGCACACTTTAATAAATAAAAGAATATAATTATTCATTACGTATTCGTCGTTTTATTTCTCTTATAAAAGCAGCTTGTTCTTCAGGTTTGCTGGTGCGTATTTCTTCAGTCAGCCATGCTAATATAGATTGTTGTTCCGCATTGAATTTTTTCATATTGTCTTCGACTTTATTAAGCCTGAATAATTCACAAATGGTAATTGTCTCACTTCCTTTAGATGACAGTGCTATATATACGGATTTATTATCAATTTGTATGTGTTGTGGATATGAATCGTAGTGCGCATGAATTATTTTAAATGCGTTGCCTGAACGCGGATAATTTTTAATAGGCTTATTAAGCACATTTTTTGTTCCTTTCTTTGTATTGCATCCAGGGCAACTTAATGCAAGGTTTTTACAACAGAATGTAAATTTTGAGAATGTCGATTTCGGAACAATATGTTCAATCTCTACATCTTTAATGTCAAATCCCAACTCGTGTTTACAATAGCAGCATTTATTGTCTTGTTCTTTCCTCAAATGCAGTACAATGTTCTTTTTTAGTTGATCAAATATTTTTTTATTCCAATCCGTGTGGGTTGAAAATTCCTTTTTTATTAAAGAAGTTTCTTGGGAAGTTAACTGATATGCATTGTTTATATAATCGCTCATCGTAAGGTCGTATTTATAATGATTTCGGCAATACTTTTTAAAGGATCGTTGTCTTTCATTAACGGAAAATATTCTTCAATTTGGCGTCTGACTGCATTTAATTCAGAATTTGGTCTACTGTGATCAGCCAACAATTCCAACCCTTTTGATAAAACCTGGGATAGATAATAATTTCTTGAAGTAGGGAGCCCAAATACATTCAGTAAGATATCTTCTGCGCTCCAACCGAATGTAGACTCATTGATAATTTCTGATATGATATTCTTCTTTCTATTTTGTAATGTAATCACCGTAGATCGGTCGGGAGGAAGATCTGTGACTAACAGATGGGAATGGGAGGCTATAATAATATGACAACCATGAAAATGTTTAAAAATGTTATTCAATAATTCAATGTATTTAGCCTGCCAGATTGGATGTAAGCTAATTTCCGGTTCGTCGATTAAAACCATACAATTATCCTCTAATAGCGGAAGTAAAGCTAACAAAGTTGATAAAATGTTGGCTTCTCCGGAACTTGCTTCTCCAAAACTGAACTCGAATCCTCCTTTTTTATATACTTTGACTTCATAGGATCTGACAATATTCAACTTACGTAAGATATTTAATATCCTATACTCGGCTATATTATTGTTATATTGTTGTTTATCTTCTGTGTATCTTTTGGTATTCTTTGCAGAAAAGTTGATTAAAATTTCTCTGTATCCATCAGGGGAAAATTCTGTATTATTGAAAAAATCGGCCAATTCCTGTCCGTAAAGATCTATGAGTTGTGTCTTTGTCTCATCAACCTCATTAATTTGACCTGTTATAGACATTGGCGTACGAGTGTTTGTGAAAAGAAACTCTTTAGAGATGTGTTTGCTTTGTTTAAATAAATAGGGAATTCGATATTGAAGTTTTAAAATCGGTTCAAAATCCAGGTAATCGAATACATGTCTGTAATAACCTGAAATTTCCGATTCTGAGTAATACTCGAAAAAAATATCCAACGCTCTGTTTATAGAGGTCTTATTCGAGAAAAAATTATTTCTGCTTCTAGGACCTAAATAAATGTATCTTGAATCTTTGTATAAATTTCTAATAAAATCATCCGCTCTGTTGTATCGTTCATATACAGATCGGTATTTTTAAAAACTGCTATCTAACGGGAAATGATCAGATAAACTATTGGTTAAGGCAATTACTTTGTTGGGAACAGTGTTAAAATTAGCTTTACTACCAAAAAGTTTTGTTGAATTTTTATCTTTATAAATTTGTTTAAACAGTTTCGCAATGCTACAAAGCAGTCTACTCTTCCCCGTTCCATTATTACCAATAATTAATGAGAAGTAATTTGAATATTCATTTTGCCGACCACCACTGTGTCTGGGAGAGATCAGGGTTACATTATCTGTTGTAATGTTGTTTTCGTTAATACGTACAGAATATAGTCGAAAAGGAGCCATGTTACTTAATTAATATAATGAAATAAATTGGTCTGCTAAATGTAGAATAATTTTGTGAAATCACAAAAAAAGATGTATATAATATTTTGTGAGTTGTGATAGTTACCGCTTTTATTATGTAGAAAATAATTAATCTATCTTACCTCTGTTCTTGTTGTAAATAATTATCTTTGTAGAGTGAAAATTGACTTATTATATAATCAAGACAATGGATCTCCCACTTCTTTCGCAGATTGGGAGCACAATATTAATGTTACAGTTTCGAATGGATCAAAGTAAAAGCATAGGAAAAATATAGTTTAACAATTTCTTTGATATATATAATTGATTATGTAATAGTTGTATAGTCAATTTTAAGTTTTTTTGAAGGTTTTTCAAATGAAGGTATTTTGAGGTAAAGTTAGAAGCCATTGAAAGGGTATTCACATCAAAAGATTCATTATTAGGAAAGTATCGAATATTGAACGGTAATAGTGATTGGTATATAGGCTTGGTAAGAATAATCCGCCTGTTGTTTCCTATGGCAGTGTTTGCATTTATAGCGTTGTTTCCCGTTCTCTTGATAGCCATTTTTGATACAAATTCCCTCGCAAAATTTGCAAGTTATTTTTTCGTGCCCTAATCTGATACATGAAGGTTCTTATTTGGAACCCTCGGCCGATTTTCAGCCGATTTGTGGGCGCAAAAATACAAAAGACGACCCGAAAGTCGTCTTCTTTTTATGTTTTTCTTTAAGTCCGTGTAATGATTTTCAGTTAGTTGCAATCTTATGCCCTAATCTGATACATTACCAAACTTGGCGGAGAGGACGAGATTCGAACTCGTGGTGCCGGTTGCCCAGCACGTCGGTTTAGCAAACCGGTGGTTTCAGCCACTCACCCACCTCTCCGATTCTGTGGATGCGTGCCGCTGACTTTCAGCAAACGCGGAGCAAAAGTAAGTCAAAAATGCGGAATTACCAAATAAAATCGGTTTCTTTTTCTTCTGAGGGATTTTTTTGCATTCCGTTTCGCGGTCGAACCGCCAGAAGAAAGGACGACAGGATACCGTGTGCGGACCGGTACGGGGCGTCCTGCGCCGGTCTGCGACTGTATGGGCCGGTCAGGGCATCCACTCGACGATGCCCGTGAGCGGGTGTGTACGCCGCCACTCGGCGAAGGCGTCGTAGGTGCGCACGCCGTCGCGCAGCACGGCCACGTAGTATTCGATGCCGGCGATCTTCACGTCGTCGGGCGTGTCGTATTTGAGTTGCAGGATGGCGCGCCGCGTCACGGGTGTCAGCGCGGCGGCGATCCGGTCGGCCACACGTTCGAAATAACCGTCGTAGCGTGAACCCCGCACGATGTGGATCATGTCGAGCTGCCACTCGTCGCCGTCGCGATCGCGGTACGTCGCGTGCCATTCGACGCACGCCTCGTCGGTTGCGAGCAGGTTGCGGCACTCGATGCGACCCACGGCCGGATCGGCTGCCAGCTGCGCCATTGCCGCGAAGCTCTCTTCCAGGCGCAGCGGCGACGAATAGATGTGGAAGTCGATGTCGCGGTGCTTCATCAGCAGGCCCGACCGCAGCGATCCGACCTGTCGCACCTCGGCGCCGACCGACCGCCATATCTCCGCGAGCCGCGAGTCGCGGATGACCTCTTCCGCCCGCAACCGGTTGCGGCGGGCGATCCGTTCGATGGTATCCATAATGTTTCGGGATGATTTCGAGACGCAAAGATACGCAAGTTTTCCGGTTCCGCCGTATCCTCCGGTGCGATTTTGCGTGCGGGTGCCCGTTTTTCGCGCCATGCGGGACATTCCGTCCGTGCCGCTGCGATTTTTGCCGTCCGGCGGCGCGGCGTTGTACGTTCTGCATTTTTTTTGTACATTTGCATGATATTTCCACAGGTATGTCAGAACAGGATAACATCATAAAAGAGATAGAAGGCCGGGAGTACAAGTACGGTTTCACCTCCGACATCGAGACCGAGACGATTCCGCGCGGCCTGAGCGAGGAGGTCGTGCGCCTGATCTCGGCCAAGAAGGGCGAACCGGAGTGGATGACCGAGTCGCGCCTGCGGGCCTACCGCCACTGGCTCAAGATGGAGCCGCCGACGTGGGCGCACCTCCGCATTCCGGAGATCGATTTCCAGGACATCATCTATTACGCTGCGCCCAGGGTGCGTCCCAAACTGGGCTCCATGGACGAGGTCGACCCCGAACTCAAACGCACGTTCGACAAGCTGGGCATCCCCTTGGAGGAGCAGATGCAGCTGGCGGGCGTGGCCGTCGATGCCGTCATGGACTCCGTGTCGGTCAAGACCACTTTCAAGGAGACGCTCTCCGAGAAGGGAATCATCTTCTGTTCGATCTCGGAGGCGATCCGCGACTACCCCGATCTCATCAAGAAATACCTGGGCAGCGTGGTGCCCTGCACCGACAACTACTATGCGGCGCTCAACGCGGCGGTCTTCTCCGACGGATCGTTCTGCTACATTCCCAAAGGGGTGCGCTGTCCGATGGAGCTGTCTACCTACTTCCGCATCAACGCCGAGGGTACGGGACAGTTCGAACGCACGCTCATCGTCGCCGACGAAGGGGCCTACGTGAGTTATCTGGAAGGGTGTACCGCCCCGCGGCGCGACGAGAACCAGTTGCACGCCGCCGTGGTGGAGATCGTCGTCGAGCGCGACGCCGAGGTGAAATACTCGACCGTCCAGAACTGGTATCCGGGCGACAAGGAGGGGCGCGGCGGCATCTACAACTTCGTCACCAAGCGCGGACTGTGCCGCCAGAACGCCCGCCTGTCGTGGACGCAGGTCGAGACCGGCTCGGCGATTACGTGGAAATATCCCAGCTGCGTGCTGCTGGGCGACAATTCGGTGGGGGAGTTCTATTCGGTGGCGATGACCAACCATTTCCAGCAGGCCGACACCGGTACCAAGATGATCCATATCGGCCGCAACACCCGCAGCCGGATCGTTTCGAAAGGTATTTCGGCCGGCCGGAGCGAGAACTCCTACCGCGGGCTGGTCAAGGTGGCGCGCAGCGCGGAGGGGGCGCGCAACTATTCGCAGTGCGACTCGCTGCTGATCGGCTCCGCATGCGGGGCGCATACCTTTCCCGAGATCGCGTGCAGCAACCGTACGGCGATCGTTGAGCACGAGGCCACGACTTCGAAGATCTCCGACGAACAGCTTTTCTATTGCAACCAGCGCGGCCTGTCGACCGAGGACGCCGTGGGACTGATCGTGAACGGATTCGCCAAAGAGGTGATGGCCAAGCTGCCGATGGAATTCGCTGTCGAGGCACAGAAATTATTATCTATCAGCCTTGAAGGTTCGGTAGGTTAAAGTAGAATTTAAACAGACGAAATATGCTTTCCGTAAAGAATTTACACGCTTCGGTCGACGACAAGGAGATCCTGCGGGGCATCGACCTCGACGTGAAGGCCGGCGAGGTACATGCGATCATGGGGCCCAACGGTTCGGGCAAGAGCACGCTGGCGTCGGTGCTGGCCGGAAACGAGAAGTTCACCGTGACGGCAGGATCGGTGACTTTTCAGGGGCACGACCTGCTGGCGATGTCGATCGAGGATCGGGCGCGGCTGGGGTTGTTCCTCGGCTTCCAGTATCCGGTCGAGATTCCCGGCGTGTCGATGGCCAATTTTATGAAGATGGCCGTTCAGGAACAACGTAAATATCGTGGTGAAGAGCCTCTTACGGCCTCTCAATTCCTGCGCTTGATGAAGGAGAAGAGCGCCGTCGTGGAGCTCGATCCGAAGCTGATGTCGCGCTCGGTGAACGAAGGTTTTTCGGGCGGCGAGAAGAAGAAGAACGAGATCTTCCAGATGGCGGTGCTCGCGCCGAAGCTGGCCATTCTCGACGAGACCGATTCGGGGCTGGACATCGATGCACTGCGCATCGTCGCCACGGGTGTGACGAAGCTCCGCACGTCCGAAAACGCTACGGTGGTCATCACGCACTACCAGCGTCTGCTGGACTATATCGTTCCCGACTACGTGCATGTGCTCTACAAGGGGCGCATCATCCATTCGGGCGACAAGTCGCTGGCGCTCAAACTCGAAAAGGAGGGCTACGACTGGCTTATCAACGATTACAGGGAGGCGTGATGGAGCGGTTGGATTGGATCGGAGGCGAGGGGTTCGAGGCGTTGCGCGGCCAACGCGCTGCGCTGGTCGACGGACCGGTCTATACGTTGCTCGACCCGACGGAATATGCCGTCGCGGTGGGTAAGGGCGATCGGGCACGGTTGGTCATCGTCCACACGAAACCTGAGTCGGCGATATTGAGCATCGATGTAGGTGAGAATGCGAAACTTTCTGTCGTCGAGATGTTTATTGATGAGGCTTTCGTCGAATGCTCGATCCGTCAACAAGGCGGAAGCCTCTGCGAGGTGACGATGGCCGAGCTGACGAGTGCCAACGTGAGTTACCGCATCGATCTCGACGGTGCGTTCGCCCGCAGCGAACTGGACGGTCTGTTTCTGGCTGCGGACAAGGAGCATTGCGAGGTCGGCGTGCGGGTCAGTCACAACGTACCCGATTGCAGCAGCCGTTCGCTCGTCAAGGGCGTTGCGGGCGGCGAGGCGACCGGCGCCTTTCAAGGTTTGGTCTACGTGGCGCCCGGCGCGCAGCGTACCGACGCGCAGCAGACGAGCCGCAACGTCGAACTCTCGACCGGCGCGCGCATCGTCGCCAAGCCCCAGTTGGAGATCTATGCCGACGACGTGAAGTGTACGCACGGCGCCACGGTGGGGCAGATGGACGACGAGGCGATCCTCTACATGCGGCAGCGCGGCCTGAGCGAACAACAGGCACGGCGGTTGCAGATGGAGGGATTCGTCGCGGCGATCGCGGCGCATTGTGCCGTCGAACCGCTTTGCGAGGAACTTTATCGGAGGATCGTGGCGAAACTCGAACGGATGTAGGAATGTTTGATGTTGAAAAGATACGTGCGGATTTTCCGCTGCTCTCGACCGAGGTGTACGGCCGCCCGCTGGTCTACCTCGATAGCGGGGCTACGGCGCAGAAGCCTCGTTGCGTGATCGATACGGTCGATTACCTGCATCGGGAGTTGAACGCCAATATCCACCGCGGCGTACATCGTCTGGCCGAGGAGGCGACGGAGCGTTACGAAGCGGCGCGCGACCGTATCCGCGCCTTTATCGGCGCCGCGCACCGCGAGGAGGTGATCTTCACGGCGGGGGCGACGGCATCGCTCAACACGGTGGCCTACGCATGGGGCGATACGTTCCTGCGGGCGGGCGACAATATCGTCGTGAGCGAGATGGAGCACCACTCGAACCTCGTTCCGTGGCAGGCGGTCGCGTTGCGCAAGGGGGCCGAATTGCGGATGCTGCCCTTCGACGATGCGGGACGGTTGATGACCGAACGACTCGACGGACTGATCGACGGCCGCACGCGCATGGTAGCCGTCACGCAGGCATCCAACACGCTCGGCACACGGCCCGATCTGCGTCCGATCGTGGAGGCGGCGCACGCCGTGGGCGCACTGGTGTGCGTGGACGGATGCCAGGGCATCGTTCACGGCGGCGCGGATGTCGCGGCGCTGGGGTGCGACTTCTATGCCTTTTCGGGACACAAGCTCTACGGCCCGACCGGTATCGGCGTGCTCTACGGGCGGCGCGAACTGCTCGATGCGATGCCTCCGTTCCTCTACGGCGGCGATATGGTGGATCGGGTGTCGTTCGGGGGGACGACCTATGCGCCGCTTCCGCTGAAATTCGAAGCGGGCACGGCCAATTTCGTCGGGGCGATCGGGCTGGGCGAGGCGATCCGTTACCTGGAACAGTTCGATCCGGCCGAGATAGAGGCTTACGAACGGGAGTTGCTGGGCTATGCCGCCGAACGGCTTTCGGCCGTCGACGGGTTGCGGATCTACGGCGCGACACCCGACAAATGCGCGATCGTGTCGTTCACGGTCGAGGGGACGCACCCCTACGATGTGGGGATGATCCTCGACAAGCTGGGGATCGCCGTGCGCACGGGCCAGCATTGCGCCGAACCGGTGATGACCCATTACGGGGTGCCGGGCATGTGCCGGGCGTCGCTTGCGATGTACAACACGCGCGGGGAGATCGATGCGCTTGCAGCCGGCGTCGAACGTGCCGTGAGGATGTTGCGCTGAGCGCGAAAGAACCATTTCGTTAAGCCGAGTGCAGAGCCGAACTTGTTCGGGCTATGCTGAGGCGAGAAATGGAAGAAAGAAATTCAACCATTTCGTTAAGCCGAGTGCAGAGCCGAACTTGTTCGGGCTATGCTGAGGCGAGAAATGGAAGAAAGAAATTCAACCATTTCGTTAAGCCGAGTGCAGAGCCGAACTTGTTCGGGCTATGCCGAGGCGGGAAATGGACGAAAAAAATTCAAGATAAATCTACTGCCTGAATTTATGTTTATCGTACTCGAAGGATTGGACGGAGCGGGCAAGTCGACCCAGATCCGCATGTTGCAGGAGCTTTTCGCACGGCGCGGCGTCGCGTGCCGTTACCTCCATTTCCCGCGTTTCGACGCGCCGGTTTTCGGCGATCTGATCGCCCGTTTCCTGCGCGGCGAACTGGGTACCGTCGAGGCGGTCGATCCCTATCTGGTGGCGCTGCTCTTCGCCGGCGACCGGGGCGATGCGGCGGCTGAGATCCGGCAGTGGCTCGCGTCGGGCGAAGCCGTGGTGCTGGACCGTTACGTCTATTCGAACGTGGCGTTCCAGTGCGCGAAACTCTCGTCGGAGGAGGAACGCCGTGCGCTCAAACGCTGGATTCTCGATACGGAGTACGGCTATTACCGGCTCCCGCGTCCCGACGTGTCGCTGTTTCTGGACGTTCCCTTTTCGTTCACCGAGCGCAAACTGACGCAGGCGCGCGAGGGCGGCGACCGCGATTACCTGCAAGGGGCGCACGACATCCACGAGGCGTCGCTCGATCTGCAACAGCGCGTGCGCGGGGTTTACCTCGATGCCGCGCGCGAGGATGCGGCGTTCCGCGTCGTCGACTGCTGCGCGCCGGACGGCTCGATGGAGACGCCCGAACGGATCTTTTCGAAAATCGAAGCGGCGCTCGCCCCGCTCCTAAACGCTGCCGCCGATGCGTAACAGGGCTTTCAAATGGTTGTCCCATGCCTGCCGGATCGTGCTGGGCGTGACCTTCATCTTTTCGGGATTCGTCAAGACCGTCGATCCGTGGGGTACGGCGATCAAGATACAGGAGTACCTTTCGATCTACGGGCTGGAATCGCTGAGCGGTCTGCGTTTCGGCTTTTCGATCTGGCTGTGCGGCGCCGAGCTGATGATGGGGCTCATGCTGCTTTTCAAGGTGCGCATCCGGCTGATCTCGATTTTCGCGCTGGCTTCGATGATCTTCTTCACGGTGCTGACCTTCCTGAGCGCCACGTGGCTGCCGGTCGAGGACTGCGGCTGTTTCGGCGATGCCGTCAAGCTCACGCCGTGGGAGACGTTCGCCAAAAATCTGGTGTTGCTGCCGCTGTCGGTCGTCGTCTGGTGGCGCTACCGCCGCGACCGTATCTTCGCCTTCTCGAAGGCGGAGGTGGGATGCACCGTGCTCTTCTTCTCCTTGGCCATGGGGCTGGGCATCTACTGCTATGCGCATCTGCCGCTGATCGATTTCAGACCCTTCAAGGTGGGGGTGAATATCTACGAGGCGATGAACGCCTATTCGGCGGACCCCGGGCCGCAGGCGGGGAAGACGGTGCTGATCTATCGCGACCGGCAGACGGGGCGTCTGCACGAATTTTCGCTCGACGATACCGAGTGGCAGGATGCCGGGCGTTGGGAGTGGGTCGATACCCGTACCGAAGAGCTCGACGAGCCGAAGGTCGATCCCACGCTCTCGGAGTTCTCGTTGCGCGATGCCGAAGGCGACGCCACCGAGTCGTTGCTGACTCGCCCTGGGCGGGTCTACATGCTCTGTATCACCGATTCCGAGGGGTTGGACGCTCCCTGTGAACGCCGCTTTCGCGGCGTGGTGGAGCGAGCTGCGGCCGAAGGGGCTCTGGCGGTCTGCCTCACGCCCGAACGGCTCCGCGGCGTGACCTATCGTTCGTTCGCCGGAAGTGCGGCCGTGCGCTGTTATAATATCGACGCGACGACGCTCAAAACCATGTTGCGCGCCTTCAACGGAATGGTCGTGCTCGACGACGGCACGATCGTGGAGAAACGCAACTGCCGCGACATCCGTTGACGGCGTGTACTGAAATACGATTGCGGGGCCGGCATATTTTGCCGGCCCCGCTCTGTTTTCGAGCTGTTTCCGTTAGGGATTCTCTGCAAAGAAGCTTATTTTGACTTCGCCGAAGATACTCCTGCTCGGCAAATCGCAAACTGTGTTTGCATTTGCTCTCACTTATTCGTATCTTTGGCTGACGCCGAAGATACTCCCGCTCGGCAATGTTCAAATAAATTTGACATTGCCCTCGCTTATTCGTATCTTTGTCCTATTGTTTTATCCGGCGGAGCCTCGCCGGCCGGTGCCGGCGGAAGGGGATGCCGTTCAATGAAATCGAACGATGCGTAAAGGAGTGATAGTGTTGATCGCGGCGCTGGGCTGCCTCTGGTGCGGGGCGGATGCGTCGGTGCTGACGTCCGGCGGCCGGACCCATTTCGATCGGGGGCGCGAGCTCTATGCATTGGGGCGCTGGGCCGATGCCAGGGAGGAGTTCGCCGCAGTCTGCGGTGCGGTTCCGCAGACGGAATCGTCGCTGTGTGTCGAGGCCGACTATTACATGGCGATGTGCGCCATGGAGTTGAAAGAGGCGGGGGCCGAGGCGCGGCTCGCCGAGTTCCTGCGGCGGAATCCCGAATCGGTCCATGTCAACGACGTGGAATTCGCCCTCGCGTCGCTTCTGTGTACGGCGGGGCGTTACGACGAGGCGCAGCGGGCTTTCGGCAAGGTCGACTACGCAACCTTGTCGCCCGAACACCGCCAGCAGTACGACATCCGCATGGGGTACATCCGTTTCCAGCAGGGCGATTACGACGATGCGCTGCGCTATTTCCGCCGCATCCCCTCGCCGAGCGAATATTCGGATCATGCGCTCTACTACATCTCCTATATCGCCTATGTTAGGGGCGACAACGCCATGGCCAGAGCCGGATTTACGGAGTTGAGCCGTTCGGCGGCCTACGGCGCCGTGGCGCCGTTCTATCTGTTGCAGATCGAGTTCAACGAGGGTAATTACCGCTATGTGGTCACGACGGGCGGCTCGCTCATCGACCGTGCGGCGGGCGAACGCCGCACCGAGTTGGAGCGTATCGTGGCCGAGGGGTGGTTTCATCTGGGCGATTACGGGCGTACGGAGGAGTTCCTCGACGCCTATCGGCGCAGCGGCGGTGAGATGGGGCGCAACGAAAACTACCTGCTGGGTTACAGTCTCTATCGGCAGGCGCGTTACGACGAGGCGCGGCCCTGTTTGCAGCAGGTCTGCGGAGCGGACGACGCGCTGACGCAGAACGCCTCCTATCATCTGGCCGACTGCTATCTGCGCGGCGGCGACAAGCAGCGCGCCATGCAGTCGTTCGCCATGGCGGCCAACGAGGCGTTCGACGCCGCGATCGCCGAGGACGCTCTGTTCAACTACGGCAAGTTGCAGTACGAACTGGGCGGCGGCCTCTTCAACGAGGCGATCCACGTGCTGAACCGTTACATCGCGCAGTATCCGACGTCGGAACGCGCCGTGCAGGCGCGTGAGCTGCTGATCGCCGCCTACTACAATTCGCGCAATTACGAAGCGGCCTACACGGCGCTCAAACACTATCCTTCGCCCGATGGCAACCTGCGTGCGGCGTTGCAGAAAATCGCCTACTTCCGCGGACTGGAAGCCTATTCGCGCGGCGATCTGGACGGCGCGGCGCAAAGCCTCTCGGAGTCGGCCGCGATCAACGTCAGCCCCAAGTACGGGGCGCTGGCCCGGTTCTGGCTGGGCGAGATCGCCTTCGCACGCGGCGACTACGCCGAGGCCGAACGCCGCTACAAGGAGTATCTGCACCGTGCGCCTCGCACCGAGGACGAATACGCCAAGGCGCATTACAACTTGGGTTATTGCTATTTCGATCGGGGCGACATGTCGAACGCCTATGCCTCGTTCGCTCGGTTCAACCAGCTCTATTCCGCGGCCGACCGTTATAAGGCCGATGCGCTCAACCGCGAGGCCGATGCGCGTTACTCGCTGCGGCAGTTCTCCGCAGCGCTGGCGACCTACGAAAAGGCGGCGGCCGTCGGCACGAACGAGAAATATTACGCCGATTTCCAGCGTGCCGTGACGCTGGGCATTCTCGACCGCGGGCCGCAGAAGATCGAGGCACTCCAACGAATCATCGCCGCCGACCGGGGCGACTACGTCGACGACGCCACCTACGAACTGGGACGCACCTATATTGCCGCGGAGCGCTACGACGACGGTGCGAAGGTGTTGTCGAAGTTCGTCGAGGAGAATCCCCATTCGCCCTTCTTCACGCCGGCGCTCTCTGATCTGGGATTGGCTTACCTCAATCTGGGTCAGCCGGAGCTGTCGCGCCGCTGCTACGAGCGCGTCGTCGAGTCGGCGCCCGGTTCGGCCACGGCGCGCGACGCCTTGCAGGGCATTCGCGAGATTTACGTGGCCGACGGCAATGTCGACGGCTACTTCGCCTACGCCGAGAAGGCCGGCGTGGAGTGCGATACGAGCGTCATGGCGCGCGATTCGCTGTCGTTCGCCGCAGCGCGCAAGATCTACCTTTCGGGCGATACCGCTGCCGCCGAGAAGTCGTTGAGAAGCTATCTGCGGAACTATCCGAAGGGGTATTATACCGACGATGCGCTCTTCTATCTGAGCGATTGCCATCTTAAAGCGAAACAGACCGATGCGGCGATCGAGACGCTGAGCGAGCTGGCCGCCCGCCCGACCAACCAGTACTCGGCCAGGACGCTCGGTACGCTGTCGAAGCTGACCTCCGAGGCAGGCCGTCACGCCGAAGCCGCGAAGGCCTACCGTGCGTTGTACGACGTCGTGCAGACCGCCGACGAGCGGGCCGCCGCTGCGACGGGTTACTTCCGCTCGGTGGAGGCCGGAGGCGACGATGCGGCGACGCTGGCCGCCGCCGCGGAGGTGGAGACGCTGCCCGATGCCGGCACGACGGCGCAGCGCGAGGCGAAATTCGCCTGTGCGACGATCCTGCGGCGCGGCGGGAAGCAGGCCGAGGCGCTGCCGCTCTACCGCGAGCTGAGCCGTGAGGTCAAAACGGCCGAGGGTGCCGAGTCGGCCTACCGCGTGATCGAGGCGACGCTGGCCGGAGGCGATGCGGCCGCGGCGGAGACGCTGATCTTCGCCTTCGCGGAGAAGGGTTCGCCCCATGCCTACTGGGTGGCGAAAGCCTATATCGCCCTGGGCGACATCTACGCCGGACGCGACGACTCGTTCCAGGCGCGAGCTACCTATCAGAGTATCGTCGACGGATATTCGCCGGCCGACGACGGCATCGTCGCCGAGGCGAAGGCGCGGATCGAAAAATTGAAGAAATAGCCATGAAAAGAGTTCTTATCCTCTCTGCCGCCGTGCTGTTTTGCGGTGTGCCGCTGCGGGCGCAGGTCACCAAGCAGGTCGAGGTGACCAAGACCTACGTTCCCGAGGTGTCGAAGGCCGTCAAGCTGCCCATCGTGCCTGATATGACCGATACGGTGCGTCTGCGGCCCGAAATCGACTATACCGTCACGCCGTCGGCGCTGGCGACCAACCTCTCGACCGAGCCGTTCCGTCCGGCTACGGTGACCTACTGGGAGTTCAACCGTCCGCGGCCGCTCTATCTGAAAGTCGGCGCCGGAGCGCCGCTCAACTCGGTGCTCGATCTCTATGCCTCGACGCAGAATCCCGGTACGGGCTACGCCGTCGGCTACCTCAATCACACCGGCGACTGGGCCGAGATCCGCAACGATTTCGGCGTGCGCCCTGTCTCGTGGCGGATGCACAACCGCATGGGCGCCGCGGCGGGCAAGTATCTCGGCCGCCGTCTGCTCGAAGGCAAACTCGACCTGACGAACCGCGTCTACCATAATTATGGGTTCGACGGGGCGGAGGCGTTGTGTACTCGTTACGGGAACGACGGTGCGGCGTCTTATTATCCCTTCACCAAGGTGTCCAACGATCGGCAGCATTACGACGACGCCATGCTCCATGTGCGCATCGGCGACGATTTCACCGACCTGAGCCGCTTCAACTTCAACGTCGAACTGCGCGGCGGATATTTTCTGAACGTATTGCAGATGCAGCCGGTTTACTATGACTGGGGAGTCGATCGAGACCGTTATCATGAACTGTCGGGCGGCGGCGGTATCCGATTGGCCAGGGCGTTCGGTCTGCACGAGTTCGAGTTCAAAGCCGATTTCGACGGTGCATGGCGCAATATGCTCGGTTACGGTTCGACACAGTTGCTTTTCGGACTGCATTA
This sequence comes from Alistipes communis, assembly GCF_006542665.1. Classification (NCBI taxonomy): domain Bacteria; kingdom Pseudomonadati; phylum Bacteroidota; class Bacteroidia; order Bacteroidales; family Rikenellaceae; genus Alistipes; species Alistipes communis. The sequence continues at coordinate 2,579,778 of NZ_AP019735.1, forward strand.
CGCCTACCGGCACGATAAACTCCGCTGGTCTGTCGGGTTGGATTATGTGCGCGACGGAGCGGAGCAGGAGAAGGTCGTCGGAAGCGATCTCTCCGATCCTCACGCGGTGTACAAGGAATCGCAGACCGAACATGAGAACCGGTTCCTCCCTGCCGCTTCGATCGCCTACGATCCGGCCGACGGCAAGTTCATGCTTTATGCCGAGTTGACCGGCAAGGTGCGCCGCAACGATATGCGGACGCTGAGCCGGTTGAATCCCTATGTCAATCCGGCGTCGATCGTCCCCAATACCGAGGAGCATCGCGTGGCGGGCGGTATCAAGGGTGCAGCGGGACACGGCCGCTTCTCCTATAATCTCTATGTCGGTTATACGCACGAAAAGAATGCATTGCAGTGGGTTGCCCGTTTCATCCCGAATAACGTTCGCGACGAACGGGCCGATGTCGGTTATATGTCGTTTTACATCCCCTATGCGATGACCTTGAAGGATCTTTCGCTCAATGCCGAATTCGCATGGCGGCCGTCGAGCCGCTTTACGTTCGACGGTGAGCTGCATATGCATTCGTTCAAGGGGGCGGAGAATGTCTACTACAATAATAATCAGCCATATACGCTGGCATACGGTCGTCCGCAACTGACGGCGCGTCTGCGCGGCGAGTATCGTGCACGTAAGGTGTCGTTGGAGGTGGAGGCGCAGATGCAGAGCGTGCGCCATTGGACGACTTATACATCCGTCAACGAGAAACCCTCGGAGCCGGATTCGGATTCAGGGTTGAACCTCGGTCGTCGCGTTATCGGCCTCTACGATTTCAAAGTCCCCGTCACGGTCGACCTTGCGGCGCGGTTCAACTGGTTCCTTTCGCGCAAAGTGACGCTCTTCGCCGAGGGGCGCAACCTCTGCGATGCGAAGCTCTACGACTGGGCCTATTACCGCGATTACGGCGTGGGCTTTACCGCCGGCGTGAAGTTGCAGTTCTGAGCGGCGGCGATGCCTGCACGGGGCCGGAGAGGGCGTAAAACAGGCGGTGACGTTTGGCAACGGGCGGTTTTACGGATACCCCGACGGTCTGCGTTGCGATTCGGGGCGGCAATCGGCGACGGAACGTCCGCAAGGACAGGAGTGCCGTTTGCCGGACAGCGGTTGTCTTTTGGATATGAAAATCCCGCATGGACGATTCCATGCGGGATTTTCGATCGATTCGCCGGAAGGATTTACTTCGTGAAGTAGCCTTCGGCCGGCGTCGGGTCGGCCGAAACTTTCACGCCGTCGATGCAGGCGTTTCCGCCGACTTCGCCCATGTAGGGCAGTTTGGTCCACGTTGCCGACATGTAGGTGTTGTGGCCGTCGGCATCGGCGATGGTGCAGGAGCCGCCGACGGTACATTTTTCCAAATTGACGTTGTTCACGTCGCCGGCGAAGGGTGCCGAGCTGTAACAATAATGACCGGTCTCGGGATAGTATGCGGCATAGTTCGGGTCGTCTCCCCAGCAATACTGGTCTTTATGCGTGATCGAGATATTCTCGACGCTGCAATTTCGGATCGTATTGTAGCCCGCCGCAGGCTTCTGGGGTTGAATCGTACCCATGAAACCGCCGATGGCGTATCCTGCCGTGAGCGTGGCGTCCTTTACCGAACAGTTCTCGACCGTCGCCGTCGCATTCTGCCGCGAGGTATTCGTCCATACGCCGACCAGCCCGCCTATGCGATACATGCCCGGGGCGTGGATCGTCACGTTTTCGACATGGCAGTCCGAGACATTGGTATCGCCGCCCATGCAGCCGACCAGCGCTCCGACCCATTTTCCCTGAATCTCGGCATCGTCGTTCAATGGGATCGCTACGTTTTTCAGCGTCAGCTCCTTGATCGACGCCTCCTTGCCCAACGTCTTGCCGATGAATCCTTTGGCGTCGGCAACGATGTCGACGTTGAGGTTGGAGACGGTGTGGCCCGTTCCGTGGAATTCGCCGTAGAAGGCGCATTTGTCGACGCCGCTCAGTGTATAGGAGTGGTTCTGGCAGCCCATCGGTGTCCACGGCTTGTTGTTCAGGTCGATGTCGTTCATCAGGTAAACCTGTGCATAGCGCCCCTTGGCTTCGAGGTAGAGGTAATTGCCGCTGTTGATCTGGTCGGCGATCCACTTCAACTCGGCCGCTTCGTAAATGGGGTAGTCGCCGTCGGCATCGGCGGCCGGTGCGTAAACTGAGCTGCCGTCCCAGACCGTTGCCGGAAGCACTTTGGCCCCCTCTTTTCCAGATACGGTCACACCCGGATCGACGTTGATGACGTTGTCCGTCGAATTATCGTAGCAAACCATGAAGTTCAGGCGGGCGGGGTATTCCGTCGATCCAACTTCGATCAGCCGGGTGGAGCCTTTCAGCTCGACGGTGTTGTGCAGCGAGCGGATGTCGATGGAATACTGGTGGTTGGTCGCCGTCTGCGGTTTGTTGTAGGAGTAGATTTCGGAGTCGGCGACCGTCACCGTATTGCTGTGGGACGTTGCGACGGCACGATCCAGAACGACCGTGGCGAAGTCCTCCGTCGGGCCGCCGAAATAGTTGCGGCCCACGAGCGTCGAACGGTTGACGCGGAAGATGCATTTCTGGCCGTGGACGTTGAGGGCGGCGCGGCCGTCGAGCCGCGAGTCGTCGATCGCGACGTCGACCGGTTCGGTGATTCCGGCGATATTGATGCCGTAGAAGAATCCTTCGATGCAGGAGTTGTTCCGCAGGGCGATGTTCACTTTGCCGCCCGTCGAGCCGACGGAGATGCCGCGCGGATAATAGTTGCCGTCGGCCACGCGCGAGGTGAAATATTTGATTTCATCGGCCGTGTATTCGCGGTTTCCGATCGCCGTCTGCGACGTGCGTGCCTGCGTGTTGTCGAACGTGATGTAGGACGTGTCGCTCGTCGCACGGGTGTTGACGACGCTGACGGCACGGCAGTCGGTACCCAGTGCGATGATTTCGGAGTTCGAAAGGGTTACGTCGGGATTTGCTCCGTCCAGGCAGTTTACGGCATAGGTTTTCGCTGCGTTGCAGACGAGTTTCACGCCGTCGAGCGTCAGTTTGACGTTGTCGCCGGAGACCATTACGGGGTGCTCCTTTTCGGGCGATACGATCAGGTTGGCGATCGTCACGCTGGCTTCGACGCAGACCTGCTTGGTCGTCGTTCCTCCGCCGAAATCGAGCGTTCCGGCAGGTTTCTCGATCAGGATATGGTCGCAGCGGGTGTCGGCAAGCGTGCGTTCGACCTCATCCTGGGCGTCGATGCAGCGGATGATCTTGCCCGTCCCTTCATTGACGATCTCCCCGACGGTTCCGTAGATCTTGACGTTTCCCTTTTTGACGGTCAGCGTCTCGATGACCGTATTTTTGGCTACGATCAGCGTGTTTTCGGCCGTGGTGGCTTCGACGGTCGTATAGGTGCCTTCGAGCGAAACGGTCAGGTTGGGCGTGTCGACGATCAGCGAAGCCGTGGTCTCCATCTCCACCGAGAGCGTCTCGGGAAGCTCCTTGTCCGAAGTCGTCTTCTCCGAGATCGTCAGGTCGGTCGAAACGGGTTGTTCGATCTCGACCGACGTGGAGGTTCCGTGTCCGAACGCATTGGGAATTTCGAGGGTCGAAGGTGCCGTCAGGTCGGTCGTGGAGGTGATCGTCACTCCCGACGTTCCCTTAGACAACGCTTCGTTGGCTTCCTCGATCGAAGTGACGGGAACCGAATAGGTGAACGCTTTGACCGTTACGAGCTTGTTGGGGCGTGTCGTGAGCGGTGAGGCGTACTCTTTGACCATCGGTTCGGCGTTGTCGTCGGTGTATACCTTTACGGTGATACCCTTCGTGAACTCGATGCCGGCCGGCAGCACGAAATAAAACTCCGTCGCCGAGGCGTCGTTCAGCGCAACCGGTTCGGAGCAGGTGAGCGTAAGCGTCGTCTCCGTACCGGAGAACTTCATTTCGGGGGTCTCTCCGACGAAATCGATCGTGTAATCGCCGGCCAGCGCTTCGCCGTCGTTGCCGGTCAGTTCGATTTTCGTCACGTTCTTCTGCCCCGTCACCTGGAATTTGAGTACGGTGCCTATCGTGCGGAATGCCAGACGGCTGTAATCGGCGCCCGACGTGGCCATCGGGCAGAGTTCGGTGGCGAAGCTTTTCGTAGCGAAGGTCTGCACAGCGGGGATCGAGAGTCCCGATACGACGCTGCCTTCCAGCACCGCATGGGCGGAATAGGGATAGTAGGCGTAGAATACCTCGGCCTCGGAACCCGAGGGATCGGTCGGATCGCCCGTGAAATCGGCCGAAGTGGTGCCGCCGGCCGCCGTCGTGAAGGGTGCGTTGACGAATTTCGTACCGCAGAACAGTCCGAGGCGGTCGTTCGATTTCCAGAGGACGTCGTTGCCGGAGAGTTCGGTTCGGGTTTCGTTGATGGATGCGGTCAGTTTGACGGAACCTTGTACGGAAGGTGCGGAGTCGGTCGTCGCGTCTTCCGAACATTGGGTAAAGGAGAGCAGCAGAGTCGCGGCTCCCAGAAATTGGACGAATCTTTTCATGACGGGAAACTTTTTTCGGTTACTCGTAAGATTCGTCTTCGAGCGGCGCGTTGGAGTTGGGTTCCGTGGCCGCGAATCCTTTTTCAATCGATACGGTTGCGATTGTCAGCTCCGGGGCTTCGTAATTTCCCCCCCCCTGCTGAAACGGGGTTTTGTAATTATTAGTAGTCATGTGTGTAGAAATTAAAGTGTTGTATACGACTGCGAAGTTACTGAAAAAGTCGTTTCGTTCGCTCCGAATTTCGACTTTTTTCTTGTCGAATGCTTCGAAAACCGTACTGATTGTTAAAAATCTATGGGGATGAACGGTCTTCTCGGCCGAAAAACGAAAAAACCGGAAGCTGGAAAGCTTCCGGTTCGGTTGACAGCGGACGTCGGGAGTTACAGCTCCTCGATGTCCTTGTAGCTGCTGACGAGCAGCTGGTAGGTGATGAACCCGCCCGTGCGGGACGAGTATTTCGTGTAAATGGCCGTAATGTTCACCATGGCGTTGTCGGCGGGCAGTTCTTTGAGGGCGAACCGTGCATAGCCGCTGACGCGGACGACGTAGCTGCCCGATTCGAGCGACGTGGGTGTCGTCTCGTAGGTGAAGAGCGACGAGCCGTAGTACTTGGTGTTGTCGTAATTGTAGGCCCACGTGATCGGCAGCCCCTCGTCCTGATAGTACTTGTTGGTGTAGACGCCGTTGACGTTTTCCAGATAGTTGGGGTAGGTGTTGCTGTCGACGGTCGTATAGCTGCTGCGAAGCCCCTCGAAACGGATCAGACAGCCCAGCAGGTCGTCGTTGAGTACGGTCTTGTAGTTGTCCTTGTCGACGACCGTGACGTCGGCCTCCGTGATCGTGTCGAGTTCGCCGCGGTAGACATACTGCTGAACCATCTCCGTGGTGGGGATGTTCGAGTTGCCCGAAGCCGAGAAATCGTGCTCGCTTGGAGTGTCGTTGGGGAAGGTGCCGTCCGGTTCGAGCGCGGGCGCGGCACCCAGACTCAGCATATAGCGGTAGCTGGCCAGCGAAAGCCCCTGCGCCTTGACGTAGACGATCTGTCCCAGCGGATAGTTGACGTAGTTGTCGTTCATGAGGCGCAGCTCGATGGCCTGTTCGCCGTCGTAGATGTAGAGCGACTTGTAGACGTTGCCCTCGGCGTCGGACGAGATGACCTTGCCCTTGATGACGACGTCGTCCTCGATCACCACGCGGCGGCCGAGACCGTTGGCGTCATGGCCCCATTTCTCGTAGAATTTCGCTTTCAGGTCCTTGATCGAAATGATCTCGGCGCCCGTCTCCGTGAAGTCCTTGTCCGTGTAGACCTTTGCCGGCGCCGGATTGTCGAAATCGTTGTAGCAACCGGCCAGAACGATTCCGACGGCGAGCGTCAGGGCTATTTTCAGGATGTTGTTCATAATTCTTGCTCTTTAATTCGTTTGTTTTCATGTGCCATTTCCCGCCTCGGCATATCCCGGACTTCGTTCGGCTCTGCGCTCGGTTTGACGAAATGGTCAGCCGTTAGAAACGGAAATAGACGTTCAGGTAATAGGTCGTCCCGAACATGTAGAAATATTTCGGATCGAACCGTTCGTAGGAGGTCACCAGACTGGTGTTCGACTCGTCGGCCTTGATCTTGTTCAGACGCATCTGCTCGTAGCCGCCCGTCTTGATATCCTGATTGTTGAGGATGTTCTTCACTTCGAGGCTGAAACCGAGCGTGTAGTTGCGCTTGATGTACCAGTTCTTGCCGAGGCTGGCGTTGAGTACGAAGGCCGAGTCGAATTTCTCCTGTGCGCGCATCGTGCGGATCATCTCGGCAGTCTCGGCGTTGGTCGCTCCGGCGCGCAGTACCTCGTCGGTGCGGAACAGCGGGTTCATCGACAGGTAGTTGTTGTCGTAGAAATTCAGGTCGGCCGATGCGAACCAGTTGTTGTCGCTGCGGTACGACAGGCCGACGTTGACGGCCGTCTGCGGCGTGCTCTCCACGCGCATGTCCTTCCAGTAGACGATGCTGCTGTCGACGTCCGAGAGGATTTTCGAACTGTTGTCGGCCAGCTGTACGAACGTGGGGTTCGAGTCGTAGGTGTACTGCCCGACGCTTACCGCCCCGTTCAGGCTGAGACCCATGTAGAGCGGAACGGTCATACCGAATTCCAGACCGAAGAACTTCTTGTCGATGCCGCTGATGGCGAAGTTGACGAACGTCGATTGCAGGTCGTCGTAGTAGGAGATGATGTCGGTCTGGTCGTGGATCATGGTGTAGTAACCCGACAGACGCGCCTTGATGCCGCGGTAGCTGAGGTTGTACGATGCGTCGACGCCCCAGATTTTCTCGGCTTTGAGACCCGGCGTCACCTCGTTGCGCGTACGCGGCGAGATGAAGGAGTTCTGGAACGTGGGGGCATTCTGCAACGCCACGGCATTGAATTCCACGGAATGCGCCGCCGAGAAGCGGTAGGCGAGGTTCAGTTTGGCCTGATAGGTGAAGTAGTCGAGCGCCTCGGAGTTGCCGAACGAGTTGGAGGGGTAGGTGCCCTTCATGTAGCGGCCGTCGCGCCACATCGTCACCTGGCCCACTTCGCCGCCGATCGTGCCGTCCAGTCCGGCGATGTTGAAGTTGTACATCGCCCATAGTTTGGCCTGACGGATGTTGGCGTAGTAGTCGTAACCGAACTTGTCGCCCTCCTCCACGCGGCGGGCGTGGCCGTGCTCGTAGTAGTAGTGGAGGTCGTTCTGCTTCTCTTCCTCACCCACGAAGTCGCGCTCGGCGAACTTGTCGATGTCCACCCAGTAGTCGCCGCCCAGCAGGTCTTTCACCTTGTCGTAGTATTCGGTGCGGTTCCAGCGGTAGAGGATGCCTGCGACGAGGCGCGAATTGTCGCGGAACGTGCGGGCGATCTGCGCCGTGAGGTTCAGGTCGAGCTGGTCGGTGTGGCGCTCCTCGATCATGTAGTTCGAGCGGTGTCCGGCGCCGTAGGTCCCTTCGTCGATCTCGCCGCGGTAGTTGGTGTCGTAGAGCCGGTCCCAGTTGATCTGACGGGTGTCGTAGCTCGTACGCCACAGCTCGGCGATCTGGGCCGCATTCGAGAACTGGTTGTTGGCCATGTAGTAGCTGGGCAGGTTGCGGTAGTAGTCGGGACGCGGGTCGGCACCGCCCTTCCACGTGAGGGCCGAGTAACCGTTCGTACCGAAGCGGAACGAGGCCGCTGCGTCGATCTTCGTGCGGTCGTCGGGCGTGTTGGTGTAGTTGACGACCATCAGCGGCTCGTGGTTGTTGCGCACGCGGGCGTTGCGTTTCTTGCCGTCCTGATAACCCCAGTTGGGATTGTAGTAGTTGTTGCCGACCAGGTCGTAGACCTCCTGCGTCGAAGCCTGCTGCGCGCCGCGCTCGGTCGGAGCGCCGAGGATCGTGAATGCCAGCCGGTTGCGTTCGTTGAAGCGTTTCTCCACCGATCCGTAGTAGCCGAAGCAGTTGTAGTAGATGCCGTTGACCCAGTCGTTGCCGCCCTGTCGCGTCGATACGGAGAAGGCATACGACCAGCCGTTGTCGAGCAGACCGGAGGCGTAGGAGACCATCGCACGGAAACGGTACATCGAATTGCCGTTGACCAGGCTCACGCGCAGACCCTTGCGGATCTGCGAGGCCGTGGCGTTGATGTTGGTCGTCCCGCCGATGCCGCCCAGTCCGTAGTCGGCGGCCTGCAAACCGGTGGTATTCTCCTGATTGCGCGTGGCGTCGTTCAGACCGCTCCATAGCGACCACGGCGTGTAGCCCGTCAGGGCGTCGTTGAGGCGGATGCCGTTGAAATAGACGTTGGTGTACTGCGAATCGTAACCGCGCAGGTTGAAACGCATCTCGCCGAACTTGTAGGAGGCGATGTTGTTGAAGACGTCTTTCGACGAGGAGAGCGACGAGGGCAGCGACTGCGTGTCGTTGGCCGTCTCGGTGTCGAACTCCGCGAAGATCGAGTCGTCGAACGCCTCGGTATAGACGGGTACCAGCGCGATCGAACGGACGTCTTTCGTGAGCTTGTCCACGCGAACCTTGATTTCGAGCGGTTCGTAGTCGTCGGCTTCGAACGTGAGGGTGTAGTCGCCCGAAGCCACGTCGTCGAACCGGAACCGCCCCTCGGCGTCGGAGGTCGCCTGTCGTTCGCCGGGGGTGAGGGTGATCTTCACCTGCTCGATGGCCGCGCGGTCGCCGCGAGAGACGACTTTTCCCTTGATGCCGCTGCCTTGTGCGAGGGCAGGGAGCGTCGCCATCGTCAGAAGCAATGTGAGTAAATGCTTTATTTTCATAATGAATCGATTTATTTGGCAATGTAGATGAATACCGGCAGGTGGTCCGAGAATCCGCCCTGGAAATTGTTGCCTACGAAGGTACGCAGCGGATAACCCTTATACTGCCCCTCCTGCTGGATGAGGTAGGAGGGTTTGAAGATATTGCCGTAGAATTTGGTCTTTTTGTACGGGTCCTTGATGAGTTTCAGTTTGCCGGCGGAGCCGGTAGCGAGGTTCTCCGAAACGACGATATTGTCGAAGAGGTTCCATGCGTCGCGGTAGGCGAGCGTTCCCAGACCGGCTTTGAGCATGTCGGCGAAGGGCGTGTAGAAATCGCCCGGCTGCAACTCCTTGATCTTGGCCTTGGCGCCCAGATGGACTTCGACGCTCTCGTCGGTCGGATCGTCGTTGAAGTCGCCCATGGCCACGATCTTGGTGGCGGGGTTGACTTTGAGCACCGAGTCGGCGATCGCACGCATCTGTTCGGCCGCGGCGTTGCGCTTGAAGGCCGATGCCGCCTGCCCGCCCAGCCGCGAGGGCCAGTGCGCGACCATGAAGAGGAAGGGCTCGTCGTCGATCGTTCCCCACATCGTCACGATGCCGCGCGTGCGCCAGTTGGGCAGCGAGGCGATCCGCACGGGGATGTCGGCGCTGCCTTCGAGTTTGAAGACATCCGGACGGTAGAGGAACGCCACGTCCACGCCGCGCAGGTCGGGCGAGTCGTAGTGGCAGATCGCATAACGTGCCGGAAGGAGCTTGCGCGTCGATGCGATGTCTTCCAGGATCGAGCGGTTCTCGATCTCCGAGACGCCGATCACCGCCGGATAGTTGCGGTCGATGGCGGCGATGTCGAACAACACGCGCTCCATGTTGCGGAGTTTCTTGTCGTACTTGGCCGTATTCCACCGCTTCGCACCGTCGGGAAGGAACTCTTCGTCGTTGGTTTCGGGATCGTCGATGGTGTCGAAGAAGTTCTCCATGTTGTAGAACATGATCTTGTGGGGCTTCTGCGCGAAGCACATCACCATGACCGACGCCAGCACCGCTGTGATTATCAGTTTCTTTCTCATGATTCGAATTGTTGAATTTCATTCTTCGTTTTCTCGTCCCGGCATGGCTCGGACGGCGTCCGGTGCTGCGCTCGGCTTGTCGAAAACGCGGTTAAAATCCCCATTGTTCGGGGCTGTTCTGTGCCTTGACCGAGGTGTCGGCGTCGGGGAAGAAGGTAAATCCCGTCTCTTTCTCGATCTCCGCCACGCTGCGGCAAAGTTGCCTGCCGAGCTGCTGCCCGTTTTCGTTGGCGACCCAGAATCCGATGGCTTTCAGTTCCGAGGCCTTGCAGTCGGCGATCCGCTTGCCGGTCGCGCCGTCGCGCGTGCGCAACAGCACCTTGAAGTAGTTCGTGGGAACCGGACAGACGTTTCCGGCCTTGTCTTTCGTCGATTCGTCAAGGTTGGCGAAATAACATCCCGTGACGACGTAGAGCGTATCCGGGCAGACGTAACTGCGGACTTTTGCTTCGAGCGCTGCCCACATGTTTTGGTTGAACTGGCCGCGCTGCGGCGTCATGTTCGATGCGTAGAACGTCTGCTTGTTCATCTCCTCGACGGTCGTGCGGTCTTTCGACGGAATCTGGTGACCGCGGTTGTAGACGTTGCCGTTCTGATAACCGCCCAGCCAGAGCGCAGGCTGGTACTGCTGCGGAATCTTCGGATCGGGCGCCCATGCTTCGCTGCGATCCAGCGATCCGATGTACGAAGCGTGCAGCGGATAGGCCACCCAATGCGCCACGCGCAGTTTCTTGTCGAAGCAGAGCGAGTAGTTGCGCACGGTTTTCAGGTTCATCTTGGCATAGTGGGCCGCATAGATATAGTCCGCCTCCTCCTTGCCGGCAGGCAGCTCGGGCCACTGTTTCGGCGTGTCGTAGGGATTGTCGGTCGCATTGGGCGCCAGCTGCGTCAGCTCGAAGTCGTAGGGTGCCGAACCGTCGTCGAAAGCGATCGTGAAGGTCGCTATGCGGCTTTGCGCCGAGGCGTTGGCCTTGTAGTAGAAGAACAGCAGGTTCTCGCCGCTGTCGACCGTCCCTTGCCGCTGCCGCCCTGCGGCCGAAAAGTCGCGGGCGCTCAGCGAAAGCCAGTCGCCGCTGGTGATCGTAGCCGTGTAGTTCAGCTGTCCGCTGCCGGAGACCTCGACGATCACGCGGAGCGAAGCGGTCTCCTCGCCGCTTGCGATCTGGCCGCCGACGATCGACGACCGTTCCAGTTCGCACGACTCCACACGGGCTGTCGCCGCATCGCCGTCGCTGTCGCCGCAGGCGGCGAAAAATACTGCGACGGCCGCGACCGCGAGTCGGAGCCACTGTCGGAGGAGGTGTGTCTGCATAGTCATTCGAAACGGATAGGAATCGCCGGCGGCGTTACCCGCCGGCGATCGTTGTCAACTCAGTTTTTCTTGAAGAAGCAGAATCCTTTGCCGTAGGATGCTTGTACATAAGGGCGCAGGAACCGGCTCGATGCGCTGTTTGCGCACATCATATAGATGGCGGGGTAGTTGAATGCCTGTCCGTCTACCGTTCCCGATGCGCTCGTCGTGGCGATTACGCCACTGGCATCCTCCGTGAATGTCCAGGGCTGTGCCGGAGCATCGGCCAAAACGAGTCCCTGTTTGGGCTTTCCGTTGTCGATAATGCCCGTACCGATCAGGTATTTGTCGCCCTGCTTGATGTTGAATCCGTCGGCTACGGCTTCGAACGTGAATTCGATAGCTGTATAATTACCGCTTGTCAGCGACAGTGTCTTTTTGGTTTCGTCATACGTGTAAGCGGCGGTGAATCCTTGACCGTAAGCGGCGAATCCCGTAACCAGTTGAAGACCGTAAGTTCCGCCCGGCTCGCAGCCGATGAAACCCGTCATGCCGTTGACGAGCTCGGCCACTTTCGTGATCTTGTCGTAGGTATCGCCTGCTGGTTCCGAACCGCCGGCGGCAGCCTGCGTGACGGCGACGGTCTTCGCTGCGACTTTGGTCGCGCCGCCGTCGTTGGTCAGATAGACCGTGACCGTGGCGTTGCGTGCGCTGCCGGTGTTCTCGGTCGGGGTGACCGTGACGGTCGTGCCCGCTGCCGATGCGGCGAAGTTGGCCGGGTCGGAGGACGAGGCGCCTACCGTGTAACCGTCGGCGTTAGCCACGGTGCAGGCGATCGTCTTGGCCTGATCCTTCGCCGCGAACGACAGCGAGGTCGGATTGACGCTCAGCGTGGGCTGCACGGGCGTGCTGCCGCCTCCCTCGCCGTAGAAGAGTTCGATCTTGGCGAGTTGGGCATTTCCTGCGGTTGTGACTGCGATGCGGTAGGCCGTGGCGTTTGCCGTATTGCTCAGCGTGTAGGTATATTCACCTCCTTCTTGCTTGGTGACTTCCTGTGCCTGGCCGCCCTGAACGGGGGTTCCTGCGGCGTCAGTAATAGCTATCGAATAAGCGCCAGCACCCTTTGCTGCGGATATGATAACTTTTGTCAGCGCTTTGTCGGCGATAGCGGGTAGTTCGATGTACGAACCCGCTTTACCGATGAAGAGGCTCTTCGTGCCATAACCCGGACTGTCTTCGTACGGATTCTGGAACCAATAGAAGATGTTGCTTGCGGAGATGTTGAAGGCATAGTTTCCGTCGAACAGATAGCTGCCTGTCTTGGATTGAGCTTCCTTGTCGGGTAATGCCGGCGTAAAGATCGATGCTCCGACACTGAAATCGAGCACGATGTGCGCCGGATCCGCGGGTTCGGGATCCGTGCCGCCCTCGGCGAAGGCGGCTGCATCGGTCATGTTGCGCGGACAAAGCTGTACGGCGCCTTTATAGAGGGAGACATAACCGGTCAGATCGCCCGTTTTCGAAGCCGCGTATTGCTTGCCTGCGAATCCGGCGGCGTCCTGTGTCACGTAGACGGTCAGATCGGACGAACCGACCTTGAACGTGGTGGTACCCACAGCCCAATTACCGGCCGTTGCGGGCGAAGTGACGTTCTTGACCGTGACGAGCATGCCCTGATAATCGATCAGATTGTCGATCGATGTGAGCGGGACAGGGGTGAGTTGCGCCTTGCCGATTACTTCGGCCGTCAGCCACGTGGCTGCATCGCTCGATTCGCAGGTTACCTCGTAGCAGTTCGAGAAATTAGCCACTTTGGCCAATCCTTTCACAAGCGTGAAACGAACCTTGTCGCCCGACTTGAACGGGAATGCGGGATCTTTGGGATTGGTGTATTGGCCGCTGCTGAACAGCAGGATACCGTTCTTGGCTTGTGTCGCGCCTTCGGTCATTACCATCAGGTTATTGGCCGAAACATTGCCGCCGTCGACGTCGGTTACGACGACCGCTTCGAGCGTGCGATTGTTTTCGGCGTCGATCACGAGCTTGTCCTTGCCCGTAACCGTTTCGGCGAGCCGGTAGAGTTCGTTCACCGTGATCGCTTCGCCCGGCGTGGGTTCGGGTTCTTCGCCGCCTTCGCCCAGATCGACTTCGGTGCCGCCTTCGCCTTCGGCGAGCGTCACGTCGTCGATAGCGAATACCGATGCTTCATCGACTGCATATTTCACGTAGAGATAGGCCGCTTTGTTTTTCAGCTTGAATTTCGAGGTGGCGAATACCCAGAACTCGTCGGCCTGTGCATAGGTGTACTCGACTGTCGTCCAGCTGGTGCCGTCGGCACTCAGAGCGAGGTGGAATTTCTCCGGTTTGAACTCGTTGTCGTAGAGACCGGCATCATAGTCGATCGTTTTCGAATATTGTGCACCGAAGGTGAGTTGCAGATCCTGTGCTCCGTCGAGTTTGATCTTGTTGATGATTAAGGCGGGATTGTTCGTTCCGAAGAACGCTTTGTTCTTGCCCGAAGCACCGTCGTAGCCGGCGCTGAGTTTTCCGCTGGTGCGGATCGACATATTGCCCTCGCCGGTGTAGGAGACTTCGCCTGCACCCGAACCGGTTTTCGCCCAGCCCGTATAGTCGGCGATAAGCGGTTTGTCCGATACGTCGGCCGTACCGAAGGATTCATAGTAGATCGCGTCGCCCGGCGTCGGGTCGGGATCCGTACCCCCCCCCTGATCCGTGCTTAGAGCCGCGATATCGGTCTTTTTGGTCGGGATGAGCTGTGCGTTTTCGCGATAGGTTTCGGCCACGCCGTAGATCGTGCCGGTCTTGTCGGCCACGTACATGTCGGCGAATCCGGTGGCGAACTGCGCCTTGTTCATGTAGACGGTCAGTGTCTTGCCCGAAGCGTCGTTGAGTGTTACCGACTGGCTTTCGGTTGCCGTCCACGGCTTGCCGACGAACGACTGGGCGGGCGTCATGTTGTTCAGTTTCACGTACTGCGCCTGATAGTCGCCCGTATTGAATTTTTCGACCGAAAGCGACGGAACGACCAGCTCGACCTCTTCGTCGCCTACGGTGACGACGACGTCGGTCAGCTGGCGCACGTTGTTGAATGCGTAGTATTTCGCGTTTTCGAGATTGAGCGTGACCTTACGGCCTGCGGGATACTTCGTTACGGGGTCGTTGGCCATGGCGAAATCGGCACCGTAGAGAACGATGGCCGACCGTTCGAGGCCGTTGTTGTCGCCCACGTAGAGTTTGCGGTTGTTGTTGCCCGCCGCGTCGTTGGCCAAGATGACCGCCTCGATCGTCGACTCGCTGTATTGGAGCGGCATGGCCTTGTCCGAGCCGACGGCGCCGCTCAGGTCGCTGTTGCCCAGAATATACTCGACCAGTTTGCCGACGGCGCCGACCGTCGGGGGAACGTAGTTGCCCTGCGTGACGGTCAGGTATTTCCGGTAGAGTTCGCCGTAGCTGTTGCTCAGCGTGAAAATCAGACGGCCCATGTGGGGCTGCGCCGATTCGCCGACGGTGATCTTGACCGTACCGTCGCCGTTGTAGATGCCCTCGGAGACCTCGTTGCCGGAGACTTTGAAATACATCCACTCCTTTTGGGTCTCTTCGTCCTCGTAGGCGACCGTCCATTGACGGTTGCTCCTCACCGTAACGGTCGCGTCTTCGGTAGCCGTTCCGGTGAAGGCGACGGCCTCCTCCGATAGTTCCAGTGTGGGAGCCTGTTTGTCGACATCGTCGTCCACACATGCCGTGAACGCCCCGGCGGCGATCGCCAGCATCGTGTAAAACGATGTTTTCCAAATGTTTAATTGCTTCATAATGAATTTGAATTAAGTGTGAATATGATTTTATGGCTTTTCGTATCCGTTTTATAAAGTGGATTTTCAATCAAAGTTATGGTCTTTTATCGGAATAACCAATTAAAAATCGATATATTTTTAGCTGAAAGTATGAAAAAGTGTAATGTTTTTTGGCTCTTTCCGGACGGATTTTTCTTTTCAGGCGGAAACAAAGCGGATGCCGACCCGTCGGGAAAGGGGTCGGCATCGCAGACGGCCGTATATTTTCTTAGCGGATACGGTCCATCGAACGGATCATCAGTTCGTCCCGGAAAATGGCACGGACGGCCAGATAGGTGAAGATCATGGCGATGAGCGGCAGCACCAGTGGCAGTTTGACGCTCTGGGCGTGGAATTCGAACGAAGAGAAGAGGCGGTAGCTGAGAAAATAGTAGATGCCCATTACGATCTGTGCGCCCAGCAGCAGGATCATCTCCACCACGCCGAGCCGGAATTGCAGCATACGGCGCTTGAACAGGAAGATCGTCGTCAGCGGCAGCACCAACGCCAATGCCAGCAGGATGCCCATGTAGAGGGTCGATTGCACGGTTTCGCCGTCCGCCGTCCGCAGTCCGAAGGCGTAAAGGCGGAACTCTTCGCCGCCGCTGGCGAACGAGGCCAGGGGCAGGAACGCGGCGCAGGCTACCAGGCCTGCGGCCAGAAGCAGATAGAGTGTCTGAATACGTTGTATCATAATCGTCTGTTTGTCAGATATTCTTGTCGATCAGGTATTTGTTGCGGTCGGAGGCGTTGCGGTCGATCAGCTCGCCCAGGAAACCGGCCAGGAAAAACTGCACGCCGAGGATGACCAGAAGCATCGAAAGGTAGAAGAGCGGCTGCTCGGTGACGGCCCGCAGCGGCAGGCCGTGCGCCTGCTTGTAGAGCTTGGCGGCGATGATCCAGATCGTCGAGCAGCCGCCCAGCAGGAACATGAGCGTCCCCAACCCGCCGAAAAAGTACATCGGCGACCGGCCGAAATGCGAAAGGAACGAGACCGTAATCAGGTCCAGGTAGCCCTTGACCATGCGTTCCATGCCGAACTTCGAGGAGCCGTATTTGCGCGCCCTGTGGCAGACTACCTTCTCGCCGATGCGGCGGAATCCGGCCTCCTTGGCCAGGATCGGGATGTAGCGGTGCATCTCGCCGTAGACTTCGATCGACTTGACCACCTTGCGGCGGTAGGCTTTCAGTCCGCAGTTGAAGTCGTGGAGTTTGATGCCCGAGACGGTGCGCGCCGTCCAGTTGAAGAATTTGCTGGGCCAGCGTTTGCCGATCGGGTCGTGACGTTTGAGTTTCCATCCCGAAACCATGTCGTAGCCCTCTTCGAGGATCATGCGGCGCATGTCGGGAATTTCGTCGGGCGAGTCCTGCAAGTCGGCGTCCATCGTGAAGACCACGTCGCCTTCGGCGGCAGCGAATCCGCAGTAGAGTGCGGCCGACTTGCCGTAGTTGCGGGCGAACCCGATCGCCCGCAGGGCGGGATAGTGTTCTTTGAGGCGTTCGAGCGTCTCCCACGAGCCGTCGGTCGAGCCGTCGTCGACGAAGACGATTTCGTAGGAGAGGCCGTTTTCGCGTGCTACGCGGTCGATCCAGGCCGTCAGTTCGGGGAGCGACTCCTCCTCGTTGTAGAGCGGCACGACCACCGAGATGTCCAATCGCTTCTCCATCCGGTTACTCCTCCGTATTGTTGTCGAATCGTTGCCGGGGCTGTGCGAGGGCGGCGAGCACCAGTCCGAACAGCAGGCCGAGCAGGGCTTGTCCGGCGACCGACGAGAAGGTGATCCAAAGAGGCGACTGCACCATCAGGGCCATTTGGGAGATCATTTCGCCGGTATACAACCCCGTTTTCGAGAGAAGCGCGAACGATTGTTCGTAGAGTTCGGCATATTTGTCCGTGAAGAGGATGCGGCTGGCCAAGATCGTATAGGCGGCGTTGATAACGCCCACGAAGAGCGCCATGGCGATGATGAATCCCAACCGCCTGCCGTATCCGTACTCCTCCTCGCGTGTCGAGCGGGATGTCGCCCGTTTGCGTGTGTAGTATAAGAGCAGCCCGATGTAGAGGGCCAGTCCGATGAGTCCGAAAAAACCCGCTCCCGTGGCGTCTCCCAGCAACGAGCAGACGGCCGATGCGCCGCCGATGACGGCACCGTACTTCGCGGCGTCGTTCCAAAAATTCGTCTGGTTCATATTGAATTGGATCGTGTCATTATGTCCGTCAGTTGAGTTCCGCCGCACCCTGCCGCACGATTTCGGGCTCTTCCTGCGTGAGGTCGACCACCGTGGTGGGCACGATCGAACCGTATCCCCCGTCCACGACCAGCGCCACTTCGCGGCCGTAACGTTCGTGGATCAGTTCGGGGTCGGTCATGTACTCCGCGTCGTCGTCGCTTTTGAGCGATGCGGTGATGAGCGGGCACCCCAGCTGTTCGACGATCGCCCGCGGAATCGCATTGTCGGGGATGCGCACGCCGATCGTCTTGCGGCGTTGCAGCGCCTTGTCGGGCATCCGCGACGATGCGTCGAGCAGGAAGGTGATCGCTCCCGGCAGATTGCGTTTGAGAATCTTGAACGCGGCGTTGTCCACCCGGCAATATTCCGCCGCCCGCGAGATGCCGTCGCAGATGATGCTCAACTCACCGGTCTGTTTGCCGCTGAGTTGGCGCAGTCGTTCCAGACCGCGTGCTGAGCGGAGCGAACAGCCGTAGGCGTAGACCGAATCGGTGGGGTAGACGACCACGCCGTCGCGCTCCAAGGCTTCGACGACACGCCGTATCTCCCGTTCGGCGGGATTCTGAGGATAGATGCGCAGGATCATACGTCGGCAAAGATACGAAAAGTCGAGCGCAGAAGCAAGCGTTAGCTTGATTATGCCGAGACGGAGTATCTAAGACGCCAAAGATACGAATAAGCGAGGGCAAAAGCAAACTTGTCCGCATTTTGCCGAGGCGGAGGTTGGGATGCGGTCGAAAAAACGGTTTCCCGGTCGGAGGCGGATGCGTGCCGTCTTCTTGTTTTCGAAGGAATTACCTTATCTTCCGGCGGTTCAGCTCGGCCGAATAGGCGCGGGCGTTGGCGTTGTGTTCGCGGAGCGTGCGTGCGAAGTCGTGGTAGCCGTCGAACGTGGGGCGTGCGCAGAAGAACATGTAATCGTGTCGTTCGAAATCGAGTACAGCGTCGATGGCGTTGCGTCCCGGCATACAGATCGGCGACGGCGGCAGGCCTTTATTTATATAAGTGTTATAGGGCGACGGATATTTCAGGTGCCGGTGCAGGATGCGCCGCAGTCCGAACTCCTGCAAGGCGTATTTGACCGTCGGGTCGGCCTGCAAGGGCCAGCCTTTGCGCAGGCGGTTGATGTAGACGCCCGCGATACGGGGCATTTCGTCGCTCTGGCGGGTCTCCTCGTAGACGATCGAGGCGAGCGTCATCACTTCGAGGCGCGACAATCCGCTGCGCTGGCGCTTCGCGTCGCGTTGCGGCGTCCAGAAGCGGTCGTATTCGCGCCGCATCCGTTCGATGAACTGCGCCGGCGAAACCGTCCAATAGAATTCGTAGGTGTCGGGGATGAACATGGAAAAGAGCGTCACCGAATCGAAGCCCGCTTTCCTCGCCGTCGCGGGATCGGTCAGCGCGCCGACGATCGTCGCTGAGTCGGCCTCGATCTGCCGCGCCAGCTTGCCGGCAAGCTGTGCGGGGGTGCGGACGTTATTGATCGTCACCCGCACGGGCGTCTGCAATCCCAGTTTGAGCATACGTGCCACTTGTACGATGTTCATTCCCGGTTCCAGCACGTAGTGCCCGGGTTTGAACGACCGGTCGAGTTCGATATGGCGGGCGTAGAACCGGAAGAAGGCGGTGTGTGCGATCGCGGCGTCGAGCGAATCTTCGAGCGTGCGGTACTCCGATCCCGACCGCACGTAGAGCGACCGTCGTTCCAGTACGCAGTTTCCGTAAAAACCGTTGCGGAGGTAGATGCCGATGCCTGCGAGCAGCACGACGAGGATGCAGAGGCCGATGATGAGTTTGCGACGCATTGCCGGGAATTTTCGAACAAAGATAGTGCAAGCCGAGCGCAAAAGCAAACGAAGTTTGCGGTTTTGCCGAGGCGCCGCCTATCTAAGCGGGGCTTGTTCCCGCAAAGCGTGCAAGCCGAGCGCAAAAGCAAACGAAGTTTGCGGTTTTGCCGAGGCGCCGCCTATCTAAGCGGGGCTTGTTCCCGCAAAGCGTGCAAGCCGAGCGCAAAAGCAAACGAAGTTTGCGGTTTTGCCGAGGCGCCGCCTATCTAAGCGGGGCTTGTTCCCGCAAAGCGTGCAAGCCGAGCGCAAAAGCAAACGAAGTTTGCGGTTTTGCCGAGGCGGCGCCTGTCTGGGCGGGGCTTCGGCCCGCTCGAAGCGCCGTGCGGTTGTCGGGGACACCCGAATGGCGGGCGAGATACGAACGCTCCCGTTCCGCTCGGAACGTCGTGGGGAGCGGGAATCCGGCTGCTTTCCCTTGTCGTTTCCTCTGTTCCGGTACGCAGATGCGCCGCACGGCGACTCTTTTTTGCGAATTTTCCGTTTTCTTTTTGCGCTTTTGGAAAAAAGAGTTACTTTTGCACTCGGGTAAGTCTTATACGACCAGCTCCTGTAGAATCCCCCAGGCAAGGAATTGAGCAAGGGTATACGGTTGTAGCGGTGCGATATAAGTAGCTTACCCATTTTTTATCGCCCTGCGGGCGCAGCGACCGTCGCTGTGCGGCTGCGATTCCGCTGCAAATCCCTTTTTGAAATACTTCGTCTGCGGAGTCTGTAAGAGCGGCAAAACCTTCCGGATTGTCCGATAAAACGAGCGGATCGGGACAGTCGTTCAGATTGTCCCGATCCTCCGGTATTCCCTTTCGTCGTTTTCGCTACCAGTTCAAGTGCCAGCCGTGCCGCAGCGTTTGAAGAATGATTGCGAGCAGGATGGCCGCGAGGACATAGCATCCGGCGTAGACGGCGATGCTGCGGAGGCCCTTCGCGTGCGTCGCACGGCAGAATGCCTGCCAACCCCAGATCATGCTCCAAATGCCGCACAAAACGGTGACGCTGCCCAAAACGGCCGAACCTCCCGCCTGCATCGTCTCTTGCAGCGGCGAAACCGAGCCGTTGCCGAGCGGCAGCAGCCATGCATAGAGCCATGCGCTGCCGGCACTCGCCGCAAGACGCGGAATCTGTGCGAAGAGCAAGCCGCCGAAGAGCGCCGTCGCGTCGGCCGGAAACCGGCGGCGGAGCCGGTCGGCACCGTAGAGCAGTGCGGGCAGAACGAATGCCTGCATCAGCACGACCAGCAGTTGTCCGCCCAATTCGACCGTCTGGTTCTGGTAGATCCGCACACCCCAGATGGCGAAGCCGTAGCCCACCGTTGCCGACAGGCCCCATGCGAACAGCTTATGAGGAGCGACGCTACCGAACGGATTCGGGAACTTGCTTATCGTTTGTTCCATTGCGAGGAGGTCTGATAGAGCGAAATGGCACGATTGAGGTGCGTGCTGTCGATCGCCTCGGTGCGTTCCAGCGCGTAGGGATCGTCGTCCGTCGGCCGCAGCAGGAATTGTTCCGCACGGTCGACGGGCGAGAGCACCGTGAAGCGGTCGCCTTCGAGGTAGCCCAAGTCCTGGTAGGTCGCCACGAACGCCCGTTCGCGGAAGTCGTCTGCGAGGATGTCGCGTCCGTAGAACCACGAGTCGTAGTCCATACCCAGCAGCGAGAAGAGCGTCGGCATCAGGTCGATCTGCGACGCGGTCTTGCCGACGCTGCCCGGTGTGACGAAGGCGGGAGCGTAGATCATCGCCGGAATATGGTACTTTTCGAGCGGGATCTCGGTTTTGCCGGCGCTCGACGCGCAGTGGTCGGCCGTGATGACGAAGACCGTATTGTCGAACCACGGTTCGCAGCTCGCCGCGTCGAGGAACCCGCCCAGCGCATAGTCGCTGTACATCACGCCGCCGGCGCGCGATTTGGCGTCGTTGGGGATCGGGATGCGCCCTGCGGGATAGGTGTAGGGGCGGTGGTTGCTCACGCTCATGATGTGGGCGAAGAAGGGGCGGCCGCTGCGGGCGCGCTGGCCGAGCGTGCGGATGGCCTTGGCGTAGGAATCTTCGTCCGAGACGCCCCAGATGTTCTGGAAGGTGATCTCGTCGGGTGCGTACTGCTTTTGATCGACGATTTCGTAGCCGTTGCCGCCGAAGAAGGTCTCCATGTTGTCGAAATAGCTGTTGCCGCCGTAGAAGTAGAGTACGTCGTAGCCCTTGTCGCGCAGCATGGCGCCCGTGGAGTGCATGCCGGCGTTGCGGGGGCGTTTGATGATGCTCTGTCCGGGACAAGGCGGCAGCGAGAGCGTCACGGCTTCCAGTCCGCGTACCGTGCGGTTGCCCGTGGCGAAGAGCCGGTCGAAGACCAGCGCCTTGCCGCAGAGCGAGTCGAGGCGGGGCGTGAGGCCGTCGGAACTTCCGTAGCGCGCCATGAACGATGCGCTCATGCTTTCGAGCGTTACGAGCACGATGTTGGGGTGCCGTTCCTCGTTCGGCGAGGTGATGTAACGGTGATTCTGCCCTTCGCTCCGGTATTCGTCGTGGACGAGTGCCGCGGCCCGGTCTTCGGGCAGCGTGCGGTAGAATTGCATGTAGTCGAGTTCGTTTTTGAGGAACGCCTCGTAGAACTTATAGAGTCCGTTGGCCTGCAATTCGTTGTAGTATACGTTGTCGCTCGTCTGGAACCGCGTGTTGAAGGGCAGCATCCACAGGGCGACGCCCGCCATGGCCAGATAGATCGGCGAGGCGACGAGTTTCCACCTGCCGGTTTTGAACGCCTCGGCGGCGCGGATGTCGCGGCGGAAGAGCCACCACGTGACGGCGACGGTCAGCGCGACGATCAGCGTCGCCAGCGGGACGATCGGGTAGGACTCCATGATGTTGCCCACCACCTCGTTCGTGTAGACCAGATAGTCCACGGCGATGAAGTTGTAGCGCACGCCGAATTCGTTCCAGAAATAGTATTCGCTGACGGCGTTGAAGAGGATCGCGCCGACGTAGATCGCGAGCAGCGCGGCCAGCCATCCCTTCGACCACAGCGGTTGCAGCCGCGGCACGAAGAGCCGCAGGGCGAAGCTGCCGGCCCAGTAGCCCAGCACGATCGTGGCGACGAGCGGCGCTGCGCTGCCGTATTCGTCGAAGATCGTGTTGCAGAAGGCGACGTAGCAAAACGCCGCCGTCAATACGCCGAGCAGGACGTATCCCGTCGGGCGGTCGTATTTCCGCTTCGAGAGCGTGAGCAGGAAGAGCCACAGGAAGACATAGCCGAGCGTCAGGGCGCAGAGGTCGTTCAGGGCGCCCAGTCCGAAGACGGCGACCCATTGGAGGAAGCCGAAGCCCAGCTCGGAGGTCTGTTCGTTGAACAGCAGAACGATGCGCAACAGCGTGCAGACGACGAGCGTCAGCGCTGCCAGCCGCAGGTAGATTCTGAAAAAACGGTTGAGATTTTGAGACATGGGGTTATGAAGAATGAGCCTGAGAATGCCCGAAACGGACTGCGGTCCGTTTCGGGCATGATCGAAAAACGTCTGTCGGTTATTGTACGTTGTCTTTGAGTTGTCGCCAGAACGAAGCGTTGATCGCCAGCGAGATCGACATGATGACGGCAACGAGCGCCAGCATGACGACGAAGGTGATGAATCCCACGTCGATCGCCGCGCAGATCCAGGCGAAGATGCCTGCTATGACGTAGGCTGCGACGACGAACGCCAGCAGGACGAAGAACATCGTCCACTTGCTGCCGTAGGTCGCCTCGTTGCTGGCCGAGATCGCCTGCATCGGATTCTTTTTCTTCTCGAAGAGGAAGAAGTAGGCGAGACTCCATGCGATCGAGAGCACGATGCCCGGTACGATCATGAAGAGCGAGGCGATGAAGACCGGAATGATCATCAGGCCGGTCGTGATGAGAAAATCGCCCATGTATTTGCGATACTTCGCGTCGAAGATGCCGAGCGGCGAGATGACGCCGCCTTTGGCCAGTTCGATCGGCAGCATGTTGATGGCGATCGTGGTGCCGACGTTGATGTAGGGCACCCAGATCGTGAGCAGCCACAACACCACGCAGCCGATGATCGACGGCGCATTCTTGACACCGATTTCCAGCGCTTCGGCGAAGGTGAGTCGGAAAGATACTTTGTTCATAAGCGTTTGTTTTTTGAGAGCGATTATTCGGAGCATTTCGGTTTTCCGCATCCGCAGCGCACGACAGCGACCGCTCT
Source organism: Alistipes communis (assembly GCF_006542665.1). Classification (NCBI taxonomy): domain Bacteria; kingdom Pseudomonadati; phylum Bacteroidota; class Bacteroidia; order Bacteroidales; family Rikenellaceae; genus Alistipes; species Alistipes communis. The sequence continues at coordinate 2,603,076 of NZ_AP019735.1, forward strand.
TTCCGCTGCGGAATTTCCGTGCGGCGGGAGAGGGTAGGCGCGGTTCGTGCCTGAGATCGGGATCGGGTGCGTTCCGGCCCGATTCCGGGCTTGCGGACGGGCGTCGGGTCGGAACTCCGGACAAAAATAACTTATTTTGTCCGCCGTGCAAAATATTTACGCCATTATTTGCCGGCCGGGCCGCCGGATCGCCGGCGTCGTGTCGTATGCGGCAGCGGGCTGCGGTCGAACGAAAGATGCGTATGGCGGACGGATTCTGCCATACGCATCTGCGGTGCGGGGTGTCGGAAGGTTATTTTTGTCTCTCGGCGAGGAGCTTTTCCAGTCGCAGCAGCGAGGAGATGGAGGAGTAGGAGCAGTTGATCCAGTACGTGCGGTTGCGGTCGCTCTTCGTGGGGCGGAAGTCCCATGTGGTGGGAATCTGCCCGTTGACCGCGTTCTGCACGACGGTGATGTTGTCGATGAGCGCTTTGCCCTTGGCCAGGTAGATTTCCTCGCCGGTAGCCTCGTAGAGGCTGAGCATCGCGTCCGCGACGTTGCAGGCGCTGTTGTCGACCGGTTTCTGGTATTTGTACTGCTCGTAGACGCAGGGCGTTGCCTTGTCCTTGATCCCGTTCTCGGTGAGCGGCGTGTCCCAGAAGGTGAACTGATCCTCGCTGAAACGGGCGAGATCGACGGCATCGGCCAGATCTTCGGCCGAAGGCGCTTCCTTCGAGAGCAGGTAGGCGGCGTAGGGCGCCGCCGTGCAGTTGGTCAGGTTTTCGTAGGGTTGCAGGCCCAGGACCGTCACGTCTTCGAACTGTCCCGTCATGTCGAAATTGCGGATCGCCACGTCGCGCATCCACCGCTCGCCTTCGGCCTGCGCTTCGGCGTAGGTTTCCACGCCGTAGTCGGCTTTGAGACGCTGGAAATAACGCAGCAGGGGGTGCAGCATGGCGCAGGCGTCGTTGACCGGTTCGCCGGTGACGAAATCGACCTTGATCGGCAGCGAACCGTCTTCGCGCTGCAACCGCACGTAGGTGTCGGCGATGCCGAGCGCACGATCGTAATAGGTCTTGTCGCCCGTCAGGTCGTAGAGATCCAGGAAGGCGTGGCCGGCCGAAGCGGCCTCCATCGTCATCGTCTTGTTCTGGTTCTCGGTGCGTTTGGAGGCGATCAGATCCTTGTAATAAGTAGGCGGGAAGAAGGCGAGCGGATCGCCTGCGGGGCGGCTCTGGTCGATCAGGAACTGCGCGGCGTTGCGGGCGATGCGCGTCGCCTGCTCCTTATGGGCGGGAAGCAGGCGTGCGAGCAGCGCCTCCGCACGGATCGTCGCGCCGATGATCTTGCAGGGGTAGGTGTTGTGGCGGTAGTTCATATCGGGTTCGGTGTGCTCGGCCCAGTACTGGATCTCCGGCATCCGGTGGATGTAGAGCAGGCCCATGAGCGCGGCCTGGCGGTAGTCGCGCACCGCCGGCGTATAGGGGCCCGTGAAGGGATAGTCGCGGAGGAACTCGCGTTCGCCTGCCTTGCCGAGCACCTTTCCCGAAGCGTCGAGGCCCTCGACCGTGAGGCGGACTCGACCGACCGGAATCTCGCCCCAGACCGGCGTAAGGGCGGCTTTCGGCGAGTCGGCGGTGAAACTCCACGACGCTTGCGTTTCTTCGCCGAGCGGGACGACGGTGAACCGGTAGTTCGCGGCGCCGGCCACCTCGTCGAAATCGAACGCCGGGGCGTAGATGAACTTTTTGGCGAATCCGTTCCAGAAGGGGTTGCGTCCCTCGTAGCCAGGGCGGATCGGGCGGAGGTACTGTTCGGCCGCCTGCGCGTTGATGGCCGCGTAGTCGAGCGAAGCGTCGGCGGTTCCGCAGTCGGAGCCGCAGCACCCGCAAAGGAGGGTGCAGGTCATGAGAAGGGTGATGGTAAGTAGTTTCATTAAGTCGGCGTCTTTTGACCGGAGAGCCTGCCGGGGTTAAAAGGTTATTGAATGAGGTTGGTATGGAAATACCCACAAATATAATGTTTTTTCGTTTCGTGCGGATGCGCGGCGACCGGAATATCGTGTTTTTGACGTCGTGCGGTGCGTGCGATTCGAAAATAAATCGTATCTTCGAGACTGCAAAATGTAAAAACAGTAAAAGCCATGGCAACTAAAACTGCATATCCTTTTCGGGTGGAACCGCAGGAGGTCGATTTCTCGCTGCGCATCACCCTCGTGGCGCTGGGCGGAAACATCCTCAACATCGCGGGTATCGACGCCCATACCAAGGGGTTCGGGGTGGACGCCCTGAACAAGGACAACTTCTCGTGGGTGCTTTCGCGCATCGCCTTCGAGTTCGATTACCGTCCCGAGGAGTACGTGAAGTACGAGATTGCGACGTGGATCAGCGACTACGGCCGGATGCTCTCGACGCGTAATTTCGAACTGACCGACCAGACGGGCGTGTGTTTCGGCCGCGTGGTGTCGCAATGGTGTATGCTCGACTTGTCGAAGCGGACGGCCGTCGACCTGCGGGCGGTGGCCGAGAGTCATAACGACGCGATCGTGGAGTGCCCGTCGCCGGCCGAAAAGCCGCGCAAGGTGCCCGCACCCGATGCGGAACCGGTGCTGACCCACAAGGTCGCCTATTCGGACATCGATTTCAACCGCCATGTCAATACGATGCGCTACATCGAGATGATGCTCGACGTGCTGCCGATCGAACGCTTCGCGGAGGAGCGCCCGCTGCGGCTGGACATCAATTTCCTCAAAGAGGCGCGTTACGGCCAGACGCTCTCGGTGGCGCTCGAAGAGCGCGGTTCGCAGACGCTCGTCGAGATTCGCAGCGATGCCGGCGCGGCCCTCTGCCGCGGGGCGTTCGAATGGCGGTAGCCCCGTTGCATAATCATGTCGGGGCCGTATCCTGCGGGATGCGGCTCCGTCTCTTTTGTGCGGAGCCGGCGGTTCCGGCTCCGAATTTCGGTGCGCGATCTTGGAGTGTGGTACATCGTTTGCGGAGGAGGGGTGTGCATAAATCCTTTAATTCATTTCCATTATGGCTACCGAAAACAAGTATCAGAAGAGTATCGACCGCCTGAATCAGGCCATCGGCAAGGAGATCGCCACCACGTTGCAGTATCTCTATTTCCACGTCCATTTCGAGGACGACGGCTACGAGTATTTCTCGAAAATGATGAAGCAGACCTCGATCACGGAGATGTTCCACACCGACAAGATCGCCGACCGCATCCTCTTCCTGCAAGGCGAGGTCGAGATGATGCCCTCGTTCGAGCCGCGCAAGATCCGCGACGTCAAGGAGGCGTTGGAGTTCTCGATGACGCTCGAACAGCGCACGGTCGATTCCTATAACGAGTGGGCGCGTCTGTGTGCTGCCGAGGACGACCAGATCACGCACAAGCTTTTCCAGGATCTCGCCAAAGAGGAGGAGGAACATCTCGACATGTTCCGTACCGAGATGGAGAACATGCTCAACTACGGCGAGCAATACCTCGCCCTGCAATCGATCGCCCACAGCAAGGAAATTACTAAAAAATAACCGGCTCCGGCGAGGCGTTGTTAAAAAAATGGGGAGGATGTTCGTTTTTCAGCAGTTTCGGGGGACAACGGATCGAAAAAAATGTTATCTTTGATTCAGTGTCAACAAAAAACAACTGAAAAATGAACATTCCTTCGATTTTCTGGCTCGTGCCCGCGGCGTCGGTCGTCGCGCTCGGTTTCGCCTATGCGTTTTATCGGAAGATGAAACGTCAGAGCGAAGGCACGGAGCGAATGCGCGAGATCGCCGGCCATGTCCGTGCGGGCGCAATGGCCTATCTGCGCCAGCAGTACAAGGTCGTCACGGTCGTCTTCGTCGTGCTGGCGCTTTTTTTCGCCTATCTGGCCTACGTCGCCGGCGTGCAGAACCCGTGGGTTCCCTTCGCTTTCCTCACGGGCGGGTTCTTTTCGGGACTGGCGGGTTTCTTCGGTATGAAGACCGCCACCTATGCCTCGGCGCGGACGGCACATGCGGCGCAACAGTCGCTCGACCGCGGGCTGCGTGTGGCGTTCCGCAGCGGAGCCGTGATGGGGCTGGTCGTCGTGGGGCTGGGGCTGCTCGATATTTCGCTCTGGTATATCGTCCTGAACTGCTTCGTCGACGCCTCCGGCGCGCAGAAACTGGTCATCATCACCACCACGATGCTGACCTTCGGCATGGGTGCCTCGACGCAGGCGCTCTTCGCCCGCGTGGGCGGCGGCATCTACACCAAGGCGGCCGATGTGGGGGCCGATCTGGTCGGTAAGGTCGAAGCGGGCATTCCGGAGGACGACCCGCGCAATCCCGCCACCATTGCCGACAACGTGGGCGACAACGTGGGCGACGTGGCCGGCATGGGCGCCGACCTCTACGAGAGCTATTGCGGCTCGGTGCTCGCCACAGCGGCGCTCGGCGCGGCTGCTTTCGCCGCTACGGGCGACGTGGAGATGCAGACGCGCGCCGTGCTGGCGCCGATGCTGATCGCCGCTGTCGGTATCCTCCTGTCGATCATCGGAATCTTCCTCGTGCGGACGAAAGAGGGCGCCACGATGCGTCAACTGCTGCGTGCGCTGGGCGTAGGCGTCAACGTCAGTTCGGTGCTGATCGCTGCCGCGACCTTCATCATCCTCTATCTGCTCGACATTCAGAACTGGCTGGGGCTGTCGTTCTCGGTCATCACAGGGCTCGCGGCCGGCATCATCATCGGCCAGGCGACCGAATACTACACGTCGCACACCTACCGACCGACGCAGAAGATCGCCCGCAGCGGCCAGACCGGCCCTGCGACGGTCATCATTTCGGGCATCGGCGTGGGGATGATCTCGACGGCCGTGCCGGTCATCACGATCGGCGTGGCGATCATCCTGGCCTATCTGTGCGCTACGGGGTTCGACATGGCGCACCTGATGTCGGCGCACAACCTGTCGCTGGGGCTTTACGGTATCGGCATCGCCGCGGTGGGGATGCTCTCGACGCTGGGCATTACGCTGGCTACCGACGCCTACGGTCCGATCGCGGACAATGCGGGCGGCAACGCCGAGATGAGCAAACTCGGTCCCGAAGTACGTCGCCGCACCGATGCGCTCGATGCGCTGGGCAATACGACGGCCGCCACGGGCAAGGGCTTCGCGATCGGTTCGGCCGCGCTGACGGCGCTTGCGCTGCTGGCTTCCTACATCGAGGAGATCAAGATCGGGCTGCTGCACATCGGCCAGACGGCCATCACGCTTCCCGACGGTGCGGAGCGGTTGGTGCAGGAGGCTTCGATCGTCGATTTCATGGAATTCTATCAGATCAACCTGATGAATCCGCTGGTGCTCGTCGGCGTTTTCATCGGCGCGATGATGTCGTTCCTCTTCTGCGGTCTGACGATGAATGCCGTAGGGCGTGCCGCCGAGAGCATGGTCGAGGAGGTGCGGCGCCAGTTCCGCGAAATCAAAGGCATCCTCACGGGCGAGGCGACGCCCGACTATGCGCGCTGCGTCGCGATCTCGACGCGCGGCGCGCAGCGCGAAATGTTGCTGCCCAGTCTGCTGGCGATCGTCGTGCCGGTGGCGGTGGGGCTTCTTTTCGGCGTGGCGGGCGTCATGGGCCTGCTCGTCGGCGGGCTGAGTTCCGGCTTCGTGCTGGCGGTCTTCATGGCCAATTCGGGCGGCGCGTGGGACAACGCCAAGAAGTTGATCGAGGAGGGCAACTTCGGCGGTAAGGGTTCCGAGTGCCACAAGGCGACGGTCGTGGGCGATACCGTGGGCGACCCCTTCAAGGACACGTCGGGTCCGTCGCTCAATATCCTCATCAAGCTGATGTCGATGGTTTCGATCGTCATGGCCGGCCTGACGGTAGCCTGGCACCTCTTCTGATTACGGGGGATTCGGAATGATCGGGAGCGGCAGGGTATTTGGCCTCTCCCGATTATTTTTATACTTTTATGCCGCAAATAGAATATAAGGAAATATGAAATTACGGATAAAACGATTCGCGGCGACCGCAGCCGCTCTTTTGCTGGCGCTCTGCGTGCTGGCACAGCCGACCGCGACCGTGCAGTGGAGCGACTCGACGGCAGCTGTCGGCGACGGCGTGTATGAAATCACCTTCACGGGGCGTATTCTCGACGGGTGGCACACCTACGACCTCCATTCGGGCTTCTCGTCGACGGTGATCGCGTTCGAACCCTCCGAAGGGGTCGAACTCATGGGCGATCCCTTCGAGAAGGTGGCAGCCGAACGCCGTTTCGACGAAATCTTCGGCGAGGAGATCGGTGAGTACGAGGGCGAGATCGTCCTCGGCCAGCGTGTACGCCTGACGGCGGCCGAAGGGGTGCTCAGGGGGAATATCAACTGGCGTTCGTGCCAGGGCGACAACTGCAACATGCCCGAAGACTGGCCCTTCGAAATCCGGCTCCCCGCCGGATCGGCCGGGCAGGACACGGCGGGCGACGCCCTTCACCAGTCGCCGCTCGGCGACGCGGCCGATCCGGCGGGGGAGGGGCTGTTGGGACTGATTCTGGTGGCGATCGGCTGGGGACTGCTGGCGCTGCTGACCCCCTGCGTCTTCCCGATGATTCCGATGACCGTATCGTTCTTCCTCAAAGGGAGCGAGTCGGCTTCGGCCGGACGGTTCAAGGCGTCGATGTACGGTCTGTTCATCGTGCTCCTCTATACGGTTCCCATTGCGGCGATCATTCTGCTGACGCGGCTGTTGGGCGGCGATGCCGTAACGGCCGACATCTTCAACTGGCTGGCGACGCATTGGCTGCCCAACCTGATCTTCTTCATCGTCTTCATGGTCTTCGCCGCGTCGTTCTTCGGCGCGTTTGAGATCACGTTGCCCGGCTGGATGGTCAACAAGAGCGACCGCAACGCCGACCGGGGCGGTCTGCTGGGCGTCTTCTTCATGGCCCTGACGCTGGTGCTGGTGTCGTTTTCGTGCACGGGCCCGATCGTTGGCTCGGCGATCATCGGCGCGACGGCGGGCGACTTCTGGGCTCCGATCCTCACGATGCTGGTCTTCTCGATCACTTTCGCACTGCCCTTCACGCTCTTTGCGATGTTTCCCTCGCTGTTGAAGAACCTGCCCAAAAGCGGCGGCTGGCTCAACTCGGTGAAGGTGGTGCTGGGCTTCATCGAGGTGGCGCTGGGCTTCAAGTTCCTCAGCGTGGCCGACCAGACCTACCATTGGGGGCTGCTCGACCGCGAGGTCTATCTGGCGATCTGGATCGTCACGTTCGCACTGTTGGGTTTCTATCTGCTGGGCAAGCTGCGCTTCGCCCATGACAGCGAGGTGAAGACGCTTTCGGTCGGCCGGCTCGCGCTGGCGATCGTCGATTTCGCCTTCGTGGTCTATATGATTCCGGGCATGTGGGGCGCGCCGCTCAAAGCGCTGTCGGGGTACCTGCCGCCGTTGCAGACACAGGATTTCATCCTCGGACAGAGTCCTCTACCCGTGATCGGGGGCGCCGACGGGCCGACTTTGATCCGTGTCGGCGCCGCGCAGGTCAAGTACGGCGATTTCCTCTCGATGCCGCACGGCATCACGGGTTATTTCGAATGGAACGAGGCGCTGGCGGCCGCTCGTGCCGCGGGTAAGCCGCTCTTCGTCGACGTGACGGGGCACGGCTGCGTCAACTGCCGCGAAATGGAGCAGAAGGTACTCTCCGACGAGCGTGTGCAGCAAATTCTGCGCGACGACTACATCGTCGTGGCGCTGTATACCGACGACAAGGCACGTGCAGCCGGAGAGGATTGGGTGACCACCGAAGGCGGTACGACACTCAAAGAGATCGGCCGCATCAACTCCTACATCGCCCGCGCGCGTTTCAACGTCAACGCCCAGCCCAACTATATCGTGGCCGACGCCGCAGGTGCGGCCCTGCTGCCGCCGCGCGGCTATGACCTGAGCGTCGAGGGATTCGTCGATTTTCTGGAACGGGGCGTCGCCGCCTATAAAGCCCGCACGCAGCCATGAAGATCTGCATCGTAGGCCCTGCGCATCCCTACCGGGGAGGGTTGGCCTCGATCATGGAGATCATGGCCCGCACGTTCGCTTCGCGAGGCCACGACGTCGGGATCAAGACCTTCACGGTGCAGTATCCTTCGTTCCTTTTTCCAGGCAAGAGCCAGACGGTCTCCGCGCCGCCGCCCGCCGATCTGCACATCGAACGCTGCGTCAATACGGTCGATCCCTTCAACTGGTGGCGCGTGGGGCGCGCCATTCGCCGCGAACGGCCCGATTTCGTGCTGATGAAGTATTGGACGCCCTTCATGGCACCCTGCTTCGGGACGATCGCCCGTCTGGCGCGCGGCAACGGCCACACGCGCACGATCTGCCAGATCGACAACGTCGAGCCGCACGAACACCACCTCGTCGACCGTCCGTTCAACCGCTATTTCCTCTCGTCGATCGACGGGTTCATCTACATGTCGGAACAGGTGCACGAGGAGTTGAAGGCCTATACCTCCGCTCCGGCGCTCTTTTCGCCGCATCCGTTGTTCGAGAATTTCGGTGCGGCCGTCGCGCGCGACGAGGCGTGCCGTCGGCTGAGGCTCGATCCTGCGCAGCGCTATGCACTCTTCTTCGGATTGATCCGCGACTACAAGGGGCTGGATATTCTGTTGGACGCATGGGCGCGGTTCCGCCGTCCGGGGCACCGGCTGATCGTGGCGGGGGAGTTCTATGCCTCGCGGGAGCGATACGTGCGGCAGATCGAGGAGCTGCACCTCGGCGAGGAGGTGATCCTGCACGATTTCTTCGTGCCCGACGCCGACGTGAAGTATTATTTCTCGGCGGCCGACGTGCTGGTGCAGCCCTACAAGACCGCCACGCAGAGCGGCGTGACGCAGATCGCCTACAATTTCGAACTGCCGATGATCGTCACCGACGTGGGCGGTCTGCCAGAGATCGTACCCGACGGCCGTGTGGGGTATGTCTGCCGCCCCGATGCCGCGGGCGTCGCCGATGCCCTCGTCCGGATCTGCGAAGGCGATACGCTCGCGCGGTTCCGTTCGGCCATGCGCGAGGAGAAACGGCGTTTTTCGTGGGAGGAGATGTGCGACCGGATCACCGAGTTGTACGAGTCGATCCGCTGACGCCTTTTCGTCGGAAAGCGAAGGCCGCATCCTGTACAGGATGCGGCCTTCGCTTCGGAAGAGGAGACTATTTCCGGATATTGGCCTCTTCGAGTCCGTAGCCTTTGCGGCGGTCTTCGGCTTTGAGCATGAAAGCCAGTGCTACGGCGACGATGCCGAACAGGGCGAAAATCCACATCGGGGCGGTGAAATCATAGGAGACGTTGCCGTCGGGCAGCGTGAATTTCGCATAGCGGTCGATCACCCAGCCGATGAGCATCGGCACGCACATCAGGCCGATGTTCTGCACGTAAAAGATCAGCGCATAGGCCGTGCCCAGTTGTTTCTGCGGGATGATCTTCGGCACCGAAGGCCACATGGCCGACGGAACGAGCGAGAAGGCGATGCCCAGCAGCACCATGACGATCAGCGCGAACCACCACTCGTTGAGAATCGGCAGCGCGAAGAGCACGTGCACGGCTACGAGCATCATGGCGCCGACGACCATGAGCGTGGCGCCCTTGCCGATACGGTCGTAGAGCGAACCGAACAGCGGCGTGAGCAGGATTGTGCCGAAGGGCAGGATCGCCGGTATGTCGCCGGCCATGACGGGATCGACGCCGTATTTGTAGATCATCAGCTGCGCGGCGAATTTCAGGAAGGGGAAGACGCCTGCATAGAACATCAGACAGAGCAGTGCGATGAGCCAGAACCCCTTGTTGGTGACTACGAATTTGATGTCGCTGAGTTTGAATCCCTCCTCCTCTTCGCCCTGTGCGGCGGCGATCGATTTGTCGAGCCGTCGGTCCATTACGCAGTAGACCAGATAGGCCAGCAGTCCGATGCAGAGCGCCAGCGCGCCGAAAAATACGGGATAGGAGATTCCACCCCATGCCGCGGCGATGCGGGGGCTGAAAAAGAGTGCGGCGGCCGTTCCCAGACGCGCCATGGCCACCTGCAAGCCGAGCGCCAGCGCCAGTTCGTGGCCGGTGAACCATTTGACGATCACTTTCGATACGGTGATTCCGCAGATTTCGGCCCCCATGCCGAAGATGGCGAAACCCAGTCCGGCCATCCACATCTGCGTCTTGAATCCGAAGAGCATCCCTCCTTCGGGAAAGAGCGGCGAAACGGCGTAGGCTTTCAGAAGCGCACCGCCGACCATCAGTCCGCAGGCCATGACGCCCGTGAAGCGGACGCCCATCTTGTCGAGGATGATGCCGCCGAAGAGCAGCATCAGCAGGAAGATGTTGAGCCAGCTGTATGCTCCGGAGAACCAGCCGTATTCGGTCGGTGTCCAGCCCATGCCGCCGTCGACGACGCTGCGGGTGAGCATGTCGCCCAGCGGCGACATCACGTCGGTGATGAAATACCCGCACATCATCGTGAACGAGACGATCAGCATCGCCGTCCAGCGGGCGGCCGACGAATCGCTCAGTTTGCGTTTGATTGTTTCTGTCATTGATTATTGAATTTGGGTGATAGTTTGCGTAGAACGGTTTCCGCAGCGTCGCCGTTGTGCAGGGTATGAACGCGGCCGACGGCCGTTGCGGGGGCCGTCGGAGCGGTAATGGAATGCGTCGAGCGGATCATCGGTCGAGTGCGGTGTATTGTTTCAGGATTTCGTAGGCTTCCGGAATACCCAGTTCGCCGGCTTTCGACATGTCGAGACAGCCCTTGCGCGTGTCCTTCATGAAAATCTGCACCAGCCCGCGGTTGTAGTACGCTTCGGCGAAGGCGGGGTTCAGCTCGATCGCTTTCGTGTAGTCGTTGTAGGCTTCGGGCAGTTTTCCCGACAGCGCCATGAGGTTCGCGCGATTGTAATAGGTGTAGGGGAAGTCTGGGTATAGCTTCGCGGCCTTATTCAGGTCGGCGATCGCCTCGTCGTAGTTGTAGGTGCGCGACTGCGAGTTCTGCAACCGCTTGGCCGGATCGGACTCGATGGTGATGCGCTGGTAGGAGTTGTCGATCGACGAGATGAAGTCGATCATCTCCGCCCGCGTGGTCGACCGGTTCAGATAGAGGAACGGGTTGGCCGGATACTGGTCGATGGCCGACGTGAACGTCCCGACGGCATTGGTGTACTGCTTGATGAGCGTCTGGGTGATGCCTCGCTGGAACAGCAGCTCCCACGATGCGGGTTCGGCCATCAGCTCGCGGGCGTAACGCTTGTCCAGCATGACGAGCGAGTCGGCGGGCACGTTGCTCTCGCGGGCGGTGAGCGTCAGGTACCGGTTGTCGATGCGGCGGCGGAAATCGGCCTCGCGCTGCGAGTGGTAGCGTCCCGCCGTGACGGTGGAGAGGCTGTCGGGCGTGCGGAGCGTGAAGCGGAAGAGCGGCAGCAGCGCAAGGCGGTTGTCGGCGCTCTTGGAGGCGATGCGTCCGAAGGTGCTGCCGGCGACGTTGGCATCGAACGACAGCAGGCGGTCGAAGCGGTGCGTCGTGTCGGCGTAGATCGAGTAGGTGCTGTCGCTCAGGCGGGTCTTGTATTCGGCGATCTTGCGCTGTGCGATGTCGCGGTCGCGGCGCGAACCGCTCTCGTCTTTGAGCAGATAGCGCAGACGGCTGCGGTTGAGGTAGGCGTTGGCGAAATCGGGGTAAAGCTCGATGGCTTTCGAGTAGTCCTCGACGGCGCTTTCGATATTCCCCAGCTGGGCTTGTATGCCCGCGCGGTTGTAGTAGACGAGCACGTTTTCCGGCGAGTAGAAGGCCACTTTGTCGTAGTCTTCCAGCGCACGGTTGTAGTCGCCGATCTGCGAGCGGACGATGGCGCGGTTGAAGTAGGTGAGCGAATTGGTCGAGTCGAGTTGCAGCACGCGGTCGAAGTCGGCGAGCGACTGCATCGGCCGGTTGGTGCTCGAATAGACGATGGCGCGGTTGAAGTAGGAGAGCAGGTAGTTCGAATCGCAGCGGATCGCCATGTCGAAATCGGCTTCGGCCTCCTTGTAGCGCTGTTGTTTCATCTCCAACTCGCCGCGGCGGTTGTAGCTCATCGGATTCTCGCGGTTGGTGCGGATCGCCGTTTCGAAATCGGCGTAGGCCTGCGTCGTATCTTTGAGGTAGAGGTAGCAGACGCCGCGGTTGAGATAGGCGTCCGAAACCTTGTTCTCCTGCCGGATGAATTTGTCGAAGTCGTCGATCGCTTCGCGGAACTGCTGGTTCAGCAGCCGCGTGACGCCCCGGCTGTAATAGGCGTTGGGCAGGTCGGGGCGCAGCTCGATCGCTTCGGCGAAGTCGGAGAGCGCGTCGTCGTAGTTGCCCAGCCGCGAGCGGGTGATGGCGCGGTAGGTGAAGGCCGTGGTGAAGACCGGATTCTTCTCGATGGCGGTGGTGAAATCGGCCTCGGCGCCCAGCAGGTCGTCGAGGTTGTATTTGGCGATGCCGCGCAGGAAATAACCTTCGTAGGCGTCGTCGTCGAAACGCAGCAGGATGTTGAGCGTGCGGATCGCGTCCTCGAAGTTGTTGTCTATCATGAACGAGCGGCCGACGTAGTAGAAATAGTCCCTGTCGTACTGCGCACGGCTGCCGGCGCCGATCGTCAGCGCGAGGGCCAGCAATACGCCCGTAATTCCTTTTCGCATCGTAAATCTCTTCATTGTTTGCGTAACGCTCTTTGCCGCCGGTTTATTGCCGTTATTGGGGATCGTAGCCGAACCGCCGCAATTGCCGCTGGTCGTTGCGCCAGTCTTCGCTGACTTTGACGAAGAGTTGCAGGAAGACCTTCTTCCGGAGGAACTCCTCCAACTCCTCGCGGGCCTGCCGTCCGACCTTTTTGAGCTTCTCGCCCTTGTGCCCGATGAGGATTCCCTTCTGCGAGTTGCGCGCCACGTAGATCACGGCCGAAATGCGGTCGATGCCGGGCTCCTCGCGGTACTCCTCGATCTCGATTTCGCAGCTGTAAGGGATCTCCTTGTCGTAGTTGCGCAGGATCTTTTCGCGGATGATCTCCGAGGCGAAGAAACGCAGCGTCTTGTCCGTGAGCGTATCCTTCGGGTAGAAGGGTTCGCCTTCGGGTAGCAGCGCCAGAATCCGGTCGAACAGGCCGGCGATGTTGAATCCTTCCCTGGCCGAGATCGGTATGATTTCGGCGTCGGGCAGCGTCGCGCGCCACTTCTCGACGAGCGCTTCGAGCGCCTCCTGCGTCGAGAGGTCGATCTTGTTGACCACCACCAGCGTCGGCACTCCGCTCTGGCGGATGCGGTCGATGATCTCGGCCGCACGTTCGTCGTCCCGCTCGACGGTGTCGGTCACGTAGAGCAGCACGTCGGCGTCCGACAGGGCGCCGCGCACGAAATTCATCATCGACTCCTGCAACTTGTAACAGGGTTTCAGGATGCCCGGCGTATCGGAGAAGACGATCTGGAAATCGTCGCCGTTGACGATGCCCAGAATGCGGTGGCGCGTGGTCTGCGCCTTGGAGGTGATGATGGAGAGTTTCTCGCCCACCAATGCGTTCATCAGCGTCGACTTCCCGACGTTGGGATTTCCGATGATATTGACAAAGCCCGATTTGTGCATGAAATGCGGTTTATTAGGGTTCAAAGTTACGATAAATTCGAGAAAATTCCTTATGTTTGCAAAAGTTACTCGCTTAAATCGTATTGCCTATGGAGAAATAACGGGGATATATCCGGCTGCCGGCGTTCTTTTTTGCGGAAGTCGCGGGCGGACGGTCGAATCGAATCGATTTCCATGTGCCGTCACCGCACGAAAAGCGCCGGCACAAAACATATAAAAGCGCATCGGCTTTTCTTCTTACATTCAGAACTTGGACACTTTTGAATCACAAAGAGGAATTAAAGTTGATGCTCGTGCTGTTTTTCGGCGCGGGCATTTCTTTCATCTTTCTTTGTGGGCAGTCCAAGGCCTTGAATGTGGGTGAACGGAGTTTGCCCGCGTTTTTGTGTTATCTTGAATACATGTTAAAAAAGAAAAATAAGTCATGAAATTTTTTTTGCCCTTTGCGCATATATGGTGCTATGTGCCATTGGGATGCATTCATTTGCTCAAAATGTAATTAATCAAACGGTTATCGTGTCGGGAGATTCGAATAACGCATCGTCTTCGAACGACGATATCGGAGGCGTAGAGTTCCGCCGTATACCTTCCGATCGAAAAAAATGGTACTATTTCGAGTTTGAGAATTACCACTCTTTCCCTGTTACCGTGAATTGGCAGGCAAGCATATCGAGCGATAAATTCAGCCATTGGTATTCGTATGGCGATGTGAAGAGTGGGACTATTGTAATACCGGCCAATAGCAAGAAGAGAACGGCCGAAACATATAGTTATGGGTATGATTTGGATTTTATCAGAGTGCGCCGACTGTAACGGTGGAGCGGCATGTCGATTGCGTTCGCTCGTATCGCGATGGGATGAGCAGATGGGATGCCGGTGAAAGAATCCGTAACGGAAGAATCCGGCTTCCGCATGAAGCCGGATTCTTTAATTCGATCCGAAAGACGTGGGTTACCGACGGAAACCGCGCGGCATCTGGGGCAGCTTCATCTTACCGCCGCCGGCGACCATCTTCATCATTTTGCGCGTGTCGTCGAACTGTTTCAGCAGGCGGTTTACGTCGGCCATCGTCGTGCCGCTGCCTTTGGCGATGCGTTCGCGGCGGCGCGCGTTGAGGATTTCGGGGCGCTCGCGTTCGGCGGGGGTCATCGAGCCGATGATCGCCTCGGTCTGCTTGAAGACGTCGTCCGAAATCTCGACGCCTTTGAGCGCCTTGCCCATGCCGGGGATCATCGAAGCGAGGTCTTTGAGGTTGCCCATCTTCTTGATCTGGTTGATCTGCGCCAGGAAATCGTTGAAGTTGAACTGATCCTTGACGAGCTTCTTTTTCAGTTTGCGCGCCTCGGCCTCGTCGAACTGCTCCTGTGCGCGCTCCACGAGCGACACCACGTCGCCCATGCCGAGAATGCGGTCGGCCATACGCTCGGGGTGGAAGACTTGCAGGGCGTCCATCTTTTCGCCGCTCGAAATGAATTTCAGCGGTTTGTCGACCACCGAACGGATCGAGATGGCGGCGCCGCCGCGCGTGTCGCCGTCGAGCTTGGTGAGCACCACGCCGTCGAAATCGAGCCGGTCGTTGAACTCCTTGGCCGTGTTCACGGCATCCTGGCCCGTCATGGCGTCGACCACGAAGAGCGTCTCGCCGGGATCGACGGCGGCCTTGATCGCCGTGATCTCCTGCATCATCGCCTCGTCGACGGCCAAACGGCCCGCCGTATCGACGATTACGACATTGCAGCCCTTCTGGCGGGCGTATTTGATCGCGTTCTGCGCGATCTCCACGGGGTGCGTGTTTCCCTCTTCGGTGTAGACCTCCACGCCGATCTGACCGCCCAGCACCTTCAATTGGTCGATGGCGGCCGGACGGTAGACGTCGCCGGCGACGAGCAGCACATGGCGCCCCTTCTTCTCTTTGAGGAAGGCGGCCAGCTTGCCCGAGAAGGTCGTCTTGCCCGAACCTTGCAGACCGGCGATCAGGATGACGGCCGGAGTGCCTTCCAAGCGGATGTCGGTGGCCGTGCCGCCCATGAGCTGCGCCAGCTCGTCGCGCACGATCTTGGTCATCATCTGCCCCGGCTTGACAGCCGTCAGCACGTTCTGACCCAGCGCTTTCTGCTTCACCTCGTCGGTGAACGACTTGGCGACCTTGTAGTTGACGTCGGCGTCGATCAGCGCACGGCGGATCTCTTTGAGCGTCTCGGCGATGTTGATCTCTGTGATGCGGCCTTCGCCTTTGAGGATCTTGAACGACCGTTCGAGTTTATCTGTCAGGTTTTCAAACATGGTGTATGGCTTTTTACGGACCGGGAACGTCGGCGGGCCGGTATGGATCGCTCCGGCGGGACGGTACGGCGTTCGCGGCGGTTTTATCCCCGCAAAGATAGTACAAGCGGGGCATAGAAACAAATTTAGGCAGCTATATACGACTTTACACCTCATCGGTTTTCGAGCCGCCGCATCCGGTCTACCGCCGGAGCGTTCGCGGCGGAGGCCATTTCGTTCGGAAAAGCCCCTCCTCCGAGTGGGCGAAGAAAAAACGGACGGCGCCGAAAACCGGTGCCGTCCGCAGGAGCGGAGAAAAATTCACTTTCGTGTTCCTTTTCTCGCCTCGGCATAGCTCGAACTGCGTTCGGCTTAACGAAATGGTTCATTTCTGCCCGTAGTAGGCGTCGGGGCCGTGTTTGCGCCGGAAATGTTTCTCGACGAGCAGGGGGTCGATGCCGGCCGTCGGGTTGAGCAGTTTGGTGACGAAGGCCATTTTGGCGACCTGTTCCAGTACCGTCGCGTTGTAGACCGCTTCGTGTGCGTCGCGGCCCCATGCGAAGGGGCCGTGGTTCTTGACCAGTACGCCCGGCGTGTGGAGCGGGTCGAGGCCGCGGAACCGCTCGACGATCACGGCGCCCGTCTCGGCTTCGTAGTCGCCGTCGATCTGCGCGTGCGTCATATCGCCCGTACAGGGGACGGCGCGGTGGAAATAATCGGCATGGGTCGTTCCCAGCGAGGGGATGTCGAGTCCCGCCTGCGCCCATGTCGTAGCGTAGGTCGAGTGGGTGTGTACCACGCCGCCGATCCCCTCGAAGGCGCGGTAGAGCGCCAAGTGGGTCGGGGTGTCGGATGAAGGGCGGAGCGATCCTTCGACGACGTTGCCGTCGAGATCGACCACCACCATGTCTTCCGCTTTCAGGGCTTCGTACTCCACGCCGCTCGGCTTGATGACGACCCGTCCGCTCGCGCGGTCGATGGCCGAGACATTGCCCCACGTGAAGATAACCAGACCGTGACGTACCAAATCGAGGTTCGCTTCGAGAACCTCTTCTTTCAGATTTTCCAGCATCGTTTGCGTTTTATTCGGTCGTTTTCCCGCCTCGGCTTCGTCCGAACGAGTCGGGTTCGGCTCTCGGCGTAACGAAAACGTTTGTTTTTGTTTTCAGGATTATTCGTTTACTGTCCTTCCGGCACTGTGTTTTATGGCTCGTCTGCGATTTTACCCCGCAATCCGATTCCCGGTCGATCGACGATGCCGGCGGGGAAATCTTCTGTTCTGTGCGGAGGTCGCAGCTCGTACCGTTTCTGCCGCCGGAGGCGAACTGCCGGTGCGTTGCGCGGAAGTGCGGCAGACGTATTATTTCTTGTTCTTGTAGGCTGCGACGGCTTCCAGATAGGCTTCGGCCTTGTCGGGACAGTCGGTCGAAACGTAGGTGATGCCGTGGCGCGCCGCCCAGTCGATCAGTTCGCAGTCGTTGACCATCCAGAGTGTGGTGGCGATGCCGAGACGGTTGGCTTCGTCGACCAGTTCGGGACGGTTCATCAGGACGTTGAGCTGGTAGGAGAGACCTCCGTATCCCCGCTTTTTCGCTTCGGCGGGACTCATAGCCGCCATGTCGCTGCTGACGTAGACGACGACGGCGTCGGGTTGCAGGCGGAGCACTTCGTCGCAGGCGTGCCGGCTGAACGAGATGAATTCGATCTGCGGCACGAGCCGCATTTCGCGCGCCAGACGGAGGATCGCCTCCACGACCTGCGTCTCGCGTTGCGGCGTCGCGTGTTTCTTGATTTCGAGGATCAGTTTGGTCGACGGGTCTTTCTGTCCCTGTGCGAAGAACTCCCGGAGGGTGGGGATTTCGAGGCCGCCCGGCAACTTCACTGCGCGGATTTCGGCGAAGCGGTTCTTCTGCGCATGAAGTTTCGTGTCGAGAATCTTCGGCCCGTGATAGACGATCAGCGAGTCGTCGGCCGTCATGTTGACGTCGAACTCCACGCCGTAGACTCCCAGCTTCTGGGCGTTGCGCAGGCTCGATACGGTATTTTCCCACGATCCTTCTGCGGCATGGAATCCGCGGTGTGCGACCACTTGGGGCTGGGCGGCGAGCATCAGCGTGCCCGCGGCGAATCCGATTGTCAAAAATAATTTTTTCATACGGTTGCGTTTATTCGGTCTTTTACGTTCGGTCGAAAACGGACCTTGTCTGGTCGGAATCCATGTCCGTTTTCCGGCGGATGTCCGGATTCGGTACGAATCGTGTCACAAATATATACATATTTTCGTTTCGTTAAACAGGTATTTTCTTTTTGGATGATAAATTTTGTTTATAGTGATAATTTTCTTCGGTTTTGGATGCGGATGTCGTCTAAACGAAAGAGATCGCAGACTGTTGCAAGGAAGTCCGCTGCGGTTGTCCGGATTATCCGGATCGTCGGTCGGGGAGGAGCTGCGCTTCGGACTGGGGCTGTCGGGGGGGGCTTCGCGTGAATTGGATTCCGCGTCCGGTACGTTTTGCGAAAGGCATGTTTTCGTTCGGACGTGCTGCGCCTCGGCGGAGTTCGAATAAATTTGGTTCTGCCCTCGGCTTGCACTATCTTTGTCGGGGAATTGAAAAGATGAGATCATGCTGAGTATTGCCGAACGCCGTAAGTATATTCTCGATTCGCTGAATCGTCACGGATTCGTTCGTGTGGCCGATATGGCCGCCGAGATGAACGTGACCAAGGCGACCGTCCGCAAGGATATGGAGTTTTTGGAGAGCAGGAACCTGCTCTACCGCACGCACGGCAGCGCCAGTCCGGTCAATCCGTTGGTGCAGGATGTCAGCGTGCATGTCAAGAGCGCCGTCAACAGCGAAATCAAACAGAAGATCGCCGTGGAGGCGGCCGGGCTGATTTGTCCCGACGATTCGGTCTTCATCGCTTCGGGGTCGACCGTCTATGCCTTTGCCGAACGGATACGGCCGGTCGGGCATCTCAATGTAGTGACGCCGTCGCTGCGCGTGGCGATGCTGATGAACGAGTCGGAGGAGACGACGGTGACCGTGCTCGGAGGCGTGCTCTACAAGAAGTCGCTGTCGGTGCGGGGCGAATATGCGGCGCAGGGATTCGAGAATGTGATCTGTTCGAAACTCTTCTTCGGCGCGGACGGCATCGATTCCAATTTCGGCATCACCTGCGCCACGGCCGAAGAGGCCACGCTGACGCAGAAGATGATGCGGGCCTCGGCCAAGAGCGTCGTGCTGGCCGACTCGTCGAAATTCGGGCGGCGCGGTTTCGGCCGGATATGTTCGATGGAGCGGATCGACTGCATCGTTACAGACGACGGTATTTCGGAGCAGTACCGCAGGCTGATCGAGGAGGCCGGAGTCGATCTGATCGTCGTGAAACGCTGAGGGATTTGCCGGCGACCGAGCGGGCGTACGGGTGCCGTGGTAAATAAAAATGACCGGAATCCTTCAAAAGATTCCGGTCATTTTTATTTACTGGAAACGGTTACTCTTTCACACAGCGGACGGGTATTCCGCCTGCGATGAAACTCTTTCCGGAATTAGAGAACATGGTCGTATAGGTCGTAGCGGCGGCCGTAGCCTTGTAATACATGATTTGGAGAATATTGGCCTGGTTCGTCGGCGCCGTGGCGCTTGCGGCTTTGGCATAGGTTCCTACCTGTTTGAGCATGCCGCTCACATCGCGCCAGCCGGAGCAGGGATAGAACGCTTCGTTCAGCGTGACGCCGAAGGAGCCTGCGGACGACGTTACGTCGGCTTTGGCGAACCCTCCCCATGCCTCGGCGCTGTCGACGGGGACTTTATACCCTGCCGGACACGGATCGTAGACTGATTTCCGACCGGAGACGGCACCCCACAGATCGCTGAAATTGCTCAGATCGCTGTTGAACCACGTGGAAACACCACTGTTACCTACGGAAGCTACATATTTGATAAAAGTCGTCGGATGCTGCACGGCGTATGCGACGCAGTCGATAATGGTGTTGTCGTCGTTGCCGATTACGTCGAATGCGTAGGCCGTCTGGTCGATCGTATTCTTCTCGTAGGCGGCCGTTTGAGTTCCGAAGGCCGCGGTTTCGCTGGCGCCGCCTATCGGGGCGTCTTTGCCGGTGTCTTTCGCCCCGACGAACGGGTCTTTGCGTCCCCATTGGTAGTAAAGACCGTAGGAGGAGACGTCGCCCGGAGTGACGGAGGTGGCGCCGAGGTTGCGGTCGAGGATCGTGCAGCCTGCGGCGGCTTCTTTCTCGGCCGGCGCGTCGGTACGCCAGATATGCCAGCTCCATGCGACCTGCCGGTTGACGAGGGCGGCTATCACGGCGTTGCCCTTGGCGGCGCCTGCCGTGAAATAGACATAGCCGTCGACACCGTCGACAGCCGAGCCGTCACCCTTGACGGCCTTGAATTTGTAGTTGCCGGGGGCGCTGACGATGAAACAGTTGGCTGCCGCACCCAGGTCGACGGCGCCGGGCAGTTCGTCGAAGCCGACGTTCGACACCACTCCCGTTTCGTCCTGCCACAGCCAGTCGCAGGCGGCTTCGGCAGTCGACTGCGGGGTGAAGGCAAGGGTCGGGTATTCGTAAATCTTGCTGCGCAGCAGCGTCTTCGGGGTGTCTTTGTTGACGACCTGCGTCATCACGCTGCCGTCGTCGGCGACGAAATCGATCGTGTAGCCTTTGGCATAGGTCTGAGGCGGAACGACCATGTAGAATGTCTGGGGCGTGGCCGAGAGTTGTACGCCGCAGGTGAGCGAGACCTCTTCGACTGTCGATTCCGAGAAGTCGGCCTCCATGTAGGCATCGCCCGAGATGTCGAGCCGGAAGTCGCCTGCGACGGGTTCACCGTCATTTCCGCGAAACCGGATCGCGGCCAGCGTCCGACTGCCCGTGAGCGAGAATTTGAGGATGGGAAAAATATTCTTGAAAGAGAGCCGCACCTGTTCGGAACCCGAATCGGGCGTTTTGGCGATCATCATGCCCAGATCCTTGAACAGGAAGGGGTGGCTTTGCTGTTCGGGCAGCGTCATCCGGATGTGGGTGCGGCCGATCTGCCATGCGTCCGTGCTGACGCTGCGGTAGGGATAGACGGCGACGTAGGTATCCGAGGCGAGCGGCGTGACCGCGCTGGTGCCGGTGAAGGTCGCCGTGGTGTTGTCGATCGATTCTGCGCTTTTGACCACGTAGAATTCGGGCGTGACGAACTGGATGGAGGGTTGCAGACCTTGTGCGACGCTGTCGGCGAGTTCCTGCACCCGCCGGTCGAAGGCGCCGGTCATGTAGAGGGCTACGGCGTCGTAAAGATCCCATTTAACGAGGCTCGAATTCCCCCCCCCTCCGGCTTCTTCGTCGAGGTGCGTGCGGGATTCGGGTGCCGAAGCGTCGATCGTACCCAGGAGGGTCATCGCCGATCGCGGAGCGGTCGGCGGAAGTTGTGCCGAGGGTTCGTTGTCTTTCTGACAAGAGGCGAGGATCAATCCTGCCGCTGCCAATGCGAGGTAGGTTTTTCTCATGGTTTCGTGCGGTTGCGGGTTATCCCCAGATCTCTTTTTCGATGTCATACTCTTCATTGTCGCTCTCTCCGGCCCAGGAGCCTTCGAATCCCCGTTCCACGGCGACGTCCGTCGCCTCGATTCGTGGAAGCACATAGACGGCTTTCTCTTTTTCGTGTTTCATAGAATGTAATTTAAGGAGTGGATAATATAAAGGAGTGGTCGGGCGCAGAGTCCCGTTGTTCGGCAGGGTCGGCATGGCGGAGCGGTTGAGGGTTGTTCGTCGAACGGCAGGCGGATTCCGGCCGGTTCATTTACAAATTTACGGAAAAATTCGAGAATATTCCGATCGGTCGCTGAAAAGTCTGTATTTTTCGGAATACGGTTCGTTCCGACGCCCGTGGAACGGAACGGACGGCAGGTCAGAGCAATCCCGCTTCGTAGTAGCGGACGATCTGTTCGAGCAGGCGGTCGTCCCCTTCGGCGTCGTACTCCGATTTGAGGTCCTGCCCGAAGACGCGCGACAAGGTCTGCCAGAATCCGGCCACGAATCCGCCGCGGAATTCCCGCAGTACTTCGTAGGCGGTGTAGTCCGTCTCGCGGTCGATGAGTTTGAGCAGTACTTTGCCTTGCGTGCGGGTCATGTGTTTGACGACGGGCGTGTACTCCTCCTTGATTTGGCGATAGACGCCCCTGATGTAGGCTTTTTGCGCCTTTTTGGTCGGTAGGCGTTGCAGCTCGGCCTCCATTTCGGTCATGCGCGCCCTGGCGATCTTTGCGACGGGATAGACTTTTTTGACGGCCGCGACCAGTTTGCGGTAGCGGCGCAGGTCGGCTCCGCGGGCGAAGACCCACACCGGGCGAATGCGGACGTGGGGAATCGTATCGCCCGCGACGACCTGCCACTCCTGACAGGCGACGCCCGGAGGCTGTTGCGCTCCGATCCGGAGTGCCGGGAGTATCGCCGCCAGCAGAAAGAGAAGGTACTTTTTCATAGGCCCCGAAAAATTTCTACCTTTGCAAATGTAACGATTTTTTGGTTTAACGAAATAACGAAACGGAATAATGGAACTGAAAAAGGGATTGTCGTCCCAGAGCTCGGTGACGGTATCGGCCGGAAATACGGCCGCTGCGATGGGTTCGGGCGATCTGGATGTTTTCGCCACGCCGGCGATGGTGGCGTTGATGGAGAATGCCGCGATGAAGGCCGTCGCCGATGCGCTGCCGGAAGGCTCGACGACCGTGGGGGCCGAGATGAACGTGACGCACATCAAGCCTTCGGGGCTCGGCGCCGAGATCGTGGCGACGGCGGTGCTGACCGGAGTGGAAGGGCGCAAGCTGACCTTCAACGTCGGTGCCCGCGACGCCGAAGGAATGATCGGCGAGGGCATCCACATTCGTTATGCGGTCGATCGGCGTCGGTTCATGGAGAAGGTAGGGAAGTAGTGCGAAGCGTACCGCTTGGCCGGATGATTTCCGGCGCTTTTACTCTCAGCCGGCAGATCGGTCAGGTTCGATCGGAAATGAATAAATGCGGATAAACAAGAATTCGTTTATCCGCATTTTTGTTGAGCTATCGGGACTCGAACCCAAAATTTCAGAACCAAAATCTGACGTGTTACCATTACACCATAGCTCAATCCGTCGCTCGAAAGCTGTGCAAAGGTATAGTAAAGATTTCAATATTGCAAAATTTTTTTGTCCGACATCGCGTGTCGCCTGCGAATCGATTGCGCCGGCAGCCGTCGGGAGAATCCGTTCGAGAAGCAGGGGGCGTGTGGCGGGCTGTTTGGCCTGAGGTTTCATGCAGGCGGCCGCATCCCCGAAAGGTGCGGCCGTGCGGTTTCGTATGCGCCGGTTTATTCGGACAGTTTGTCCCGAATACGCTCGGCGGTACGGTCGACGGTCTCTTGTACGGCGTCGGTCGTCCGGCGCAGCCCCGCCTTGGCCGACCGTTTGATTCGTGCGGCCTTTTCGTTTCCGCAGCGGGTCGCCCGGTCGATTTTGTCCGACAGCAGATTCATCGTCTCTTTCGCCTCTTTGGCCATTCGGTCGATGCCGGCGTTGATCTTTTCCTTGTTCATTGCGAGGAGTGTTTTTTTGAGGAACGTGCCAGAAGCGATGCGATCCAGAGCAGGACGACGGCGCCGATGACCGATGCGATCAGGCTGCCCAGCGTCCCGACGGCGACCAGCCCCAGCAGCGACAGAATCCAGCCGCCCAGAATACCGCCGACGATGCCGACGATCAGATTGACGACGAGCCCCGAACCGTGTCCTTTGACCAGAAGATTGGCCAGCCAGCCGGCGACGAGCCCGATAAGCAGATACCAGAGAAAATACATAGTACGAAAATGATTGGTTTCGTAGACCGATTGCAAAAAACGTTCCGTTTCCAACCTCCGGTTTCTCGCCTCGGTATAGTCCGGACGAGTTCGGCTCTGCATTCGGCCTGACGGGAACATTCCGTTCTGCGGGGTATTCGCCTCATACCGACGGATATTTCCTTCGGCGGTGCGCAGAATGCCGGAGCGGAGATTTATCGTGCGGCGCGGCGGACGGAAGGCGGGTTTTCGGCGGCTACCGGCTGTTTTTCAACTGTGTCAGCGCCTTCGCCAATTGGTCGGGGCAGGAGGTGCCCCTGCCGCCGCAGTCGATGCCGCTCAGGCGGGCGATCGCTTCGTCCACCTCCATGCCGGCGATCAGTGCGGCGATGCCCTGTGAGTTGCCGTGGCAGCCGCCGATGAATTGCACGCGTTTGACACGATCGTTTTCAACGGTGACGTCGAGCAGCTTCGAGCAGGTTCCGCATGTCGTGTAGACGAGGTTTTTCTCCATGATTCGACTCTTTGCAGGGGCTTGTCGCCCGCAAAGATAGCGCTTTTCGCTGAAAATCGTCCGTCCGTTTTGCTATCGCTTGTAATAGGAGGCGTCCAGACCGAGCGTGAAGTCGTCGCGGCGGCGGAAAGCCAACAGGGCGAGTCCTGCGGTCAGCATGCCGTTGAGCAGGAAGGGCACGCGGTCGCCGTGCAGTGCGGTGAGACGGGTGAAGGTGTCGATGAGGAAGGGACAGAGCATGATGGCCAGGTAGTTGACCGCCATGACGAACGACAGTGCCAGCGTCGCCGCGCGTGGCGGAGCGATGATGGCGGTCTTGTCGTAGATGAGCGGCTGCATCAGTCCGTAGCCGAATCCCGCCAGCGACGCTCCGACGACCAGCATCCCGCGGTCCCGGAAAATCCCGAAGCAGAACAACCCTGCGCCGATCATGGCGATAGCGGCGACGTTCGTATAGCCTTTGAAGATCCCGATGATGCGGTCGAGAATCAGTCCCGGAGCCATGATTGCGAGGAAGAAGAGCGAAATCAGCACACCCGAAAAGGTTTTGGGCAGATGATATCCGTCGACCAGAAACGCGGCGTAGAAGGTGATCGTCAGTGCGGCGTAGGTGATGAAAAAGTAGAGCGCCATGAGTCGGACGAGCTTCGGGCGATCGATCGTTTTGTTGCGCATCTGGTCGCTGGCGGCCGGTTCGGGCGTCGAACGCTGCCGATGCAGGAACGGCGAGAGGACGAGCGAAACGGCCGGCAGCGTGTAGACCAGAAACGAGAGATGCCAGTCGATGTTGGCGAGATAGCCCGAAAGCGCCGTGGCGAGTACGAGCGTCAGATTGTTGATCGAGGAGCTGTATCCCAACTGCCGGACGCGGTACTCTCCGGTGAAGTAGGCGACGACGAGTCCTGTCGAAAGCGGGATGACCATACCGGCTCCGATGCCGAGGATGCAGCTGACGAGGATCAGCGCCGTGATGTTGCGGATGAACAGGCAGGCGATGCCGCTCAGCAGGAAGATCACGAGTCCGACGACCAGAATCCGCAGTTTGTCGCGGCCGACCGACAGTTTTCCCGACAGCAGCACGAACGGGATGATGAGCAGCGAAGGCAGCGAAGTGAGCATCTGGATTTCGAGGTCGCTCGCCGAAGGGAAAATCGTATTCAGGTCGCCCAGAATCGGTGAAACGGCCAGTCCGGGCAACGACGTTACGGCCGATACCGACCAGATCGCCAATAGCACCGGAAGCGAGATCGTGCCTTTGCCTGTGGATATTTTCATGGTGACGGGGTTTGGTTTTCTCGGGCGGTGTCGCAACCTTTATGCCAGCGTCTTCGGCTGACGGAGGCCGCGGTGTTTGCAGGCGGCGTCGGGTGCGGAAAATGGAAGAGAATCGGTGTTTTCGGCAGACAGGGGGCCGGGAGGCCGCCTCTTTCTGTCGGATTCGGCAGCACAATCGTATCGGTCGAGGCTTCGGCATCGTTTCGATGCGCATTCCGGCAGACGAAATTGCCGACTGCCGGATGACAGCCGTCCGGTACGGATATGTAAAAAGCAGCCCTTTCGGACTGCTTCGGATAAATGTTACGACTCGGTTACGAGCGGTTCGGCGTTTAATACTCTTCCTCGTTGAAGAAATTTATCAATATTGATTATCAATATATTATGCAATAATCAATGAAATTTGCGCAAACAAACCGCACCGTTTGAGACGGTCTGAGGCGACAGGAGGAAAAGACAAAAAATCGCAAAACGTACAACCGTATCGTAAAACTTCATAAAATAAAAAGGGGGACATTGGAGCTATAAAACCCACTGACATTACAAAAAGAGGCAACATTCAATGGAAAACATGGCCATTTTCCCGAATAATGATAGTATCTTTGAATGGTAAATAAATATGTTTAAGTCATGAAAACCAATCGGGAAGAGATTCTGCAAAATGCCCTGCAACTCTTTATGTCGAAGAATTACGAGGGAGTCAGCCTGCAAATGATCGCCCACAGCGTCGGGCTGACCAAAACCGGGATCTTCAACTATTATCCCACCAAACTCGACCTCTTCATCGCCGTGGCCGACCGCTATCTCTTCCATCTCCAGGATCCTGAAAACAAATTTGCACCTTCAGACGGGTCGCTGCGCGATTTCATCGACAAATACGTCGAGGGTGTGGAGCGCACCATGTCCGAGATCGTGCGGCTGGGCAATATTCAACGCGAGAAAATGCCCGGAGAGTTGGCCAATGCCGGTTACTTTCACCTCTTCCAGCAGGTGCTCTTCTATTATCCCGACGGCAAGCACAAGCTCCACGAATGGATGGAAAAGGAGTTCCGGCTCTGGTGCGACGTCATCGGCCGAAGTGTCGAACACGGCGAACTGCGTGAAGAGATCGACGTTCAAGAAACTGCCGCTCTGTTCCGGCAGGTATTCATCGGACTCTCATACCAAATGTCTTTCTCCGACGGCCTCGATGTCGGGATTCTCCGAAAGCGTTTCCTCTATATATATGGTCTGCTGAAGCGCTGAGCAGGCTTTCAGCAGTTTTTTTCACGATTTGGAGCAAAAATATGACCACGCGGTCATATTTTTGCTTTTTTATGCTATCTTTGTCTCCATGAAAACTGACCAACCGGTAATTTTTATGGAAAATAAACCTTTCGAACGCATCCAAAGGAGTTTCAACTACACTCCTGAGAGCATCTTCACGAACCAATGGTCGAACCTGGCCTTTGGCGTGGGAATGATTGTCATTCCGGCCCTCTTTCCCTTCGGCCTTCGTATCCGCCACCTGCGGATTCTCTCGCCGGCAGTCTTTTCGACCATTCTGATTGTAGGCGGCGTGCTGCTGCTCTTCTTCACCTGGCGGAGCATGCGAAATGCCCGGGCCTTGAAAGCCGTCGGAGGAAAGATCACCGTAGACGGCACGCGCGTAACCTACCCCGAGGTCGAAAAGGGGAAGGTCGAATACCGCTCGTTCCTCACCTCCGACATTGAGTATGTGAAGGATGACGAGGAAGAACACCAGTGCAAGGTCAAGACGCCGGACAACTACATCATCTTCGAGGCCAAATATTTCGATTCGTGGGAGGAGTTCGAAGCCTTCCGTTCGCTTTTGGGATAAAAAACAATAAACAAAAAACATACGGATATGATGATCAAACTGACGAAAATTGCCGTGGCGATTGTTGTCGCCGCCTTGACGCTTACGGCCTGCGGCTCGGGCGAAACCTTCCCGATGGCCTCCGCCGAGGGACTTGCCAAAATCAGGGAACTCGTTGCGGAGCATGTGGACACTTCGAAATACAAGATCTACGAGGTGGAGTGGCGCGAGGACAACCGTGACCGCCAACTGGAGAACATCCTCACGTATATCGACGTCTATTATATCGACGCCGACAACAACAACTACCACCTCGCGTTCCAACTCACCAACGGGAAGTTCGAGACCGACGGCCCGGAGCAGAACGATCGTCAGACCAACTCCTACGCCTGTTCGACACCGCTTGACCTCGCGGCCATCGACTTTGACTACCTTCAGAAAATCGGCGAAGCGGCGGATGCGCTGGTGATGTCCGATGAGGAGGGCAAGAAGCTGACATTGAAGTCGGCCGGGATGTTCCGTTTCCGGGTCTGGCCGGTGTCGTTGAGCAACGTCGACCGCTGGAACCGCAGCGAGGAGTACCGTGCGGAGTCGCAACAGATGCAGGTGCAGTTCGAACTGAATTACGTCGACGAGAGCGAGTCGCCCGAATACCAGGGCCGCTTCACCGTGACGAATTACTACACCGTGGCCTTTACGGCCGACGCTGCGGGCGAGGTTGCCATCGACGATTAGCTGCGCAGGGATGGGACTGATGGGCAGCGCCCCGCCGACTGCGGGAGCGGACTCCGGACGACTCTTTGCGGCCGGAGTCACCTACATCTGCTGCGGAGCGTGGCCTTTGGCCTACGACTGCTTCGTACGTTGTGCGAACGGGGATGCTCCAACGCGCTACAATCTGGCCTTGTGCTGCTTCCATGTAGGGTGGTACGAAGAGAGCTACCGGCTGCTCGCAGAAGCCGAACGGCTGCTGGACGACAAGCTGGGCAAAGGCTCCTGCCCGGGAGTCCCGTCCATGTCGCGGCGGCAGCCTCCCGAGGCCTTCCGCCACTGGGATGCCGCGAGCGAATTGCCCCGCTGTCCGCTGCTTCCCGAGACGCCGCGCGACGATGCCCTCACGCTGATCCTCCGCCTGCGAGCCGAGGCTGCCTTCCGGCTGGGCCGCTGCGAGGAGGTGCGGACGATTGCCGCCCGCCTCGGACTCCGATACGAACATCTTGAAAACCTGCTCAAAACGATCGACCGATGACACCGCTCCGGGAACTCTACGACCTTTATTGCTATCCGAACCCTGCAAAGGAGGAGCGCCGGCGGCAACTCCTTGCCGAGATTCCGACCGACGCACGCGACGAGGACAACTACGGCCGCACATCGCTGCATATTGCGGCGGAATTTGCCGACTACGAGGCCATCGCTTCGCTGCTCGACCGCGGGGCCGAGGTGAACGACCGCGACGAAGAGGGGCACACGCCGCTCTTCCGCCTGGCCTCACGCCGCAGCAGGGTACCCGCTCTGGAAGAACCGATTGCCTCGGCGGCTCGGCGGCTGCTGGAACGCGGTGCGAACCTTCCGCGCTCGGCACGCGGCACGACGGCGTTGATCGAGGCCGTGCAAAACCGCCACCACGCGATGGCCGCCGTGCTGATCGACTCCGGGCAGCGGCTCGACTCCGCGAACAGCTACGGCGACAATGCTCTGCACATCCTCTGCCGCCGCGCCGCCGATACCGCAAGGGAGATCGCCGGCAAGGAGCGTTTTATCGCCAGCTTCGGCGAACGATGGGTCTCGGAGAAGCAGCAGCGGGAGGCCCGCGAGGAGCTGGAGGAGCTCCAGGCGGAACAGATGCATTGTTATGCGACGGCGGCACTGCTGCTCCACAGCGGGCAGATCGACCCCGACGAGAAGAACTCGGCCGGTCGGCGTGCGTTCGACCTCGCCATGGAGGGCGGAGCCAAATGGGTGGGCGCCCTGCTTTCGGGTGAGGATCCGTTTGATGAACTCACGATGGAGACCGGCGGGATGAACCTCTTCCAGGCGCTGCGAAAAAGGGATCGGAAAGCACTGGAAGCCCTGCTGCAGGCAGGTGTCGATCCCGATGCGGAGTGCGACGACCGCGAAATGAACGACTGGACGGGCAAAACGCCGCTGGTCTGTGCGCTGGAGTGGGGCGAGACCGAAATCGCGGCGATGCTGCTCCGGGCCGGTGCCGACCCCGACCGGCGAACGGCAAAGGGGATGTCTCCCTTTGCCGTCTGGATCGAGCAGGGTTGTCGTATTTCGGACGGCATGGAGCGATTTGCCCCACTCCTTGATCTCTTCGAACAGCGGGGATGGCATCCCGACGCTCCGCAAACGGGGAAAGATGAACGGGCCCTCATGCTGGCATGCCAGCATGATGACTACGAACTGGCCATCTGGGCCTTGCGGCGCCTGCTTCAACGAAAGGTCGAGGTGAATGCCCGCGATGCGATGGGCCGCACGGCCTTGATGCATCTGTTGGGCCCGCACAGCGCCGGGCCGTATCAGTCGGAGATGCTGGAACAGCTGTTAGAGGCCGGTGCCGACCCTTGTGCCGCGGACAACGAAGGGCGCATGGTGCTGCACTATGCGGCCGAGGGCTACAAACATGCGGCGGCGCGGCAAGCAGCCGAACTGCTTTTCGAGTTCGGCCGGCCCGACGTCTCGGCTGCCGACAATGGGGGGCGCACGCCGATAGACATCGCCATGCGCAGCAACAACGAATCGCTTGTGAAATTTTTGCTGAAACACGTCTGAAATCAACGCTATGGATACCTTCCAGACCTTTCTGAACGCCTGCCGCAACGGGCAGAAGAGCATCGCCAAACTTCTCCTCGAACGGGGCGGCATCGACCTCAACCGGCGCGATGCCGAGGGCAACACGGCACTCCACTACGCCTGCCGCGAAGGATTCCGCGATCTGGTCGTGCTGCTGCTGGAAAAGGGAGCCGATGCCTCGTCCGTAAACAACCGGGGCGAAACGCCCCTCCACACCGCCGCCCGGAAGGGAAACCGCGAGATCCTGGCCCGACTCCTCGATGCCGGGGCCGATCCGGATGCCGCGGACCGGGAGGGCTGCACGCCGCTGATGCGACTTGTGGAGAACCGCCGCACGGATGCCGCTCTGTGGCTGATCGACCGCGGGGCCGATACCGAGGCTACGGATCAGACGGGACACCGCGCGCTGGATTATGCCACGGCACACGGACTGACGGAGGTGGTCGCACGCCTCACGCAAACCGATGCGGCAGACGGCATGGCGCGTGATGCCAAGGGCAACACGCCGCTTCACCAGGCCGTCTACAACGATCAGGCAGAAGTCGTGCGCACGCTACTTGCGACCTCGAAAGCGCAGCTCGATGCGCCGAACGATGCGGGCGAAACGCCGCTGCTGGTGGCGTGTGGACGTGGGAACCTGCACATAGCCCGGATGCTGCTCGACGCCGGAGCCGACGCTTCCCGTGCGCTGCCCAACGGGACAACGCCGCTGCATTGGGCGGCACAAGCAGGCAACCGCTTTCTTGTGGAGGCGCTGCTCGGGGCCGGTGCGGCGGTTGATGCCCGCAACGGAGTCGGCGAAACGGCCCTGCTCGTGGCGGCACGCGCCGGGAACAACGAGGTGGTGCGTCAGTTGGTGGAGCACCATGCCAAAGTCAATGCGGCGGACAACCTCCAGCACACGGCGCTCTACTATGCCGGCGAGCGCGGCTTCACGGAGATCGTCGAATTGCTGCTCACGGCCGGCGCCGAAGGATAAAATGGATCGAAAACCTTAAAACATACCGAACATGGCAAACGAGAAGATGAAACCCCAGAGCCCGGAGGAGATTGCCCGGGCGGCGCAGGAGGCGGCTCTGGAGCAGATGCGCGCAATGATGGGCTCGATCCCGGAGATGCCCGGAATGCCCGACATGGGCGACATGCAGGCACAAATCATGGCCCAGATGCAGGCTGCCGTACCCGATCTGGCCGGGATCCAGGCGCAGCAGGCTGCGATGGGAACGCTCGGCGGAGTGGATGCCGCCGCCGTGGCCGATGCGGCACAGCACAACATGGCGCAGGCCGCCGCAACGATGCAGGCGATGCAGGACGGGAGTCTCGAAAAGGAGTTGCGCGAGGCGAATGCCGCAGCGCTCGACTGGCTGGGCGAGGACGGCGGCTGGGAGATCAGGCACGCCGCGACGTGCCGGCTGACTACGGAACAGCGTCGGCTGATGGCCTTTGCCGCACCGTTGCTGGTCTACAACGACGAGGAGGTGGATGCCGTCGAGAGCGAGGTCCTGCCCGAAACCTACCGCGCGCAACTGCAGAGCTGGTGGAACATTACGGACCGGGGCTCGACGCTCGGGATTGTCCGGTGGCTGCTTCACGAAGGACACCATGCCGATGCCGACGCGGCGCTGACGCTCATGCGCGGTGGCCAGCCCGATGCGGGTGATCCCGAGGAGAAAGCCGAGGATGTGCAGTTGATCGCGGAGTTTATGATCGAGAACGGGTATTGCACGGCCGAAACGCTTCCGCGGACGGTCATCGCGTGGGATCTGGTCCGTATCGCCAACCTCGGGCGCTGGGCCCTTCACTCCGGCTACCTCTCCGAAGAGGAGATGTGGCAGGTGATGCAGGTGGCAGCCGATGCCGCCCGCGAACACTTCGCCTCGTGGGAGGAGTATGGACGCAGCTTCGCCATGGGCCGCGGTGTCTGGCACGGCGACGAGGAGGATTGCCAGACGGCCTGGGAGATCGTCACCGCGCTGCTCGAAGAGGAGACCTCGCCGTGGCGGCAGATTGCGTGGAACGCATAGCCACACGACAGCACTAAAACGATGGAACGGGGAATTGAATTCTATGTGATGCTGGCCGCCGTGGCGGTCGGTGCTCTGACATGGCTCTACAAGAAAGGCAGCCGGATCTGGCGAACGGCGCGCAAGTTACGCCGATCCTTCAAGGAAATATGCCTGAACCCGAAATCGACGCTCGATGATGAACACTGCCGCCAGCTGGCCATCGGGGCGATGTACGCTTCGCAGCAGGGGGCCTGGCAGAATTCGCTGGAGACGGGGATTTTCGACACGCTGCCCGAAATTCTGGGCGGCTGGTGGGGCATCGACTCCTCCGCCGAGGCCCGCGGGCAACTGAACTACCTCTGCGAAAAGGGATTCCGCTACTACTGGCCCACGGTGCTCGAAGCCTTTCGGCTCGACGACCATCTGCGGCAGGATGCGTTGTTCCAGCAGCGGATGACCTCGCAGGAGGATTACGACAAGGCGACTTCGCAGCTCGAAAACCTGCGGGAGACCCTCGACGAACTCCTCTCGTGCGGGGTCGTCGCCTCGCGGGAGGAACTTAGCAGCTGCAACGTAACAGGCTGGGATGCCGGGCGCATTGTCTTCCTGGCGCGGGCCTGTTGCGAGATGGGCTACCTCACCGAAGAGGAGGCATGGCATTACATCGGCCGTGCCGATGCGCTGGCGCACGAAGCGTGCGGGTCGTGGCGCGAACTGGCGATGAGTTACATCCTCGGACGTTCGCTGTGGGGTGGCAAACGGGCCTACAATTCGGTGATGAAGACAACGGCCGACGTGCTGCTGAGCAACCCCAAGAGCCCGTGGGTGCGCTACCCGTGGTAAGGGCCCGACGAAACCGCGATGAAAGCCGCGCTGAAATATCCGGTCTTCTACCTCGCCCCCGCGGAGCATACGGTTTATGTCTTCTGGCGGGAGGAGAACGTAACGACACGCCGGCTGCTCGCCGAGGTCGACGGCTGGGCCGGGCAGGAGGTGGTCGACGCCTCCGGACGGCGCTATACGATCCGCCGCAGCCGGGAGACCGCGCCGGTCGGGCTCTGCGGCCGTATCGGCCCAACCGACCGACGCACCGTCCGCTATGAAACCGACTTCGAAGATGAGGTTCGCGATTGTATGCTCCCGGAGCTGCAGGCGTGGATCGCCCGCGAATATCCCCGGTCGGAGTGGTTCCGGGAGGCGTGCTGGCGCAATGCCGCCAACTTCCGGCAGGCGGTCTTCCGCTGCCGGAGTTTCGAGGAGCTGGCCCGGATGTTCCGCTGCCGTCCCGAGGAGGAGCCCTCCATCCGGCGCGACCTTGTGCGCTTTCTCGCCGTGGCTCTCGTTGTAGGACTTGTTATCTGGCTACTGGCCTGCTACACATAAAAACAAAAACCATGAAAATCAAGCATCTGATCGCATTTATCCTTCTGCTCGCTGCCACGAGCTGCGCAGGCACCCGCAAATCCGCCGAGCTCGACCCGACCTTCGCGGCCTCCGAATCGACCTGGTTGTATCGGGACGCCGAGGTGGTAAACCGCCGGCTGAAGCCCCTCGAGCGTCCGCAGGTGCGCTTCGAGGTCGAGCACGCCATCCGGCACGCGGATTCGGTCTGGGTGGTGGCTCGCGTGACGGTTCCCCACCGCTCGATCCGCCGCGGAGAGTGTTTCAAGGCTATGAGTGTTCTTCAAGCCCCCGAGGGCATCATGGAGCTGGGAGAATTGTCTCTCGACTCGGGCCATTTCATGCCCGATGAAGAGGGAGACGTGGATGTGACAACCCGTCCCGGACGGATGCAGAACCTCTATCTCTCATGGCGCTTTGCCTGGGACGAGCGTATGCGGATGAATACCTTCATCGTGGTCTTCGCCAGCTTGACCGACGGCCGCCATCTGTTCCAGTATCTGCCCCTGATGCTGCCGCTCTTCTGGATCGACGACACGGAGCGTGAGCTCTTCTGGCCGCAGTCGGCCGGAATCCCCGAGGAGGCCCTGCTCGATCGTTCTCCCTTCGAATCCACCACCGGGCAATGATGGAAAGAGTCATCCGGGGAGGGTTCGGGCTGCTGCTTGCGCTGACTCTTACGATCTGGAGTGTACAGGGTGAACAAGCTCCGGCGGACGACCGCCCCGACTTCGACGTTGTACCGCGCAATGCCGCCCGGGCGATCCTGCTCCACGCCGCCACCCCGGAATGCGACACCGTGCGCTGCTGTCTCTCGATCGAGGCCGGGCAGCCGCGGGCCCGGGGCGACTACGAGATTGTGCTCTCCAGCAACCAATACACCGACCGGACCCCGACCATCGTCACGGAGGAGGGGACACCCTTGGCATGGATTCGGAGTGCCAGTAGCGGATCCTGGAGCGATGGCAAAACCACACGCATCTGCCGGCACTTCTACCGTTTCTCCCCAGCCAAAAAGGGCGAGTACCGGCTTCGCTGCCGGGACCTCTCGTTCGACGGCGTGGCCTACGACGGCGTGCTGACGATCCAAGTCGGAGCACCGGAGCTAAATGCCGTTCCCACCTTTCTTTTATGGGTGGCAGGAATCGGTTGTCTGCTTCTCGTTGAAGTATTCATTCGGATTGGATGCCGCAACGAAGCCCGGGTCGATACAGCCGACTTCATACGGAAACATCGCAGGCTGCCGCTCAACGCCGAGGGGGTCTGGGCCCATTACCTGCTTCCAATCATGCTCCTCTATCTACCGCTCTTCATGGTCATCATCACCCTCACGGGTATGGCGTCCATTTCGACAAGGGCGCTTCTCTGGATCTCGGCCGTTTGTGCCCCGGTGGCTTTCATCCTCTTCCGTCTCCAATACCGCAGGCTTTTCTTCCGTTGGAGAAAAACGGTGCTGCCGCCGGAGCGGATCGACGCATTGCTCCGGGAACTGGCCGAGCAGTACGACTGGACGATCGACCACATGGACCGGGATTTTTTCGTCGCACACACCCATCCCGCATGGTGGAGCGCCACGTGGGGTGAACAGATCTTCGTCGCACACGACCGCGGCGGCATCTGGATCAACAGCATCAATGATCTCGGCAAGCGCAGCTCGATCGTCTCGTTCGGATATACCCGCCGGAATATCCGCCGGGTAACGGAGGCAATTGCAGCACGGTAAAAAGATACCCATCCACCAATGTAAGCCCGATACCATGACACCGTTGAAAATCGCCCCGCTGCCCGGATGCACTCCCGGGACGGCCGAAAAGATCGACGCACTCAACCGCAAACTCGGATCGTTCATCCACGCGCCGCTCAATCTCAAGGAGATACTGCGCATGGAGCCGTTTGCCGCCGATGGGGAGGTGGTGCGGGCTGTTGCGGCCTCGCTCGATGACTACGCCATCCTCCCGACCTCGCCCGAGGAGCGCGAACGCCAACGCACGACGGGTCTGCCGAAGGATTACGACATCGTGGGGTTCTGGTACTGTGTGGCACTTCTCGCCCTTTCGGCAGAGCCGGAGGCCGTGCGTTATCTGCTCGTGCTGGCGCGCATGCTGATGGTCGAGGATCCCGCGGAGCTGTTCCTGCTGCGGCGCATCGTCCGCCTGCTGGAGGGATTCCCGTTTCCCCACCTGCAGGAACTCAGAGGCCGGATCGAAGCCTTCTACGACACCGTTACACACCAGTTGGAAGCCTTCCGGTGGCTGGAGGCCGCCGGGATTCCGTGGCCCGAGTCATACGAATGGGAGGTCATCGCGCAGTTCTCCTCCGACGGCGAGCCCTATGCCGACCCGGCGGCCCCGAAGGAGGAGCGGCGCCGGCGCGTGGTGCTGACGCTCCGGCTGAACAGCCCCCGCAGCCTCTACGGCAGCTGCCGCCAGCACAACAGCTTCGAGATCTCGCTCCGCAACGACGACAACACGACGCGTGGCCTATGGAACGAAGGCCACGGCGATCTGTTCATCGACGACCGCCCCGTGATGCAGCACCGGATGTTCACGCCGTTGCAGCTCCCGGAGCTGTTCGACGCGCTCGAAGGGTTCGGCATCCGGCTGGTGCGCAAACCCGTGATGGTCTACACAAGCCAGGGAATTCGGAATGCCCATGTGAAGGTATTTCAGATGCTCGAAAATCAGCTCGGACATGACCCTACGGCGATCGGAGAGGTCGCAGAGGCGCCGGGCTTGCCGAAGGCGGCGGACGCTACGGACGCTACGGACGGTACATTGGCAGGAAAAAGCCAATTCCCGGAGGT
The DNA here is from genome assembly GCF_006542665.1 of Alistipes communis. Lineage (NCBI taxonomy): Bacteria > Pseudomonadati > Bacteroidota > Bacteroidia > Bacteroidales > Rikenellaceae > Alistipes > Alistipes communis. The sequence continues at coordinate 2,639,347 of NZ_AP019735.1, forward strand.
CGAGCAGGCCGTAGAAGAGGCGCTGGACCTGCTCAAATACGATGGGGACGTGAACGACTCGCTGGCTGAGATGCGTAAAAAATGGGGCGAAGGGATTTCGGTGCTGCATGAAGCCCGATTCGACGAGATCGGGGTGCAATATGCCTGCCGCTCGCACGAAGAGGGACTTGCTGCTCTCGGGCAGGAGCTGACCTGCCACGGATACCGGCTCTACGACCTCGACGGCGACGATATCTACCTCCTCACGTTGCAACCGGAGGCTCACGCTACGGATTTCGAAAAGGCTTGCGGAAAGGCGGGTCAATATTGTCGGCAGTTGAAGCAGCCGGGGCGCGCACCGGGCACTCCGGTCCGCGAAATCGACCCCGGGCGCACGATGCCCTGCGAAGAGGTACCGTGGCCCGATGATGCCGACTACATGCTCGACTCGCTGGCCGGCGACTTCTGCAGCGGGCGGTGGAAAAGCCGTGATGCGGAGCAGTGGCAGGGGAATTTCGTCGCCGATCTCCGCCAGCGTCCGTTGCAACCGGTCAAGGTGCGTTGGAACCGGTTTTGCTGCCTGACCTACTCCCCGGAGATGGATTTCTATGCGGCGTTTTACTACATTCCACCCATGCAGTGCTGGATGCTTCTCGGGGGCAAGAATCCCCTGGAAGCGAACAGTTGGAAGCGGCTGTGCGACCTGCCGAAACAGGAATCGCCCTTTCTTTTCTTCGACCAGCGTCCCCGATGGTTCGGCCGTTATCTCTGCTTCGGCGACCGGCAGAGCGCCACGATCCTCACGATGAATCCGCAGGGAGTGGAGCGCGTCCAGCGTTTTCCCCTGCCCAAGGCGCAGCACCCTTGCAGGTTCGCCTGCGACGGACTCGGACGCATCCTCCTTGCACACGACGAAGAGACCTATTGTTTCGAAAACGGCTCGCTCTCACCGCTGGGCTTCCACATATTGAGCGGCGACGGGTTCAACGGCTCCATCCCTGTTCCCGAAACCGGCCGCCTGGTGATGTGCGGCTTCTCGGACCGGGAGGTGGTTGCCCGGCTGCTGGAACTCGACATCGACACGCGCCGCTGCCGGGCCACCCGTATGCAGAATGTGGATCCCTGGTCGGTTCTTCTCCCGTTTGGAGAAGATTGGGTACTGGTCAAAGGCGCATGCGACTCAATGCGGCTGGATTTCGCCCGACTCTGGAACCGCACAACCGGGGAAGTGCTGCGCATCCGTCCCGGGATGTTCGGCAGCGAAAAACTCGAACACATCGGACGGCTGAGCGACAGCCGCGTGGTGTTGACCACACTTCGCTCCCATGTGGGACAAGTCGTGCACTTTCCCGCGGATTTCTGGAATTTCCTCCGCTCGGCCAGTCGTCCGCAAACGCTGGAGCCGATGCAACCCTGCGAAGCACTCTATCCCGACATTCCGCTTACACAACCCGAGTAAGGGGGGGGGAGAAATCGCTGTTCAACCCTTTCCTATGAACTGGTTTGATTTTCTGGTAAGTTTTTCTCGCTTTATTTGTCTCTCTCTAGTATAATATTCCCCACTACTACCTTGGCTACGATATCGTTTTATATTTGTGAAAGATAACATCTAACTACAGAACTATTTAGACAAACAGGTAGCATAGGCTACAAAATGCCAGTACGATAAGCAATACAAACTGTCTGAAATCGTCAGGAGCTATGATCTGATTATGATAAAAACAGATGGACTTATTAATAAAGAGGTTTACCTGTAAGTTCTTGATATAAATTTAATGCATATGTATCTGTCATACCACTTACATAATCTGTTATCAACATGAATTTTTTATAATTATCTGTAGGAAACTCTTCTCCTTCATTGCAGGCCTTATCGATATAATTTTTTGAAATGAGGGAATATATTTTGAACTCTTTTGATTTCCGATTGAGTTTCCCATTCAGACATATTTCCTTAGAGAATAAAGCATTATAAAAAGTATTAAGTAAATACGATAAGACCTCCTGCCCTAATAATTCACACTTTAATACTTTAATATTTGAAAAATTATATACACTTAACTCTTTGAATACATCTCGTAATTTACTGGCTTCAGACACTTTAAGTATTTCAGAATCAAAATCACCTTCAATAATCTCATTTATCCTTCTATTATACTCCTTGGTCGTTTTTATCAACATTTTACTTTGGCATTTTATTCTAAGCAATCGAACATATAAATCCATGTTAGATTCATACTTTTTTAGTCCGACCAATTCTCCCGGACAATCATGAGTCGAAAAAGTTCGCTTAATACGGTCTAATGTTATTATTCCGAGTTTATGCCCATCCTCAATATCAGAAACAGAATATGCTATATCATCTGCAGCTTCAAGCAAGAAAGTTAAAGGATGTCTGGTTTTTCCCTTCAAACCTAATGTTTCTATTATCCTATTATAATCTTCTTTTTCTGATGTGAAATAGCCATATTTTTTCTGACTGTACTTGCCACCATCGGACATTTTTTTATTTCCTTCCAACGAAGAATATGGATATTTTATAATTGTAGCAAGAATGGGCATTGTAAGATTATAAGAAAAATTATCATGCGCCAATCCTAATTTACGCAAGATTCTAAACCCCTGTACATTACCATCAAAATTTAAGAAATCTGCTTGTTGTTCATCCGTCAAAGAATCAAACGCATTTTTTATTAAATTATCATCAGAAAAGCTCTTGATTTTTTGAAAATATGATTTAATAATTTCTTCACCAAAATGGCCAAAAGGAGGATTGCCTATATCATGGATAAGACCTGCTACTTCCAATATGGTCGGGATATACCCGATTTCTGTCTCAGTAATTATTTTCTTTTTCAATAGATGCTTTTCTACTCCTAACCCTAAACCTCTAGCAAAACATGCAACTTCCAATGAATGTGTTAATCTAGTTCGTATAAAATCACTACGTTCTAATGGAAATACTTGTGCTTTATCCTGTAATCTGCGGAAATGGGAAGATAGAACTATTCTTGAATAATCACTATCAAATGGATTACGTCCATCTGTTGGATCCTTTTTTACGCTTGATTCCCTAAAACGAATAGGGGAAATCATTTTAATAAAATTAGCTCTCATTTTATGCGGTATAAATTATTGCAATATTATTCAATCAATAATTTTTCTCTTGTCAAACTCCTCAATCCACGCCAATAATTCATTAACATCATTAGATATATCGTCGGGTAAAGGTAATTCAACGGGTGCTTCTAATGGCTGACTATGCTCATAAAAAGAATATTTTGTCATAAATTTATCAATCATCTCGCAATCATGCTTATTTATTTTTGCAAGAGAACTAACTTTTCCCATTGTGTTTACAGCTCTACGATATCGCTGAACAACATCTCCTAATAGATGATATTCAACAGTTCGTTCTATTAAAATGCGAAAGTCACTACATATCATTTTTGCGTGTAAATAATATTCTTCTGCTCCATTTTCGTTTAGGACTTTTTTGGCTCTAACAAGTTTGTTATTTAAGATATCTTTGAGTGCATTCTTTGGAGATTTTGCAGACATTGGAAGTTCTCCTATTTCGCCAGTACCCCACGACTCTCTCCTTATTCCAAGCGTTTTTATATTGTCACAGGCATCATTCAATTGGCACAATAGACTCAGTCGATGCGTGAAAACGATGACTTGCTGGCTCTTGCTTAGTTCAACCAATCGTTTAACTGTTTTTTCCTCGTATGTTTGATCGAGAGATGAAATAGGATCATCAAACACAAACGGATTAGCATAATTCCCTCCCGTAACATCTGCTAAGAAAGCAGCAAGAGATATAATGCGAGCCTCTCCTTCGCTTAAAATGTTCTCAGGATTATTATGAGTTGCATTAGCAATCTTGAGTACATGTTTAGTTGTACCTTTATTAATTTGTTTTACAAACTCTACTTGAATGTTTCCAGCGCCCAATTTATCTAACTCCTCATTAAATCGTTTTACAAAACTTTGAGTAATGACTAAATCTCCTATTTCATTTGCTTTGGTTGTGATTCCTCGTGTATTGGTTTGCGAAATCCATTGATCATATCTTATGACATTCATCTGACGAGATTGCTCGATTTTTATAGCTTCATATTGTTCAAAAGCCCATTTTTGAGCTTTTAATTCCAATAATTGTTTTGCTGCAGCATCTCTGTCAAATAATTTTGTATCATTTTCATACTCTGCAGCTGTAACTTCATATCGTCGGCTTTTTTCTTTCAGAGCAGACAAAGCAATTTGCGCGTCGTTATAAATATTGAGTAATGGGCGTTTTAAACGAATCGCTTCCCCATTATTATATATTTGAATCCATATATTAAATATTTGCTTTCCCCAGTCTCTATCTAATCCAGCAGATATACATCTGTCAATAATCTGGTCTTCGGTAAAATCCTTTGGTAAGGAATTAATACGATCATTATATCGTTTTTTTGCATCAGTTGCTATTTGTGACAACTCATTGGTTATGAATGTATCAAAATTTTGCAATCGAGTTTTCGTTTCCTCATCTAATATTTGATGGCACAATACACATCTATCATGCTGATACAACTTTTTATCGTCTAGGTATGCGTCTTTTTGAGAATACTCTTTTGCTGCAGACCATAGTAATTTCCAAGATTCGGTTCCAACGCCCTCTAATTTAGAGCTATTACTTAACACCTTAGCCGCGTCAAGAACTGCTTGTTCTTTTGTCGATAAGTCAGACGCTAAAGCATCTATCTCTTTTTTACTTTGTGGAGAAACTTTTATTAGATCATCTTCAATATCTTTAATTAGTAGGCCAATCTTACGTTTTTTTTCTCGTAACTCTACAACAGCCTTTTTAAGATCTGCTTCTTTTAATTTTTGATCAAGTTCTGATAATCTATTCTCGTCTTCTCCAGCCCAGACAAACTTTGATAAGTCTAACTTTTTAGACAGATATACATTCTTTACATAGTTGGTTTCGGATAATTCATGTGGCGGTACCGGTAGTTTTGGAATTAATTGATCTTTTTGAGTAGTCAAATGTTCCTTAATAATGTCATGATACCTTGAAAAAGAAGAAAAGAATGCTACAATAGGAGGAATGTATGAAACAGAGTTCGCTTCATTCAAATATGAGGTACCTGTGTCAGAATCAAAAATATCGACAGATCTTAATGATTCTATAGCGCCATCATTCACAGACCAAAAACATTGTTCCACTTGCTCTCCTCTTTTATAAGATATGGTGCATTTACCGATACTGACATTGGGTTTATATATATTCCCAATGAGATCTCGTGTATGTGGCTTTCCGCATACTTTTTTTAAAATTCTTGTATAACCGGATTTACCTGTTCCATTCTTGCCATAAATCACGGTTAATCCTTTTTCCGCAAATTTCAGAGCATTTCGAGGAGATAGATATTCAATATTTTCTATGGAATCTATAGACAATAATACTATCGATTCTCCATTAATTGATATACCAATATTAGGGAAAACTTTATCTTCAAATTGTTTCTCCTCTTTCAACATTGACACAATTTCATCAATATCGCTATTCTCTAATTTCTCTTTAATTAAAAGCCGATAGGCTAATTCACACTGCCATCCTTTTAATGTTTTCACCCAATTGATAACTTTTTGTTGGAGATTTTCCATATTTCTCTATGACTTAAAATAATATTATAAAGATAATCATTTTAAGTAAGAATATCCAATTTATTATTATATTGTCATATCAGAAGAAATACGATAAATATTTATGATTCTGTCATTTTATTGAAGTTATAGACAAAATACAATTAGGGAATTGCATATATTTGTATTATTCGAACTAAACATCTAAATGGAACATAAATTCGTTAAGGTCATTCTCAAACGACAGAATGGATACTTGGTTATTAAATCATTGGTTATCATACATAATAACTAATTCCTATTGATCAATTATTTTTATTAGAACTTATATTTGAATAAACCTCCAATAATAGAAATGAATATACTTTACATCTTTGGTAATGGCTTTGACAAAGCACAAGGGATGGCAACCAGTTATCCTGAGTTTTATAAATATCTGCAGGAGCATGTAACAAGTGGCAGCAATTTATTAAATCGGATGAAAGTTGAAATAACTGAAGATCGAAAGTTGTGGTCCGATATGGAAGAACGTTTAGGTGCTTTTACAGATGTATCTAACAACGCTGATGAATTTTACGATTTCTATTTTGAATTGAACGAACATCTTCAAAGTTATCTAACAAAAGAGAATGAGAAGTTTTTACCAACAGATAAACTTAAGACAAAATTTCAGGACGATTTTATTAAAATCAGTAAATATCTGGGAGCATTAGATAAAGATCGGTTTAATAGGTTTATAAAGAAACACAATTTTTCTTCCAAAGATATTTCTGTTATTACGCTAAATTATACAAATACTCTCGAAAAGATATTAAACCTCAGTAGTGGCGCAACAACCAAAGGTTTTGATAGTAGTAATACATTACGTAATCTTATCCACGTTCATGGGATATTGGGCCAATCTATCATCATAGGAGTCGACAATGAAACTCAAATTAAAAATGAAGAGTTCAAAAAAAATGACGACATTAAAGATTTGATGATAAAAGAACAATCGAATCTGGTGATGAAAGAAACAAGGCATATACAATGCGAGACTTTAATTAATAATGCGAATGTAATTATATTGTTTGGAGTCTCACTTGGGGATACTGATGCCCGGTGGTGGAAGATAATAGGGAATAATCTTGTTAACAGAACGAATATAGCTATTATTCAACATCTGTATGAACCTAATGCGATTCGTCGCACACAATTACAGAAACGAGGACGTTTGGAACGAGAACAACAAAAATGCTTTATGCAGAAAATGAGAATAGAAGAAAAAAACTGGTCTGAGGATTTAACTGGCAGATTGTTTTTCACAGTAAATGAACCTACATTCATTTTAAAATAATTATATAGGCCATATAAATAGTTCTGTATCAACAATACTAATAATTTCCATCAAAATCCTCCGATGAAACACAATCAACAGTTTATCGGAGGATTCTTAGAATTTAACGCGTTTTCTTACACATAATTCTCTTTTGAGAATTATGGACGATTCGTGCCACGTATAATAGACACCTTCTCCTATACGCTTCTTCCTCCTCATCCGGCCTCCGGCCGTCCCAGCGGAGGTCGGATGAGGAGTTGCCACTGCCTCCGCCGGATGAAACGGCTACAAGTTGTCCTCCTATTAAAGCATCTGCGATGGTGAAGATCCGTTCCCGGGCAGATGGCTCCGCCATCTGGTCAAGAAACTCCTGCATCAGAGCTGTCTGATTATCGTTGAGATCCGTTAGCCGCATATTCTCCTGTTGCAGCCGTTTAAGCTCCTGATAATCGACCAGTTCATTTCGCTGCACAGCCTGCACCTGCAGCTCGGCATCCTTCCGATACAACGCTTCAATCTGGCGGACAATCTTCACGAATCGGCTGGCGATAGACCGGTTCTGCTCCTCAATCCATTTGTCAACACCGAATATCGTAGGTTTACCAGTGATTCTCGGCGGTTCGAAGTCTATCTGACGGTTGCGGAACGGTTGTGCAATCCGTCCAACACGCTCTATATCCCGTGTCATTCTGTCCAGCTCCTGCTCTTTCGCCTGAAGTTTAACGGTCTTGTCGTCCAGCTTCGTCTGGTACTCGGCAATAAGTTTCAGAAGATCGGCTTTCTGGGCGTCGTATTTGTCGAGTGTTATTCTTCCGGACGCCAGTTTCTCTTCAACATCATCGAGCAGCGATTTATAATTAAAAATCTGCGCTTCCATTCTCCGTATCATAGACTGAAGTCCTTTAACGGCTTTTTCAGCCTGTCTTGCATCGTGTGTAAGTTTACGAATATAGTCGCGTTTACTCAAATGGCTGACATGCCGCCACTCAATACTATCGCCGCGTTCCAGTCCGTATTTACTGCCGACCTCCTCGTAGAGCGAGGTATGCATCTCCCGAAGGATCCGGCCGTACTCATAACAGTTCTTCCCGAACTTCGCCGACCACATGACACATTTGCGTCCGCTTTTTGTACGTTGTCCAACCGGAACAATCAAGGCATGGATATGCGGACTGCTCTCGTCGAGATGAATCTGGAAGCCGATGATATTCTCCTGCCCGTATCGTCGGGCGCACCAGTCATAGACATCTTTTGCCCATTGTTCGATTTCCGGGCGCCGCTGAAGGTGGCTGTTATCCGCCCCCTTGTCATGATTGACGGCCTGGTCTCCGAATGCCATTTCGAGAGTGCGGTCGTGGTTACCGCCGAAGATGAATTTGGCACAACAGTTCGGCTGTATCTTGCTGTCGGCCTTGAACGGATGCCAACCCAGCTCCGTCAGCCTGTCCATAAGCCGTACCTCAAGCGACTTTTGCTGATAGCCTAACGGATGGATCTTCCCGTCGGGTCCGATCTCGAAATTCAATCTCATCCGGCTTTTGTCGTAATGGTTGGTCGGGTCCTGATTCTTTCGCTCGATCTTGTCATCATTCCAGTGTCGTTCATTTTCATTGGCCTCCGCCGTGCCGAATGACTTTCCGGCTTCGACGTGCATGGCCTGCTTTATATCTGTATTCATAATCGATGATCTTTTGATAAATGGTTCTTGTTTGAGCTTGCTCACCACAGGTCGGAGTCTGCCGAATCCCGACGGGACTTTCTTGCCGCCTGGCAAAAAGTCCTTATTGTGTTATGGACTTTCATTGTAAACTCCCAAAACCTTCCTCGGGTTATTCGATCAATTCCAGATCCAACTCGTCGATAAGCAGTTGCAGTGCTGGATTTCGCCTTATCATCTGCTGGAGTATCTGGCGTTGTGTCGGAACGGTCAGAAAGAAGTCCGCTATGTCCAGACCTTGGCTGCGCTGTTCGTCGGTGGCCAGGCGTTCCAGCATATCGGATACAACCACCCGTTTGCAGATGTCAGCCAGCAGGGCGGATTTCTCCCGCCATCTCTCCGTTGCCCCCAGATCGGGAATGAGAGTTACCTCCCTGTCCCGAAGAACGGACATTGCCTCCCGGTTGAAGCTGCCATTCTTCCCGCCCGTTGCCAGCCAGATGTAATCCGGCATGAAGTGGCACATGACGACGGCAGTCTTCTCGCTCTCGACCAACATCACCGGCGCCGAGGTAGTAGTGCGGTTCAGCAGGTGTTCGCCGAAAGGGCATTGCCGGAGATGGAAGTCCGGCAGATGCGACTCCGAATGAACCCAACTGACATACGCCCGTGGCTCCTTTATCCGATGCCCGGTAGCGGGATCGTACAGCATGATTTTCCCGGTCCGCACCTGTCCCTGTCGGTCCGTCTGCCAGAAGATGGTAGCGCCGCCCCATTTGGATGAGGTGCCGATGCGGTATAACCGGAACAGACGCTGAGTCTCCTCCTCGCCGAATGTCTGGCAGAGGTAGTGATACAAGGGGTTGATCTCATAGTGCGACAGGCTCCGCATGACCACATCGGCTGAGATAAAAGAAGGAACGGGATGGGGCGTTTCACGCTCGGCAGCCATTGGCAAGATGCGACGATCGGCTCTGCCGCCGTCCGGTTGAGACAGCACATCGGGATTGTCCCGGAAATACTCCCGAGGCGTATAATGATACCCGCAGGAGTTTTCGTGGTCGCATTTGCCCACCGTGTCCGGAAACCGGATGATGCTTTCTTCATCGACATAGCGGACGAAGCAACGGCTTCTACCGCAGTTGGGGCAACTGATCTTGCTCCCGTAACGGTATTTCTGGAGATGAAACCTGTACTCACTCATGGCCGCGCGGATTTTCGTCGTTTGCACACTGCACTTTTGCACTTTGATACCCGGCCCCGCCCGTTTCGCCGTCCAAAAGTGCAATAGTGCAAGGTGCAGCCGGTTTGCTCGGACAGAGTTTGCGATACGTTCCGTGGTCGATCTTCTCCAGTAGGGGATTCGGCTGGCAACACAACTGCTTCAAGGCATAATAGACAGAGCGTCTCGACAGCTCGACCCGCTTTCCCACGACGATCGCATCGCCTGCCGTGAAGGTATTGCCCAGCAGCGACAGCCACGCCTCTTTGGACTCGCCGATATTGTTTGCGACAATCAGCTCCTGAATCCTCCGATAGGTCTCCTCATAATAGCCGATCATCCGAATGGCCGCCTGCACAGATTCGAGGTCTACGCATTGCATACCGCCTCCGTCCGTCGCCCATTTCAACACCTGGAACACCAGCGAGAGCCGGGCGGCATTGCCGTTGAGTTTCATCTTGCGGCTCTCCACCTCCGCATCGTCTTCGATGGCGTTCACCTCCTCAATGATGCCGTTGTACCAGTTGTAGAAATACGCCTCCGCGTCGTCGGCCATATTCAGCACAACACCCGCCGGATAGGGGAGGTTCACTATCCTGTCCAGCACCTCCTGCCACTGTCCGACCAGATCCGGCCGGGCAATGGTACCGTCGTCGCGCTTCCAGCCCGAAATCCTCCGGTCTTTCGGATAGACGAACAAAAAGCGGTCCAGCAGTCCGTTTGCCATGTATTCGGCCCGGAAGATCTCCGGCAGCAGATTGGTCTGCACCGAACCGATAATGTTGATGCACGGATTCTTGATAAGGATCGGCCGGGCTTCCGACTTGCGGATCACCTTCAACGGCTGGCCGCTGTAGGCTGTCAGCAGGTCTTCGATGAGATTGTTCCGGTTGTTGTACCGTTTCACGGAGTTGAACAGAGCCCGAATCTCATCGACTACCAACGCAATGCCGCGCGGGTTGTGCTGGTGGATGCTCATCATCGCCTCGGGCGTGAAGTCCGAGATGACCGTCGTTACCAACTGCGGCTTCCGAAGCAGCGTACACTCCTCCGCCGCGCCGCCGCGCCGGTTCCCGGACGAGGCAAGCGCCTTTTCATAGGCGTTCCACTCCTCGTTGTACTTCTCGTACATCCGGTCGTCGTACTCGCGGATTGGTCTGTAAAGGAAACCAAGCGGCGGTGTCTTGCCGAGCCCCGGCCTGCCGACCAGCATCATGTAGATGGAGGGGCTGGTCTTCCATTCTCCCTTTATTCGGATCCGGTAGGAGTTCCCGATGGCCGTCGCCACCGCCGACAACAGGATGGAGGCCGTATATTCGACATTGAAGTTCTCGTAACGGGCCAGATTCAGAACGAGCTCCTGAATCCTCGCCGGAAAGACCTCCAGCGGCAAGCCAGTTTCGGGGATACGCTCCACCTCCGAGCGGAGCATATTGGTCAGTTGCAACCGGTCATACATGAGAACCTCCTTCCTGATCGGACAGCATGATGCCGGAGGCAAACGCCTCGTAGTGGAAACGACGCAGGAAGCGGTCGACATCCGCCTGCGTGTACCAGTATTTGTCGCCTTCGCGCGAGTAGCCGAGATAGCCGTTGTCGCGCAGCTTTTTCAGATACTTCTCCTTGATGTGCAGTTTTTCCATCAAAGACTTGTTGTCATAGAGACAGTGCCCGCCTTCCTGTGCCGGAGGTGGCAGTTTCTCCTGTCTCTCTACTATGCTGAGGATCTTTTCAAGCAGTTCCCGGTCGCATAGTTTCTCTACATTCGTGTTCTTTGCCATATATATCTCAAATTATGGCCGAACCGTCCTGATGCACACTCAGACCTTCAGCCTGGTTATACGATATGGTACGATTGTGCACATCGCACCAGAATCACGGCACGAATGTATGAAATAGCTGAGGATTAATAAGTTATAACAAATTATCCAATATTATGACAGGTGTTATGGAAAGTTATGATTCTGTCACAACTTTGTGCGTAGCCGATTGATTACCAGCAATAAAAAAGAGAAAAATAAAATTGAAAAAATCGAAGATTGCCAGATGAAGCAAAACAAAATGCATAACAAGCCAGAAGCTAAGACTTGCCAAGAACGATGATAATACTCTTCGTTTTTTGTCACTTCTGAAAAAACTTGTCGATTTCTCCGGCATTGTTAGGAACGGGCATATCCCTCCTGTTCTGCCGGGACTGTCCGATACCGGTCTGTTCAAATAGTGCGTTAAGCTCGACATCGGGAAAGAGTCCGTTGCCGAATTCCCAAAAAGTCTTCTGTTCGTATTTGGAATATTCAGGATAATCGCCGCAATATATTCGACCACACATATAGGCAAGAAGAGCCTTTGTCCCTTTCCAGCTATAATGGGACCCAACCTCTTCAATATATCCAGCTTCTATTGCTTTCGCAAAGATTGTACGGGCAAGTGAAGTGTCAAGCCTTCCCGATAATACAACCCCTTTGGGGGAATCCGTACATTCAGAATGATTATCTATGGGTTGAACGGTTTGCTGGTTCTTTTCCTTAAGTTTGATGCGTAACTTTTCCGCTCCGTATGCAAATACACCCGATAAGACAAGGGCGGTGAAAATGCCTGTTATTACGACAGGATCAGGATGGTTGTTGTCCTTTACCGGATCAATTATCCCAAGACCTATAAGAAGCAAAGTCCCTATGAAAAAGACTATTGCAGCAGACCACATGATTATTCTATGGTATCGTTTGAATAGGATAGAAAGTAACAATACCAGAACAAATGCACACACCAGCAATAGGAATACCTGCGTAATAGTCATCTCAAATCAATTTAGGTGTAAAATTAATGAATGTTTTCAATAGCCATCTGCATTCATCAGACAATTTCGAGAGAAGCAAAATCCTCTTTCAGACGTGCCACTTCCGCCGACAGCGTTTCGGGCAGGAATTTGGCATAGACCTTTTCGGTGACATCCGTACTTCCATGACCGAGCAAACGGCTGACAACCGACATGGAAAGTCCCTTATTCAGTGCAAAGACCGCAAACGAATGCCGGGCCACATGCATTGAGAGGGTAAACGGAAGCCCTATCTGTTCTCCGACAACCGCCAGCGACTGATTGATACATTTCGTGGCATTGTTGCGGGCCTTGTAAAGCGCCTCCGCATCGTCGAGATCCAGATCATCCTTTACTAAGTTGAAGACATACCGGCATCCGGCACATTTCTCCTGCCACCGATGTAGTATATGCAAGGCAGGTTCTGTAAGAGGAATTACATGGCGCTTGTTCGTCTTGATCATGATTTTTCTCAGTTCCTTCTTCTCAAAATTGACATGGCCCCACTGCAATGTCATCACATCGACAACACGGAGTCCACAGGCATGGAAGGCAAAGAAGAACATTTCCAAAAATTCCTTACGGCGCGGTTCTGTACAGGTACTGTAATATTCCAATAGCGCAGACATCTGTTCCTTTGAAAGGTACTTGCCATCAAACTCGTTGTCTTCGTCCGAAAGAGATATCTTAGAGGCGATACGCATATCCTGAATCCTCGCATTGACGGCATGGTCTATCATCTTCATTTCGGAAGCATAGGCACACGCCTTCAGAATCGGAGTCAAGGCATGGTTGATCGTTGCATCGCTGTTCTGTTTTATCTCACGCCGCCACCTGATGTATTCGTCAATCAGTTCAACCGATATTTCACCTAAATAGATACTGTCCGGCTTGTAGGTACCGTTCTTTGTTGCACGGAGAAAGATACGGAAGATATTCATTCCGCTCTTGCCGTTCTCATAGCGGCTGCGTCCGATCCTGTTCCGGGAATAGTCAGATTCAAGCCTTTCCAAAACAAACTCGATAAAATCCTTCCCTTTGTCCTCCCGCGTGAGCGGTTTATCGGCCAAAAAGTCGGCGATCACCTGTGCTGTAATCTGACTGGGATGTTTTTCCTGATATTCGGCCAGCAGTCCGTCGATCTTGTCCGCACGGGCAAGCAGCAGACTGTTGATCCGGTTGGCCTCCGGACCATAACTCGCCCTCACACCTCCGCGTCCCTTGTTGGCTTTTTCGTTCCAGTCGCCTAGCCGGACAAAGATGTTCATGCCCTTGCGTATCACCTGTCGGTTCCAGGTATATTCAAGCTGGACAAGATACTGTTTGGCTGGATCGATCTCACCCCGGATATGCAGGCGATAGCGTCCCAATGGATATAGTCGTTTCGGTCGTCCCATACTGGAGATGTTTGAAATTAAAAAACAGAGGTTGCGGTAATACTCACAAACCTCTGTAAAGGTAATGAATTTTGTCCAAACAAATCCCGATTTTTTTCTCCGAAAAACGTATTTTGTCCAAATAAACTGCACCATCTGAGACGGTCAGACGCTGTTGTCCAAACAAATCAAATCCCTGCCAATCTATCTGATTAACAGGGATTTAATAATTATTCCGCGCTTAAAAACGCATTAATATTCTTCCTCGTTGAAGAAGAAATCGTCCTTCGAGGGGTAATCGGGCCAGATGTCTTCGATCGATTCGTAAATATCGCCTTCGTCCTCTATTTCTTGCAGGTTTTCAAGCACTTCCAACGGCGCTCCCGAACGAACTGCGTAATCGATCAGCTCCTCTTTGGTCGCGGGCCAAGGTGCATCTTCCAATTTCGATGCGAGTTCAAGTGTCCAGTACATAACGGTATCAAGTTTTTAGTTCTGCGGCCGGAAACGTCCGAAAGACGTCCCCAGCTGTTCGAAAGTGCAAAAATATAAAAAAAATCGAACCTGCAAACAAATCCTCGAAAAATCTTCGCGCGGGTATGAAAATGTTCTGTCGGGCCCTTTTTTCGTAGGAAACGATGACGGCACGGCGGAAGTTTCGCTGCCGACCGGCCTTACATGGCGTCCGGCGGTACGTTACGGGCGCCAGAGTGTCTCTTCGACCTTGTAATACTCCGTGAGCGCGCGTCCCAGCAGGTAGAAGTAATCCGACAGCCGGTTGAGGTAGGCCAGCGTGTTGGCACTGATCGTGGGGTGAAGTGCTGCTGCGCGCAGGCTGGCGCGTTCCGCGCGGCGGCAGACCGTGCGGCAGACGTGGCACAGCGAGACAGTTGGATGGCCGCCGGGAATCGTGAATTTGGTGATCGGCCGCACGCGGGACTGCATCGCGTCGATGCGCTCTTCCAGATACCCGATCGCCTCGGGACTTATGTCGGGCAGTTTCCCTTCGCCGCCGTGCCCTACGGCCAGCAGTGCGGCGACGCTCATCAGTTGCGATGCGACGCGGTCGAGGTCGCCGAGGTATTCGGCCAGCCCCTCGTCCGAGCGCAGATGGTCGCTCAGATAGGCCGTGAAACTGCCCAGCTCGTCCACCGTTCCGTAGGCTTCGACCCGCTCGTCGATCTTCGACACGCGCTCGCCGCCGACGAGCGACGTCGTTCCCTTGTCTCCTGTTTTCGTATATACTTTCGTCATAGTTTGAAATGTTGTTTCGGCAATGTTCCGTTGAAAAGCAGCAGATAACCCCTGTTGTCGATCGACGTCGAGGGGTGTTCCGCCGCCAGACGCCTGCAACAGTTGCGGCGTTCGACGTCGGCATACGGCTCCATGATGCAGAGCGTCGCCCCCTCTCGTCGGGCGGCCTCCGCCAGCTGCGGCAGCCGGTCGGTCGGCGTGTCGGCGGTTGCGATGCACAGATCGGCTTCGGTTGCACGGTTCATGCCGAACCGGTTGTATCCGCAATGGATAAAGAGGTTCTGCAACTGCACGGCGCGGCGTTCGTTCACGCCCCGTTCGCGCAGGGCGGCGTAGAGCGAACGGTCGCCTTCGCGCAATTCGGTTTTCATGAATACCTGCCGCACGATCGCGTAGACGAACGGCGAGTGCACGCCGTGTCCCCTGAAAAACCGTGCGCGCGCCAAGTGGCTGCGGAGTCGTTCGGCGTTGCGGCGGAAACGGTATCGGACGGCGAGTTTCATTGTTTGAGCTGTCCGGCCAGCCGTCCGGTCGAGAATGCAATCTGGAGGTTGTAGCCGCCGGTGTTGGCGTCCAGATCGAGCACCTCGCCGGCAAAATAGAGACCCTTGACTTTGAGCGATTCCATCGTGTAGCGGTTCACTTCGTCGCAGCGGACGCCGCCGGCCGTCACGACGGCGTATTCGAACGGCGCATAGTCCGAGATCGGCAGCACGAATCCTTTGAGCAGTGAGATCAGGCGGTCGATCTCCTTGTTGCCGATCTTCTTGACGTAGGTCTTCGACTGAATGTCCAACTCTTTGCAGACGGGCATCACCAGGGGCTTGGGCAACAACTTGCGGAGCAGTTCGGCGAAAAACTCCTCTTCGGGCATCTCGGCGATTTCGCGGCGGATGCGTTCTTGCAGGATTTCGACCGTAAGTGCAGGTTTCAGGTCGAGCGAGAGTTTCACGCGCCGGCCGTCGATGAGTGCGTCGACGGCGTCGCGGCTCATCCGCAGCGCCACGGCGCCTTCGATGCCGCGTTCCGAGAATCCGATCTCGCCGAACTCCTCGCGTATGGCTTCGCCGTCGATGAAGAGCGTCGCGCGGATGTTGCGCAGCAGCAACTTGTGCAACTCTCTCAACTGCGGGTGCGGCGAGACGAGCGGCGTGAGCGACGGACGCAGCGGTTCGATGTCGTGCCCCGCCTCGCTGGCGAACGTGTAGCCGTCGCCCGTCGAGCCGGTGGCGGGGTAGGAGACGCCGCCCGTGGCGACGATCACCCATGCGGCCTCTTCCTTGCGTTCGAAGCCGCGGCGGTTCATGTAACGTACGCCGAAGATCTTGCCGCCGAGCGTCATCAGCCCTGTCACGCGCGTGTGGAACCAGAATTCCACGCCGTTGTCGCGGCACCACTCTTCCAGCGTGTTGGCCACGTCCCACGCCTTGCCGCTGTGAGGAAATACGCGGTCGCCGCGTTCGAAGTCGAGTTTCAGGCCCCGCCGTTCGAAGAAGCGGATGGTCGCGCGGTTGTTGAATTCGGCGAATGCCGTCGCGAAGAAATCGGCGTTGGTGCGCACCTGCTCGGCGAACTCCTCCGGCGGGCGGGCGTTGGTCAGGTTGCAGCGCCCCTTGCCCGTGATGCGGATCTTGCGGCCCGCCTTCTCCATCTTTTCGATTACGAGCACCTTCTTGCCGTTCTGTGCGGCCGTTCCTGCGGCCATCATGCCTGCGGCGCCGGCGCCTATGATGATTACGTCGTACACTTCTCTGTCGTTTTTTGTCTGCCAAAGATACGATTAAGCGAGGGTAATTGCAAACATTGTTTGCTTTTGCCCTTACTTAATTCATATCTTTGACTGCGTCTTAGATACTCCCGTTCGGCAATGTTCAAATAAATTTGACATTGTACTCACTTATTCGTATCTTTGCCGCGTCAAAACGAAACGCAACCAGTTCTCAAAATATGTTAAGCCGCAGATTACTCCGAGTCAAGGTCATCAAAGCCCTTTTCGGACACCTGAAATCGGATTCGACCAATATGATCGCCTCCGAGAAAACACTGCTCGCATCGATCGACAAGACCTACGATCTCTATTTTCAGTTGATGGAGCTGATCGTCGAAGTCCGCCGCCATGCGGAGTCGCGGCTCGAAACGGCCCGCCGGAAGAAACTGCCGACCTACGAGGATCTGAATCCCAATACCAAATTCGTCGAGAACAAGGCCATCGCCCTGTTGGCGTCGAGCCAGACGGTCAACGACTATCTCTCGTCGCACAAACTCAACTGGGCGCGTTATCCCGAACTCATCAAATTGCTTTATACCAGACTGTTGGCGTCGGACTACTATCGTCGTTACATGCAAAATCCGACGCGGACCTTCTCGGAGGACAAGCAGCTCGTCGAGGAGTTTTACCGCAACGAATTGGAGGATTGCGAGGAGCTGGAAGCCGCTTTGGAAGAGCAGTCGATCCTGTGGAGCGACGATCTAGGTTTCGCGCTGACGATGGTCGTGCGGACGCTCTCGAATCTGCGCGCCTCGTCGACCGACGTGAAGGTTCTGCCCAAGTTCAAGAGCGACGACGATCTGGCCTTCGTCAAGACGCTGTTCGAGAAGGTTTTGGTGAACTACGACCAGACGCAGCGCTATATCGAACGCTTCACGAGCAACTGGGACATCGAGCGCATCGCCTTCATGGACTATCTGATTCTGGCGACGGCCGTCGCCGAACTGACTTCGTGTCCCGAAATTCCGGTGAAAGTGACGCTCGACGAGTATATCGAGATTTCGAAATATTACTCGGGGCCGGGCAGCAGCGTCTTCATCAACGGCGTGCTCGACAAACTGGTCGCCGCGCTGACCGAGGAGGGGAAAATCCAGAAAACGGGGCGGGGCCTCATTTAGCCATGCGGAGGTTGCGGAGTGCTTTTGGGGCTGGCTGCGCGGCCGTCGGCGTGGCGCTCGTGCTGCTTTGCGGCTGCGGCTCTCGCAGCGGGCATCGGACATTTTCGGGCCCCGTTATCGCAGTTTCGGCCGAATCGCTGCATACGTACATGTCGGATACCCTGCGTTTCGGACGTCTCCACAGCGGCGAAACGGCGCGGCTCGAAGCGGGTTTCTGCAATCGGGGCAGGGAGCCGCTCGTAGTCGTCCGGAGCGAATCGTCGTGCGGATGCACCTCGTTGGAATATGACGCTCAGCCGATTATGCCCGGAGATACGCTGCGTGTGGCCGTGCGTTTCGATACGAGCGGCCAGCGGGGCTGGCTTTTCAAGGTACTGCGCGTCTATTTCTCCGGCGGCGAGCGTCCGCTGCGGCTCTACGTCGAGGCCGACGTGCAGTGATGTTGGAAAATCCGAAATAATCGTTATATTTGCTGTCGTAAACCGGATTGTTGCCGGCAAACGGAGCCGAACCGTCTGCGGGTGGCGTCGGTTGCCGGGGCGGTCGGGGCGAACGAAGGCCGAAGGCCGCCGTTTTCGATAAGCTGAATGCAGAGCTGAACTCGTTCGGGCTTTGCCGAGGCGGGAAAACGAAGAGAGAAGTTCAAACTTTAATTTTTGAAAATATGATGAATCTGTTACAGGCGGCTACCGGTCAGCCGCAGCAGCCGTCTCCGTGGGGCTTCTACATTATGATCGGATTGATGATCCTCGTGTTGTGGCTCTTCATGTGGCGTCCCGAATCGAAGCGCCGCAAGGAGATGCAGAAATTCCGCGAAGGTCTCAAAAAAGGCGACAAGGTCATTACCGCCGGCGGTATTTACGGTACGGTCAAGGAGATCAAGGAGCGCACGCTGCTGATCGAGGTCGACGGCAACGTGACGCTGCGTGTCGACAAGAACATGGTCGTGGCCGATACGACCGATTTGCAGAAATAGCCGATCGCGCATCGAATGCCGACGGCCGGAGAAGGCGATCCCTCTCCGGCCGTCGAATTTTTATCCGGTTGCGGACGGGCTATTTCGTCGCGATGAAGAAGAGGTCGAAACATCCTTCGGCCGCCGGTGCGATGCGGTAGTCGTCCATGCGGATCGAAGTGGTCAGCGCCTCGTTCTGCCGCAGCAGCCGACGTCGGTTGATGCGGTTGAGCAGGTCGTAGGGGAGTTGCAGCAGCCGGCGCGGCAGGCGGTGCTGGAGGTCGAACAGGTCGAAGCGGGCGATGCGCTCCACGCTGCGGCGGTTGTGTTCGTAGTACTCCATCACGCGCTCGTTGCCGAAGACGCCGTGGGTCTCGACGGCGGAAAATGCTTCGGAAAGCAATCGCCGCAGTTCGTCGATCCGGTATTCACGCACGTGCCACGGGTTGCGTGTGAGCGACATCGGAGCGTTGGGCGTGGTGAGGATCATCCGTCCGCCCGGCCGCAGCACACGGGCGATTTCACGCACGAACGCTGCGTCGTCGTCGATGTGTTCGATCACCTGGAAGGTAATGACGAAATCGAACGATTCGTCCCCGAAGCCGAGCGGAGGCACGCACATCCGTCGGAATTCGACGTTGGCTGCGTGGCGGTCTCCGCCGGCGGCGTATTTGTCCACCGTGACGAAACGGTCGCAATGCGGCGCGACGAGTTCGATGCCGTATCCCGTTCCCGTCCCGATCTCCAACACATCGCCCGATACGATCTCTGCCGCGCGGTCGTAGGCCAGCAGCGACCGCTGGAAGACGAAGTTGTCGGATGCGTCGCGCGATACGCGCTCGGCGGTTGCGAGTTTGCCCATATCGCTACTGTTTCGTCAGTTTGATCCCCTCTGCGTCGGCCGCGACGATCCCGCGTTTGAGCAGGACGCCCAGCGAACGTTTGAACGCCTTCTTGCTGAGCTGCGTGCGGCGGTGAATCTCTTCCGGCGAGCTGTCGTCGCCGAGCGGCAGCCGCCCGCCCGCTTCGCGCAGCATGCCGAGCAGCTGGTCTGCACCGTCCTGCACGCCGGCATAGCCCGGCTGTCGGAGCGACACGTCGATGCGGTGGTCGTCGGTGATTTTGGTCACGTAGCCGCGCAGGCGGTCGCCCACCTGTACGGGTCGGAAAAGCTGGTTGCGGTAGAGCATTCCCCAATGGCGGTTGTCGATCACCACGCGGTAACCGATCTCCGACTCCGAAGCCACCAGCAGATCGACCTCCTCGCGGGGACGGACGGTGAGCGTCTCGTTGTTGACGAAACTTTTGAGTTTGTTCGTCGCCACGCATCGTCCCGTCACATCGTCGACATAGACGTAGACCACATAGGAACGTCCGGCGAAGATCCCGCCCTGCTGGTTGCGGTTGGGCAGAAAGAGGTCTTTGCCCGCAAGCCCCCAGTCGAGGAACGCTCCGTGGAGGTTCTTGTCGACCACTTTCAGGAATGCGGCCTCGCCGGCACGGGCCAGCGGCGTTTCGCGCGTGGCCACGAGCCGGTCTTCGGAGTCGTGATAGACGAAGACGTCGACCGCGTCGCCCACCTTGTCGGCGAGCGAAACGTAGCGGTTGGGCAGCAGTACCTCCTGCCCCTCCTGATCGGCGAGATAGAGACCGTAGTCCGAGATACGGGTCACGGTGAGCGTATGGTTTTGTCCGGCTTTCATAGTTAAAACGGTTCGACGGCGGAAACGGCGCAGGCAGGATGCAAAACAGACGGGGCCTGTTTGCCGGGATGCAGTCCGGTCGGCTGTCGGGATTTGTACCGTACAAAGGTACGAAAGATTTGCCGAACGCAGGCCGGATTTCCCGTTTTATTCGTAATTTTGTCGATATGAAAGTCGCCCTGTGTCAGTTCTCGATGGAGTGGGAGGCCGCAGCCCGCAACCTCCGCCGTGCCGAAGAGCTCGTCGCGCAGGCCGGTGCCGATCTGGCCCTCCTGCCCGAGATGTTCGCCACGGGGTTCGTCACCGAACCGTGGCGAACGGCGCTGCCGGACGAGGAGGAACTCCTCGCGTGGATGCGCCGCACCGCACGACGTTATGCGACGGCGTTGGCCGGCAGCGCCGTCGTCCGCAGCGGCGACCGTTTCGCCAATCGCTTTTTCTTCGTGCGGCCGGCGGGCGGTGCGGAGCGATACGACAAGCGGCATCTTTTTTCTATCGGCGGCGAAGATGCGCATTTTGTGGCGGGCCGGCGGCGCGTAGTGGTCGAATACGGCGGACTGCGGTTTTTGCCGCTCGTCTGTTACGACCTGCGTTTTCCGGTCTGGTGTCGTTGTCACAGCGATTACGACGCGATTCTCTGCGTGGCCTCGTGGCCGGCGCCGCGTCGGGAGGTGTGGCGGACCCTGCTGCGGGCCCGGGCGATCGAGAACCAGTGTTATGTCGTCGGCGTCAACCGCACGGGCGACGATCCGTGGAACCATTATGCCGGCGATTCGGCGGTCGTCGATTTCAAGGGGACGCCGCTCTGCGAGGCGGACGCTTCGGAGGGGGTCTTCACGGCCCGGCTCGACAGGGAAGCGCTCGATCGGTTCCGGACGAAATTTCCCGCATGGCGCGACGCCGACGATTTCCTGCTGCGATGACTGTGCGCGGAATGCGGTTTGCGGAAAAATCGCTACCTTTGCCGGGAATTTATTCCGGTCCGGACGGGCAGCGTCCCGGCAGAGCCCGGCGGGGTTAGGCCTAACGCTCGGTTTGCATTGCCTTTGCACAATATTTCGGATGCAGGATGCGATTTAAGTAAGATGAAACGAGAGGAGACAATCGAGGTACTCGGCGCACGGGTACACAATCTGAAAAATATAGACGTAACGATTCCGCGCCACAAGCTGGTGGTTGTCACCGGCCTGTCGGGGTCGGGCAAATCGTCGCTGGCATTCGATACGATCTATGCCGAGGGGCAGCGGCGGTATATGGAGACCCTGTCGACCTATGCGCGTCAGTTCGTGGGGACGATGGAGCGTCCCGATGTGGACAAGATCACGGGACTGAGCCCCGTGGTGGCCATCGAGCAGAAGACGACCAACAAAAATCCGAGGTCGACGGTGGGTACCGTCACCGAGATCAACGACTTCCTGCGTCTGCTCTATGCGCGCGCTTCGCGCGCCTATTCGCCGGCTACGGGCGAGGAGATGGTGCATTACTCCGACGAGCAGATTCTCGACCTGATCCTGCGCGATTTCGCAGGCCGTCGCATCGCGCTGCTCGCACCGATCGTCAAGGGCCGCAAGGGACACTACCGCGAGCTGTTCGAGTCGCTGGTGAAGAAGGGCTACCTCCACGCCCGTATCGACGGCCAGATGTGCGAGTTCTCGACGGGCATGAAGCTCGACCGCTACAAGATCCACACGATCGACCTGGTGGTCGACCGCCTGCGCGTGAGCGAGGAGTCGCGCGACCGGCTGATGACTTCGCTCAAGGAGTCGATGCGGCAGGGCAAGGGGACGATGGCGCTCTACGACTACGATACGGAGACGATGCGCTACTATTCGCGGCATCTGATGTGCCCCACCACGGGCGTCGCGTTCGAAGATCCTGCGCCGCACACCTTTTCGTTCAACTCGCCCAAGGGGGCTTGCCCCCGATGCAACGGGCTGGGCGTCGAGGCGGTCTTCGACCGCAGCAAGATCATTCCCGATCCAAAGAAGTCGCTGCGCGC
This sequence comes from Alistipes communis, assembly GCF_006542665.1. Lineage (NCBI taxonomy): Bacteria > Pseudomonadati > Bacteroidota > Bacteroidia > Bacteroidales > Rikenellaceae > Alistipes > Alistipes communis. Next base: position 2,662,151 of record NZ_AP019735.1, read on the forward strand.
CGGAGGGATCGAACCCTTCGGGCCGTACCGCAACAACATGCTTTTCGCGCTGTTGGAGATGCTGGGGCGCCGCTACGATTTCACGCTCGACGATCCGGTGCAGAGCATTTCGGAGGAGGGGATGAACGCCATCCTCTACGGCGATTCCGAGCCGCTGACGGTCGATCTGACGGAATTCGCCAACGCCGGCGGCAAGCGTCTGGTGTCGTGGGACGGCATGGCCGAGTGGATCGGCCGCAATTTCGACGAGGATTCCAAGCGCGGCGAGAAGTGGCGCGAGCAGTTTCTCGTCTACAAGCCGTGCAGCGTCTGTGGCGGGTCGCGGTTGCGCAGCGAGGCATTGCAGTTCCGCATCGGCGGACGGAACATCGCCGAGGTGTCGGCCATGTCGATCTCCGATTTCGCCGACTGGATGTCCCGCATCGAGGAGCATTTCACCGAGAAGGAGCGCAAGATCGCGCAGGAGGTCGTCAAGGAGATCCGCGAACGGCTCCGGTTCCTGATCGAAGTGGGGTTGGGCTACCTCTCGCTGAGCCGCTCGTCGCGCTCGCTTTCGGGCGGCGAGTCACAGCGCATCCGGCTGGCGACGCAGGTCGGATCGAAACTGGTGAATGTGCTCTACATCCTCGACGAGCCGTCGATCGGCCTGCACCAGCGCGACAACCGGCGGCTGATCCGCAGCTTGCAGGAGTTGCGCGACGCCGGCAACTCGGTGATCGTCGTCGAGCACGACGAGGAGATGATGCGCTCGGCCGACTGGATCGTCGACGTAGGCCCCAAGGCGGGGCGCAAGGGCGGCCACGTCGTTGCGTCGGGTACGTTCGACGATATCCTCCGCTCCGACTCCGTGACGGCCGACTATCTGACCGGCCGCCGGCGGATCGAGGTTCCGGCGACGCTGCGCGAGGGCAACGGCCGTCATATCGTCCTGCGGGGAGCGTCGGGCAATAACCTCAAACATATCGACGTCGATTTCCCGCTGGGCAAACTGATCCTCGTCACGGGTGTCAGCGGTTCGGGCAAGTCGACGCTCGTCAACGAAACGCTGCGCCCTATTCTGAGCCGCAAGCTCTACCGGTCGCTCGACCGCCCGCTGCCCTACGATTCGATCGAGGGAATCGAACACGTCGACAAGCTGGTCGTGGTCGACCAGTCGCCGATCGGCCGCACGCCGCGCAGCAATCCGGCGACCTACTCCAACGTCTTCGCCGACATCCGCAAACTCTTCGAGATGACACCCGACGCGCAGGTGCGCGGCTTCAAGGCGGGACGCTTCTCCTTCAACGTCAAGGGCGGCCGTTGCGAGACGTGCCGCGGTGCGGGAGTGCAGACCATCGAGATGAACTTTCTGCCCGACGTCTATGTCACCTGCAAGAGTTGCGGCGGCCACCGCTACAACCGCGAGACGCTCGAAGTGAAATACAAGGGCAAGAATATCGACGACGTGTTGAACATGACGGTCAACATGGCCGTGGAGTTTTTCGAAAACATCCCGTCGATCTACCAGAAGCTGCGTGCCATTCAGGAGGTGGGGTTGGGCTACCTGACGCTCGGCCAGCCCTGCACGACGCTCTCGGGCGGCGAGTCGCAGCGCATCAAGCTGGCCGCCGAACTCTCGAAACGCGATACGGGCAGCACGCTCTATATCCTCGACGAGCCGACTACGGGGCTCCATTTCGAGGATATCCGCCAGTTGATCGACGTGCTGAACAAGCTGGTCGACCGCGGAAACACGGTCGTCGTCATCGAACACAACCTCGACGTGGTGAAGGTCGCCGACTGGATCATTGATATCGGTCCCGAAGGCGGTGCGGCGGGCGGACGGGTGCTCGCGGCGGGTACGCCGCACGAGGTGGCCGCCGTCGAGCAGAGTTATACGGGACGTTTTCTGCGGCAAATGGGGCTTTAACGGGACTGTGACAGACGTTTTCGGGCGACTAACCGGTCGTAACCGATTTGCTGGTTGTATGTGGGACGAATGCATTGTCGTGAATTTTTCCGACGAACGATTCGCTGTGTCTCGAAGAAAATCACTTCTATTGTCTTTCCGGTAAGATTCCACGCCGGTGCGTCGGTAGCGAGTCGGGTTTCCCGTGAAGTCCCTCCCCGAGGGAGGGATTTAGGGTGGGGTATGATCGGTACTCACGGCGTGCCGCCGTGGAGCTACCGCCGGACGGAACGGGCATGCAGCCGGAAATCCTATCGAACGGACGGGTTTGCAACGTTCCGAAGTATCCGGTCTTTCCGGTAAGATTCCACGCCGGTGCGTCGGGAGCGAGTCGGGTTTCCCGCGAAGTCCCTCCCCGAGGGAGGGATTTAGGGTGGGGTATGGTCGGTCATCACGGCGTGCCGCCGTGGAGCTACCGCCGGACGGAACGGGCGTGCAGCCGGAAATCCTATCGAACGGACGGGTTTGCAATATGTTGTGGCAAGGAGTTTGCGTTGACATCGGTCAAATGCAAACTCTTTTGCCTATGAAACGTATTATCGTATGGATGGCTGCCGCTGCCGTAGTGGTATCGGCTGTCGCAGTTACGGCCCAACAGCAGTCGAAGTCTCAGCGGGCCCAAACCAAATCTCAACGCACGGAGGTGCGCGAGCAGCGCCACGAAGAGCGTGTGAAGCGGCGCGCCGAACGGCTGGCCGCCTTCGAAAAGCACATGGACTCGATCATCCTGTCGCGCAATTTCCAGTTCAACCCTTCGAGTATGCAGCGTCAGCCGGCGGGTCCCGTGCGCCAGTTGATCAATCCCAACTTCACGGTCGGGTTCTGGGACGGCACGGTGGACGTCTGCCTTCCCTACATCAAGGGCTATGTTCCTCCCTATTACTACACGGTGCTCAACTACGTGCTTCCGTCGGTCGAGGGGTACCGTGCCGAACAGACCAACGAAGGCTGGATCGTGACCTTCTCCACCACGCTCTTCTCGGCCAACGATTACACCTTCACCTTCGACATCTACTCGTCGTCGGGAGGCGCCAACCTCACCATTTCGTCGGTCTGGTACAATCCCGTACAGTACTCCGGCACTATTACGCAGGTGTATTGATCCCTCCGCTTTTTGACGAGGTGCTGTCTGATTCTTTTTCAGACAGCACCTCGTGATTTTCGATCCGGATTGTCTAACTGCAAGTGTGCAGCAATAGCAGGATCGTCAGAATGACCGACGGATAACCCAGACATCCGAACCGATTTAAGTCGTCCGACAGGCTCGGCTCGCCGAATTCGGTACGGCAGTAGGGACATTTGCGGGCCTCCGAGGGGATGATCATTCCGCATTCGGGACATTTCTTCGTTTCGTTTCCGAAAAGAATACCCATTTTCAGTTGAAATAATAGGTCATCCCGTTGTCGGCCGTCGTCATATAGCGTGACGAAAGGCGTCTGTTGAGTACTCCGGTCAGTTTGCGCGGATTGTAATCGGGATTGGATACGACTCGGCCTTTTTTGTAGCCGTTGTGGAAAATCTTGATCCAGGAATCTCCGGTGCTGGTGTCTTCGAAAATTTCCGCATTGCAATCGAACCAGGAGACCTGGTTGAAATAGTATGCGGTCGTGTGTCTTTCGTGCACCATCTCCGCCGAGGCGTTGTCGCTCGGAAGGACCGACGTGAGCGATGCCGGTGCATTCGCATCGTTTGTGGCGGCAGCCGCAGCGAGGAAATGAAGCGAGAACAAAGCGGCGGTTGCGAAACAGGTTAGAAGAGATGCTTTTTCCATAGAAAATGATTGTTGCTCCGGTCTTTCGGCTTTCCGGTCTGCCTGCTTCGGAATTGAAGCGGACAAATTTACCCCCCCCCGTGACTTTTCCAAATTTTCAGATGGAAAATATCCGATTTGTCGATAGAATCGTCGTATTATCCGGTGAAAGAAAAGCAAACAAAAAAGCCACTGATCGCTCAGTGGCTCTGAAAGGAAGTTTGTCGGGATACCGAGATTCGAACTCGGGACCTCCAACTCCCGAAGCTGGCGCGCTAACCGGGCTGCGCTACATCCCGAAAACTTGTCGAACGGAGATCGTGCCGAAGCATCGAACGGGAACTCCGCCCGTGAAAGAACTTCCTTTTTCTGATCGTCGGGGTAACAAGATTCGAACTTGTGACCCCCTGCTCCCAAAGCAGGTGCGCTAACCGGACTGCGCCACACCCCGAGGTCGTTCGAAACCAATTTCCCAATCGATTTCGGTGTGCAAAGATACACGCTTTTTTGGTTATTACAAACTTTTCGGCAAGAAAAATCGTTCTCCCGGTCGGATGCCGCCGCCGTGCGGTACGGAATCGCCTATCGTCGTCGGCTCCGTACTCCTGCCGGGCGAAGCCCCGCTCCGAGACCGTTCAACGCTGGAAGCGGATCGTGAAGCGGCGGATACGGCGCGTCACGAAGTCGGGCATGTAGAAGAACAGCGGTACGAACAGGCGGTTCCACCAGTCGGGGACGATGCAGCGGCGGCCGCGCCACAGCGCGCGCAGCCCCCGCCGCGCACAGCTGTCGGGCGAAATCAGCACGCCCAGCCGCCGGCCGATATGCTGCCATTTGGGCGAGAGCCCGTAGAGGTCGGTCGCCACGCCGGCGGGACACACGGCCGTCACGCGGACGCCTCGCTCGGCGACCTCTTTGGCGAAGGCTTTCGAGAAACAGCGCACGTAGGCCTTGGTGGCGGTGTAGAGCGCCATGCCCGGGAAGGGCATCCAGACCGAGTAGGAGGACATGTTTAGGATGTATCCGCTGCCGCGCCGCGCCATGTCGGCCCCGAAGGCGCGGCAGTTTTTCGAGAGCGTCAGGTCGTGCAGCAGGATCATCCGTTCGATCCGTTCGACGGGGGTGGCAAGGATGTCGAGATAGGAGAAGACGCCCGCGTTGTTGACGAGTACCTCCACCTCGGCGCCCAGCCGTGCGACGGCGGCGTACAGCTCCTCCGACGCCTCCATGCGCGCCATGTCCATGACAAGGGTATCAATCGTGACGCCGTGCGCCGCCGCCAACTCCTGCCGTGCGGTGTCGAGCGTGCCGCCGTCGCGGTCGACGAGAATCAGCCGGTAGCCCAGGGCCGCCAGCCGTTCGGCATAGCAGCGGCCGATGCCGTGGGCGGCGCCCGTCACGAGCGCCGTCTTCGAATCGGTTGCGATCGTGTGCTTTTTCATCGTTACGGGAGTTTTGCCAGTTCTTCGCGGATCTTGCGCGGCAGGTCGGGGCAGTGTTTGCAGCACTGCATGTCGAGCGAATACATGCGGGCGATGCAGTAGTTGCGATGGTCGCACGCGCTGCGTGTCGAGCGGTCGCCCTCGCGCAGTTTGTCGACGAAAGCCGGATCGTTGACCAGCGCGCGGGCCATCTGCACCAGTTCGAACCCGCTGTCGAGCGCACGTTCGATTCCTTCGCGGCTCACCAGCCCGCCCACGTAGACCAGCGGCAGTTTCAGCTCGGCGCGGAACTTTTTGGCGTTTTCCAGGAAGAAGCACTCTTCGAAAGGGTATTGTTTAATCATATACCGTCCGAAGAGCCGCACGAAGATGCGCAGCCACCACTGCATGTAGTAACTCATCGTGTAGAGCGGAATGATGCCCCGCATGACGGCCATCGGCGCCTTGCTCACGAAACCCGACGAGAGGACGATGCCGTCGACGCCGTAGGTTTCGATCGCGCGGGCGATTTCGAGGCTTTCGGGGATTTCGATGCCGCCCTTGAAACCGTCCTCCATGTTGTGTTTCACCAGTACGGCCATGTTCCGGCGGGCGGCCGTTTCCATCACTTCGTCCAGACACATCCTGAGAAAGCGCATCCGGTTCGGGAGCGAGCCGCCGTACTCGTCGCGGCGGCGGTTGGTGTAGGGCGAGAGGAACTGCGAGATGAGGTAGCCGTGGCCTGCGTGTACTTCCACGCAGTCGAATCCCGCTTCGTACGCCGTATCCACCGCACGGCCGAAGTCGGCGGCCACCTGTCGGATTTCGTCGCGCCGCATGGCGCGCACGGGGGTGTAGGCATAGAGGTTGAAGCCCGACGATGCACCGATCGGAATCTGTCCGGCCGTGGTGTAGTGCGTCATGTTGCCGCAATGGCCGATCTGGATCGATGCGGCGGCTCCTTCGCGGTGGACGGCTTCGGTGATGTCGCGCAGTCCCGGGACGATTTCGGGTCGCAGCCACAGCTGTTTTTCGAATGACAGCCCGCTGCGACAGACGGCGGCGTAGGCCAGTGTGGTCATTCCCACGCCGCCGCGGGCGACGCTCACGTGGTAGTTTTTCAGTTGTTCGGTGGGGCCGTAGGCGCGGCCCATCGATTCGAATGCCGCCGAACGGATCGTGCGGTTGCGCAGCGTGACGGGACCTAATTTGTAGGGTGTGAACAACAGCGACTCTTTTTTCATGGAATCAATAGATGAAAGGAAGGATGCGTTTGCGGTGCAGCGAGGTGAACTCCTCGCCGAACTCCTGCTCGTAGCGTTTGTAGAGCGAGGCCGATCGCGGCGCCAGATTGGCGAACGTCCAGACGACGAATACCGCGCCGGCCCATGACCACGACGCGACGGCGAAACCGATCCATTCGAGCAGTTCGCCGAAGTAGTTGGCCGACGAGACATAGCGGAACATTCCGCCGTAGGGGATGTAGTGGCGCGTATCGCCCGGCCGGCGCAGGTGGCGGATGATGCGGTCGGAGCGGAGATTGATGACCATGCCGGCGATGAACAGCGCACCGCCGACCCAGATGTAGGGACGTGCGAACCAACCGTCGTAGTAGCCGGCGGGGGAGACGTAGAAGATCCAGCCGCCCTGCATCAGGGCGTTGAGCGTATTGAATACCATTCCCATCAGAACGATTCCCAGCGGCATCTGCGACCTCCCGCGGATCAGCAGCGGGAAGACGAAGGCCCGTTGCAGGTAGTGGCTCTGGAAGAGGATGAAAAGTGCCAGCGGTCCCGCTTCGAGTGCACGGTCGGAGCAGAGCCACAGGATGCACATGGCGATGAAGACGGGCGACTCCATCGCCATCCATCCGATACGGTTGGGGATGCCCGGCCCGAATTTTCGGTTGAAGAGGTAGCCGTATCCCGCTTCGACGAAATGGAGTGCGACGAACACCGCGAGTGCGAGTACGGTCATCGCCCAGAGGAAAAGAGAGAATGTTTCGTTCATAACGTTAGCCAAAGGTACGAATAAGCCGGATGCGAAGGCAGATTTATTTGCGTTTTTGCGGAGCGACCTATCTTCGGCGCAGTCAAAGATACGAAAAGTCGAGCGCAGAAGCAAACGCATGTTTGTTTCTGCCGAGACGGAGTATCTACGGCGCAGCCAAAGTACGAAAAGTCGAGCGCAGAAGCAAACGCATGTTTGTTTCTGCCGAGACGGAGTATCTACGGTGCAAGCCAAAGTACGAAAAGTCGAGCGCAGAAGCAAACGCATGTTCGATTCTGTCGGGGCGAAGTGTTTAAGGTGCAGCCAAAGAGAGGTGTTTTCGGCGACGAGGTCCCTCCGGTCTTCGGAAATGGCCTCCGAGTGGCATAGTTTATGGATTTACGCACCTTGTAATTTTTAAACACATTACCGCTATGAACACGAAACAAGAGACACGGGCCAATGCTACGACGGCTGTCTTCGGATCGGAAAAGATGCTCACTCCCGCTCCGACGCAGAACATTCCGCAGCACAAAACCACACCTGAGATCGCCTACCAAATGGTGAAGGACGAGACCTATCCCCAGACGCAGCCGCGTCTGAATCTGGCGACTTTCGTCACCACCTACATGGACGAATACGCTACGCGCCTGATGAACGAGGCGATCAACGTCAACTACATCGACGAGACCGAGTATCCGCGTGTGGCGGTGATGTGCGGACGGTGCATCAACATCATCGCCAACATGTGGAATTCGCCCGAAAAGGCCGAGTGGAAGACCGGCGCGCTGGGAATCGGCTCGTCGGAGGCTTGTATGCTGGGCGGCGTCGCGGCCTGGCTGCGCTGGCGTGCGAAACGCAAGGCCGAGGGCAAACCCTTCGACAAACCCAATCTGGTGATGAGCTCCGCCTTTCAGGTGGTCTGGGAGAAGTTCTGCCAGTTGTGGCAGATCGAGATGCGCACGGTGCCCCTCACGCTCGAAAAGCCGACGCTCGATCCGAAGGACGCTCTGGCGATGTGCGACGAGAACACCATTTGCATCGTGCCGATCGCCGGCGTGACGTGGACGGGACTCAACGACGACATCGAGGCGCTCGACCACGAGCTGGACGCCTACAACAAGAAGACGGGATACGATATTCCGATCCACGTCGATGCGGCGTCGGGAGGTTTCATCCTGCCGTTCCTCAATCCGGAGGTGAAGTGGGACTTCCGCCTCAAATGGGTGTGGTCGATCTCCACGTCGGGCCACAAGTACGGACTGGTCTATCCGGGCCTGGGCTGGGTCGTCTGGAAGGACAAGAAGTATCTGCCCGAAGAGATGTCGTTCAGCGTCAACTATCTGGGTGCCAACATCACGCAGGTAGGGCTCAACTTCTCGCGTCCTGCGGCGCAGATTCTGGGTCAGTACTACAACTTCATCCGCCTGGGCTTCGACGGTTACAAGGAGGTGCAGCAGAATTCGATGGACGTAGCCTGCTACTGCCATGAACAGATCGGCAAGATGAAGTGTTTCGAAAATTATTCGAAGGAGCTGCAAAATCCGCTCTTCATCTGGTACATGAATCCCGAGTACGACAAGACGGCTAAATGGACGCTCTACGATTTGCAGGCCGTACTCCAACAGAGCGGCTGGATGGTTCCCGCCTACACGATGCCGAAGAACATCGATTCGCTGGTCGTCATGCGCGTGGTCGTTCGTCAGGGAATGTCGCGCGATATGGCCGACATGCTGCTGAGCGACATCGGCAACGCCGTCGCCGGCTTCGAAAAGCTGAAATATCCCACGCAGTCGCGTCTGGATTACGAAGCCAAGGTCAAGCAGAAGGGGCGTGTCTTCACGCACTGATGCGCGGAATGTTCCGTTTTTCGGGACGAGCGTGCGATTTGAAAGGGAACCGCCCGATGGTTTCTGAAAAGGGCTCACCCCTGTCGGATTTTCCGGCAGGGGTGAACTTATAAATGGAGGTCGGGGATGCTCCGGTCAGCGGGCGCCTGTCAGGACGGGATGTCCCAGAGACGTATCGTACGTGTAGCCGACCTGCACGAGTTGGGCCATCATCGAAGCGGCGATCGCGTCGTTCATCTCGGCGATTGCCGCTTCGAAACCGCTCTGATCGAGACTTGCGAAAGCCTTGCTGTCGGGCAGCGTCTCCGAGACGCCGTCTTGCGTCGACCCCCAGAACACGCCGTTGAGCAGAGCGGCCTCCGATGCGCCGGCCACGCCGCGGGCCGTGCCGCCGGAGAGCGAAAAGTCGGTTTCGACGAGGGCGTAGCAACCGTCCATATAGGCAGGGATTTCCATGACGACGGGGTAGATCATGGAGTAGCCTGAGAAGGTTCCGGCGATACCGCCTGCGTTGGCCGTGTAGTCCGTGCCGTTCTTGGGCTCGATCTCTACGCGGCCGTTGCAGAGGGCATAGCATCCGACGAGGAAGGCATAGTTGCTTTCAGCCTGTGTCAGGCCTGTCACGCCGCCGAAATTGCTCCGGTCGGAGGCGATTTTCACGTGTGCGCTCTCCGTCCATTCGGCGTGGCAGCCGGCAGTCAGCATACCGCTTTTGCCGCATACACCGCCCACGTTGACGTTGGTCGTGCCGTCGGCGACATTCGAAGAGATTTCGATGTCGCCCGATAGGAGAGCGTCGCAAGCCGATGCCGTAGCGTTCGAAGCCGATCCGAAGACACCGCCGACATGTACGTCGGAATATTCGTCGCCCTGGGCGATCTTCACCGTTCCACCCATTTCGGTCGAAACGAGCGAGACGGCGCATTCACCGACGCCGGAGAGCGATCCGACAGCGCCGCCGAAGCTGATGGTGCCGTTGCTCTCGATTGAGGCGTCGCCCGTAAATTTCGCGGTACAGTCGGTGATGGAACTTCCGGAATTGCCGCAGACGATGCCCGCGTTGCAAGTTGCTTCCCCGCCTTTCGGAACGAGCAGCGAGCCGCCGAAATCCGCCGTACAGCTTTCGATCGAGGCCTCGGCGGTCGAACCGACGATGCCGCCCGCTTGGGCATAGACGTAATAGCCTTCGGGGACGGTGTTGAAGGCGGCTTCGAGAACTCCCGTACCGGTGAAGGTGCAGGCGGAGATGCGTCCGCCGTTCATGGATCCGGCGATGCCGCCGGTCATCGAGATTTCGCCGCCCTCGGTTCTGATCGTGTGTGCCGCGTCGAGCGTCGTTTCGCAGAAGTCGATGTTTCCCGACTCGGCCATGCCGCAGATGCCGCCTGCGTCGGCCGTGCCCGTCGGGTCGTTGCCGCACGATGCCGATACCGAACCCGTGAAGGAGCAGTGTTCGATGGCTCCCGAACCCGGACGGGTGTTCATGGCGTCCTCGTAGGCGATGATATTGAAACCGACGATGCCGCCGGCGATCACATAGCTTTTGTCGGTGCAGGATGTCGTCGCGGAGACTGTGCCCGCGACGTGAAGATTCCTGATCGTGCCGTCGTTCACTCCGAAGAGTCCGACGCTCGTGAAGGTCGTCGCACCCGTGTAAGCGACGTTTAGCTTGTTCACGGTGTGGCCGCCTCCGTCGAAAACGCCTTGGAATGCCTTCTCGGGATTCTCGTAGGGATACCGTCCGTCTTGCGGGCCGATACCGATCGGCGTCCAGTTTTCATAGCCGGAAAGATCGAGATCGGCCGTCAGCAGGTAGTGGACGTCCGGTTCGAAATAGCCGGCCGTCTGTTCGTTGACGCATTGTGCCAGCAGGGCCAGTTGCGACGGCCGTGCGATTAAGTAGGGATCTTCTTCCGTGCCGCTGCCTCCGTCGAATTCGTCGGCGATCGTCTTGTCGAGGGTTTTGAACCGCTCCCATGCGCTCCATTCCGAATCGAGGTAGTTGCCCGAAACGACCAGCGCGCGGATGCGTACCTCGTATTCGGTGTATGCTTCGAGTCCGGTCAACTCGTAACGGGTGTCTTCGACACGGGTGGAGAAGGCGTAGTCGTCGCTGCGGGCTTCCAGTTCATAGGCGGCAGCTTCGTCCACCCCCCCCCATTCGATCAGGAGCGATGTTTCGGAAGGGATTGCCGTAAGGGTTTGAGGGGCTTTCAGTTGCACGGAGGTATCGTCCTCTTTGCAAGATGCAGCCAAAAACAGCGCGGCGATCAGAATTATCCGATGCAACCGCAAAATGAGATGACTTTTCATCATGAAAACTGAATTAAGTGGAATGAATATGATAAGCGAAAATAACGATTTTTTCAGACATATTGATCATTCGCTTCGTTTTTCGCAGCCTCTTTTTTCCGGAAGAGGGTTGCGGAGGGGCTTCCGGAAGAGTACCGTTGTCGGCTGAGGAGGCGTCCGGTGGCGGCGGCGGTTTCGCACCGGAAAGATGTCGTTTGCAGAGGATGGAGCGCGTCGACGAATCGGGGCGGCGGAGCGTGCATGCGGAGTCCGCCTGACGGAACGGAGTGTAAATTCATCCCTGGGGATCGATCGCGGCGGAATCGGATGTTCGGTTCGGGAGTGTCGGAATCGGCTGTCGTACGACGGAAATATGCGCCTCTTTTTCGAGTACGGCATTGGATCGTTTCCGGATTTTGCCTACCTTTATGGACGGAATGCGGCGGATGCCGCCGAATCGATCATTCGAGATGAAAAAAGTCGTAGTCTTTACCGGAGCCGGCGTGAGTGCCGACAGCGGACTGTCCACCTTCCGCGATGCCGACGGATTGTGGGCCGATTACCGGATCGAGGATGTCTGTACGCCCGAGGCGCTGGCGCGCAATCGCCGGCTGGTAATCGAATTTTACAACAAACGCCGCCGCGAGATGCTGGCGGCCCGTCCCAATGCGGCTCATTTGGCCATCGCGGGATTGGAGGCGGATTTCGACGTCGAGGTCATCACCCAGAATGTAGACGACCTGCACGAACGCGCCGGTTCGACCCGTGTGACGCATCTGCACGGCGAACTGCGGAAACTCCGCTCCTCGCGCGATCCCGCGTTGATCGTTCCGATCGAAGGGTGGGAACAGCCGTTGGATGCCACGGCCCCCGACGGGGTGCTGCTGCGTCCGCATATCGTCTTTTTCGGTGAGGCGGTTCCCCAGTTCGACCATGCGGCGCGGATTGCGGCGGCGGCCGACGTGTTGATCGTCGTCGGAACGTCGCTGGCGGTCTATCCGGCGGCTTCGCTGGTGCATTACGTCCGTCCCGGGGTGCCGATCTATCTGGTCGACCCCGGCGCTCCCGACGTGCGGACGATCCGTAATCCGCTGACGCATCTGCGCGAGCGGGCGGCCGTCGGGATGCCCGAACTGGCCGAACGGTTGCGCAGGGAGTCGCAGCCGGAATAAAAAGAAAGGAGCGTGGATTTCGAAATCCACGCTCCTCTCTTTTCGGGGCGTTCCCTTAGCCGAGGAACGACAGCAGGATACCTGCGGCGACGGCCGAACCGACCACGCCGGCCACGTTGGGACCCATGGCGTGCATCAGCAGGTAGTTGCCCGGATTTTCGCGCTGTCCTTCGATCTGCGACACGCGGGCGGCCATCGGTACGGCCGACACACCGGCCGAACCGATCAGCGGGTTGATCTTGTTCTCCTCTTTGCTGAACAGGTTCATGAACTTGGCCAGCAGCACGCCGCCGGCGGTTCCCAGGCAGAAGGCGATGACGCCCAGCACGAGGATGCCCAGCGTGCGGAAATTCAGGAACGCTTCGGCGGTCGCCGTGGCGCCGACGGTCAGGCCGAGGAAGATCACCACGATGTTCATCAGTTCGTTCTGCACCGTTTTGCTCAGGCGATCCACCACGCCGCACTCCTTCATCAGGTTACCCAGCATCAGACAGCCCACGAGCGGCATTGCGCTCGGCAGCAGCAGGGCGATGACGACCGAGATGATGATCGGGAAGAGGATACGCTCGGTTTTCGATACCGGACGCAGCGTGCGCATACGGATCGCACGTTCGTGCTTGTTGGTGAGCAGTCGCATGATGGGCGGCTGGATGACCGGCACGAGCGCCATGTAGGAGTAGGCGGCTACGGCGATCGGGCCCAGCAGTTCGGGGGCCAGCATCGAGGTGAGGTAGATGGCCGTGGGACCGTCCGCACCGCCGATGATGCCGATCGAACCGCTCTGTTCGGGCGAGAATCCGATCGCATAGGCGCCGAGGAACGTCACGAAGATGCCGATTTGCGCCGCAGCGCCCAGCAGGAAACTCTTGGGATTGGCGATCAGCGGACCGAAATCGGTCATGGCGCCTACGCCCAGAAAGATCAGGCAGGGGTAGATGCCCAGCTTGACGCCCAGGTAAAGGTAGTCCAGCAAGCCCGCCTTCGCGACGAAGATGTCCCAATGGACATGCCCTCCGGCAAAGAGCTCGGTGTGGTAGAGATTGGCGCCGGGCAGGTTCGTCAGCAGCATGCCGAATGCGATGGTCAGCAGCAGCAGCGGCTCGAACTTATGCCGGATAGCCAAATAGAGCAGGAAGAAGGCGATGCCGATCATCACGATGTTTCCCCAACCCATGGCGCTGAAAAAACCGGCCAGACCGGTCGATTCGCCGAATCGGATCAGGCTCTCCCCGACGAAGTCGGAACTTGAACTCAGCAGTGTCCACATAAGCCTACTCGATGAGAATCAGGTTATCGCCCTCCATGACCGTAGCGCCCTGCTGGACGAAGATCTGCTTGACGACGCCGGCGCGGTCGGCGTCGATGTTGTTCTCCATTTTCATGGCTTCGAGGATCACGAGCGTCTGACCGGTCGCGATCGTATCGCCGACCTTGACGTTGATCGAGAGCACGGTACCCGGCAGAGGACACTTGATCGTGTAACCCGTCGAGGGGGCTACCGGCGCGATACGGGGAGCGGGAGCCGCCGTGGCGGGGGTGATTTTCGCGCTGTCGGCTTCGCGGGGGGCGGGAGCTACCTGAGGACGTTTCGTCGCGGCTCCTTTGGCGCCTGCGATCTCGACCTCGTAGGCCGTGCCGTTGACCACCACGTGTGCCAGGGTCGAGGATTCGTTTACGTCGTCGATGCGCACGTCGTAATTATGTCCGTTGATTTTCAATGCGTAATCTTTCATTGTTCCAATACTTATTTTTTGTCGGGCATCTGGGTTAGCCCATGAATTTTCGAGTTCCAGGGCGAATAAGCGCGCTTGATACTCATGATCGTCAGCACATCCGACTCACGGTCGTGCCGATCGCTGTTGAAGATTTTGAGTGCGGTGGCGATGGCCGCGATCTCCTCTTCGTGCAGTTGGCCCTGCTCGACGGGTTTGCCGCTCTGAGTCGCGGCCGCGGCCGCCTTGCGGCGGCTGACGAAGATCATTCCGAAAAGTTTCATGATCCACACCAGCAGCACGAGAATGCCGAATACCAGACAGATGCTGATGAGCGTCGTCCACAGCATCTCGGGCCATCCCCAATCGATTGCTGATAATATTGTCATAGCGTGCAATTGTTAGAGGGGAATATTCGAATGTTTCTTCGGCGGATTCTGCAAACGCTTGGTCGAAAGCGCTTGCAGGGCGCGGATGATCCGGAAGCGGGTGTTGCGCGGTTCGATCACGTCGTCGATGTAACCGTAGCGTGCGGCGTTGTAGGGGTTCGAGAACTTGTCGTTGTACTCCTGCTCCTTCTCGGCCACGAACTTGGCGCGCTCTTCGGGATTCTCGATCGCGGCCACCTCCTTGGCGTGAAGCACGCCCACGGCTCCGCTGGCGCCCATTACGGCGATTTCGGCCGTCGGCCATGCGTAGTTGATGTCGCCGCGGATATGCTTCGACGACATGACGATGTAGGCGCCGCCGTAGGCCTTGCGCAGCGTGACGGTGATCTTCGGCACCGTCGCTTCGCAGTAGGCGAAGAGAAGCTTCGCGCCGTGGGTGATGACGCCGCCGTACTCCTGCGTCGTGCCCGGCAGGAAGCCCGGAACGTCTACCAGCGTGACCAGCGGAATGTTGAAGGCGTCGCAGAAACGCACGAACCGCGCCGCCTTGCGGCTGGCGTTGATGTCCAGCACGCCGGCCATGAACTTCGGCTGGTTGGCGATGATGCCCACCGACTGGCCGTTGAAACGGGCGAAGCAGGTGATGACGTTCTTCGCGTAGCTCGCCGCCGATTCGAGGTATTCGCCGTTGTCGACGATGGCCTTGATGACCTCGGCCATGTCGTAGGGCTTGTTGGCGTTGTCGGGGATGATCTCGTTGAGCGAGTCTTCCAGGCGGTCGATGCGGTCGGTGCAGACGGCCAGCGGAGCATCCTCCATGTTGTTCTGCGGCATGTAGGAGAGCAGTTTCTTGATCATTTCGATGCCCTCCTCCTCGGTGTCGACGGCGAACTGCGCCACGCCCGACTTGGTCGTGTGCATCATGGCGCCGCCCAACTGCTCCTGCGTAACGTCTTCGCCGGTGACGGTCTTGACGACCTTCGGGCCGGTGAGGAACATGTTCGAGGTCTCCTTCTTCATGATGATGAAGTCGGTCAGTGCCGGCGAATAGACCGCACCGCCCGCGCAGGGGCCGAAGATGGCCGAAATCTGAGGAATGACGCCCGATGCCATCACGTTGCGCTGGAAGATGTTGGCATAGCCGGCCAGCGCGTTGATTCCCTCCTGGATTCGGGCGCCGCCCGAATCGTTCAGGCCGATGCAGGGCGCGCCGTTGCGCATGGCCATGTCCATGACCTTGCAGATCTTGTCCGACATCGACAGCGACAGCGAACCGGCCGTCACCGTGAAGTCCTGTGCGAAGACGTAGACCAGACGGCCGCCGATCGTGCCGTAGCCCGTCACCACGCCGTCGCCGAAGGTATGGCTCTTGTCCATGCCGAAGTCGTAGCAGCGGTGCGTGACGAACATGTCGAACTCTTCGAACGATCCCTCGTCAAGCAACATCTGGATACGCTCGCGGGCCGTGTACTTGCCCTTGCCGTGCTGTGCGTCGATCCGTTTCTGACCGCCGCCCATGCGGGCTTTCTCGCGGTTTTCGATGAGCGTGTTTATCTTGTTCTGAATTTCACTCATGATTGTCGTATGATTTGATTAGTTGTTCTTGTCCTCGCAAAGTTCGGTCAGGATGCCCTGCGTCGATTTCGGGTGCAGGAACGCGATGGTCATGCCTTCGGCGCCCTTGCGCGGGGTCTTGTCGATCAGGCGGATGCCCTTGGCTTCGGCGTCGGCCAGCTGCTCCTCGATGTTCTTGACGGCGAGTGCCATGTGGTGGATGCCGATGCCGCGCTTCTCGATGAACCCTGCGATCGTCGAATCCTCCGACGTCGGTTCGAGCAGTTCGATCTTGGTCTGGCCCAGTTTGAAGAAGGCCGTGCGCACCTTCTGGTCGGGCACTTCCTCGATCGCGTAACATTTCAGGCCCAGTACGTTCTCCCAGTAGGGAATCGCTTCATCGAGGCTCTTCACTGCAATGCCAAGATGCTCAATGTGAGATACTTCCATAACAAATAATTTTTATTTAGGTTGTTAGAATTTGAAATCTTGCCCGCGTTCGTTTTTGACGCACACAAAAGTAATCCTAATATTTTAAAAAACATAATTATTTGAACGAAATATCTTCGAAAAATCTTACATGAACGGCCTTTACCGCTATTCGGGACGGCCTTTTCCTCTGTCGGAACCCGCTTTGGCCCGTACCGCTTCGCTGCCGTAGACAGACTTCGGGCCGAAAACCACGTGAAAAATTAGCGCGAAAGGCAAAAAATCGTTATCTTCGCTGCAAAACAACGGCTATGAAACGTATTTTCCTCGCATTGTTTCTGCTGTCGTGGACGCTGGGCGCCGCATCGCAGAATGTCGCATTGGGTGAAAAGACGCCCGATTTGAAAGTCAAATCGTGGCTGGACGATCGTATGCCGGTACCGGGGAGGACTTTTCTGCTCGTCTTTTTCCACTCCACGAGCCGGCCGGCCGTCGAATCGCTCGCGCATTTGCAGGAGTTGGGGCGGAAGTTCGGCGATCGGGTCAACGTCGTGGTCGTCGTCAGGGAGAGTCCGGAGGCCGTCGGCGGGATCGTCCGCCCGTATGCCGAGGGCAATCTGACGGTGGCTTTCGACGACAGCGGTCGCAGCTTCGCCGCCTACGACGTCCAATACCTGCCTTTCGGGGTGCTGGTTTCGGCCAAAGGCCGTGCGCTGTGGATGGGAAATCCGCGTCAACTGACCGAAGCGATACTTGATTCAAACCTTTAAATAACATGAGTTTCACGAAAATAGATCACTACGAAAAAGAGTATGTCGACCATCATCACGATTCGGCCCTTTCCGTAACGGAAGGCGTCGCCGATCAGCCGATCGTCAACCCGTATTTCGTTCGTAAGAAGAAACACCGTCTCTCGACCGAGGAGTATGTGAAGGGCATTCTGGAGGGTAACATTACTACGCTGTCGCAGGCCATCACGCTCATCGAAAGCAGCAACCCCGATCATTATGCGCAGGCGCAGGAGATCATCGAACGCTGCCTGCCCCATGCCGGCCGGTCGGTGCGCATCGGCATCACCGGCGTGCCGGGCGCGGGTAAGTCGACCTTCATCGAGGCGATCGGCAACATGGTCACCTCGCTGCGCCACAAGCTGGCCGTGCTGGCCATCGATCCCAGTTCGGAACGTAGCGGCGGTTCGATCTTGGGTGATAAGACGCGTATGGAGAGCATCTCGGCCAATCCCGACGTCTTCATCCGTCCCTCGCCGTCGGCCGGTTCGCTGGGCGGCGTGGCGCGCAAGACGCGCGAGACGATCGTGTTGTGCGAGGCGGCGGGCTTCGACGTGATCTTCATCGAGACGGTGGGCGTGGGCCAGTCGGAAACGGCCGTGCATTCGATGGTCGATCTGTTCATGCTGTTGCAGATTTCGGGCGCCGGCGACGAGTTGCAGGGCATCAAGCGCGGGATCATGGAGATGGCCGACCTCATGGTGATTACCAAAGCCGACGGCGAGAATATCCACAAGGCCGAGCTGGCGAAGACGCAGTTTCAGAGTGCGCTGCAACTCTTCCCGCTTCCCGAGTCGGAGTGGCGTCCCCGGGTCTATACCTGTTCGGCCGTTTCGGGCGCGGGACTCGAAGAGGTATGGAAGGGTGTCGAGGAGTTTCTGGACCATACGCAGGGCAACGGTTTTTTTCGGCACAACCGCAATCGGCAAAACAAGTATTGGATGTACGAGACGATCGACGAAACGCTGAAAAACAGTTTCTACCGCGACCCGCGCATCGAGGCCGAGATCTCCGTGCTCGAAGGACAGGTGCTCGACGATAAGATCAGTTCGTTCATCGCCGCCAAGCGGCTGCTTGACCTCTATTTCGGGGGAAAGGCGGAATGATGCACGGCTGCCGCAGCCGAAATGATCGCCGGCGCATCCGCCTCCTGAACGGGGCGGATGCGCTGTTTTCGGCCGTTCGAGGTGCGGGTATTTCCGGCCTGCGGCGGTTCCGTCCGTCGTGCGTAGCGGAGCTCCGGCGGAAGCCGCTGTGCGGTGTCTTTTGCAGAGCGCTTCCCGAAATTGCAGACCCGAAGCGGATAAATCCGTTTATTTTTAGACCGATGTTGTCGTTTTGGAAAATTATTACTAACTTTGCGCACCCGTAAAAGCGGGAATTGGATCAATTTAACAACAAGTATTAATTAAACGTAAACAAAGTGGATTCATTAAGCTACAAAACAATCTCGGCGAATGCAGCTACCGTCACCAAGGAGTGGGTGGTGATAGATGCGACGAACGAGGTGTTGGGACGTCTTGCTTCGCAGATCGCCAAGATCCTCCGCGGCAAGAACAAGCCCGGCTACACGCCCCACGTCGATTGCGGTGACTACGTCATCGTCGTCAATGCGGAGAAAGTGAAGCTCACGGGCGACAAACTGACCGAAAAGGTCTATGTACGACACACGGGTTATCCCGGCGGCCAGCGTTTCGCGACCGCTCAGGACTACCTGAAGAAGAAGCCTGAGTTCGTGATCGAAGAGGCCGTTCGCGGTATGCTTCCCAAAACCCGTCTGGGCGAGGCTATCTTCAAGAACCTCAAGGTGTATGCCGGTGCGGAGCATCCCCATGCCGCGCAGAACCCCAAAGCAATTAAGTTGAACGAGATTAAGTAAGAAGAGTATGGAAATTGTAAACACCGTAGGCCGACGTAAAGCCGCTGTCGCCCGCGTTTTCGTAAAGCCGGGCAAAGGTCAGATTACAATCAACCGTAAGGCGCTCGAAACATACTTCCCGCTCGATATCCTGCAATTTCAGGTGAAGCAGCCCCTGCTGGCCACCAACACCGTCGAAAACTACGACATCGTCATCAACCTCGATGGCGGCGGGATCAAGGGACAGGCCGAGGCCGCTCGTCTGGGTATCGCACGCGCATTGTGCGAGATCGACGCGGAGATGCGTCCGGTACTGAAAAAGGCCGGATTCCTCACCCGCGACCCGCGTGAGGTTGAGCGTAAGAAGCCGGGACAGCCGGGCGCACGTCGCAAGTTCCAGTTCAGTAAGCGTTAATCCTTACCGGACGGATTTTCGGCATGCACGACGCGGGTTCCAAATCCGCAAGACCACATAATTATATATATGTCTACTTGCAGATTGCCCCGTCGCGGAAAACTTCGCGGATTGGCTTGTGCCACTACCGGGGAGTTGATACAAAGAGAATTAAAATTAAAAAAGACGAATTGAAATGTCACGTACAGATTTTAATACATTGTTGGAGGCCGGCGCACACTTCGGTCACCTGAAGCGTAAGTGGAACCCCAAAATGGCTCCCTACATCTTCATGGAGAAGAACGGCATTCACATCATCGACCTGCACAAGACCGTGATCAAGATCGATGAGGCCGCTGCGGCTATCAAGCAGATCGCCAAGAGCGGTCGCCGCGTGCTGTTCGTAGCCACCAAGAAACAAGCCAAGGATATTGTTGCCGAAAAGGTGGCGGCTATCGGTATGCCCTACGTTACCGAACGTTGGGCAGGCGGTATGCTTACCAATTTCCCCACGATACGCAAAGCCGTCAAGAAGATGGCGACCATCGACAAGATGACCGCCGACGGCACATTCAACAATTTCTCCAAGCGCGAGAAGCTTCAGATCGAGCGTCAGCGTGCGAAATTGGAGAAGAACCTCGGTTCCATCGCCGACCTGACCCGTCTTCCGGCGGCCCTGTTCGTGGTCGACGTGATGAAGGAGTCCAATGCGGTCAAAGAGGCTAAACGATTGAATATCCCCGTATTTGCAATAGTAGATACTTGTTGTGATCCAACCGACATCGATTACGTTATTCCTGCAAATGACGATGCGTCGAATTCAATCGCCGTGATTCTGACCGCCATCTGCGCCGCTGTGGCCGAGGGTACGGAGGAGCGCCGTCTCGAAAAGGAGAAGGAGGCTCAGGAGGGTATCGTCTCCGAAGAGGAGGGTGCACCCAAGAAGGAGGGCAAACCCCGCATCAAGAAGGCCGTCAAGGCTACGATCGACGCCGAAGAGGCTGCCGTAGCAGAGGTCGTGACTGCCACCGAGCAGGCTGCAACCGCCGCTGCCGAGGTCGTCGAAGCAGCGGCCGAGAAGGTCGAGGCTGCCGCCGAGGCGCAGGCCGAGTAATGCCCGATGAATACAGTAACCACACTTTATTAAAGAAAGGATAATTATGGAAATCAAAGCTGCTGATGTAATGAAGCTCCGCAAGATGACCGGTGCCGGCATGATGGATTGCAAGAATGCACTCATGGAGGCCGAAGGCGATTTTGCGCGCGCTCAGGACATCATCCGTGAGAAGGGTAAGCTGGTCGTTGCCAAACGTGCCGAGCGCAACGCTTCGGAGGGTGTCGTCGTAACGCGCATCGTGGGCACGAAAGCCTACATGCTGTGTCTCGCCTGCGAGACCGACTTCGTTGCTCAGAACGCCGAGTTCGCTGCTTCGGCCAATGCGATGATCGACATCGCCGTTGCCGCCGATGCTGCCGACAAGGATACGCTGATGGCCGTGAAGAACGCAGAGGGACGCACCGTCGAAGAGATGGTGACCGAGAAATCGGGACAGACAGGCGAGAAGGTCGAAATGGCCTATTACGCCCGTATCGAGGCTCCCTATTGCCACTCATACGTTCACTTCAACAAGAAGCTGGGTACGATTCTGGGCTTCAACAAGGTCGTTCCGGAGGAGGTGGCCCATGCAGTAGCCATGCAGGCTACGGCGATGGCTCCCATCGCGATCGACGTGGCCGATTGCCCGGCCGACGTAGTCGCGCATGAGCGCCAGATCGCCATCGAGGCGATGAAGCAGGATCCGAAGAACGCAGGCAAGCCCGAGGCCATTCTCGAAAAGATCGCCGAAGGCAAGATGCGCAAGTTCTTCGAGGAGAACACACTGCTGAATCAGGAGTTGGTCGGTGAAAAGAAGACCATCGCCCAGTATATCCACGAAGCGGACAAGGAGGCTACCGTTGTCGCTTACAAGCGCTTCGCGCTCGAATCGTAAACGATTCTTTTTCCGAGAATGACGGCCGATCCAATTTGGATCGGCCGTTTTCGTGTGTCCGGTGCGGCGGCAGCGGCGGTATATGGTGTTACGGCCTTTTATACGGTGCGGGTATTGTTTTCCGAATCGACCGGGGCGGGGTCGCGGGATTCTTTCAGTGTTATCGGTCGGGGAGAGTGGCCGTTGCGGTACTTCTGTGCTTTCGTTCTGTACGGGGAGATAACAATCTTCCGCTTGGATAGGCTGCGCCTCGGCAAAATGCAAACGAGTTTGTTTTTGCCCTCGGCTTGCACTATCTTTGTCGAACCGAGAACCGTTTGTATCACTTCGGTTCGTAAGAACCGGATCGAGACCGAATTATGAAACGAATCGTACTTATCGGGGCCTTCGCCGTATCGTCCCTGTTGCCCCTCGGGGCGCAAAACGACGGCGGGATCAGCGACGGGATGTTGCAGCGGATACGTGCCTCCTACGAGGATACGCCTGCCGACCACGCGCTGCGCAATGCGATCTGCAACAACGATATTCGCAAGCTGGTCGTCAACCAGCCGAATCAGGGCGAAATCGACACCTATTTTTCGCATCGGGTACCGTCGAAAGGCGTCACCGACCAGCAGCAGTCGGGCCGTTGCTGGCTCTTCTCTGGTCTGAACGTGTTGCGCGCCCGCATGATTGCGCGCTACGGGCTGGGGGCCTTCGAGTTTTCGCAGAACTACTGTTTTTTCTGGGATCAGCTGGAGAAGGCGAACCTCTTCCTGCAAGGGGTTATCGACACCCGCGACGCACCGCGTGAGGATCGGACGGTCGAGTGGCTGTTCAAGAACCCGCTCAGCGACGGCGGCCAGTTTACCGGGGTTGCGGATATCGTGAGCAAGTACGGGCTGGTGCCTAAGGAGGCGATGCCCGAAACGTACAGCAGCGAGCATACCGCCCAGATGGCCTCCTTGCTGAAACTCAAATTGCGCGAATACGGGCTTTCGTTGCGTGAAGCCGCCCGCGACGGTGCGGAGAAGGCCGAACTCGAAAGCCGCAAGACGGAGATGCTGGGGGTGATCTACCGGATGCTCGTGCTCAATCTGGGCGAGCCGCCCGTGCGCTTCACGTGGACGCGGCGCGATGCCGAGGGGCGTCCGGTCGATACGCGCGAATACACGCCGAGGTCGTTTTTCGAAACCTATGTCGCCGACGATCTCACGGGCAACTATGTCATGCTGATGAACGATCCCACGCGCGACTATTACGAGTGCTATGAAATCGACTACGACCGTCATGTCTACGACGGCCGCAACTGGACCTATGTGAACCTGCCGGTCGAGGAGATCAAGCGGATGGCCGTTGCGTCGATTCGCGACAGCACGATGATGTATTTCTCGTGCGACGTAGGCAAGTTCCTCGACTCGGGGCGCGGCCTGCTTGACGTAGATAATTTCGACTACGAATCGCTCATGGGCACCACCTTCGGCATGGACAAACGCCGTCGCGTGGAGAGTTTCGCCAGCGGATCGAGCCATGCCATGACGCTTGTGGCCGTCGACCTCGATGCCGACGGGCGGCCGAAGAAGTGGATGGTGGAGAACAGCTGGGGGCCGTCGAGCGGTTACAAGGGGCATCTGATCATGACCGACCGCTGGTTCGATGAATATATGTTCCGCCTGGTGGTCGAGCGAAAATACGTGCCGCAGCGCGTGCTCGACGTCCTGAAACAGAAGCCTGTCCGCCTGCCGGCGTGGGATCCGATGTTCGCCGACGAAGAGTAAGAGAGAAGCGGGGCCGACGACAATCGGTTCCGCTTTTTATTTGCGGCAGATGCGGCGCAGGATCGCCAGCGGATAACGGCGCAGCGGGCGGAGGCGCATCCACCGCTCGGCCAGCCAGAGGTGCAGCCGTCCGCAGTCGACGATGCCGTAGATTCGCTCGCGGGGTATCGTCTCGGTCCCTACGGTGTTGCCGTCGCCCAGCAGGGTCACGCGCTCGTCGCCGACCGTGAGGATGCGGTGGACGACGAAATGGCCGTTGTCGGTTTCGCCCAGCACCACGTGTCCGCGCCGCAGATCGCCTTCGCGCAGGGGGCGAAGCGTGATGCGGCTGCCGCTTCGGAAGAAGGGCAGCATACTCTGGCCCAATACGCGGACGACGACTTCGCGTCCCGCGAGCAGCTGGTCGCGGGTTTCCGCAAAGAGCATACGGTTGGGAACGGTGCGTTTCATCGGTCGGCGATCGTCGTTTCGAACGAGAGCCGTGCGGCGTCGGCGTCGGGCAGGCACTCCAACTGGTAGACCGGCACGCGGGCGATCAGTTGCGAGAGCGTGTCGCAGATGTTGTCCTGCAACTGTGCGTCGTAGGCGAATGCCGGCGGGCACGAGGGGAGCAGCGCGCCGATCGCCCGGACGACCGGCAGTCGGGCGATCCGGTTGTGCGGAGCCTGGGCCAATCGCACGAATGCGGCGATGGGGTAGCTCTCGTTGCGGTAACAGGGTGTTTTCCCGCTCCACGGCGACCCGAAGACGGTCGGCACGCCTTCGACGACGCGCACGATCGGCGAGTCGTCGTTGAGCAGTTGCGCACCGGGAATGTGTTCGCGCCACAGGCGCGTATGGGTGCTCTTCCCGGTTCCCGACTCACCCAGGAAGAGAACGGCGCGGCCCGAGTGGACGATCACCGACGAGTGGATGGCGATGCTGTGCGGGTTGTGGGCGATGCCGAAGCTCATCCACAGCCCGAATCGCAGCAGCGAGGGGTCGGGGCGGCCGTCGGCTGCGACGTTGCTCCGCACGAGCGGGTCGCCGTCGGCCTTGGCGAAGAGCACCGGTCGTTGCCCGGATGCGGTCATGTAGAAGAGCCGGCCGCCGTCGTAACGCCCGAAGTGGCAGTCGGCGACCGCCTCGTCGAAATCGAATCGGTCGAGTTCGCGGTAGCCGGCGAAGTCGTCGAGCGTCAGCGGTTCTGCCGGCGACAGCCTTATAAGCGGCTCGGTTGCCGCGCCGCAGGTCGTTTCGAAGGGCTTGAATCCGTTCAGCCCGCCTTCGCGCACGAGGTCGAGGTGTTCGCTGCGGATCAGGTCTTGTGCTACGAGATAGTCCATATCTATGCTGTTTTTTCTCCCAGGGTGATGATGCGGTCGCAGTAGTCCAACGAGCTTTCGCGGTGGGCGACGACGATGATCGTCAACTCGCGGTTGGCCTTCGACAACTCCTTGATAGCGCGGTTGATCCGCTCCTCGGTGCGGTTGTCGAGCGCCGAGGTCGCTTCGTCGAAAAAGAGGATATCGGCCTGCTTGTAGAGTGCGCGGGCGATGCCGAGCCGCTGGCGTTGCCCGCCCGAGAGCCGGCAGCCGCATTCGCCGATCGGGGTCTCCATTCCCTGCGGCAGCGTGTCGATGAACTCTTTGAGTTTGGCCGTTTCCAATGCCTGCGCCGCACGCCGGCGGTCGATCCGGTCGGGGGCGCAGCCCAGCGCCACGTTCTGCATGAAGGAGCTGTCGGCAATGAAGACACTCTGCGAAACGTATCCGATCGTGTTCTGCCATTTGCGGAGATTCGTTTCGTCGAGCGGTCGGCCGTCGATGGTGATGCGGCCCGCCGTGGGGCGGTAGAAGCCCAGCAGGATGTTGAACAGCGTCGTCTTTCCCACGCCCGACGCACCCCGTATGCCGATGCGCTCGCCCTTGCGGATCGTGAGCGACAGATCGTGCAGTATGTCGCGGTCGGGTGCGTCGTCGAAGTGGAACGAAAGCCCTTCGATTCGGATTTCCCGCTCGAATGGCATCCGTTCCTGTGTCGTGTCGATCCCTGCGGGCGTATCGTAGAGCCGTGCGTCGCGCAGCACGTCGATCGTGTAACGGTTGTAACGCAGCGACGTCCACGCCCCCATGATGCTGCGCACCGAGGGCATGATGCGCAATGCAGCGACGGCGAAGATGCCGAACAGCAGTTTCATTTGCGTGTTGTCCGTTCCGGCGCAGAACGCCACGAGGACGGCCATGCCGACGGCCAGTCCCACTTCGGTGAACATCGGGGGAAGCGCGGCGATCGTGGCGTTGCGCTGCCGCACGCGGATGATTTCATCCATCGAGCGGTCGAAGTCGCTCAGCATCGCGGGATAGGCGCCCGCGATTTCCAGGTCGGCATAGCCGCGGAAGGTCTCGATCACGGTGCGCGACTTGCGCCGCTGCGCACGGTTCTCCTCCTCGCCGTAGCGGTTCAGGCGTTGCCGTACCAGGTAGTAGTAGAGCGCTACGGAAGGTACGAAGATCGCGAGCGTCAGCAGCGCTACGAGCGGATTGTAAATCGCCAGCGACCCGAATAGCAGGGCGAAGAGCACCGCTTCGCTGGCCATGGCGGCCACGGGCATCAGCACGCCCGTGACGAAGGTGAGGCACACGACATTGACGTTGCGCGCCAAAACCGCCGAATTGGAACTTTTGATGAATCCCAACCCCCGGTTGCGGTAGTCGACGTAAAGCCGGCGCGAAAGTTCCCGATAGAGGTCGTAGATGAAGTTACGTTCGATTTTGTACAGGGCCAGATTGGCGAGGCTTTTGAACAGGATCACCGCCACGACACAGGCGCATACCGTGAGGATGAACGTGCGGTCGCTCGTGAATCCTCCGAAGTCGTAGAGCGCCGCCAGCCACCGGTTGGAGCGGATGCCTTCCGTGTCGAGGATGATGACGAGCACGGGAATCAGCACGGCCAGCCCCGCGAAGTTGAGCAATGCGCGTGTGAAGACGCTGAGCGTCACCCCTAAACTTCTCCGGCGGAACCGGTGCGGAATGATATCGAGAAACGGCGGTTTCATCGGATACAAAGATAGTGCAAGCCGAGTGCAAAAGCAAACGGAGTTTGCGATTTTGCCGAGGCGCCGCCTATCTAAGCGGAGGCTTGTCCTCCGCAAAGCGTGCAAGCCGGGCGCAGAACCAAATTTATTTGGGATTTGCCGAGGCGCCGCGCGAGCCGAAGCCTCCGCCCGCGGAGGCCCGCTACTGTGGGTGTGTTCCGCAGGCTCCGACCCGCAGAATCTGCAACACAGCCAATTTGCGTGGGGCCATTCATGGGAAATAACTAATCATGGTTGCGCGTAGCGCACCTCTATGCTGCATCGTCTGTAAAACGGCGATGTCGAAGTTGTAGTAGTAGTTGTTGTGATACGAGGTGTGCGAAACATTATCGATCAGTTTCTCATAATTCCGCACCGTCGGCACCAGATCGAACGTATCGGTCCGTATGCCGTACGCCAGCAATGCTTTCGAGGCGAATATTTCGGGCGGGATATTGTCGAAGGCATCCCTCTCCCTATCTTTATCGTTGCGTTCGAGCCGGAACAGATCGGCGTACTTCTGCCAGCCGATATCGAACTGCGGGAGCCGATACATCCGTAACTGCGTATCCTGTAATTGAGGGTGGGAGAAGTGCAGCAGATAGTAGTCCTACATCTCTTCATAGCATCCTGTCCCCAGAGGCGTGTCCGTAGACAACAGCAATTCCCACCGGGTCTTTGCGGCTGTCAGGGTGCCGAATTTTGACAGCTGCTTCATTCCTTTACCGAGGTAGAACATCGCATGCTCGTAGCCGTCGTGGTGCCGGAGCTGTTCCAACTTCACCTCGGATGAGAGGTGGAAAATATTCATTTGCCAACAAAAAGCAGCATCGTGCAGGCGCACGATGTGTTGTAGCGTCGGACCCTCTTTGAGCAGAATCGGCAGGTTGTTCTCCGCGGCGGAAAAGAGCTACGCCGCCCTCCGTTTCCACAGCCCCGTAAGGTGCTCCGGGCTGCGACAGCGCGGGAATCGATTCGTTGCGGAAGCCCGCGTAAGCGTCCTTGTAGCAGAGGTTCCGGGCGGTGTTCTGCGCAGCCAGCGGGTCGAGGCCGTGCTTGCGGCAATAGAGCAGGTCGTACAACATCAGGGCTTGACGAATGTCCTTCACTTCCAGCGGTGCCAGATGCGCCAGCCGGTAGCCGCGTTCTTTGGCTTCGATCGGCGGCAGCCGCGAGCCGTCGTCGACGTGAAAGTTCAACAGCAGAAGATACGGGATATATCCCTTGTTGGCCGCATAATCCGCAAACTCGTCGAAGAAGGTTCTGAAACCCTCGTCGCCCCGTCGGGATCTCTCCAATGCGACGACCGTATGAGTACGATCGAGGGCGGCATAGACGTTCGTAATATCGGAACTTCCCATCCGCTATCGTTTTGTGTCGTCCCAGTCGGGTACGACGATCGTGCCGTCGCCTTCGGGTGCGCGGATCACCTCGATCTCTTCGACCTCGTGGAACGTGCAGGCGCCGAGGCCGCAAAGTGCAAGCAGAAGAAGCATCGCCGCGAAGATGCGGCGCAGATGATTTGTCGTCATAGTATCAATTTTTTAAGAGTTCATCGATTTCGGGGTCGAGCGCCGCACGATACTCCATGCGCTCATCGCGGCGGCAGGCTTCGAGGAAGTGTCTCCGTCCCTCGGCCTTGCGGCCCAGCCGCGAGCAGGCGATCGCTCGAAGATACTCACTCGTGGCTGTCGCGGGAAGTGCTTCGAGGATGCGCAGCGCCTCCCTGTCTTGTCCCAGCGAGAGCAGTGCGATGGCCGTATTGCGATCCCGGTAGTCATGAAGGACGTAGAGCGCCTGTGCGTATTTGCGTTTTTCGAGCAGCTGCCGGCCCCGCAGGTAGGCCGTATCTAGTTCGGTCGTGTGGATCGTGTCTTTGACCGTACCCACGCGGCGCAGATGGCAGCGGAGTTTTACGGTCCGTACCGGCCTCCACGACGAGGTTTCAGCGCTTCGAGAGAATCCACGCATAGCCGTAGCTTATGCCGATACCGTAGGCCCGCCCGTCATAAGTGCGGTGACGGTTGCCGATGCGGTAATCGGCTCAGGAGGCGTGCAGCACCAGAAAGTGCCCGACGAAATCTTCGTAGAACCAGTGTCGGACGCCGAGCTGTAGGCCCCGACCTGCGTCGTAATGCGCTTCGTGCGGATCGGATTCCAGTAGGCGGAGGTTTCGACGGTCCAGTTGTCCGTCAGCGCCGCCTCGGCACCCACGGCGACCGTGCCCGTCAGGGCCGCCAAGGTGTTTGCCCTGACGCCGAAAAACTGTGCGGCGGTACGGTGGTGTATGGCTGCGAGGCACATCAGAAGTACCTTGTCGTCGGGCGTGATCTCCGAGGCATACTCCTCACGTTCGTATTCGGGCTGCACAAGCGGCGTATCGAGGCGGAACTTCAACTCATCGTTATGATCCCGGTAGAAACTCAGGTTGAAAAGACCCGTCGTCGTGCCGTGGTCCGAAAGCTGGACCGTCGCAGGAAACAGATCTTTGGTCGGGAGCCCCAGCATCAGGCTCCGCTGCGTGCGCTGCGGCAGCGCATCGAAGTCGATACCCAATTCTTGCAACTCCGCGCGTGGAATCTCAACCTTGTCGTATTTCACCTGTTCCAGTTCGGCCGTGTTCACGACGTACTTGTTATACGTCTCCCAGCCCTCCTCGCTCTTCGGATTGCTGACGAGCTTGCCCAGCGATGTGACGATCTTGCCGACGGAAAGGACGGGCACTTTCAAAAACTGAAACTGGATCGGATTGTCCTTCTGGGATTTGAAACCTCGGATGAAAGCCGCCACGGCATTGCTGCTCCGGAACGAATAGAACGCCGGACGGTTCTTCGCAAGAGGCTGCACGGTATGCACCTCTCGGCGATCCCCTTTGGTCACCAGCTTGGAAACGGCCTCTACCTGGCCGCTGTCCGGATTGCGCACGAGAAGCGTTTCTCGGTAGTCGTTTTCCTGTTCCTGACCCTCGGTCGGATTTACATTTTCTTCTGTTGCCATAATACTGTCTTTTAGTTAATAATGTGTGATTTGTACTTCGACAGCGGCAAATATAGAGGCCCGGAAGACGATCCCGACGGATGGCACGTCAGAGCCGTTCTGGGCATGAAGAAAGACGAAAATCGCCCGTAAAACGGACCGTTTGACCGCTCAGGACGAAATTCTAAACAGGGTTGAAGTTCATCGCCTCACCATACCGTAGTAATATGTGAGGCAAAACAAAAATAAACGAGTATGAATTTAGAATATCTTTATCTTATAGACGGGAAGAAGCATCCCTGTCAACATTGGGTATCCCAACGGCCGGAGATGGTCGATTTAATCCACCGGGATGTTTGCATAATCAACGAAAAAGAAGATGGTGAACTACGAGTTTGCAGCGCGGACATATTACCCTCGCCGGATTTCGAAAAGCGGATCGGATACACCTCTGACCCTACATTATGGGATAGCCTTATCAGTAATTATAACAGCTTACATCCCGATGAACCGCTTATAAGGTGGGTATAATTCGTTTTTTAAGATAAATGGGAGGGGCGAAAAACCCCTCCCATTGTGTGTGATTCAGACAACATGTAATAATCCTTATTCCAGAAAAATCTCGTAGTTATCATCGATAAATAGGTTTTTCAACCTTTCGAAATAGCGTTCGTTTCCTTGTGTTGCCGCTTGAAGAGAATCTATGGAAGCTAAAATAGTTTCAGTATCGGTTAACAGTCGACGATAATGGTACATTTCTACATGCAATAAATTAATTTCAGAGAAATAGATCTCATTATCGTTCTGTTTTTTGAGAACGACCTTAACTATACTGTCTATTTCGCGATAACCAGATAAATAATCATCATATAATTGCTTGTATAAAGATCGAATTTCAAGTGAATCTCCTGCCTTTTCGGCAATTTTAACTTTTATTTTGTTTTTC
Source organism: Alistipes communis (assembly GCF_006542665.1). Classification (NCBI taxonomy): domain Bacteria; kingdom Pseudomonadati; phylum Bacteroidota; class Bacteroidia; order Bacteroidales; family Rikenellaceae; genus Alistipes; species Alistipes communis. Next base: position 2,692,425 of record NZ_AP019735.1, read on the forward strand.
CAAATTGGTTTAATTTTACTGTATACTCCTTCTTCCGCATTCTCAAGTTCTGCTAAGGCTTGCTCATAATCTTTCTTCAGATAATAAATCTCAGCGATCTTATAAGATGCAACACCTCTATATTCAGGGAATTGTTCTACGACCTGATTCATAACGAGTAGTGCGGAATCCAAATAATCAACTCTGTGTGTAGCACGGAATTGATTCACACAAGTTTGTATCTTATCAAGCTGCTTTTGCTTATATTGCTCCTTGTTAAGGCAACCGCTTAATGTTAAAGGCAATAATATTGCTACGATTTGAAAGAAAACTTTATACATTATCTTTTAGAGTTAAAATTAAATTTAATACCCATATTGCCTCCTTGCATAATATTTTTCTGTGCATTATTCAAACTTGCATTTAAGACTATCTTTGATATAGGATTATTATGAGATACTGATTCGGATGATAATATCGCATCAATTCCCATACTATAAGTGAAGGGATTCGTCAATATAGGATAGGGAGGTTCCTTTAACGCAATAGAATACATTTCTCCATTAGTCATATACACTTCAATATCTCCGTTATAGGCAGTCCTCGGTGTAATCATTTGATTAATAATAGCATGTATTATTACACCATTAAATACTTTACCTAAAGAATTTGTTTCTGAAACCTTTTTGCTATCATATCCGATAGAGACCTGAAACCTTATATATCCTTCTCCGATTAATCCTACTGCTCCCTCAAGTGCCGGAAGAAGTAATGACAAAAGTCCTCCTCTGCCCGAAAGATTGTGTTGGGGAACTTCTGTACCAAATGATAGATAGGGACTCCAAGAAGATGCCTCATAATATAAATTGGTTGACACACCTATGTCATATAAAATATCGCTATCGAATGCTCCAATATACTCATAACCTGCCGGCGTATCTTCCCTTGATTTTACATTGTCATTCCACTCATATTCGTCGGTTTCCAAATTACGGATCCAATCTCTTCCATCCCGATCGATCATAGAAATCGGATTATTCCCGCAGAAACAATATTGGGAATGGTTAATGTATTCATCCGCCAGCGGATCCTGCGAGAGCCACCGCCCGTTAAGTTTGTTGTAACAACGAGCGCCGTAGTCTGCGAGATCGTCTCCGATGAATACTTGATCCTCCTTACCGTTGAAGTGGTCGCGGTTGTCCGACACAGGTAGCGAAGCGGTGTCCCAACGCTTACCGAAAGGATAGTAGTCGTTACGTTCGAGGACGTTGTTCTGGTCTGTCGCCACGACACGCACGCTTTCCAGATGATCGGTCAGGAAATAACGAATCTCGGTGTCGTTGCCGGCTGTTGCCACGATCCTGCCGCCGCCGAACGGCGTACTCTCGAATACTCGGTTGGCTTCTGCGTCCGTACGGTATGTAAAAGAACCCCGATACGCAAAACCGCAGTCGTCGGCATTCACCGCAGAGAGTTTCGTACCGTCTGCAAGATACGAATATTTCGCGACAATCGTATCGTATTTAACCAAATACCATTCAAAAAAAAGAGGAGCAAAAGCTCCTCTTTCAATCAAGAATCTCGATGTCTTTGTTTTAGTTTTCTCTCCCTCTTGTAAAGCATCAACAACAAAATTACAGAACCGAAAAAAGCAGGAACGGCTTTCCATAGGAAGATTGAGAACTTCTGAGAATCGTAAGATGGCGGATATGCCATTCGAGGGTTGGCAATAAAGGTTTCGTGTACGTCTATGATTATTGTCAGCAGAGTTAAAATAGACAAAATCCAAAGAATAGGTTTGATCAACATGGTAAATATGCTCCAGCCCCAAGAATCTACTTCAGACTTTGAATATTTTCGTCTCCGTAAATGTACCACAATAAGAATAACAGCAAAGCATAATATAAAAGGAGTAATCATTTTTAAGTCTGCCAGGCCAAACCCTTTTGTAGTAGGACTAAACCACCTCCATAATAATCCGCCCACAGGATAGATGAGAGCTATTACATAGAACATTCTGACATACATTTCTACGACTTCCAAAAATATGTTCAGTTTTGGAAATTTCACATCGTTTCCCATATTACTGTTTACTATTTATGTAATCGATAACTCGCGATAAAAATATCTGAAATTGCGCGTTGGACATTCCTGTCAGATCCAAATCAAGTCAACCACCCAGATTCGAACAGTCATCTGGTGAACATAGATCGCAGATTGAATAATATGTTCCGAAGGTTTCGTATTGTCCCATTCATTTGCTGCTGGATCATGTTCTTCCAGTGCTGCCTTTTGCAAAAGATGCAACCGGATTATTTGGATATATCAGAAATATGTAATTTCGGAATTTCGATTCGTGCTTTGTCATGAACAAATTCTGTTTCCGGTTTTTCGCGGGTCAATTCAATCGCAATGGATAGACCTATTGTCGACAAAATAGTCGCAACAACATAAATCCACATTCGATATTTATTTCGTAATTGTTCTTGCTCGGGTAATACATTATGCTTTTGGATTATCACATCAATTCTACGTGAATAGAACAACATATTGGCGAGTATCAAACATATGGATATTCCTATTTCCAGATATATGAAACTGTCCTGTATATCTATTCCACATATTAGAATGATGAAATGACATATCACAAGGAAATTAAGTCCCTGCAATAAACCAAAGTAACATCCTGTTGCATATTCTGGTGAACTTTGGCCCAGATAAAATTTCGTTTTAAGAACATAAATAAACAACCATATATAAATTTGTTCGCCCAAGGATAGTCGTCCATATTGCTTAGTGTCCATATCTTAATTTATGTTCCGAAGGTTTCGTATTATCCCATCCATTTGCTGCTGGATCATGTTCTTCCAGTGTTGCCTTTTGCAAAAGATGCAACCGGATTATTTGGATATATCAGAGATATGTAATTTTGGAATTTCGATTCGTGCTTTGTCATGAACAAATTCTGTTTCCGGTTTTTCGCGGGTCAATTCAATGAAGGTAAACAACCCGATGGTCGATACAAGTGTTATTAAAACATAAATCCACATCCGCATACGCCCTCGCGATCGTTCCTGTTGTGTAAGAGCATTATGGCGAGCCATAATCTGATCGAATTTTCGAGAATATAGTAATACATTCACACCCATTAAACACATTCCCACTCCAACTTCCACCCACTTGGAGTAAGTTAAAGTTATATCGAATATCAAGAGGAACGAATGCCATATCACAACAAGATTGAGCCATTGTAAGAAACCAAAGCAATATGCAGCATCCCAATTAGGAATGTGATTTTCAACATAGAACTTAGTTTTGACGATATAAATGAATATCCAAATATAAAGTTGTTCTCCTAAAGAAAGTTTTGAATTTTGATAAGATTCCATCTTCTAATGAATTGGATAAGTTTTGATTATTCGAGTATTATCAGGAGCTATTATTGCAGGGCCTCCACTCCCAACGATTGCAGGTGGCACCGGAGCAAATATCATTAGAGCAAGACCTGTGGCAAGAGCCGTTTGCGGTGATTTCATTCCTACTCTCCATATGATTGTATTTATTGCTATATTTCCTGCGGTTTCACCTGCGGTTTGTCCGCCAGTTGCAAATCCTGCAATATCAGTAAATACTGAAGCATAAAAGATTCCGGTTCCTATATTTGTTGCAATTTTCCCTGTTGAAGTATACACTCTGTTTGTATTACGGACAATAGTCCCACCCTCGTTGATGATAATATATTCCGAGCCGAATGTCAACGGTTTATCGTATAATGAAGCGGCGGTAGAAAGGGTTCCTCCAGTACCCGATACGAATTTAAGACTTTCAATGACTTTATTTATTTTTTTGTTCTTGCGCTTTTGAGACTTTTGTGTCTTCTGTTGTTGTTCCTTACTCTGAATACTAATCCCTGTGACATAAGGAATTTCCGCTCCACTTAAACTGTAATAGGTATCTCCTGTATCATACGTTACACCTAAATATGTGTAACCACCTTCTTGCATCTCTCGCTCGGACATAACTCCGTTTACATATTTGTAACTTGTTCGGGTTCTAATTTCTCCGTTGCCATCTTCATATTCCTCTTGATAAGAATACCATTCCGCTCCATTATGATCGATTCGATTAACCGGATTTCCCGCGCAGTAGTTGTATTGTCCGATGGAATAGTACTTTTCCAGTAGCGGATCCTGCTGGATAAATACCACCCCGTCTGGATCGTAGAACCGAGCGCCGAAGTCGAGATAGAGGGCCGAGGAGGAGTATGTCTGCTGAAATTCCTTTCCCGAAAACGTGTATCGGTTGTCCGAAGCCGGCATGTCGGGCTGCTCCCACGTTTTGCCGAAGGGATAGTAGTCCTTACGATCCAAATCGATCCGTTCCGTCGGCGTCACTTTCGCCACTACGCGCGTACTGCCCAGATGATCGGTCAGGAAGTAATGTACCTCCGAACCGCTGTCTGTTCCGACGATCCGTCCTCCGCCGAACGATGTGCTCTCGAACGAATCGATAGCATCATATCGCCAATGATATACCAAAGAACCTACATACCGATAACCGTAATTTTCGTAATCGCCAACGGTCTTTTTCGTCCCGTCTGCAAGATACGAATAACGATGCGATATTTCCCCGAACCCCAGTGGTCCTGCAAATTCTCCGGTAAGTTAAGCAAATTATATGAAATTCCAAAGCCCGTCAGAGCATTTTCCGTCATATTTCCGTTGGCATCGTAAGTATATACTCCGCTTCCGTTCATCGTTTTTTTGCGTTGGTTACCGACGTATTCAAAGCGGTAGGACTGCGACACGGCGCCGGATGATCCCGTTCTGGTCAGCGTAAGGATATTGCCGTTCCTATCATAGGTAATTCCTTTTTCAGTACTCCAGTCCGTATGCAGGGAAGAGGTCGAAGAAAAAGGTTCGGCAGCTGTCAAGCGCGACAAGCCGTCGTAGGTGAAGACATTGCGGTTTTATCATTCATTGAAAATAAAAGTACAAAAAGGATCATACTTTTGTTTTGTATGATCCTTTTCATTCAACATAGAACAATAGTCCGATTCGATTATTCTATTCCGGTTGTAGTATTTATTATTTTAAAATTTGGTGGAGGGACTGGATCACCGCTCTTGTAGGAATGTCCAATTCCTCGGATTTCTACAACAATCGGTCCGATTCGGTGCAAAACCTCATATGTCTCATTTCGACTAAGGCACACAAACAAGGTATCAATTCCTTGCTTTTTATAAAACGCATACGGATCAGGAAGGACAATGGAATCTCTTAATACTTGATCTTTCATTGTGCCAGAAAATGTAATATAGCTATGATTGCCCAAAAGGCCTCCTACTCGTGTATCGATATGGATATTGACTCCCTTCTCTGGGAAACTAACAGTTTTCGAATAGGTAATTGGTCTCCAAGCAATCTCTATTTGGCGCAACGTAACGAGCAATGCGACCAGATAAACCAATCCGAGACCTAAAAGCAACCCTCCGCAAATTAATAATACGCGATGCCATTTAATTTTTCTTTGCATAATCCCAACCCATCTTACTCATTCTATACTGATAATAAATCTCACCCCAATACGGTTCTTTGAACAACGTCTTATCAACCCCGGCATAAGTTCCCCAAAGAACTATATCTACCATCATCGCATATGTCAATGGTTGATGCTTAACATTCGATTGAATATGTAATGCACCTGCTAACTGTTGAAATGTTTTAAATGATATAGGATGTATTCCTAACACGGTTCCTTTTGCAGCATTATAACCGGCAAGAAAATTTCCTGCCGACCTTGCAGAAACATACTTTCCATTTAAAAGTCTTCCTATATTGCCATATGTCGATTTAATATCAAAAATTCCACCCGACATAGATGCCTTAGCAATTTGGGGTAGATTCATATCCTGCGCAATATCTATCAATTCTGTAAAATCGAAAGATTGTCCAAGTTCTATTTTTCCTGAGGCCTCTCCAGTCTCAGGATTAACAAATTCATCCCAAAAATAAGTCTCACCAACATATTTTCCTCCTCCTGAGGTATTATCTGAACTATAATAAAGGAGTAATTCGATGATTGTCCCCGTCGTATCTTTATCATGATAATAAATACCTAAATCTCCGTCGTCATAAACTGCAACAACTTCATTATCTTTGTTTAGATGCGTAGATGAAATATTATACGCATTCATTCCAAATGGATCAATTTGACAAATCGGATTATTCCCGCAGAAAACATACGGACTATGGTATTGCTGCAAGGGATCCTGCGCAAGCCATCGTCCTCGTTCTCGGTCGTACATTCGGGCGCTGTAGTCCGAGAACGGCAGGCCGGCGAACGATTGATCCTCCTTTCCGTTGAAGCGGTCTCGGTTATCCGAAACAGGCAACGACGCGGTATTCCACCGTTTTCCGAAAGGCTGGTAGTCGTTGCGTTCGAGCACCTCGCACCCCGAATTTACGACCGCGCGCACGCTGCCCAGATGGTCCGTCAGGAAATAACGGACCTCGGTTTCATCGTCGACCGTCCCCACGATCCGCCCGCCGCCGAACGGCGTACTCTCGAATACTCGATCCGGTTGGGAACTTTCATCCGTACGATATGTAAAAGAACCTCGATACGAGAAACCGCAGTCGTCGGCAGTCGTCGCTGAAAGTTTCGTACCGTCTGCAAGATAACAATAATTTATGGCATTCGCATCGTTGTCCGAGGCATATTCGAGCAAATTCAGACAATTATATGACATATCCAGTCCTCGCTCCCAGTCTTTTGTTACATTCCCGTTCGCATCGTACTCATGCAATTGAACGGTTAGGGGAAAAACGATCCCTTTCTTTGGGAGAATAATCTCTCCGGCATCTCCGTCCTCCCGTTCAAAGACAGTTCCCGGACGATACGAAACAAGGCGATTCCCCGAATAATTATAGGTGCTGTTCGATACACAGGCGCCATTCTCATAACGAATAAAAGTTTGAAGGTTTCCATTACGGTCATAGGATAGACAGCGTTCGACATTCTGCCGTGTCTTTTCGTTGTTTACATACTGGTCGGTGTTCGCCAGCCGCGAGAGGCCGTCGTAGGTGAATTCATACCGGTTCTGCGGGCCGTCGCCGGACGGGTCTCCCTTGTGCTGCCACTGCCAGGAGGTGATATTTCCCGTATAGGAGTGTCCGAGCGACATGTCGAACAACTCGCTGCTTTTCTTGGTCAGCCAGCTTCGGATGTCGTATTCCGACTGTTCAGCGATCGCCGACGTCCCCTCGCCCAGACGCCGCGCAGCAAGCCTTCCCAGCTCGTCGTACTCGTAGTAGACAACAGCCTCCTCGCCGCCGTTCACCTGAGTTGTTTCGCGCAACAAGCGGCTGCGATCGTCGTAGGTGAAGGTGCGGTCGATGTCGTCGGTCTTGCCCGCGCGGGTATAGCTTTCGCGTTGTGCGATGAGGTTTCCCACGAAATCGTAGCGCTGCGAGGTGCAGAGGATGCCATCCTCGGTGTCGCGCTCGACGGTCTGGATCAGACGTCCTTTGTAGTCGTAATAGTAGGCGCGCTGGTGATAGCCCGTGATCGTATCGTTGGCCAGCACAGCGAGTTTCTCGTAGGTCAGCGAACCCGTGGCATTGTCGTAGCGCAGCGATTCACCGTCCGTGGCCGTCAGACCTTCGATCGGCTGGAAATCGAGCCCCGCCGCCTGCACCTCCGATGGATAGGTGTCGTAAACATATTTCCGCAACGGTACCGAAGAGCCCAAATAGGGAGGTTCGAGAAATTCGATCGGCTCACCGATTATTTCGACGAGCGGGCGTACGGGCGTCCATTCGATTTCGGCGGCGAGGCTCTGCTCCTGCACCCGTCCCAGTGCATCGTACGAATAGCTTATCCACTGCTTCTTCGCACGGAGGTTGCCGTCCTGCGACACTCGAAGACGGTCTCCTTCGTCGTAGCGCATATACTCCGCCTCGCGTCCGGGCATCCGTTTCTCGACCATGAGGCCGCGATCGTTGTAGGTGTAGACGTAGCAATACTTTTCGGCGAAATCGTCGTCGACGGGGACTGTCAGCGAATCGCTGAGCAGGTAACTGCCTTCGGGCGTGATGACCCACCGCAGCCGGCCGTAGTCGTCGTAGACGAAGTAGGTGTCGATCGGTTCGTCATCGTCGAACGTGCGGCTCAGCAGCGTCCGCCCCTGTCCGTCGGTGAAGCTCTGCACGACATGGCCGTCGGGATCGGTCGTCACGGTGCATGAGAGCGTTCCGGCGTCGTGGCACCCCTCGCAGACCAGTTCGCCGTCGACGCCCACTGCGAGCCATCGCACCTCGTCGGTGTCGTTTGTCCGGTAATCGAACTCGGTGTAGAGGACTTCGTAGTCTTTCATGTAACCGGGCAACGCCTGCTTGCGTACGCGCCCGAGCGGCGACGCCTCGTAGACCTTCTCCGTGAAGGAGCGCTCATAGTCGGAGCTGTATCGTTCTTCATAATAGTTTCTCTGCTCCGAAATCGCCGTACTGTTCGGCAACTCTGTCTCGTCCGAATAATAAGTCGCTTCGAAAGGAAGGTAGGCCGTCGCATCGCTGCGCAGCAGGGCATCGTATACGATCGGCGTCACGATGTTGTACCCGTTGACGGAGGCTCGGACATTCGTCGTTTGCGACGGCAGTCCCAATCCGTTGTAATAGGTGATGTCGGTAATCGTCGTTCCGGTTTCGGAGATCGCCGTTCGGGTCTTGATCCAGTTCGATCCGGAATCTTGTGCCCCGATCCGTCCTGCGGAGCAGAGGAGGAGGGCAAACAAAAGAATATGTCGTTTCATGGGATTGCAGGATTTGTATTACTGGTCGAAGGAATATTCATACTCGTTTACGACCTTGCCTTTGTGGTCGCGCACGCGCATCAGGTGGTTGTGGGCGTTGTACTCGTAGGTGGTTTCACGTCCCGAAGGATCGGTCATCGAGGCCATCCCCACCAGCGGGATGTATGTCGCCGTGGTGACGTGCCACTCCTTGCGGCTGGTTCGCAGGCCGTCGAGCGCCGCAAGATCGCCCTCCGACAGCACGACCGAGGTACGGATATGCTCGACGGTCGCCGCACCCAAGGCGGTCGTCACCTCGTCGTATGCGGCGTTGCGGATTTCGGCCACGAGGTACTGACCCTTGTAGCCCCACAGATAACAGATCGGAGGCTGTCCCACGGCCTGCACCTCGCAGATGTTGCCGTCGGCGTCGTAGCGCAGCGACGCCCGTCCGATGTAATGCGTGTCGGGCGTATAGGCGCCTTTCCCGCCCGTAGAGCTGCGGTTCGAGAAGCGGAACGATGCGGGCGAGAGGTCGAGCGAAGCCAGCGTCGAGAGGCTGTCGGGACGCCCGTAGAGATCGTAGCGGAACGTATCGCCGTGCGTGACGGTCTCGTCGGTATAGACGACCCGTTCGAGCGGGAGCGAGAGAAGGTTGCGATCGAGCATCGTCTGCACGCTCGACGGCAGGTAGTCTTCGGCGTAGAGCGTCCGCTCGGTGACGGTTCGTCCGTCGGCGTAGGTCGTCTCCTTGCGGCTGGCGGTATAGGGATTCGTGTCGTAATAATAGTTCGTCCGTCGGCGCAGAATGCGTCCGTCGTCTTCGCGCTGCTCGATAACCTCCTCCGAAAGCTGCATACAACCCGGAGTGATGCCGTTGTAGGAGTATTCGAACGTATGGCCGTCGTCGATCTGCTGCGAACCGCCGAGCAGGTATCCCACTGCGGAGGCCCATACGCGGGCGCAGAAAATCCGTTCCGAGGCGTCGTATCGGTTGTAGGTATAGGCGCGGCGTGCAACCCAGTCGAAACGGCCGCCGTCGTACTTGTACTGGACGACCGAATCCAACTGTCCGAGATACCACGTGTCGCCTTCGACCGGATAGGGAGCGTTCGGATAGGCGAAGACCTCGCGCACGGGCCGCGCGTGGCGGTTCGTCAGGTCGTATTTGTAGACGGTCTTGCCCGAGAGCGTGCCGCCGGCACTCTGGTATTCGGCCACCTCGTCGTACTGGACATGGCTCCCGTCGTCGTAGTTGGTACGATAAATTGTGTGCGGATAGTAGGTGCGCAGACGCAGCGTCGCGCCGAGCGAATAACTCCCCGACCACGAGTCTCGGGGATAGTAGTAACTCACGGTCTGTTCCGTGTGGCAGTTGCCCATATCGTCGTCCATATCGGGTTCGTGGCGGATGATGCCGCAGCCGTCCTCGCCGGGGCCGTATTTGTACGCGGTCTCTTTGAGTAGCGTATCGTCGGTGTCGTAGTAGCGGATGTATTTGATCCGGTAGCTCGAAATACGGCGCACGGCATCCTCCCCGTCGCGGAAGCAGTTGTGGTCGCACACGAACTCCGTACGGCCGCCCGTGGGATAGGTGATGCTCAACAGCCGCTTCTCCTCGTCGGGCGTGCGGTAGATCTCGTCGGGAAAACTGTTCGACGGCATGGAGAACTCCCGCTGGAAATAGTCGCCGGGATAGGTCAGCTTATCGCCGTACATATCGACGGGATACGTTCCCAGATCGAGCAGTACCTTATGACAGGGAACGTCGGCCGACCCTCCCGAATAGTGTCCACGGTAGCCATAGCCCCAGAAGTCGGCGATCGCATCGCCGATATGCTGCATGCCGTAGGAGAAGGAATAGGTGTCGTTGCCGATCTGCACCGATTGCAGGTAACGCTCGTAACGCTGGTCGACGTTCGACTGCGTGAAGACGATGGTTTGACGTGCGACACCCTGCGTGTCGCAGATCACGATACGCTCCAGCACGGGATTCAGTATCCGCGTGCGCGTGTCGTCGTACGCCTCGTACTCGAATTGCGCATAGCCGCCACGGAAAGTGATCCGGTCGATGTAGTGGCTTTCGACCCATTTGCTGACCGTCAACGAATTCTCCGGCTGATCGGGCAGCTCCTTCCAGAAGAAATTCGTCGGGCCGTAGCCCTCGTCGTCCCAACCGAAGAGCAGCGTACACGAATAGATGATCGAGCCATAGCGCTCCTCACGCGGGTAGCGGGCGGCATAGCGGACCTCATCATTGGTAGTGTAAAGCTCTCCGCGATCGTACAACGATACGGATCCGGGTGTTTGCAGCACACGACTACGGTACGGAAGATACGAGAACGCTATGCTGCTGCCTCCGTCGGCGCTCTCGATCTCCGTACATTTCCATGCCGTTTTCGAAGCCGGTTGAATCTGCGAGTCTGTCGCTGTATCCGCAACAGCCGAGCTGAAGCGGTAGATCGTGCCGTCCGTACCCGTGATGACGAAAGTCTCCGTACCCAGCTCGTCGAATACGATTCTGTCGCCCGTCACGGGAACGGTCTTGGGGCCGAGTTCCCGCTCGATATAGAACGAACCGCCGCCATTGAGCAGTTTGTAATAGAATCTGTCCGGATCTTCATCGGCACCTTTTCGCCAGAGCAGCCGCATCCGATCCGTCGTGGAACGCACAAGTGTCGTACTCGTAATGTCGGGCTTCGAAACACCCGTATGGAGGTAGCCCGTCGTTTTCAGATCGTCCACGCCGTTGATGATGCGCGAGACCTGCAAGTCGCAGCTCAGCGACCATCCTGCGCCGGCCGCGCCGGCGAGCTGGTTCACGCGCGTGAAGTCGTCGAGGTGGAAACTCAGGTTCACGGGCAGCTCCAGCGATCCCGATCTGACGGTGTAGAGCGGGATCGAGATTTCGGGAATTCCCGTGCGGTGCGAAACGGGATAGTCGATGTACTTCATCATCGACACCGCCGACGGCGGATAGAAATGGACGTCCGTCAGATCGGACGTCTCCTGCGCCTGTACGGACGTCGCTCCGAGAAACAGGAACGACACGGCGCAACATACAAAGGCCGGATGCTTCATAGCCGAAGGAATTTAGGTTAGAATGAGAATGTGTATGGAGTTCGGTTCGTAAACCGGAAGATGCGCCTTGAACAAAGATAGGGAATCTTTTCGGAAAAAGAGGATGAAATAGCAATGACAGAATTTTCGCAAACTATTTCTAATCAATTTGTTGAAAAATAAAAATCTTACATTTTCCTTACAGACCGTCCAAAGCGTAAAATCGCACTCTTCATTTCCGCTTTTCAGCACGGACGGCAGGCCGTGATAAACGGAAATAGGCGGACTTGTCGATCCGCCTACTTCTTCGCCAACAGATGCCGCAGCGCAGGGTCTTCGGCGATGCGTCTGAGTTCCCGTTTTATGATCTGCGTGACGTCCTCCTTGATCTGCGTATAATTGCGTCGGATGATCTCCTCCATACGATCCACGCCGTCGGCATCGCGGAACGAGGATATTTCCGGGATCGGAACGTACGACGTCGTCTCCCCTGCGAGCTTCTCCCTGTCGATGACGATCTCGGCATGGAAGATTTGCTGTTCGATGCGTTCGTCGAAGTTGTCCGCCACGGCACCCACGAACATGCCTTGCGAGAGGTTGGAGATCTTCGAGGCGGGAATCAGGCTGTTGAGCTGCGAGAAGTCCTGAAAGCTCAGGCATACGGCCACCTTGTTCGAGCGGGCCGTGGCGATCAGGTTGTCCAACCCCCGGAAATAGATCGTGGGCAGCTCGTCGATGATGATCGACGACTTGGGTTTTCCCTACTTGTTGATGAGCCGCGTGATGTGCGAATTATAGAGACCCAGCACTGCTGAGTAGATGTTCTGCCGGTCGGGATTGTTGCCCACGCACAGGATCTTCGGGTCTTCGGGGTTGTTGATGTCCAGCGTAAAGTCGTTGCCCGTCATCGCCCAGTAGAGCTGCGGGGAGATCATGCGCGAGAGGGGTATCTTTGCTGAGTATTCGTTCTCGATCAGGCGTGTTTCCTGCATGAAACTTTCGTTTTCGTCGTTGAACGGATCCTCGCGCAGCCGCTCCTTGACCAGACGTCCGAGCCATAGACCCGCCAGAAACAGCGAGAGGAAGCCTATGCTTGTAGCTGCGACATAGAGCGGTGCCGCCCACTGCGGCGGCAGGTGCCGCAGCGGATCCCCGAAGAAGAAAAGCAGCTGGCCCGCCGCAGCTGCGAGAAGAATCTGCCGGCGCGTGATGCGCTCGGAGCGCACGCTGCGCGTACCCCGGCAGCTCAGAGCCAGAAATCCCGCAGCGAAGAGTTTGGTCAGGTACGAGGAGGTGAAAAGCCCCGTCGTACGCTGGACGTTCCGCAGCAGACGGTCCGATGCGCCGAGCGTGCAGCCGTGCGTATCGAACCATCCGTAGTATTCATAAGAACAAACCGTTTCATTCAGTTTCTAAAACCGACAACGTCCGTTTTGTTTCGTACCTTGTGTTGATTAATACACATTCCAATTAAAAATATAAAAAAAGCCAACCAGGAGGTTGGCCTTTTTAAATTATTTATAGGTCATGGATTCTCTGCATCAGACTCTTCCATATACTTAAATCCATCAGGAAATTGAATGTCAGTACTTTGACATACCGTTTCTCGAAACCAGTATTTTTTGCCGGTTCGAATTTCTTCCCATGTATATTTTTTCAGGGTGTCGGCATGAAAAGCATAAACATGAATACAGTCGCCGCGATTGATTTTTGTGCCGTATGGTAAAATATAATAAATCCTACCGGGAGCCCATGAGCTGCTTTGTAAATTACAGTCAACATGATCAATTGATAAAGGTAATTCTCCATAATAAGGATAAATTACACCATTTTCTTGATGTTGATTGATAAGCATGTAAATGTCACAATCTGTGTTATTGTAAAAGTCCTGTTTCCAATCCTTGTCTGTCGGCAGACAAGACATGAAAAAACAACATATAAGAACTATTTTTTTCATATGATTTTGGTGAATTATTCATTAAAAGGAATACCACCGTCGGATGGATATTCTTGTTCTTTTTTGCGATCTTTCATTATTTTATTCCATACATCTGCTCCAAAATAACTTTTTGCGAAACGATTTGTTTGTCGTTCGATATGAAATCGAAAAAGCATTCCCTTATGAGTTCCCATCCATAAATAATTATTACCATCAATGCCTCTCACCCAATCTTTTCCGTCCGGATCAATTCTACTTGTCAGATTTCCCGCGCAAAGTTGTATTGTCCTATACGGAAATATTTCTCAAGCAATGGGTCTTGTTGCAGGAAATGGCCCCCTTCGGCATCATAAAACCGTGCTCCGAAATCGGTATAATCAATCTGTTGGAATCGCAGATGTCGTTTTTCCTTACCGAAGAAGATGTAACGATTATCCGATGTCGGCATGTCGGGTTGTGCCCACTCCTTGCCGAAGGGATAGTAATCGTTCTGTTCGATCACCGAACCGTCGGCGGCGACAACCTGCCGCACGCTGCCCAGATGATCCGTCAGGAAATAGCGCGTTTCCAGACCCTCCGACGAGACTACGAGCCGTCCCCCGCCGAAAGAGGCGCTTTCCAGGTCGAACGTTCCGTTTTGCGTGCGATATACCAAAGAACCCAGATAACACAACCCGTTGCCGGCGGACTCCGTCGCCGTGAGTTTAGGTTGCTTAAATGTAAGCGTTTATCAAGACCTTGTCTGCAAGTTAGGAAAATTACAACAAAGATAAAAGTATTGAACGTATAAAAAACAGGGCTGTGAAGACTCTGCCCTGTTTTTAGTATACATGACAATTTTATCTTAATCCATTTCTATCCGCAAACCTTTCGATGATGTTATGCCTATTATATATCGGATGAATTCTGTAAAATAAGGAATGTCCGGCAAACCGAAGGTTTCGAAATATAACAGCCCGTTAATCCTTAGTTGAACAACATATGCGTTATCTGAATAAGTGTTAGGATCAGTTAGTCTATTGATATACATAAAACTATTCAGAAAGATTGGTTTAACGAACTCGTGTATTTTTTGTTTTTGTTCATTGGTTAATTGAACGTGTTCATACTTTGGAGCTAATAAATTATTATTGGCAAAATATCGACATGATAGGTATTGATTATACGTTATACAGATTGTCGTTCCCGATGCATTGTCAGAATACCAATCGTATATCGATAATTCAATCGATACATTAAGATCATCTTTCGAGTTTTGCGTTATCTCATCAGATTGAGGAAACAACGAGTGAGCAAATGATAATTGTATTGACAATAGAATGCTACAATAAGTTAAAATGGCCTTCATAATTTAGGAAAATTTGGTGAATAAAATATTCGAGTATTTAAATTATGCTCTCTCCTTATTTTATTTTCAGTAGGACCTTTGGAAGTGACGCCATGCAATCCCACTGTTATTGCCTCTTCCAATGGAAGCGTCTCTAAATATTTCTCCCCATTTATAGTAGTAATAGATTGTAGTTTAATAGTTTTAGGTCTTGCTGCACCTGAATTTATATGCATTCCGTGTATCAATTCATGAGCCAGTCCTATATATGCCGGGCGTCCTTCTTGTTGAACTTGTTTTGATATCTCGTTTTGTGTTATCAATGAAGGATTCTCATTCGGATTAAAGCGAATTTCAGCATTCGATCCAACACCATTGTATGCATTCTCATCGGCAGGATGAGTAATGCTCTTCTGATCCGTTATACTGATAGTCGTAGTTTTTGTATCTGAACTTTGATCGCATAATTGCTCCAATAAGGTATTTCCCACCTGATAATCGGAATTTTTATTCTCCGTTTTTACAATGGAATGAGTTACGGTGCCATTTTGGTGTAGGATTAATTTATAATTAGTCAATCGTTGAAGCATTGCCAGTAGCATTTCCTGCTCTTCTTTCGTTCCAGCTAATTGTAGATCCAACCCATTCGGATCAACATATTTTACAGGATTATTTATGCAATAACAATATGGCGCCCACGGATAGTACTTCTCCGCCAACGGATCCTGCGTGAACCACCGTCCCCAATCGGGATTGTACATGCGCGCCCCGAAATCGACATAGGGAAGACTCAGAAATGCCTGCTCCTCCTTGCCGCTGAACCGATGACGGTTGTCGGAAATCGGAGCCGCAACCGCAGCCCATCGTTTGCCGAAGGGATAATAATCGTTCTGTTCGATCACCGAACCGTCGGCGGCGACAACCTGCCGCACGCTGCCCAGATGATCCGTCAGGAAATAGCGCGTTTCCATTCCGTCTGACGTGGACACGAGCCGTCCTCCGCCGAAAGAGGCGCTTTCCAGGTCGAACGTTCCGTTTTGCGTGCGATATACCAAAGAACCCAGATAACACAACCCGTTGCCGGCGGACTCCGTCGCCGTGAGTTTCCGTCCATCTGCAAGATACGAATATTTTGCCAGAATCGCACCGTCCTGTTCGACATTTTTTAGCAGGTTCGAACTGTTGTAGGTCATGTCGAGATTGTTCGCACCGTCACGAATCATGTTTCCGTTGGCATCGTAGGCAAACGAATGGCTTGCGCCCGTCGTACTGTCATGCAGTTGCGTCATGCGATTGCCCGCATAGGTATACCGGTAATTTTCCGTCTCGGAACCGGCGGCAGTACGGCTCAGCGTCTGGATATTGCCGTTGGAATCGTAGGTTATTCCCTTTTCGACGAAGCCGTCGGAGGTTACTCCGTCGATATATTGCTTCGTCTCGACCAGCCGGGCCGCCCGATCATAGGCAAAAGCGTATGCGTTTGTTTCGGCATCGGTGCCGTGCTGCCACTCCCATTCGGAGATATTGCCGGTATAGGTCGGCGTCGTACCTTCGAATCGCGGTTCGTAATAGTGCAACTTCGTTTCGAACAGTGTGTCGGCTCCGGCGCTGACGGTATGGTTCGTGCGCCATCCTTGCAAATTGTATTCGTAGGTCTCGACGAGCAGATCGGCTCCCATCCTCTTGCTGCGGAGTTCTCCCAACGGGTCGTATGCATAGGATACAGTTACCGGCTCGTTGTCGTCGAGGGTTGTTTTTTCGGTCAATAACCGCCCCCGGTGGTCGTAGGTGAACTCTGTGAGTTTCCGATGGCTGCCGCTGCGATCGGCAGTGTTGGCCGGCGAAGCCGATTGCATGTCCGATGTATGCAGTTCATGGCTTTTCAAAATATTTCCGACAAAATCATATTCGGTACTGTAATAGCTGAGACCTCCCAGATGATTCGTCTCTACGATTTGGATGATTCGCCCCCGATAATCGTAATAGAAAGCCCGCTCGATGAATTTCCCGACGTCTGTATCGGCCCCCAATATTCCGATCTTTTCGTATGTTTTTAACCCCGCGGTACGCATATCCCGATCCTCCTCGGAGACGACGCCTGCGATCGGTCGGAACGAAAGGTACTCCGCGATCGGCTCTCTGACCGATACGGTAACCACGTTCGAGTATGCGGCTTCCTCGCCGGAGACGGCCTTGCGACGGAATTTGGTCGTAGTCGTCAATGCCGGCGGATCATAACTCAACCCCTTCGCATTCGGAACATCCGTCCAATTCCCCTGCTCGGTTTTAGCTTGCCACTGATAGGTGATGTCCGAACTGCCCCCGAAAGCCGCTGTTGAATTGGTGAAGGGCAACGGGATGCCGTCGGGAAAGATCGTCTGGTCTCCCGATACGGTCCCGCCGACCAACTGGGGGCTCACGCGAACGATTGCAGGCTCCGTATGCTCGATATCGGCGCCTTTGCTTCTCGCGACAACGCGAAATTCCGTCGTTTGGGACAGCGGTCTGGGAGAATAGGTGTAGCTGTTTGCTCCGGAAATATTTATCCAGTCACTGGTATAGACGTCCTTTTGCTGCCATTGGACGGATTGAATAGATGGGCGGTCATCCGATGAATAGGTCAGGATTTGAGGAGACTGTCGGTAGGCTATATCTTGTTCGGAAGGAGTGATCTCACCTATGCTCAATCCGGGCTGTACCGTCCAAAAGTCCACAGAACACCATCTGTCATATTCTAAATCAAAGGTAAACTCAATATGACTCCTCAGTCTCTCCCCGAAGTCCATGGCCGGAGCGATTTCAAGATGCAGCTTGTAGAGATGTCCCCCTTCTACGGATCCTACATACGTGCAACTCGTTGCCTTCATCACGATGTAATCGCCTTCGAGTACCGTCACTTTCGGGAGATTCAGGCTCTCTGTATAGCGAATCCCTCGAACGCCAATCAGAGCATCGAATTCTTGTCCGTTTTTATCGATATATTCAATGATATCCTGAATATATACACTCTGAGCCTTCGTTTCGAAACTCGACAGACAGAAAATTACAGACAGAGCCAACCAGGTCAATATTTTATTTTTCATGATTGTAATCGTTGTTAGGTTAATATGGGGTACGATCGGGATGTTTTCAACGCGGGCGGATTCTTACGACTCGTTCGAAGCCCCATTCTTGATCATTCCCCTCGGGAAGATCGTTCTTCGTCACGATATAGTCCTGATCGTCCTTGATGGTGAATGTATATTCGTCATCGGGTAACGACCAACCGCCGTCGCATAATAGGCCCAAAGATTCTGCTGTCGCATCGATCCTCGAATTACAGCTTACCCCCACGTTATCACCGTCATAATGAGTTATGACCATCCACTCTTTTCCATTAATGTCCATACTGTAAATTACGTCGACGGGTGATTCCGGCTGCATGTCCATACGTGTTATTCTGAATGTCCAGCCCCGGATATTCGTTCCGACGGGGACGCGGTTCATCGGAATGATTTCCATTTCGTCCTCGTAGACATAGGCATCGTATACTGTCACCGACAGCATGGCGGTTTCCGTAAAACCGGAGTTCAGCGGAGTGTACGAATTTTCCCAAGACTTGTCATAATCTTGTTGAAGCGTCGACGGTGCGACGGCCTCTGCACTCGCGAGTATACTCTGGCGGGTGGGACGATCCAACCGGTCGTATTCGGTGTAAACCCATTGATTTTGTTTGCGCATATTCCCGTCCTGGCTCATCACCAGTCTGTCATTGTTATCGTAGATCATATAGACCGGATCTGTGCCGGGCATACGTTTTTCGATACACCGCTTGCGCCCGTCGTATTTATAGACATAGGCCAGTTCAGCGATTGCCGTATCCGGCAACGTTCCGGGACTTCGCCCTTCGATCGTCTTGCTCAGTTCGGGCGGTAACACATAGCAGAGGTTGCCCCGATCGTCATAGACGTAATAGGTATCGTACGTCGTAGTACTGTCGGACATACCGACAGTACGTTCGAGGATGGTCTGCTCCATATAATCTTTGTATATCGCTACTGCGATACCATCCTCGTTCGTTTCCGTGGTCTTGAACAGCGTATGAGGAGGATGAAAGCCCGAAAACGACAGCCCTTGCGCCGTGACGGTGAAATACGCCACCTCGTTTTCTGCGTTTGTATCATAAGTGACCGTTTGTTTCCTGTCTTCTGTACGGAAAACCGTTCCGGCATTGTAAGAACCCACCTTCCGATTCAGCGGTGAGTTATCATACAGATGCTCCATATAGGAATGAGCACCCTCTCCATAGAGACTGTTGTAATATTGGGCCTGTTCCGAAAAGGCGTCCGAACGATAAAGCCCCGAAGAGCTGCTCGCAGCATACGGCAGGTATTTACGGCTTTCACGCATCTTGGCATCGTAGTAAAAGGGGGTGACGATACTTCGCCCGTCCGGCGCAGCGCCAACCTGTATGTTCTGATCCGGATGCCCCGTATCGTTATAGTAATCGACATCCGCGACATGGGACGCATTGTTTTTTGCCGTGTAGGTATAGGTTACGATGTAATTGGTGTCATTCGTTACTCCGATTGCGTTGTTTGCGGAGAGTGCCACCGTATTCGAGTATGCGATCCGATCCCCGGAAGTGGCTTTTCGACGATAATAAATGCCTCCGGACACAGGCCGCGACTCACAGGATTCCGAGGTTGCGTCGGGAACAGAAAACCACGTAAGAGCATCTGCACTCGATTCCCATGAGTATACGATTGGAGCAGAGCCTCCCGATGCAGCCTCGGTGCTATACAGAATAACCGAGGTCGTATCTTGGACGGTGAGCTGACGCGGCTCGATCCTACCGCCATTGAGCGCCGCCGTTTGTGCGAACGACATTCCACAGATGCACGAACAGATCGTGAACAAAACTATTATTCTCTTCATAACCGATCCCCCTAATTATTTTTCAGATGATATTCAAATTTTTGCAAAAGATTCCCTGTATCTTGATCATCCCGGATTTCGGATAGCCTGTTGGCCGAATCATACTTATAATACGTCGTTCGGCCTGAAGGGTCTGTTATACTGGTGCATCCGACCAACGGCTTATAGGTGTATACCGAAACTCGGGAATTCGGCAAGCGACTGCGAAGAAGGGCGCCATAGGCTTGAAAATCCGGCACGTCGGAACTTTTCCCGTCGTAATTCTCGATAGCATTAACTGCCGATCTACCCAATGCGTCATAAACCTGTTGATAGCTCGCATTCTTAATCTCCAAAACCGGATATTGCCTGTTATAAGACCACAGATACGTTGTCTGCACGCCATCGCTTCTCATCAATTGGTATACGTTCCCATACGGATGATTGTAATTCATGGTGATTTGCGTGTAATAATCTCCGGAACTCGTATTGAGTTTGTAATAAACTCGAGGCTGATAGGAGTAATTTACTTGAGTAAATTCTGTTTTAGAGCCAGATACGATATTGCCGTTTTTATATTCGGTAACTTCGACTGGAACTCCGATCATGTTCGCATCGACCAGATACTTCATCTGTCCGCCGAGATCCGTCGGATAGGTGAAGCGGGTGAGATAATGACCCTCGCTGTTTCCGCTTATCACACTCCGCGACACCTCCTTAGGCAGCCAATTCCCGTCATTGTAATCATATTCCGTCTTGATGGCTACCTTATCCGGAAAATATTGGTATTCAGTCTTTTCATACATTTCCCATCTCTCGGAATACAGGTCGTAGAATTTGATGTTCAGAGGGCTATTCGACCTGCAAAGCGAGTGACACATCACACCTTTGATACTGGTTTGCTCTACTTGATGGTGAGAGAATACGATTGCTTTGACCAGATTATTCTGATTGTCATAATATTTGATCTCTTTCGGCAAACCGTTGTCCAATGCCGGAATCGTCGGAAAATCAGGTATGATCAGATCCTCCAAACCGTTGTTGCCGTCTGCATGGTTTTCAAACCGATAGGTTACATATCCATTATCTACTCCGTTCGTGATATTTCTTTCGGTGACAACGGAGTATCCGACATGCATTCCGGCAGCCGATCCGGTGATCGGCCGATAGGAATGCGAAGTTCCGTATATATATGACCCCCAGACCGCACTCGCATCCGACGCATCGCCTGCCGTAACCTTGTAGTGATATTCCGGTACCGACATCAAAGTACCGGAAGATTTCCCGGTTTCATCCGTATATGCAAATGTTCTTACCGATATCGTATCGCCTTTATCCGACAGATCGCATATCGTTTTAATGCGCAGTCCGCCTCCGGATCGGATCAACGAGTCGGCCGAATCCTTGAAGCCGTTACTAAAATCATTCAACTCATACTCAAAATGCGTTTCTGCACCGGTCGGAAATTTTATCGAAGTCAGGACGCCGTATTGACTTCGGTCCGAGCACGAGTTCTTGTTGATGCCTTTCCATATTCCGGTTTGGATTTGTCCTTCGGAATTTCTATAAGTTCTGTAGTATGACGGTGCATAATGAAAGGTCTGGTCGGAAGTCGACTTGGAATTTACGTTGTAATATCCCCAATGATCGGTACTGCTTGAATTCTTTGGCGGCAGGGGGTTCCTGTTGTATGAAAACACATAATTCCGATCCAACTCTCCATTGTTCCGGAATATGGATATCTTGTCAAGCAGCAGCCGGCAATTCAGGGCCGTTTGCTCTCGTTCCCGATGGTCCGCATGTTCCGGATTGCCGACGACGGTCCCCAAATACGAATGCCCGAACCTCACATCGAGAACTCTGTCGCCGGAGATATTCTTCACTGTCAGCCGATCTATTTTTTTTGCTTTGGGTTCCCAGTCCGCAGCGGCAATATCCACTCGATCCGTATACGATATATCTATCTCTCCACGGTTGAAAGTGATTTTTTTCAGCAGCAGTTGATCGCGCTCCAAATAGGTTAAATTATAATGCTTGAACGAAGGCGGGGGTGTCGAAAAGAATGGCCTCGGACCGCTGTGTACTGCCATTATTTGGCCGACCGTCTCGTTCACTCCGACCGAACTGAATAGTTTCTCCGTTTCATACTCGAATCTGATCGTATCTTTCTTCGTCGTAATGATTTCATCCAGATACCATGCGGTTGTTGCATTTCCGTCATTGCCTTCTACCGGATCAAAGTCCTGTTGATCGTATCGATTCATGTGTTCTTCTCCCGGAAATTCTGTTAAATTACGAATATAAGGTCTCGTATGCTCCCGGGATTTGAACAGATAGGTATTGCCGTATGCGTCGAAAACCTCGAATCGGATAAAATATCCGCCCTCATAATATCTATGACAAACGATTTTCAACCACGTGTTTTTATTGGCGATAATCGCCTCGGCGCGATATTCCGGACCCGTCTCGCGGTCCTTATTCTGCTCGAAGAAAAATCGGCCGGACATATTGTTGAAGTTGTAGGTGAAAATGTCCGGTTCCGAATCGAACGTCTTGTTTAAGTAATTGGGATACCTTATATCTTCCGGGTTTGAGGCATCGTTGGATTCGGTGCATTCCGGGAGAGAGGGACCGGAATAATAGCCGCCGGATCCGAAATCATCCATATGCCTTATCTCCCGGGCAATACATCCTCCGGCAATCAAGGCCCATCCCAAGCCTGCGGAACTCGCTTCCTGGGCGACCTTAATCCCCGACGCATGATACGAAAGCGTGATCGGCAGGGTAAAATCGCGTGTCTCGATTTCATAGAGGGGAATCTTTATTTCCGGAATTCCGGTGTAATGACCGACCGGAATGTTTCCATAAATTCCCAATGACGAGGCATTGGGGGATGCCGGTACGATAGGGCTGGCGTTTCGCACGACATACTGATCATTATCATCTTCGGATGATTGTCCATAGCTCGCAGATGTCCAGAAAACATGGAGCAGGATGAAGAAGTTGAGAATTCGTTTCATGGTTCGTAATGTTTGGGTTTGGTAGTTTTAGGCATGCGGAGGATTTCCGGTTTGTCATCGCGGTATGTACTCGGGGCCGAGTATCATCTCTACAATGTTCATTTCATAAGCAATTGGATTCAGGTTAATAAAGAGGATTGGTATTCGTGTCTACTACCCCATGATCCCGCCGAGGGAGAACATGGGCATATACATGGCGATTAGGATCACGGCGACGAGAATTCCGACGAGCAGGATGAGTGCGGGTTCGAGCATCGCGCCCATGCGGCGGATTGCGTATTCGAGTTCTTCGGTGAGGGTTTCACCCTGCCTGCGGAGCATTTCGGGCAGACGGTTCGTCTGCTCTCCGACGCGGACGAGCGCCGTGAGTTTTCGGTCGTAGAGATCGGGGAATCGGGCCAGTGTTTCGGCGAAGGCATCGCCCCGTTCGAGCCGTCGCGCGATCTCGTCGAACGACTTGCGGTAGGGGTGGAATCCGATGACCTCGCGGAGCATTCCGACGCCGGCGAGCAGGGGCACGCCCGCGGCGCATAGCAGGTCGAGAAGTTTGCAGCACTGCGCCTGCATGTTCTTGCGGATGATCTCACCCGCGACGGGCAGGCGGAGCAGGATCGCCGCGCGCCAGCGCTGCACCTCCTCGCGCTGTCGGTTGGCGCGGTAGAGCAGATAAAGTCCCCCTCCCGCGCTGACCGCGACGGCGGCATAGGCGGGAAACACTTTCGAGAGTGCGATGATCCCCCTCGTGAGCGCGGGCAGCTCTCCTCCCATACGCGCATATACCTCCTCGAACATGGGTACGACGACCGAGAGCATGAATGCCACGACAGCCGCCGCCACGGCGAGGATGACGACGGGATAGCTCACGGCCGAGGCGACCATGCGCCGCTGCGCGGCCCGCTTGCGGTAGTAGTCGCGCAGGAAGTCGAGTGTCCGTGCCAGACGTCCCGTCTCGTCGCCGATGCGCACCACGCCGCACTCCAAGGGGCGGAATGCCCCGCTTCGGCGCATGGCCTCGGCGAGCGTCTCTCCGCGCACGACGGCGGCGTAGAGCTCTTCGAGCAGCGCCTTCGTCCGGCGGTCGCCCTCGCCCTCGATGAGCAGTCGGAAGGCCGCCGAGAAATCGAGACCGGCCGTCAACAGTGCATGCAGCTCGGCGTAGAACATCTCGCGTCGGGCGTCCGTCAGTTTATGGCTCTTCGTATCCATGATCCTTTTCGATTTCAGCGATTCTTCGTCCGTAGCTTTCCCGTGCGGGCCGCAGCACGGGGAGTTTCAGCATATGGCCCCCGACGTCGACTTCGAGGGTATCGGCCGCCGCATCGCAGCGTAGGAGCTGCATGTGCCCGACACGACGCAGGAGCGTATCGCGGAACTCCCCCGCGACGAATACTGCCGCGGAGTCGCGCGTCGTCAGTGTCGTCTCGCCTCCTGCACGATAGAGGTGCATACACTCGCCGGCGTCGGCTCCGCCCTCTGCGCTGCGGATGCTGTCGGCCGTTGTGAGCAGCTGCCCGAGGCGGAAGATTCCGTCGCGCTGCCGTCCCGCCTCGACGAGCACGGCCGCGCGTCGGGCCACGAGCCGCGAGACGAGCGTCAGGGCCTCCATGGCGGCCAGGAAGACGATTCCCGTCACGAGCATCACGACCAGCGTTTCGGCCAGCGTCGAGCCGCGCAGCGTATGTTTCACTCGGCGCATTCCACCAGCTGTCTGTGTACGATCCGTTTGCGGCTGCCGTCGATGCGGACTTCGATCGTTATGAGTTGCACGTCACGGTATTGCCGATACGGCTCCACGCGCACCGTCGCTTCGCCTCCGCCGTACCGCTCGGCGTACGTGCCCGCGGGCCATACGCCTGATCCGTATTTGTCGAAGGCGCACATGGCCCGGTATTCGGCTTCGGCAACTGCGAGCGCATCGTCCCCGCGCAGCGTCAGACGGGGCAGCAGCTCCATTGCCGCTGTGAAAGCGATCAGCAGCACCACCGCCGCTACGACGGCTTCGACGAGCGAGGCTGCGCGCAGCCTTCCGCCCGAGGCCCGTTTTACTCGACGCATACGGCCTCCTTTCTGCGCACGGCCTCGGCGCCGCCGTACCACAGCGGTTGCGCCGTGGCGGGATTTTCGAGCAGCGTAAGGTCGTAGAGCATATCCTTGTAGTATCCCTGCGGCGAGAAGTAGACGACCTGTCTGAGCTCCGCACACCCCGCGACGATCCCCTGCACCTGCGCCGCGCCATCCGCATGAAGAAGCCCCCGCACGCGTGCCGTGCGCGACTGGCGGTAGGAGGCGGCCATCTTCTTGTGCCGCACGGTGTCGCGGACGATGACGTAGCCGTCCGCCGTCGCACGGTCGCCCAGTTCGGCGTACCGGCCGGCGCAGATGCCCGACGGATATTCCAGCACGGCGCACGGCTCTACGACGACCGTGTCGCGGGCGAAGAGCTGCGCCGCGATGCGGGCTCCGCTGCCGACCGTGACCTTGCGTGCGCAGACCAATACGTTTTCCAGCCGGCAGGCGGAGTCGATGCGCAGCTCGTCGGCTGCGAGCACGATCCGCCCGCGCAGCGTGCAGCCGCCGATCTCGGCCGTGCCGAGGCGCAGGGCGACGGTCGGATCGCGGAACGATATGCCGAGGCTGTCGGGCAGATCGCCGGCGGCCGGCAGCTGCTGCGCGAAAGCGAAGAGTGCGCCGATCCGTGCCGCGACGGCAGCCGAAGGTGCGGGAAGCATCGCTGCCGAGCTGCGGATCGCCGTGCGGGGAACCTCCTCTCCCCGGTAAAACTCCGCTCCCACACGGCCGTAGGTCAGGCCGTTCTGCGGCAGGCGGAGCGTCCCGTGCAGACGCGTGTCGCCTGCGAGGGTGACGGCCGTGCGGTCGTCGGCGTAGAAGAGCGTCCGTGCGGGATCGGGTTCGGCACCGACGATGCGGCTGCTCGCGACGAGCGAGTCGGCCGTCGTGATGTGCAGCAGTTCGTAGAGGCCCCACGGCTCGCGGCGCACGAAGATGCGCGACTGCGGCAGGGAGTCGTAGAGCAGATAACCTCCGGCAGCGGTCAGAGCCCGTTCGTCGGGATGCAGGCGGTAGAGCAAGGCGGCCGATTCGACGTCGGCGCGCGCCTGCCGCAGCCGCTGCGTGCGCGTGAAGAGCAGCGTCTCCTGCTCCCACAGCGCCAGCAGCCCCAGCGTCGCCGTGAGCATCACCAGCGCCGCGACTACGACCGTCGGCAGCACGGCCCCTTCGAGGTATGTCGTATGCAGTTTCATCTATTCGTCGCAGCGTTTTACGCCGTAGACCGTCCCTTCGCGTTCGAGATAGAGCGAGTCGCGGTCGGCGCCCGTCAGGCGGAATCCCGCAGCCGTGTCGCGCAGGCTCAGTTCGTACTGTCTGCCGCCGATCGTCAGGATGTGGAGCGCCTGCCCGCCGGCCGTCACCGTCGCCAGGTGCGAGAGCTGCACCCGCTCGCGGCGTTTCGGTTCGGCTTTTCCGGCAGGCGGCAGGCGGCGCACGACGGACCGTGCGGCAGGTGTCGGAGCGGCCACGCCTTTCAGGAAGGGGTCGGGATAGTCCAGCCGCAAGGTCTCGGCGACGATCTGCGGTACCGCCGGAGTGTCGGTCGCGGGTCGGACATCCGGCGCGGCGGGTCGTGCCGGCGCGAGGATCCGCCACGCCACGACGCCCCAGACCGCCACGACGGCTGCGAGCAGCAGACAGGTCGTCCAGCGCGATTTCACGGTTCGGCGGATTCGGGATTGTCCGACTTCTCCGGCTCCTCGGGTACGGGTTCCTCGGCGACCGTGAGCCGCAACGCCGGAGAGGAGGTCTCGTAACCGGAGTTGAAGGCCGCGACCGTCCATTCGTAACGGCCCGCTTCGAGCCGTAACCGGCAGCCGTAGCTGCGTGCAAGGCCCAGCGTATCGGCCGCAAGGAGCGTGTCGGCGACGATCCGCCCCTCGGTAGCGACGCACAATTCGTAACCCGTCGCACGGTCGACGGCCCGCCAGCGGAAGAGCGTCTCGCCCGCAGGAACCTCCGCGTCGTCCGCCGGGGCGATCGTCGTCACCGCACGGCCGGAGATATCCTCCTCGATGATTTCGCAGGAGACGGTCAGGAATAGAAGCGGGAAATAGATCAGGTATCTTCTCATTTCGATTCGGTTATTAAGGTCAGTTGTTGTATGTAGAGCGTCAGTGTGAGCTGCGTGCGGCGGGTACGGGGCCGTGTCGCGGTCTGCCACCCGGCCGACCGCAGGCGGCAGGCGGGCAGACGCCGTTCGAGCGTCTCGACCGTGCGCAGCAACTCGGTGAACGGCCCAGTGAGCGTCAGCTGCGCCGTATGAATTTCGATCCCGTCCTGCCGCAGCGTCGTCACCGGCACATAGCCCGTCGCGCGTACGCCGGCGGGAGCGAAGCGCCGCACCGAGTCGAGCAGCCCGCCCGAGAGGATCAGTTCGGGGGCTTCGACGGCAGCCGGCACGGTCGCTCCGGTCGCCGGTGTCGTCGGGGCGAGCGCATCCAGCCGCCGTTCCAGCCGGCCGCACTCCCGCCACGCGCCGAAGGTATCGCTCAGGGCGAAATGCCACGCCGCCCACGGCAGGAGGAGGGCCAGCAGCCCCACGAGGCTGAGACCCCGGTATCTGTACGGTAGGTTCATAGTCCGATCTCGATGCGGAACACGAGCCGTTCGGCATCGCGTTCCCGTTCGACGTTCGTCAGTCGTACCGTGCGGCAGCACGCCGCCCCCGCGAGGCGCTCGACGAAGGTCGAGACGTCGCCCGCCGCCGGAGCCGTGCCCGCGACGACAGCCGTCCGCTCCTGCCGCTGCAAGGGCTTCCCCGCCTCGAAACGCTTCGTGAGCGGTTCGACAGCAAGCCGCGTCAGTACGACCTGCGCCGGCACGGCCTCCGCAATGCGGTCGCACACGACGGCGCGGGATACTGCGGGACGTGCGGAGAACTCTGCCAGCAAGGCCCGCTGCCGGTCGGTAGCATCGGCTGCGGTCGAAGCCGTGCGTTCGCGCGCCGAGAGCTCCTTTTGCAAAGTCTGGCGGCGGGTGTTCAGCGACGGGGCGACGGCGGCATTGGCTGCCAGCAGGCAAAGAAAAAGTCCCAGCACCGGCAGTGCCGCCCGCCGCACGACGGCCTGCGCCAGCGACGAACCCTCGGCCGTCGGGCGGAGCAGCTGCCGCCAGCCGAGTCCTGCGAGAAGCTCCCCGGCCGCAGTATCGGGCGGCGCGGAGACCTCGATCCGCTGCGGATGGATGCCGGCCTCCGACAACTCGGTCAGCATTCCTTGCAGCCGCTCGCGCCGCACGAAGGCGATCCGGCCGTCGTGTTCACTCCACAGGAAGGTCGCCCTGTCGTCGCGCACCCGCGCGGCGAGCTGCGAGTCGGCGGGCTTTACGATCGTGCCGTGGCCCGAGACCGTGACCACGGCGACCCCTTTGGCCACCGCCGCCGCGTCGTACACCGTCTGCTGCGGTTCGCCGCCCATCTTGCAGCACCATGCCGCGATCGTATGGCCGTCGGATGTCAGCGTGACGTCCAACACCCAGACGGGGCCGAGGATATAAGGGAAAAGATTCATTTTTTATTTATTCTTTTATGTCCCTTTTGTTCCGGTAAAAAGGACGAAAAGATCGAGTACGGCGACATCCTTTCCACCTTTTCACACGAAAAGGTGGAGCCAAAAGTGTCCGCAAGGCACCTCCGCCGGAATCGAACGACGGTTCTTACTGAGCGGGCACGAAAGACTGCGCTGTTTCGCACACCCGCTCCGGGCGTTCGAACCGTCGTTCGATTTGCGTCCGTCTCCGGTGCAATGCGGATCATGGGATCGTATTGATTTTAATCTCATTCTACGACCGTGGGTTTGATGAAGATATTGAGCGTACGTTCGACCTTGTTGCGCTTCTCCTTGCCGAAGAACCACTTGATGACGGGCACGCGCGCCAGGAACGGCACACCGCGCGAGGAGTTCTCCATCGTGTTGCGGTCCAGGCCGCCCAGGAGTACCATCTCCTCGTTCTGCACCTTGACGATCGACTTGAAGCTCCGCGTGGCCGTCCCCGGCGGAGCGTCCTCGACGTTTCGGTCGGTGAACTCCGTCTGCTCGAACTCGATTTCGAGGGTGATCTGCCGATCTTCCGACATGTAGGGCGTGACCTTGATCGAGAGGTTCGCATCGACCGACTTCCACTGGTAGGACTCCGACGAGATGGGGTTCTGCGTGCCGTAGTAGTTGTTCTGCACCTCCTTGTAGTACTGCGTCTCGCCGCTGGTGAGTGTCGCCTCGTGGCCGTTCAGGGTCGAGAGCTTCGGCGTGGAGAGCAGACGCACCACCCCGTCCTCCTCCAAGGCTTGCAGGCTCAGGTAGAAGTTCGGCGTCACGCGCCCCAGATTCACCGTGCCCCGGATGCGTCCGAGCAGATCGTTCACCGCATTCGCTCCGAAAGTCATCTCCACGCCCGGCGAAAGCGTTCCGGAGGTCTTCACCGCTTTGTCGCCCACGCCGGCCCCCAGACCGATCTCGTGGATCCTGCTCTTCGTGACGTCGGCGATCAGGATCTCCATCGTCACCATCGGAACGGGTTTGTCCACCGAGCGCAGGAAGGTCTCCACACGCGCCACGTCGCGCCGGTCGCCTGACAGGATCAGGGCGTTCAGATCGGGGAAGGTCTTCACCGCGACGTTCTGTTTCAGCGCCTCGGGGATGATCTCCTCGACCTTCGACACGGAGCGGTAGACGAGCGGAAGGACCGTCGCCGACGAGAGACCGTCCGACGCGGCCGCTCCGAAGATCCAGATGCCCCGTTCGGTGTAATAGCTGTACGGCGAACCTTTGAGCAGCACCGAGAGCAGCGTCTCGAAATCCGTCCCGTCCACCCAGACGCCCGCCGTGAGGTTCACCGGCGACTGGAAGTAGTAGTTCAGCTCCAACTCGTCGCACAGGTCGAGAATCACGTCCTGCACGTTGCCCCGCGCGATGCGGGCCGTGATGCGCCCCAGCGAGTCCACACGCAGTTCGTTGGGCGTGAACTGCCGCCGCCGCATATAGGCGGGGCCTGCGGACGCCTTGCCGCCCTGCGCGGCCGGCTCCTCGCGCCACAGCGTCCACACGTCCTGCGCATCCCGTTCGGCAAGCAGACCGTTGACCGCGGCGAGCGTCCGCAGCGCGTCGTCGAAAGGCATACGACGCACGTAGCCCGAGACCTTGCAGTCGTACAAAGGTTCGGGGACGATGACGTTGCGCGCAGAGAGCCGTGCGATCTTCTTCGCCACGTCGATCAGACGTTCGCCGCGCAGGTCGTACGTGAGCGTCGTGTCGGCGGCCGCGTAGGCGACGTCGGGATCGGGCGCCGGAACCGTCGGCGCTGCCGCCGGAAAGATCGAGAGGATGTTGCCCGACGCGGCCACGTCCAACCGATACTCGCGGCAGAGAAAGCGTATCAGATCGTCCACACGGGCCCTGCGGAAGTTGCACGACACGGGGATGTTCTCCACGCTGCGCACCGACACGTTCACGCCGCTGGCGCGCGCGATATTGCGCAGCAGCTCCGACAGCGACAACCGGCCCGACGTGACGTCAACCTCCCGCCGGAACGTCGAGTCCCGCCCGACGAGTGCCGCCAATTCCGAGTCGATACGCGACAGACGCAAAGAGTCGGGGTCGGACGGCGGATTCGGTGCAACCGTCCGATGGAGCGAATCCGAAGACGGGTTCACACCAGCGGGTATTTCGGCCCGCTGTGCCGGACAGAGCACAGGCAGGATGCAAAGAAGTAAAAACGCAAGCGTGTATCGTCGTTTCATAGGCTTGGATCAGTAGTTCAACAGGGGTATCACTTCGTCGAGAGAGGTCTCGCCGCGTCGGAAGAGGTCGACGACGGCATCGCGCAGCGACGGTATGCCGCGTTCGGCCAGCAGCGGTGCGACGTCGGTGCGGCCGGAGCGTACGGCAGCCGCCAGCTCGTCGTCCATCGGGATCACCTCGTAGACCGCCCGCCGGCCTGCATAGCCCGTGTAGAAACAGCGTTCGCAACCCACGGGTTCGCAATAGCGGTCGATCGCGACGTCGGGCAGCAGGCGCCGCACTTCATCGGTCGCCTCCGCGTGGCGTTTGCAGTGGGGACAGAGCAGGCGCGCGAGACGCTGCGCGACGGTCATTACCAACGTATCGGCCACCAGGTACGGGTGTACGCCCATATCCGACAGACGGGCTACGGCGCCCCAGGCCGTGTTGGTGTGGATCGTCGAGAAGAGCAGGTGTCCCGTCAGCGACGACCGCACGGCCATCTCGGCCGTCGCCCCGTCGCGGATCTCACCCAGCATGATGATGTCGGGGTCCTGCCGCAGGAAAGTACGCAGTGCGGCGGTGAACGTAAGGCCGATCTCCTCCTTGAGCTGCACTTGATTGACCCCTTCGAGCGTGTACTCGATCGGATCCTCGATCGTGAGGATGTTGTCCGTCAGGGCGTTCAGCCGCCGCAGCGTGGCGTAGAGCGTCGTGCTCTTGCCCGAGCCCGTAGGGCCGCAGATCAGCACCATGCCGAAGGGCCGCGCGATGGCGCGGCAGTAGTCCTCGTACTGCCTTGCGGAGAAGCCGAGGTTGCGCAGTTCCAGCAGCTCGACGCGGCGGGTCAGCAGGCGCAGCACGATCTTCTCGCCGTAGATCGTCGGCAGCGTCGAGACGCGCACGTCGAACTTCTCGCCGTCGCGGTCGTAGCCGATGCGCCCGTCCTGCGGCAGCCGTTTTTCGGAGATGTCGAGCGAGGCGAGGATCTTGATCTGGTTTACAAGCGGCATGTACTGTGCCCGCTCGACGACGTAACGCTCGGCGAGCTTGCCGTCGATGCGCATACGGATGCGGCAGCGCTGTTCGTAGGGTTCGAGATGGATGTCGCTGGCGTTGTCGCGCAGCGCCTCGCCCACCAGCGCGAAGAGGAACTGCCGCCCCTGTCCGATCTCGGCCGTGCGGCCCGCGGCGGCGCTTGCCGTCTGTGCTCCGGGGCGGTAATGTTGCAGCAAAAGCCGTTGCAGGTCATCGGCGGCGATCGGCACGACTTCGACCTGCCAGCCGTAGAGTACCTCCAACTCCTCGGCAGCGGCCGTGTAGTCATGTCCCGTCTCGCCGTAGCAGCGTATCCTGCCCGCCTCGCGTGCGAACGGCACGAGGCGGTACTCGGCGGCCTCCTGCGCCGTGAGCAGGCGGAGGATCTCCGTGGGGATATGTGTCGGGGTTACAGCCATAAGCGGAGGAATTGAAGGGCGGCCCAGCCGATGAGCACAATGCCGGCTGCGCCGACGAAGGGGATCGTGCGACGACGACGGCCGCAGCAGACCCACCAGAGGAGGGCGACGACGCAGGCGGCGATCAGAAACCGCAGAAACTCCGTCGGTGCGAACAGGGGTGCGACGGCAAGCAGGAAGAGAACGTCGCCGGCACCGAATGCGTGCCGCACAGACAGCCGCCGCAGGCGGAGGTAGCCGAAGAGAGCCGTTCCCGATAAAAGGAGCAGCGCGGCATTGCCTGCCGTTTGCAGCAACATCGTCCGCCAACCGAGCGTGTGCCAGCTCACCCCGACAGAGACCGTCCCCAGCACCGCCAGCCACGACGCGTCCACCCGTCGCGTGCGGAAATCGTCGCGGGCCAGTACAGCGGCAGGCACGAGCAGCAAAAGGTAGGGATAGGGAGCAGGGAACATCGGAGGGCTGTTAGAGGGTATTCGGGATTCGGTTTTTCGAGATCGGCAATACGGGATAGCTGCGTATGAAAGCGGGTGCAGGCAGATACCTTGCCCCGCGGCGGCCGGTCAATCCTTGACCGTCTCGCGCAGATTTTTATCCTGGTCGATCTCCCAGACATTATAAACTCCGTCGCCGTCGAAATCCACGACGGCAGTCGCCGTGGCGCGGAATCCGTGCTCCGTCGCCTCGACGATCTCGACGAGGTAGTTGGCCTGACCGCCGTCGGTCACCAGCCGTGACTGCTCGAAGCCCAGCTCGTCCAACGATGACGAATAGCGCGAATACGTGTAGAAATTCGACCGCTGCAACGTATGCAGGTAGGTAAGCTGCTGCTGAGCTTCGGTGGCCTTGGCTCGCGAGATCAACGGCATCAGATTCGGCAGCGCGATCAGCACCAGAATACCGATGATGACCAGCACGACCAACAGTTCGGGCAGCGAAAAGCCGCGGAGACGACGACACGGATAAAAAGACAATGTTTGCATAGACGGTGTTCGTTTGCAAACAAAGATAAGGTGGCTTTTGATTGATTTTTCGAAGAATATACCTTACATTTTAATGCATAAACACCTGAATATTAATATGTTGATGAAAAATAATCTATACATACGCCTTTCACTTGTTTTTACCTTGTTCTGCCCTGTACATAATTCGGGAAAACCTGATGACTGTTCGAGGAATAGCTGCCATGAAAAAGGACTTCGACATAGAGGTCCAAGACATAATGAAAGTATGGGATTATTGATGCGTTACGGCAAAGAAATTCTTAAAACCGATTGCCAGCATAGGTGCCATACACGTTATAATTCTGAGGATCGATTCCTATAACAAACCGAAAAAACGCGACGAAGGATCAGTAAAGTAAAATAGAATATGATGCATGAAGATTTATCGGTTGTTGACACCGGATAACCCCGATATGTCTTATTCGAAAATGATAAAATCTGACATATACCTCAGTCTCCGCCGACAGATTTAGTCACATTTACGATCTTTGCTTTTATCCGGTGATGTTTCACGTAGATCGACCCGACCTTTCCGACCCGGAAAATAACACATAATGCCCGATTCGAGAATCCCGCTTCCATCAGACATAGAAATTCCTTTTCTGCCGGTGTCAAGTTGCTCCGGCGATGTCTTCGACAGTCGGACAAACGTAACGAATCATTTACGATATGATAATTCGAAAGCCGCTTAACAGATGCAAGCTCCTTGCAACGTGTATGAAATGAAACAGGATCATTGTTATATAAGTACAACAAATCCAGCCACTCCTCGATATAACGCAATCTGTTTCGTGCCAAGAGTTCGGCTTGCCGTCGTTGCTGCCATAAACGGTAAAGAATACCTGCCTGCAACATAATTATGGCACACAATATGAAAATCATAGTGCATACAATTTGTCGTCTCGAAAAAGTATGCACGGACTCTTTGTTTGCCCCAACTCCGGTGACCAAACCATATAGCAGCAAGCGAAGAGCCGTGCATAACACGATTCTCTCGCTGTCTACCGCTATAATGAAATTGGTCTTTGAGTTGTGAGCAGACAGAGAAAACCCGATAATAATTATCGTCTATTTCAAAGATAGAAATTATTGTACAATCCGGCAAATTATTAGCTGGAATTTTTATTTTTTCCTGCCTTATACAATCATTTGCATAAGTCGCTATTGTGACATCTCATTATTCTTATGAAAATCGATCGAAGAGCTATTTCGATCGATTTTTATTTATTGTATTATACATTAAGCACTTATACGCTTTACTTATTGTTTAGCTCCTATTGTACTTATTATCAATAGATTGCGATTTTACTTCTGGAATGAAATTCCGTTGATAAGATTATATTTTTGATTTCTATTGATAATCAGAAATTTAACAAGCAACGTGTAATATATACATTATGCCGTTTGAACAAACGGAGTCGAAATATGTATTTTAATTTTGTTACATCGGCATATGCTCGGCATTCCGAGCGGTTCAGACCGCCACGATCATATTTTCATAAACTATCAAACACTAACCTTATTATGAAAAGATCTTCTCTTTTATTTCGAACTTGTATTGGGTGGCTTTTGTTCGGAGTTTTATTTTTACAATCCAGCTATGCACAAGATTATAGCAATACAAACTCGACTGCCATGCACGCCGTACTCAGTGACGGTTATTTCAAGCCGCAATCTCCTGATGTATGGAGTATGATTAAATACGGTGATGCTAATATTGATTATTATAGTGGTAGACTGGGGTTAAATATTCCTATTTATACTTATGATGATCCGGCTTTTAAAATTCCTATTTCCATTGATTACGCTTCGAATGGTTTTCAACCAGGAGCAAGTATAGGAGTGGTCGGTATGGGTTGGTATCTCAATGTAGGAGGTGCAATTACACGTGAAGTGCGTGGTATTCGAGATGATGCGATAAAAGAAACATTCGATTGGCGTTGGGGAGCAAACGAAAATGAAACTCTCAAATGGGATCAAATAGTATATCCGGATGGAGTTCCCGGCTCTTGGGTTTATGCCAGATCTGTTCGTATCGATGGATATGCTCAGAACTATTTTAATTCGGTTCCCCAAGACTCTTTAAATTTTGTCTATACAGGTGCCGCAGGACAAGAGTATATGCCTTATTGGGTAAACCATAATAACGATCGTCAAGGCATTGAAACCGAGCCAGATATATTCCATTTTAAATTCATGGATTATTCTGGATCGTTTATTCTTCAACCTAATAGACAAATAAAAGTTTTCAATACGAACACACCAGCTGGAGAATTCGAAATAAAATTTGATATGGATAATTCACAGCCTTCTTTAAGTAAGTTTGTTATTATTACAGGAAATAAAACCAAATATTACTTCGAATACCCGATTACCTGTCAGACTCAAAGTGACATTTCCAGTTCTCTCGATACTGGATTCAATTTTACCTGGAAACTAACTCGCATCGAAGCTCCCAATGGAGAAACAGTACGCTTTGTATATAATAAACAACAAGCTGATTATACAACTATAACACCGGTAATAAATATAGACAAAATCGTATTATCCAATATTTCGGGAAACGAGTTGCCTCCCGAACATCAAATTCAGGATCCCCAAAATATGCCTTCTTCCAAATTTACGGTTTCCAATTCTGTTCATGAACATCTGTTGGATAGTATCATCATAGAGAATAGAGCCAATATTGTTTTTACATACAATTTTAATTCTCTTTTAGCTTCAGTACAGGTTTATAATAATACAGACGAAAGTCCCGTAAAGACTTGCACATGCGAATATGTTAAGACAACAGGAAATCGATTAGTTCACTTCTTGAAGAAAGTTAATCTATCGGATGTGGGGCAATATGCAATGGATTATTATGACGAGACGGCCCAATACGAACATGATCATACTTTTAAGGTCGATCAATATGGATATTTCAATAATAATGATACTTATGCAAAGAAGACTCCTTCTGCTGATTTGCAAAACATAGCGGAAGATCTCCGTACTTTGCGTCCTTCCAGTGAAACACATACTCGAATGGGAATGTTAAAGGCGCTTCATTATCCTACTGGGGGATATTCAAATTTCATTTATGAACAAAATACAGCATTTCATCAAGGAAAAAACACGAATGTTGGGGGATTGCGTATCAAGCAAATCGATACTTACTCTAAAGAAGGAAAACAAACACAGAATCGCAAATTCAGTTATTGCCAAAAAGATGATTCAAACAAAAGTTCTGGAAAAATATTGCAATATCCGGGGTATTATTTTAAATATACAGCAGCTTCACAAGGAGTATATTTAGTAGATAAAGAAGGTAAACAATATTCTTCGGGAGTTATTATTGATCGAGAAATTGTTTCGTCATTGAATAATATCGGATTCTCACAAAATTCATACATCGAATATTTACGGGTGGTAGAAGAGATAAGGAAACTAACGAATGATATTAAACCAATTTCTATTACCGAATATAACTTTCATTCTGCGGATGGAGTGCTTTCCGATGGAGGACTCCCCACAGAAGCCTATGAAGCCATCTCGAATAATCGATTGTATTCTTTTGATAACTGGAGGCTTGAAATGGAGTTAGCTCCTTCCTCAGAAATAAATGAATATATGAGGGTTACTTCGACATTTACAGGTGGTAAACTCCGGTCAAAAACAGAATATGCCGAAGATCTGGATCACCCGGTAAAACATGAAAGTTATTCATATGGTTACTATCAATCAGAAGACCCTATTAATGTATATACAGCGTATTTAT
Organism: Alistipes communis; assembly: GCF_006542665.1. NCBI lineage: Bacteria > Pseudomonadati > Bacteroidota > Bacteroidia > Bacteroidales > Rikenellaceae > Alistipes > Alistipes communis. The sequence goes on from NZ_AP019735.1 coordinate 2,729,445, forward strand.
GCCAGGCAGTAAATCATTTATATCGAACAAATGCCATATATCAAAATCAAAAGATCACAGAATTATACAATAAAGATTCCGTGTTAATCTACAACAATGAAACAAAGTATTTAGTCAATGATTTAGGAAGAACTAGTGCTGTTGTACAAACAGACAGCAAGGGAGATGAAATTCGTGAAATGTATTCTTATTTGGATCGTGTACCGGCTTATCCTACGGAGATTATTAAAACCAATAAGGGAAACGTGATTTCTGCAATGAAAATTGATTATGAACAGCAAAGTAATGCAGAGGATCATTACACTCCTTTGAAAGTTTGGAAAGGAGCAGTGGGAGTAGCTCCTCTGAATATTGAATATCGCCCCGATTGTATATACAGCCATTACGATACACACGGAAATCCTCGTCAGGTAGTCGATAAAAACGGTAAGACGACTTGCTATTTTTGGGGATACAATGGACGACATATCGTCGCCAAGGTTGAAAATTCGACTTACAATATCTTGCTCGGATATGGCATCGGAACTACCTATTCCGAAGCGTTGCCTGCGGATGTCGAGGCTCAGCTGCGAAATGACGAGGAGGAAAATTTTATCGTTACGACCTATACTTACAAACCATTGGTAGGTATAACGAGCATCACCGATCCTTCGGGACATTCGGTCTACTATGAATACAACGATAGCGGAAAATTGAAAGTTATCCGCGATGACAAAGGCAAGGTATTGAAATCCTATGATTATCATATTGTAACCGACAATCAATAAACAGACGCATAGTATGAAAAAGATATATCTGTTGCTGGTGCTGTTGTTCACCGGTCTGCAATCCGTATTTGCACAATTTATTTGGCACTCCGATCTGGGTACACCTCACACAGGGACGGTTTCTCTGTCGTGGGATACACGCAGCTATATGTTTCAAGTCGACAACGGCGAAGAATTCGGCAGCACAGGCGATATCTGGGATGCGCTCGATGCGCAGCTCCGAGCAGCCGGTATTACGTGGATCCGTGTAAATTCTGTCGAAAATCCGGCAGACGGAACTTTCGAAGTATGGTTCGATTTGGACGAGAACAACGAAAATTTCTCGCGCTCCATACATCTCGGGTATAGCTATGGGCCATACTTTGTCCTAACGCAGGAATGTCGAAATCAGCAGCAAGAACCTTGGGCCGATCTGCCTTCCGACCGTCGGTTCGTTATCGAACCGGGAGAGGAAATCGAGATTCCAATCTATGATACAAAAGACGGAGTAACCTATGACGTTTTACGATACTATTCGGAAGACGACGTGGAAATTTACGACACGTTTATCGGTACGGGAGGTGACTGCTATTACATATCAGCTTTTCCCGAAGGGGATTTCGGATTTCAATTCGCAGGTTCGGAGTTCAGCGTAGTTTATTCCGATCCTTTTGCATATCGCTATTCTTTCGATGCGACGGCTATGAATTTTCAGGCGAGTGGCAATACGCAACGCCTGTACTTCAATTCATATGTCAAGGACAATGGTGTAACGATTCAAATTACAAGTTCAGAAGACATGGCTTTTCTCAATAGGGCTATTTCGGAACATAATTCAGGAAAAGTTGCGACATGGAACTCGCGGATGCAGCTATCATATGGCTATGACGCAGAATTAGGACTCGGGTATATCGAAATCGCTTGCCCACCCAATCTGACGGATGAGTTCAGACAAAGCACCTTGGGTTTTATGAATACTTCGGGGCGGAAACCGACTGTATCTCAAGATTTCGGAGGATCGGTTCGGACGGTTCCCGTATCATACGAATACGACAAAGAGACTTCTCAAATTATTGCGACAGTTGAATATACACAACCATTCGTAACGTATACGCTTTATAGGGAAAACAGCTACCTGCAAAGTCTTACAGGAAACGGCGATCTGTTACGTCTCTCGACTCCTGCTACATCGGGTTACTATCACATTGTTGCTACCTACTCCGAGGACGGTCTGAGCGACTCTGCCGAATTGGAGGGCATCCGCTACGACTCCGGCATGCTCTCTCTTGACGACGAGCAGAACTGGATTCTGACACGAACCTTCAACTACGACAACCACGGGGATGCCGAGGAGGAACAAATCACTTATGATGTAAGCTATTACGACGGATTGGGATATGCATCGCAAAACGTACAAATTTACGCCAGTGGCGACGAACAGCAGAACATCGTGCAACCGTTTGCCTACGATGGCTTGTATCGTGAAGAATTTCGATATCTGCCTTATGTTCGTGATAACGATAACGGGCGGTACGATGATGAAGCGATATTGCATCAGGAGAATTTTTACAGAGCGAAATATGAACTGGGAACGGCTTCTGCCTGTGCATATGTTCATACCGCATACGAACCTTCGGCATTGAATCGGGTATTACGCACACATAAACCCGGTGCGGAATACCAATCTGATACCCGTTCCGTGCAGACTTCTTATATGGGTAATGCCGTGTCGACGGCTCTTCGCCTGCGTGTCGATCCCGATGATCGTTCGCTGACAGCCGACGGTTATTATGCCGCCAATGAACTCTCCGGCACACGTTCTACGAACGAAGACGGTGCCGTCATCATAACGTATACGGACAAAGACGACCGCACGGTCTATGAAAATCGGCAGCTGCGCAACGGAAGTGTCACCGAGAATATAATCACCTACTATGCCTATGACGACTGCGGACGTCTTACGTGGGTTGTGACACCCAAAGGCAGTGACCTACTCTCCGTCGGATCGAGTTTTTCTCCGGAGAGCGATTTCGCCAGACAGAACTGTTACGTCTATTTCTACGACGAGTGGGGACGGGTCTATGAAAAACGTTTTCCGGGACGCGAGCCGATGTATATCGTCTACAACCGGGGCGATCGGCCGATGATGATACAGGACGGATTGATGCGTGAGAAGAATCAATGGCTCACCTTCCATTACGATGGTGCGGGGCGTATAACCTCCCAGCGGCTCGCAACGGACTCCGGATTGACGCCGCTTACGCGCGAAACATTGCAAATGTCATTCGATACGAATTCTTATCCGCAACTTTATCCTTCGCCCGCATCGCAAATCTTGACACAGCATGTCTATGACCGATATCCGACGACGATGCCTGCGGCTTTGGCTTTTGAAGAGATTCCCGACATGACCTGCGATCTGACGGGTATCGAGCCCGAAACACTGCTCGATACTTCGACGACGGGACTTCCGACCTATGAAAAGTTGACTGCGATTACGGATTCCTCGATCGGCGGAGAATATCATCGTGCCTACTACTACGACTATAAAGGGCGTGAGATTCAGCGTGTGGAATGCGACTTCGAGGGCAATATTCTCCGCACGACCAGCCGATACGATCTGATCGGAAATCTGCTGGCGCAACGCGAAAGCTATACCCACGGCGGAACGACCGACGTGCTCGACCGCGCCTTCAAATACGATTCGCGCAACCGCATGACCAAAGAGACCGCGCAGTTCAATGACGGAGAGCAGGCCGTGGTCGCCTATACCTACGACGATCTCGGACAGCTTATCGGCAAGACTTATGGTACGGGAGCACATGCCATTCATGAGACAATGGATTACAACATGCAGGGGTGGCTCACTGAGAAGTCCAGCGAACTGTTTGAGATGCGGCTGCGTTATCACGATCCCGAATCACATCTGAGCGATCGCGCCTCCTACACTGGAAACATCTCTTCATGGTGGTGGAAACATCGGCTTATCAACAACGATAACGACAGTGAAAATCGCCTCTATGCCTTTACTTACGACGATTTGGCACGCCTTGTCGACACGGAGCTCTATCTCGATGATTCGTACGGTGCATCGAACGAATTTGTGGAAAATGGCATCACCTATGACAAAAACAGCAATATTATTACGCTGAACAGGTCGAGTCTGTCGTCGGATGATATGAAGGGTTATCGGTTTTCATATTCTGGTAATCAGCGAATTAAGGACGAAACAAGCAACTCGGACTACGAATACGACGCCAACGGCAATATCCATAGGGATGCCTTGACGGGCTTTTATATTTACTATAATTTACTTAACTTGCCTACGGTGATTTATACCGAAGGGGATATGGGATTGTACTACACCTATCTTTCCGACGGTACGAAGATCGAGGTGTGCGGATACGACGATAGCGAGCCGACTCGGTACATAGGTTCTTTGGTATATAATGACGGGACATTCGAAAGCGCCTCGTTCGGCGGCGGTCGGATCGTCGGTACGAACAACGGCGCGAACTCGGAGGTACACTATTTCCTGACGGATCATCTGGGCAGTACGCGCGTCGTGGCGAAGGTGACGCCGACAGGCCGCGAAGACCTCGACCGCAAGGATTACTATCCCTTCGGCAAAGAGTGGACGCAATCGGGTATGCCGACTTCGGATAATAGGTATACCTTTTCCGGAAAAGAGCAGCAGCATCTTCGAGGTCAAGTCGTAAACTATGCCGACTTCGAAGCACGGTTCTACGATTCTGAAACGGGCATTTTCTTACAGCAAGATCCTTTATCGGAATATTCATTTCAAGTGTCTCCCTATGCTTACTGCGGAAATAATCCTATTAATAGAATTGATCTTGATGGAAAAAGGTGGGATGACCCTATTCAAGATGCAGAAATAGCCCGACAAATTAAAGACGCGATTAACGCGGCTCTTAATGCATTAATAAGTCAGGAAAAAAGGATAAATAACCGAATTAATAAGATCAATGATAACACTAAACTAAGTCAGGAAAAGAAAGAAGAACGAATTGCAAAAGAAAAACAAAAATTAGCAGAAATAGATATACAGCAAGATAATCTAACCTATCTTTCAGAAGGTATTGATAAAATGGGAAGTGAAGATAATCCTAATATCTTCACATTTGAAACAGTAGAGGATGAAGATGGACTCACTTCAACTAATACCGATGGAGTGACGACGATGCGAAATAATGGGACATTCTATAATCGTGTTCATGAAGCTACTCACGGAGCTCAGATTGCATTAGGAGATCTTAGAGTAAATCAAAATGGACAAGCATTGGGTGGCCTTAGTACCCCGGCTCGTGAAATTCAGGCTTATCAAAATCAAGCTGTATTGGCTGGATATGAAACTCTTCCTTTCTCAGATCACGGAGGTCGGCCTACAAAATTGAAGGGCATAACAGCACCTTGGATAAAAGGGATAAAAAACAGTAATGGTCAATACGTGTATTAAAAAATATGAGAGTATTTATGAGAGTATTAAAATATGGGATATTATTTGGAGGATTATTGATGTTTATTTCATGTGCGACTTCACAACATTCTATTATAGGAAACTACAAAAGTTATTCTGAATTGTTACAGTTGACTGTAAATAATACATTTAAGTACCGCAATTTTTCCGTCGTTAGCGGAAGCACATGGGCATATGGGCAATGGAAAAGAATAGGTGATAATAAGGTTCAGCTTATTTCAGTAAAACATGACAGTATTCCCATAAAAGTTTTCGAACAGAGATGTGATATTGAGGATCGCTTAATTATTTTACCAAATCGAGATCGTTATTTTTTAGAAACAAACCTGTTTATCCAAATCAATGGAAATAATTATAAGATCGCTAAAGATTGTAGTGTTTTAAAGTTATCAAAGCTTAAATTTCCTAAAATAGAAACGATTGCGCTCGTAGCATTCGAAGATGGCAAATTAAGAACTGAAAGAGCCTATACATATTTGCGTACATCAGTTTATCAAGTAAAAAATAATGAGAACAATGTCTTTTATGTAGATTTTTTACAAGATGACTTATTTGGCCTTTATCATTTGTGGGAGATTGATGATACCATAACGATCAAAAAGAATTCATTGATATGGAATGGTCAAAAATTTAAAGTTATGGGAAGGCTAATGTTTGATTGAGAAATCGGCGTCGTGAATTTTCACGACGCCGATTTCCAATAACAATATCCGGCGAAACGCCTTGATGGGCTTTTATATTTACTATAATTTACTTAACTTGCCTACGGTGATTTATACCGAAGGGGATATGGGATTGTACTACACCTATCTTTCTGACGGTACGAAGATCGAAGTGTGCGGATACGACGACAACGAACCCACACGTTACGCAGGTTCTTTGGTATATAATGACGGGACATTCGAAAGCGCCTCGTTCGGTGGCGGTCGGATCGTCGGTACGAACAACGGCGCGAACTCGGAGGTACACTATTTCCTGACGGATCATCTGGGCAGTACACGTGTCGTGGCGAAGGTAATGCCGACAGGCCGCGAAGACCTCGATCGCAATGATTACTATCCCTTCGGCAAGGAGTGGGCACAGCCCGATATGCCGACATCAGATAATCGGTATACATTCTCCGGTAAGGAAAAACAACATCTGCGATTCCAAGAGATCGATTATGCCGACTTTGAAGCACGGTTCTATGATGCCGATACGGGAATTTTCCTACAGCAAGACCCAATGGCGGAAAGTTATTATTGTATTGGACAGAACGTTTACTGTATGGGTAATCCGATAACGTTCTTTGATGCCGACGGACAAAAAGTATATACAACTAATTTAACGAAACCTGCTCATAAACAAGCTGTGCAAAATATGATGCAGACTAAAGAAGGACGACGAGTATTGGGACGTTTTATGACAAAAGGCGAGTCGTTATCAGTAGGAGGTACAACATTTACGGCACAACAAACCGGAGATCGCAGTAAAGATAATCTGAGTTTTATGTCTGTCGATTTAAGCAAAGGGACAGAAGGCTATACTACAATGGGGACAAAAGATGGAAAAAACTTAGCTGATCAATCTTTCGGTTTGTCTGATAATGTCGTGGACGGAGTAAATATTGGCGTATATCTCAATAATGATATAACGCAGGAAGAAACAGCAACAATGGCAGCAGGGCATGAAATGCTCGTACATGTAGATCAACGCGCGAATAAATTGAATGAAATAGATAAAAATATAGAAACAGGGAAATATAGTAGTAATCCGAAACAATATACAATTGATGTAAACAATATAGTAAGTCAAAAGGATCACCAACTGTTAGGTCAAGGGAAAATAATTTCCTATAAAAAATTCACACAGGAAATGACTGAAATGACAAAGAATTTGAAATATATAGATTTATATAAAGAAGATGTTACCGGTCATTAAATAAAAGAGCTATGAATAAAATATTATTGGCAACTCTTATCTGTGAAGCACTATTAGCCGGATGTTGCCGTGAAATATATGTTACGGATTTACCGATTGATATTAAAGTTCAATATTTCCCTAATAAAAAGCAAATAGAGCAAATAGAAGTGTCCGCTAAGAACCTATCTTATAATATTTGGTTCTATTCAGATGGAACTCTACACAGTGAGGATATTTGGACAAAATACAATAGTGATAGTATAGAGTCTCTGGGGCCCAGTATTGGCTATGATTATAAAGGAAATATTTCAGGATATGCACATGCATCAATCGATAAATCAATCATGTATCATCCTAATGGAAAGGTTCGAGATATTATACGATATGATACCTTGGGACAACGTGAGGGCATCGCGGAATATTATACCGAAGAAGGTGTATTGGATAAACGACTGCTGTTCAGAAAAGATACTTTGAACAAAGTTCTTTTAGACAATAAACTCTTTCCCAATCCTCCACTTGATATGTGGATGTTGCTTGATTCTATAAGGAGAGTTGAATATCGCAATAAGAGTTCTGAATAAATTTTTAATAGCCTATCGGAGAAGACAGTACTGCGAAATAATATTCGCAATACTGTCTTTTGTTATATTACAAAATTGAAAAATTGTTATCGGATCTTCCAAAATTTCCTATATCAAACTGATCTGCGAGAAGTCTCGTGAATGCGGGACTTCTTATAAAAGAAGAGAATAAATAAAGTAAAATATAGATTTATTTTTAAGATTCCGCTGTTGCATCGTTTATGAGATGGTAAAAATTGTATTTCGCTTGACAATTCATTCATACGACCGTTCTTATCGTCTTAATTGTATTCCAATTAATTATTTCATGTCATTGATTTAATTACATTTGGCTCTCGTTTTCATTTTACCGCTCCGCCCGACTCTCGTCGTTCTCCATCCAGATCGTCCGCTTTCGTTCGTAATCAAGAGTTTTCCACCAGGTGTTGCAGGCATCGAGGAACGCTTGTCTCCCGTCATCCGCCGGATAATTCGCCGCAGACAATCCCGTAATCCGTTCCATTGTCGGGAAGTCCACTGCTAACCACCAGGCATCGAGGTTATCTCCGAACTCTTCGAGCGAGCAAAACCATACGTGCTCCTGACACGCGTCGCACCATTGATCGTCAGAATCCGCGTCTATCGAAGATGCGTATTTCAGCGTATTAGGATCGACCCATGCCATCATCTGTATTTCCCGTGAGCCGCATTCCTGACAGACAAGGACTCTCGGCTCCTTAGCAGGGCATTCCTCGTCTTGTCCTCGAACAGCACACGCAATGTGCTCGATCAACAGCCGTCGGTTGTCTCTATCGAGAGCGACACAGAATCGTCGGGCCCCATCGCACAGGTCAGGTGCAATACTTCGGCACCACACTTTCCACACGCTCGCAGCCCGTGTGCCGAAGATCGTCATACACGACTGAGGGGATACGGAGCGTTGTAGATTCGGCAGTAGGCGATCGAGACGTCAAGCGCATTCCATTGCTCCTGCGGCAGAGATTTCTCCGTATGGCGGTAGTACCCCGGTTGCAGGGTGACGTATTATACCCGATCGCCGCACTACTGACTGTCGATTCGATGTATCATTTCATGGTATCGACCGTTTCGGCGTTCTTCTGCGTCAGGCTGTGTTCGTGGTCGTAGAGCGGATTCAATGCCCGTAACGTGTCGAGGGTATGACTTTATGCAGTCATTTATTATTCATTGAATAAATTGCAGGTATTTCCTTGCAATGGAAGACTTCTGCAATGGTTTCGTTATGCTGCGAATTTACCGCCCAGCCGGGATTCGACACGATCGATCGCATCCTCGATCATTATCGGCGTAGTCTGCGCATAGATCTGTGTCGTGGTGATCTGTTTATGTCCCAGCATCTTGGAAACTGTTGACAAAGGAATACCCTGTGAAAGGCAGAGTGTCGTGGCAAACGTATGACGCGCTGCATGAAAGGTTATGTGCCGTGAGATACCGCACTGTTTGGTAATACGACGCAAGGAGCAATTGATACTGCTAGGTTTCGGCATATCGAATGCAAGCGGTGACGGAGCTGTTCCGCGATATTTTTCCAGAAGACGCAAAGCTGCAGGTAGAAATTTGACCATATATTCTCCTCCCGTCTTGCAACGGTTACCGTGTATCCACAGGTGCCCCTCCGTGTCCGGTATGATTTGCTCACAGGTCAGATAGCGCATGTCTTTGTAGCAGATTCCCGTAAAACAGGAAAAGAGAAACAGGTCGCGGTGGTATTCGTGTTTGGCACTCTTCAATCGTGTCGTCTGAAAAATCCGCAGTTCCTTCTCGCTGAGAAAAGTTCTCGGTTCCTTCGGAGCGGAATAACTGTAGGAAGCGAACGGATTACGCGGCATAAGACCGTTGTTGAACGAAATTCTCACCACGTTGTTCAAACAATCTATGTAGCGGCATGCGCTGCCCGCCTTCAAATGGCAGACAGTTTTCAAATAGACGTGGTATTGCTCGATGAACGACTGTTCCAATTCGAGCAGCGGAATATCGTGGAGGTTGTACTCGTATTTCAGAAAGGCACGGAGATGACCCAGCACCGCCCGATAGCGCCACCAGGTACTTTCCGAGCGATCTACGCCGATACGTTTGAAAAGATCATTCGTGTAATGTTCGAAAACATCCACAAGAGTCCGGTATCGTTCGCCCATACCCAGCCAGGCATTCTTGACCTTTTCAGCCGTGACGTAGGCATCGTGATCGCAAATCGACTGATAGTGTTTGCCGATCTGGATGCGGATATTGTCCAGATGGCGGTTGATGCGTTCCGACTCGACGCTTTTGCCTTTGGCTCGGCCGCCTTTAACCTCCCACAGTTGTTCCGGAACGTTGATCTTGGCACTGAACTGTGAAATCGTGCCGTTGATCGTGCTGCGGCCCATAACCGGATAGACTGCACGCGGGGTGTTCTTTGTTCGTTTGAGGTAGAACAAGACCTTGAAAGTACTGCGCATAAACTCTGCTTTTTTAAGGTGGACAAAAATAATTTCGGCAGAGTCATCCGGCCTCTCGATATTTCTACCGATATTATGATGAATAACAATCTGAATATCAGATAATATGCTTTAATATACTTTTTGTAGATAGCCGTTGTGATTTTTTGGGGAGGGGGGAAGGTGTAACCCAGCTGCTTGCAGGAAATCCACGAATCGAAGATATTCCCGAAGAATCGATTGGGAAGTTTTTTCTTTTGGCTTGATCTCAATGAATCGAAGACGTCAGCCGTCGATTGACACGATCCGTTCCATGCGCACGTACCACAGATAGCCTTCCACCTGCGTGTATCCGATTTCGCGCAGCAGTTCGATGTATTCGCCGAGCTGCCGCCGGTGGTCGGGGTTTTCGCGGAGTCCGAACTTGTAGTCGACCACTACGGCGCGCCCCTCTTTCACCATCACGCGGTCGGGCCGCCGGATCGTCCGCTCGGCAGTCTGCTCACGGCGTGTCCGCCGGATGCGGGTGCGGTGGGGGACGATGATCTCGTTCTCGTTGCGCACGATGTTCCATCCGTCGTCGAACCATCCGGCGACGAGCGGATCGTCGAACTGGCGACCGATCGCGCCTGCCAGCGCTTCGGCATCGGTGGGCGACAGTGCAGCGTCGGCGACCGCACGGCGGATGTTGTCGTCGATCTCCTCGCGCGTGGTTGCATTCTCAAAGGCGCGGTGCATCAGAATGCCGAGATTGCGCGGGGCGAGTTCCACCTCCTCGCCCTGCTCGAAATAACGGTCCGACGGGAGCCGCAGCCGCAGGTCGGGGACGGTCGTAGGGTAGTCGTCCAGAACGACGTGCAGCGGTCGTTCCGCCGACTGCTCTTCCTCGGGTTCGGGTGCGGCCGCGACGCCGAACTCGAAGGTCTCGCCCGCCTCGCCGGCCGTATAACGGCCCGTCGTGCTGCCGAGCCGTGCGACGTCGCCGTCGTGTCCGAGACTTTGCAGCAGCAGCGACCCGACGTTGGCGCCCCGCTGCGACTGCGGGATGAAGATGCAGAGCACCTCGACGGCGCGCGTCAGCGCCACGTAGAGCAGGTTGATATTGTCGACGTGCGTGTAGACCAACTCGCGGTAGTAGGCTTCCGAAAAGAGCGATTCGCCCATCGTCCGCTTGTAGCGCACCGGAAATTCGCCGAGCGCCGCCAGCGGCGCGGTCTCCACCTGTTCGGTGCGCGGTGCGGCCCATACGACATTGTTGGCGCCGCCGCCCGTCTTGGGGTCGAGCGGCCAGTTGCAGTAGGGGATCAGCACCACCTTCTTTTCGAGTCCTTTGGCCTTGTGGACGGTCATGATCTCGATCGTCGATTCGCTCTCGTCGACGCTGAGCGAGCGTGCGGCCCCCTGCTCTTCCCACCAGTCGAGGAAGAGCGGAATGTCGGCCACGCGCCCCGTCGAGAAGCCGATGATCTGTTCGTGAATGGCTTGCAGATAGGCCGTTTCGCCGCTTCGGCGGTCGAGCCCGTAGCGCATGACCAGTTTCTCGAAAGCCTCTTCGGGCGACAGCAGGCGGATCGTGCGCAGGAAATCGGCCTCCTCCGGCGGCAGCTGCGCGTCGAACGCCCGTCCCAGGTAGCGGTTGTAGACGGCTTTGCGAACCGAATCCTGCTGTTCGACCGCCAGGCGGAGTGCTGCCGCGACGAAGCCGCTCACGGGAGCACGGCCGATGACGAGCGCCTCCTGCGTCATGATGTCGAACCGGTAGCGCGGATCGTCGTTGCGCCGTTTGAAATCGAGCAACTGTTCGGCCACGCGTGCGCCGTCGTTGCGTCCCCGCACGAGAACGACGATCTCCTTGGGACGGAACCCCCGGTCGATCGTCTCCTTGATCCGTTCGATCAGCGGCGGATCCCCGGCGAAGGTCTCGATGTGGACGTACCCTTCGTTGCGGCTCTGTTTGCAGGGGCGCTGTGTGTGCGACGCGTAGGCTTCGGCGAGCGTACGTCCCAGTTGCGCGGCGAGCGGTTGGGCGATGGCGCCTTTCGCGACACCTTCGTCGAGCGTACCGCACAAGGCCGTGCTGTCGATCTCCACGACTCGGTCGATTAGCAGGTTGTTGAAATTGACGATGCCGCGCAGGCTGCGCCAGTTCTCTTCGAGCGGCTTCACCTCGACGTTGTCCGCCCCCAACGCCTCGACGGCGCCGCTGTGGAGAATCTTCCAGTCGCCGCCCCGCCAGCGGTAGATCGACTGTTTGATGTCGCCTACCAGGAGCACCGACGTCTGCTCGCTCTGCGCCATGGCGTTGTGCAGCAGCGGCAGGAAGTTCTGCCACTCCTTGACCGACGTATCCTGAAACTCGTCGATCATGAAGCGCTCGAAACGATTGCCGACTTTTTCGTAGATGAACGGCGCGTCGTTGCGGCCGATGAATTTCGAGAGGATCTGCTTGGTTTCGGAGAGGAACAGCACGTTCTGCTCGTCGCACAACTCGCGCACCTTGGCGTAGAGATCGGTCAGCAGTGCGAAACTGCGGTAATTTTCGCGCAGCAGTTCCGCCGTGTTCCACAGCCGGACGTGTTCGTCGTAGAATGCGCACAACTCAGCGAGCAGGGGTTGCAGCAGTGCGGCGGCCGCGACTACCGCAGGCGATGCGGTTTTCGTGCACCAGCCGTCGGTCGACAGTGCGCAGGTGCGTACCGTCTTCGTTGGCGGGACGATCTCGCCTGCGGCGACCTTGCGGAAGATTTGGGCGAAACTGTTGCGCCCGCCCTTGAAACTTTCGGGAGTGACGCCTGTCTGATTCATTCGTTCGACCGCCTGTTTACCAATCGCTTGGAAATGTCGTTTTGAAGCGGCGCTTCGGGTCGTGGCCTCGTTCACCTGCCGCACGAGCGTCTCCTTGTCTCCGGCTGCGGCCAGTGCGTCGCGATTGCGCTCCTTGAACAACTCGTCGCCCAGCGCGAGGATACCGTCGCGGATGTCCCACTTGGCGCCGTCGTCGATGCGCTCCTGCACGAAATCGGTCAGCCAGCGTTGCAGCTCCGGGTCGGAGGTGATTTGTTCGACGAGTGCGTCGGCGCTCTTGGTCAGTACCGATGCGGTCTCCAACTCGATGTTGTAGTTCAGGTCGATGCCCAGCTCCTTGATGAAGGCCCGCAGGATGCGTTGGAAAAAGCGGTCGATCGTGAGTACCGTAAAACGCGAATAGTTATGCAGAATGCGCGTGCGGGCCGTGCGGGCGCGGCGGCGGATTTCGGCCTCGTCGAGCCCCGTCTCGCGCCGCAGCAGGCTCATGTATCCGCTCCGCTGCCCCGACGCCAGCGTGTTGATCTCCTTCAGGATGCGCGTCTTCATCTCCTCGGTTGCCTTGTTGGTGAAGGTGACCGCCAGAATCGCGCTGTAACTTTCGGGACGTTCGATGACGTCGTGCACGTATTTGTAGGCCAGTTGGTAGGTTTTGCCCGATCCGGCGCTGGCGTTCAGTATTTTCGCTCTCACATTCGTCGCGTGTTTTCTACCAAAGGTACGAATTTCCCCGCAAATCGACGCGGGAAACGGGAATTTTCGTACCTTTGACTTCGTCTTAGATACTTCTGTCTCGGCATAATCAAGCTGGCGCTTGCTTCTGCGCTCGACTTTTCGTACCTTTGACTTTACCTTGGTTCGGATGCTGTGCCTCGGCAAAATGCTGCCTGCGTTTGCTTCTGCGCTCGGTTTTCCGTATTTTTGAGAAATAAAACAGAGAGAATTATGAGAAAAATCGGAATTATCGCCCTCCTGCTTGTGACTGTTCAAAGCGTATCGGCGCAGGTCAGCATCTCCGCTTCGACTTCGAATGGTGCGGGCGGACAAACTGTTGTTCAAACCGATACGATCGCAGGGCAACGGCTCTGGCCGGACTTTCACGCCGTGGAGGTCGAAGGCGCCATGAAGGTACGTTTCGAAACGGCGGATGCGGAGCATCCCGTGGGCATCAGTTATTATGCCAACGATTTCAAGGCGGGCAAATACGTGAGCAAGGTCGAAAACGGCGTATTGAAACTGCGGATGCAGCGGTCGAAAGAGGCCGATTCGTTGCAGGTGACGGTACGCTACAATACCCTCAGCGCCGTGAAGGTTTCCGGCGCTGCCGTTCATTTCGCCGGACTGTTGAAGACGAATCTGCTGGACGTGAAGGTTTCGGGCGGTGCCCGCTTCGAGACGACGCTCGATGCGGCGGATCTTCAACTTGAAGTTACGGGTCGCAGCAAGGTGACACTGAGAGGAAAAGTTCGCTATATGGATGCTGTCGTTTCGACGGCCGTCGTCGATGCTTCGCAGTTGCAGGCGATGGCCGTGACGGTCGATGCGTCGAACAAGGCCGAGGTGACGGTGCAGGCCACCGAGCGCGTGGTGATGAAGTCTACCACGGGCGCTGTGATCCGCTATGCGGGCAATCCGTCGATCGAACGTTCGCACACCTCCTCCATGCTGAGCGGTACGTTCGAGCGGTTGAATACCGATCCGAAATAGGGGCGAGCGGGCGATGCAGAGTTTTTTGCAGGAGGTTGCAGCCGATCTCTACCGGCGCTACGGAGAGGATGTTTCGTCGCTGCACATTCTCTTCCCGACCCGTCGTGCCCGCCATTTCTTCATCGACGCCCTTTCGCATCTGGCCGAACGGCCGATGTGGCAGCCCCGTTGGCTGACGATCGACGACCTGATGCAGGAGGTTTCGGGATTGCATTCGGGCGAACGCATCCGATTGATCGCCGAGTTGTACAAGGTCTATTCGGCCTGCCACGACGAACCTTTCGACAAGTTCTATTTCTGGGGCGAGATGCTGCTCAACGACTTCGACACGATCGACAAGTACCGTGTCGACGCCGATGCGCTGTTCCGCAATATCTACGAGTTGAAGGAGTTGGAGTCCGACGTCTCCTACCTGACCCCCGAACAGTTGGAGGTGATCCGCCAGTTCTGGGCCAATTTCACCGACGGAGCGACGCTTTCGGAGGAGAAACGCCGTTTCTTGGCTGTGTGGCGGACGCTGGGCGACGTCTACCACGGTTTCCGCGCACGGCTGCAACGTCAGGGGATCGCCTACGGCGGTATGATGCAGCGTGCCGCGGCCGAGCGGCTGCTGGCGGGCGATTTCGCTTTCGCCGAGCGGCGGCGCTATGTCGTGGCGGGATTCAATGCTCTTTCGGCCTGCGAGAAGGTGTTGTTCCGTTTTCTGCAACACAACGCCGAAACCGATTTCTATTGGGATTACGACGACTATTATCTGAAAAACACCGACCAGGAGGCGGGAATGTTCGTGCGTGAAAACCATGCGTCGTTTCCTCCCGTGGTCGAGCTGTCGCACGATAATTTTCGAAAAGAGAAGGAGTTGACGGTCGTATCCACGCCTTCGAACGCCGTGCAGTGCAAATATGCAGGCCGGATCCTCGATGCGCTGCGCACCGGTGCCGACGGCCGGAAACGGCCGTTGGACAAGGAGACGGCCGTCGTGCTGACCGACGAAAACCTGTTGCTGCCGCTGCTCCATGCGTTGCCGGAGAAGGCCGGCGGCATCAACGTGACGATGGGATACCCGATCAAGACGACCCTTGCCTACGCCTTTCTGGAACGGCTCGTCGAGTTGCAGGCGCACCGGCGCGAAGGGCGGGATGGGACGTCGTTCTATCATGTCGATGCGGCGGGTATCCTCGCGCATCCCTATGTTGCGCGGAGTGCGCCGCAAACGATCGAGCAACTGCGCCGGACGATGCTCGCCGACCGCCGTATCCGGATGACCGCCGACGAGCTGGGACAGACGCCGCTGTTGAAGACGCTTTTCACTCCGGCGGCAGAGTGGCGGGAGTTGTCGGACTATCTGCTGCGGGCCGTGGCGGCCGTCGCCCGAGAGCCCTACGACGGCGACGACGCCCGGCAGCGGGTGGAGTTTCTGGCTGTCATTTCCGAGCAGTTGATTCGATTGCGCAATTCGCTCGAAGCTTGTGATATAGAAATAACTACCTCGATCTATACATCGCTTCTGCGGCGGCACCTGCAAACCGTGCGGATTCCCTTCGAGGGCGAGCCGCTCGAAGGGTTGCAGGTGATGGGAATTTTGGAGACCCGCAACCTCGATTTCCGCAACGTGGTGCTGCTCTCGATGAACGACGACAATTTCCCGGGCAACCGCGTGGCGCAGGCTTCGTTCATTCCCTACAACCTGCGGGCGGCTTTCGATCTGCCGACCCCCGCCCATCACGAGGGGGTTTACGCCTACTATTTCTACCGGCTCGTCCAGCGGGCAGAACGTGTCTACATGCTTTATTGCGCCCATGCCGACGAGAAGACGACCGGCGAACAGAGCCATTATATCTACCAGCTCGATTTCGAAACCGGTTTCCGGTTGAAGCGCGTCGAGGTGGGGGTCGACGTCAATCTGGCGGAGAATCCGCCGATCGAAGTGGCGAAGGAGGGCGACGTCTGGGAGAAGCTCTCGCGTTTCGTCGACCCCGAATCGCCGGCGATGCTCTCTCCGACGGCCTTTTTCCGTTATGTCGCCTGTCCGCTGCGCTTCTATTTCTACTCCGTGGCGCGGTTGAAGGCCGACGACGATCTGACCGAGGAGGTCGACGCTCCGATGTTCGGAACGATTCTCCATGCCGCCGCGCAGCGGCTTTACGAGCGGATCGCGGGGGAGGACCATCCGGGCGGGACGCTGCGTGCGCTGGTCGGAAGCGGGGCGGTCGAACGGGCCGTCGCGGCGGCGATCAACAGCGAGTACCTGCAAAACGAGGCGGCCGACGTGAAGGAGTATCCGGGAAACCTGATGCTGGTACACGG
This sequence comes from Alistipes communis, assembly GCF_006542665.1. NCBI lineage: Bacteria > Pseudomonadati > Bacteroidota > Bacteroidia > Bacteroidales > Rikenellaceae > Alistipes > Alistipes communis. The sequence continues at coordinate 2,746,429 of NZ_AP019735.1, forward strand.
CATCGTCTCCAAATACCTGCGTCACGGCGTCGTCGCCTACGATGCAGCGCACGACGGGTTTCGCGTCGAGGGGTTGGAGCGTCCCGTCGAAGACTCCTTCCCCTTCGTCTCGGCCGGCCGTGAACTGCGCGTCCGGTTCGGCGGCATCGCCGACCGGATCGATCGGTTGGACGACGGCCGCCTGCGGGTGGTGGACTACAAGACGGGCGAGTCGCAACTCGAATTCGCGGGCGTCGAAGCGCTTTTCAACGGCGAAGCCAAACAGCGGCAGTCCAATGTCTTGCAGACGTTGCTTTACGCGATGATGCTGACGCACTCCGAAGGTTGCGAGGCGGTGCCGGCGCTCTACTACGTGCGGCGGATGAACCATCCCGATTACAGCCCCGAACTGGTGGATCGTTCCACGGGCGGCGTAGGGGAAGGCTATTCGGCCTATGCGGTCGATTTCGAGCGGCTGCTCGGCGAGAAACTCGCCGAACTGTTCGATCCCGCCGTGCCGTTCCGCGCGACCGACGATGCGGAGCACACGTGCCGTTATTGCGATTACAGGCAGATCTGCCGGAGATAATTACCCGATAAAGATTGAAAACGATGGGCGGAACGATCCGCTGCCGCCCCGTCCGCATGTCTGCGATTCTGTGTATTGCAGGGAATTGCCTGCGGCAGTGTGGTGCAGGAGAGGATATCTCTCCGACCGGTGCGGGCGAACCTTCCCGAAAAAGATGATTCTGCGGCTCAGAGCTTCACGACGAAATAGGCCGCTCCGCTGCGGCGTGCCGCTTCGATGCCGACGGCCGAATCCTCGAAGATGAGCGTTTCGTCGGGCGTCGCCCCTTCGATCTCCATCGCTTTGAGGAAGCAGCCCGGATCGGGTTTGCTCTGCGGTGCGTCGAGCGCCGAGATGATGCCGTCGACACCCGCTTCGAGGTGCAGGTGGCGCATCACGTTGTCGATGTTGGCACGCTGGCCCGTCGAGACGATCCACACGCGGCCGCCCTGTTTCCGGAACTGCTGACAGAACTCCCATAACGGACGGTTGAGTGCCACGAGGTCGAAGTAACGGGGGTAGAGTTCGATCTTGCGCCGCCGCAGCCGGTCGATCTCCGCGGGATCGTCGATGCCGATCGACCGCAGGAATTCGGGGCAGCGCACCCCGAAGTGGCGGGCGGCGTACTCCTCTTCGGTCATTGCGTAGCCCACTTCGCGCAACGTTTCGACATAGGCGCGGGCATTGGCGCGGCGCGTATCGACGAGCGTACCGTCGAAATCCAAAAGAATCAATCGAATGCGAGACATGATCTCAAACGTTAGTCGAACGATTGCATACCGGAACGAGCGATGCGCATCATCCGCTGGTAATCGTCGGGTGAGAGCTCCATGAAAAAGTAGTGGATCGGATCGACGCGCATTCCGTTGCAGCGTACCTCGTAATGCAGATGCGGAGCCAGCGACAGTCCGGAGTTGCCCGACAAGGCGATGATGTCGCCTCGCCGCACCCGCTGTCCGCGTCGCACGCCGATGCGGCCCAGATGCGAATAGAGGGTTTCGTACCCGCCGCCGTGGTCGATGACGACCGTCTGGCCGGAGGTGCTGTTGCGCAGCGACACCTCCTTGACCGTCCCGTCGGCCGTAGCGAAGACGCGCGAACCTTCGGGAATGGCGTAGTCGACGCCCTGATGCGAGCGCAGCACCTTCTGGAACGGATTGATACGCATGCCGTAGGAGGTGGTGAGCAGCGTCAGCTGCTTGTTGATGATCGGCTGGATGGCCGGTATCCGGTTGCGGTAGGCGCAGCTGTCGATCGCCGCTGCCATGCGGTCGTAGGAGTCCGCCAGATCGGCGACGGCGCGCTCGGTGGCGTCGAGCCGTCGGGCGAACTGCTTCTGCAACTCGATAGTCGACTGCGACAGCAGTCCTTCGTAGAAATTCCAGCGGTTGGCGGCGTTCTCCTCCTCGAAATCGTAGGGATCGGCTTCGAAGAGGATGTGGAAGACGTTGCGGTCGCGCGCGATGACGTTCTCCATGACGCGGTTCAGCGAGTCGTACCGCCCGGTGAGCGTCGCGTACTCCCGCCGCAGCCGGTCGGTCGAGTGTTTGAGCCGGTACTCCACCGGCGTGTCGAAGAAGATCGAGAAGGCGAAGTAGTAGAGCACGGCGGCGCCTGTCCAGACGAAGAGCTGGATGACGACGCGCGTGACGTTGTTCCAGAATGTCTTGCGGCGGCGGACTTTGGCTATGTATCGGCTGTCGGGCATGGCGTCAATCGGTTTCCATGGTTGTTTCGTGCATCTCCTCCATGAGCTTGTTGTACTCTTCGGCCGTCATGTCCTTGTTGAAGTAGTTGATCGGATTGACCACCTGCCCCATGTACATCACCTCGTAGTGGAGGTGCGGGCCGGTCACGCCGCCCGTGCGTCCCGCTTCGGCGATGAGCTGCCCGCGCACGACCGGATCGCCCGGTTTGACGAAGACCTTGTTCAGATGCGCATAGCGGGTCTTGTACCCGAATTCGTGATTGATGATGACGAAGGTGCCGTATCCGTGGCGTGCGCGGTTCAGGTCGACTTTTTCGACCACGCCGTCGCCCGTGGCGTAGACGGCGTCGCCCACGTTGCACGCCAGGTCGATCCCCTTGTGCATGATGTAGCGGCCGTAGATCGGGTGGCGGCGCATGCCGAAGGCGCCGATACCGTTGCGCAGCTTGTTGCGGTCGATCGGCCACGTGGCGGGGATCGCCGAGGAGAGTTTCTCCTTGTTCTTGGCCAGGATCTGCAACTGGTCGAACGAGACGGACTCCAAGTAGAGCTGCCGTGCCAGCGCATCCATCTGCTTCCATGTGCCGATCATCAGCGACGAGTAGCTGTCGTCGGCCATGGGGCGGTACTTTTCGCTGGGGTATTCCGTGTAGATGCCGTCGAGCGAGAGCGTGTCGGTCGAGAAGAGCGCGCGGTAGACCGACTGGTCGCGGTGGCGGATCTCGGCGATCTTGCGTTCGGAGGCCTTCAACCGGTCCTGCATGATGCGGTACTTCATCACCAGCTCGCGGTTCGCACGGTTGATGCGGTACATCTTCGGCGTATAGAAGAAATAGGAAAAGAGGACGTTGGCCACCGAGATGAGGATGAATCCGATGAGTATTTTGCGCAGCAGGCGGTAGGTACGCAGCCGGAACGGAGCCGTGATAACTTCGTAGGTAAGGGTCTGCGGATTGAATCGGTGTTCTTTTTTTGCCATGCCTGAAAAAACTCAGCGGGAACGCGCAAATTTAGGTTAAATTGTGTAATTTTGCAACCTGATAAAAGCAAACGCAGGAATCGGATAAAACAGTATATATGGAATCGAATGAAATTCGCCAGGCCTTTCTGGACTTTTTCCGGAGCAAGGGACACGAGATCGTTCCCTCGGCCCCGATGGTGGTCAAGGGCGATCCTACGCTGATGTTCACCAATGCGGGCATGAACCAGTTCAAGGACATCTTTCTGGGCAACGCTCCGCGCAAGTATCCGCGGGCGGCCGACACACAGAAATGCCTGCGCGTATCGGGCAAGCACAACGATCTGGAAGAGGTGGGGCACGACACCTACCACCACACCATGTTCGAGATGCTGGGCAACTGGTCCTACGGCGATTACTTCAAGCGGGAGGCGATCGAATGGGCGTGGGAGCTGCTGACCGAGGTCTACAAACTGCCTGCCGAGCGGATGTACGCCACCGTCTTCGAGGGATCGGAGGAGGACGGCGTGCCCTTCGATTCGGAGGCCTACGACGTGTGGGCGCGGTTCCTGCCGGCGGATCACATCATCCGCGGCAACAAGCACGACAATTTCTGGGAGATGGGCGAGACGGGTCCCTGCGGCCCCTGTTCGGAGATTCATTTCGACCTGCGCGACGAGGCGGAGATCGCTGCTCGTCCGGGGCGCGAAATGGTCAACACGGGCCATCCTCAGGTGATCGAGATATGGAACCTCGTCTTCATGCAGTTCAACCGCAAGGCCAACGGCACGCTCGAACCGCTGCCGGCGAAGAACGTCGATACGGGTATGGGTTTCGAGCGTCTGTGCATGATTATGCAGGGCAAGAAGTCGAACTACGATACCGATGTGTTCCAGCCCACGATCGGCCGTCTGGCCGCGCTGTCGGGCAAGAGCTACGGGGCGGACGCCAGGTGCGACGTGGCCATGCGCGTGGTGGCCGACCATCTGCGCGCCATCGCCTTCTCGATCGCCGACGGCCAGCTGCCGTCGAATGTCAAGGCGGGGTATGTCATCCGCCGCATCCTGCGCCGCGCCGTGCGCTACGGCTACACCTATTTAGGTTTCACCGAGCCCTTCATCTGCAAGCTGGTGGCGGGGCTGGTGGCGCAGATGGGCGACCAGTTCCCCGAACTGCGGGCGCAGCAGACGCTCATCGAGCGTGTGATCGAGGAGGAGGAGAGTTCGTTCCTGCGGACGCTGGCCACGGGTATCACGCTGCTCGACGGCGTGATCGCCGAGGTCAAGAAACAGGGCGGGACCAAGATTTCGGGGCACGACGCCTTCGTGCTCTACGATACCTACGGTTTCCCGATCGACCTGACGGAGTTGATCGCCCGCGAGCAGGACGTGGAGGTCGACCTGAGTGCTTTCGAGACGGAGTTGCAGGCGCAGAAGGAGCGTTCGCGCAACGCCGCCGCGGTGGCTACCGACGACTGGCAGGAGTTGTTCCCGCTCGCGCAGAGCGAGTTCGTCGGTTACGATACGTTGACCGCGCCGGTGCGCATCGCGCGCTACCGTCGCGTCTCGGCCAAGAACCGGACGACCTACCAGTTGGTCTTCGACCGGACGCCCTTCTACGGCAATTCGGGCGGTCAGATCGGCGACGTGGGCTTCATCGAGAATGCCGACGAAAAGATCGACGTGGTGGCCACCGACAAGGAGAACGGTCTGATTATCCATATCGTCGACAAACTGCCGGAGAATCCCGCCGCCGATTTCACGGCGGTGGTAGATCCCGCCAAGCGGCAGGCTGCGGCCAACAACCATACGGCCACGCACCTGCTCGACGCTGCGCTGCGCAAGGTGCTGGGCACGCATGTCGAGCAGAAGGGTTCGTTCGTGACGCCCGACTACCTGCGTTTCGACTTTTCGCACTTCCGGAAGGTGACGCCCGCGGAGCTGCGCGAGGTGGAGCGTCTGGTCAACCGTGAGATCCGTGCCAACCATCCGCTCGTGGAGCGGCGCGATGCGACGCTGGCCGAGGCACAGGCCGAGGGGGCGATCATGCTCTTCGGCGAGAAGTACGGCGACCGCGTGCGCATGGTGCGTTTCGGCGATTCGGTGGAGTTGTGCGGCGGTACGCACACCTGTGCTACGGGTACGATCGGATTTTTCAAGATCGTGAGCGAGAGCGCCGTTTCGGCCGGCGTGCGGCGCATCGAGGCCGTGACGGGCGAAGGCGCCGAGAAGGTGCTCTACGCTGCGGAGGATACGTTGCAGAACGTCGCCGAGTTCCTGAACAACACGCAGGTCGTGCAGGCGATCAAGAAGATCGTCGAGAGCAACGACGCCCTTTCGAAGGAGGTCGAGGCGATGCGTCAGGAGCAGGTCCGCGAGTGGGCCGACCGTCTCGTGAAGAGTCTTCCCGAGCAGAACGGCGTGATTCTCATGGCCAAGCAGTCCGAGCGGATGCCGGCTTTCATCAAGGATCTGGCCTATAACCTGCGTGCGCGCGTGCACAATCTGGTCATGGTCGTCGGTACCTGTCAGGAGGGGAAACCGAGCCTGACGATCATGCTCGGCGACGACGTGGTCGCCAAGGGCGTCAACGCCGGCAAGGTGATCCGCGAAGCGGCCAGGGAGATGAACGGCGGCGGCGGCGGTCAGCCCTTCTTCGCAACGGCCGGGGGCAAGAATCCCGACAAGTTGCAGGCGGCGATCGACAAGGCCGTCGAACTGATTATGGATGAATTGAAATAAACTAAGATAAAACAATGAAACAGAAAGTATTGCTTATGATTCTGGACGGTTGGGGTATCGGCAACCGATCCAAGGGCGACGTCATTTCGACCGTCCATCCCGCATATATTTCGGCGATGACCGAAAAGTATCCTCATGCGCAGCTGCATACCGACGGCGAGAACGTGGGGTTGCCCGACGGGCAGATGGGCAACTCCGAGGTGGGACACCTCAATATCGGTGCGGGCCGCGTGGTCTATCAGGATTTGGTGAAGATCAACCGCGCCTGCAAGGACGGTTCGATCATGGAGAACGCGGAGGTGAAGGCGGCTTTCGAGTACGCCAAGGCGAAGGGCGTGAACGTGCACTTCATGGGCCTCGTGTCGGACGGCGGCGTGCACTCGTCGATCGACCACCTCTACAAACTCTGCGACATAGCCAAGACCTACGGCATCGAGCATACCTATGTGCACTGCTTCATGGACGGCCGCGATACCGACCCGCACAGCGGCAAGGGTTTCATCGAGGCGTTGGAGCGCCATACGGCGCAGTCGACGGGCGTCGTCGCGTCGATCATCGGCCGTTACTATGCGATGGATCGCGACAAGCGCTGGGAGCGTGTGAAGGTGGCCTACGATCAACTCGTGAACGGTGTCGGCGAGCCGGCGACGGACATGGTCGCCGCCATGCAGAAGTCCTACGACGCCGACGTGACCGACGAGTTCGTCAAGCCGATCGTGCGTGTCGACGCCGAGGGGAAAGCCGTCGGGACGATCCGTCCCGGCGACATGGTGATCTTCTTCAACTACCGCAACGACCGCGCCAAGGAGCTGACCGTCGTGCTCACGCAGGAGGACATGCCCGCCGAAGGGATGCACACGCTGCCGCTCTATTACTGCTGCATGACCCCTTACGATGCCAAATTCCAGGGGTTGCACATCCTGTTCGACAAGGAGAACGTGCAGAATACGATCGGCGAGTACGTCTCATCGCTGGGCCTCTCGCAGCTGCGCATCGCCGAGACGGAGAAGTATGCGCACGTGACCTTCTTCCTCAACGGCGGCCGCGAGGAGAAATTCGCCGGCGAAGACCGCATTCTGGTCGCTTCGCCCAAGGTGGCGACCTACGACCTTCAACCCGAGATGAGCGCCTACGAGGTGAAGGACAAGCTGGTCGAGGCGCTCGATTCGCAGAAATACGATTTCATCTGCCTGAACTTCGCCAACGGCGACATGGTGGGGCATACGGGTGTCTACGACGCGATCGTCAAGGCCGTGAAGGCTGTCGACGAGTGCGTGGGAGAGGTGGTCGAAGCCGCCAAGCGCAACGGCTACGAGGTCGTGCAGATCGCCGACCACGGCAATGCCGACAACGCGATCAATGCCGACGGTACGCCCAACACGGCGCACTCGCTCAATCCGGTGCCCATCGTCGTGGTATCGGACCGCGTGAAGACCGTACACGACGGCGTGCTGGCCGACGTAGCTCCTACGGTGCTCAAACTCATGGGGCTCGAACAGCCTGCCGAGATGACGGGCAAGGTGCTCGTCGAGCTGAAATAGCCCTCCTTCGCGGAGGATATGAGGGCCTGCTCGTCCGGAGCGGGCCCTTTTTCGTTTGCGTGATGTCGGGCCGCAAGTCCCGATACCCTTCATCGCAGTTCCTTCCGACCGAAAGTTCGTCTGGTACTCCTCGGAATTTACGCAACCTGCTAATAAATTTGGTTCTACGTTCGCCTTGCATCTTTGCGGGGACAAGCCTCCGCTTAGATAGGCTTCGCCTCGGCAAAACCCAAATAAATTTGGTTCTGCCCTCGGCTTGCACACTTTGCGGAGGACAAGCCTCCGCTTAGATAGGCTGCGCTTCGGCAAAATGCAAACAAGTTTGCTTTTGCGCTCGGCTTGCACACTTTGCGGAGGACAAGCCTCCGCTTAGATAGGCTTCGCCTCGGCAAAATGCAAACAAGTTTGCTTTTGCTCTCGGCTTGCACACTTTGCGGAGGACAAGCCTCCGCTTAGATAGGCTTCGCCTCGGCAAAATGCAAACAAGTTTGCTTTTGCTCTCGGCTTGCACTATCTTTGTTTCGAAAAGCCGTTGTTTTTTAAAACGAATTGAAAATGAAGATCGCTATTTTGGGCGCAGGCAACATGGGCAGCGCCATTGCCTGCGGGTTGGTTCGCAGCGGAAAGTTCCAGGCCGAAGAGATCGTTTGTACGGCACGTACCGAGACGACGCTCGAACGTTTGCGCACACAGTGCCCGGGTGTGCGGACGACGACCGACAACGCTGCGGCCGTGCGGGATGCCGCGGTCGTAATGCTGGCCGTCAAGCCGTGGCTTACCGAAGCGTTGATCCGTGAAATCCGACGGGAGATCGATCCCGACCGGCAGTCGGTGGTTTCGGTGGCGGCCGGTGTTTCGCTGGCGCAGCTCGCCGAGTGGATGACGGCCGACAGCGCGGTGCGACCGGCGTTGTTCCGCGTGATTCCCAACACGGCGATCGCCGTGCGGCAGAGCATGACCTTCGTCGCTGCACGGGGGGCGGACGAGGCTTGTACGGAGCGGGTGTTGGGAATCTTCCGCGAACTGGGCGAGGCGATGCTCGTCGACGAGCCGATGTTGGAGACCGGAATGATCCTCGCCTCGTGCGGAATCGCCTTCGCTCTGCGCTATGTGCGGGCGTCGGTCGAAGGAGGAGTGGAACTGGGTTGCCCGGCAGGGCAGGCGACGCATATCGTCGCCGCGACGCTCCGCGGTGCGGCCGAACTGCTGTTGCAGCGGGGCGAACATCCCGAAGCCGAGATCGACCGCGTGACCACGCCGGGAGGGATCACCGTCCGCGGTCTGAACGAAATGGAGCAGGCCGGATTTTCGGCAGCCGTGATCCGCGGGTTGAAGGCCTGCAAATAGGCGGAGGATGATCCAGCAACGGGAAGCGTCCGGATCGATTTGCGATCCGGACGCTTCCCGTCTGTTGTTGAAAGGGTTATTTTTTCAGGTATGCTTCGATGTTGCGGGCGACGCAGCGCACGAGCGTGTCGATCGCTTCGCCCGTGGCCCATGCGTTGTGGGGCGAAGCGAGCAGACGGTAGGGGTCGCGCAGGGCGAGCAGCGGGTTGTCGGCCTTGACCGGCTCCGACGAGAATACGTCGAGCGCGGCGCCGGCGATCCGGCCGTCGTCGAGCGCTTCGGCCAGCGCGGCTTCGTCGACGATGCCGCCGCGGGCGACGTTGACGAGCAGGGCCGAGGGTTTCATCCGGCGGAGCTGCTCGGCGCCGATCAACCCCCGCGTGTGAGCGTTGAGCGGACAGTGGATCGACACCACGTCGGCCCATGCGAGCAGTTCGTCGAGCGGAAGGGCGGGGTAGGCCTCCTCGCGTGCGACGCCCGACGTGGAGTGGTAGCTCACCTCGCAGCCGAAAGCCGCAGCCAGCCGCGCCACTTCACGGCCGATCGCACCCAGCCCGATGACACCCCAACGGCGCCCGTGCAGCTGCCGGATCGGACGGTCGAAACAGAACAGGCGCGGCGAGCGGGCGTAACGGCCGCTCTTGAAAAATTCGTCGTAGTAGACCGATTCGCGCAGCAGGGCGATCGCCGCGCCGAGCGTCGTTTCGGCCACCGAATGCGTCGAGTAGCCTGCGGCATTGCGTACTTCGACGCCGTGTTCGGCCGCGGCGTCGAGATCGATGTTGTTCACGCCCGTCGCGGCTACGCAGATCAGCCGCAGGTGCGGCAGTTGCGCAATCGTTGCAGCGTCGAGCCGCACCTTGTTGGTGACGACGATTTCGGCGTCGGCGCAACGCACGGCCACCTCGTCGGGCGCAGTCATGTCGTAACCGGTGTAGTCGCCCAGCGCCTTCACGGCCGAGAGGTCGCGCCCCGCGAGCGAATATTCGTCCAGAAAAACAATCTTCGGTTTCATATCTTTAACGGTTTAATCGTTGCTTTCCCGTTTGCCGGAATCCTCCATTTCGCCCAGCAGGTCGCGCACCACGACCGATGCGCAGCCGATGCCGAAGAGCGCGGGCAGGTAGGAGATCGTCCCCACGTTCGATTTCTTGTTCTGCTCCTCGCAGAGGATCATCGCCCCTTCGCGTGCAGGTTCGGCCGAAAAGACGGCGCGGAATCCGGTGCGGATGCCGAGTTTGTGCAGACGTTTGCGCAGCATGTGCGCCAGCGGACAGTGGTGCGTGCGGCCGATGTCGGCGATCTCCATGCGCGTGGGATCGGTCTTCGCGCCGGCGCCCATCGAACTGACCAGCGGAATGCCGCGGTCGAGGCAGCCCTTGATGAGCGCCAACTTCGGCGAGAGGGTGTCGATCGCATCCACCGCATAATCGTAGGGCGCGGCGTCGAGCAGCCGGTCGGTCTCTTCGTCCCTGATGTATTTCTCGATGACGGTGAGCTGCAAATCGGGGTTGATGTCGCGCAGCCGCTCGGCGAGAACTTCGGCCTTGGGGCGTCCGACCGTCGAATGCAGTGCGACCAGCTGCCGGTTGATATTGGTTTCGGCCACACGGTCGGCGTCGGCGATCGTGAGGCGGCCCGCACCGGCGCGTACGATCATCTCGGCGGCGTAGGCCCCCACGCCGCCTAGTCCCACCACCAGTACGTGCGCACTGCGCAACCGTCCGAGTTTTTCGTCGCCCAGCAGCAGCCGGGTTCGTTCCGTCCATCGTTCCATCGCTCAGGAGAAAATATGCAGGTAGTTGTTGTAAATCGTCTCTTTGAGCCGGTCGAGCGGCATTCCCAGCAATCGGGCCGCCGTTGCGTAGACCGACTCGATCGTCGCGGGAGCGTCGTCGGTTTCGAGGAAAAGCCGCTGCGTCGGGATGCTCCCGAGTGCCCGTACGGTGCGCGGCGAACGCAGCGAGCGGGGACCGAAGGAGAGGTAGTAGCCTGCGGCGACGGCGCGTGCGGCCTGTTCGGGCGAACCGATGAACCCGTGGAAGATGACGGCCCGCAGGCGGAACTGTTTGAGCAGCCGCATCGTCTCCTCGAATGCCTTCACGCAGTGCAGTACGACGGGTTTTCCGGCCGCCTCGGCCAGTCGCAGCTGCCCTTCGAAAATCCGCAGTTGCGCCTCGCGGTCGGGACGCAGGTAGTCGAGACCGATCTCGCCGACGATCTGTGCCGGGCCGACATGCTCCCGCACGGTCGCAAGATCGCCTTCGGCAGCCTCCCACGGATGTATCCCGACGCTCGCGGGCTCGATGCCGTGTCCGGTCGGACGGTGGGTGTGGATATTGACGAACGGTGTTTCCATCGGTGCAAAGGTAGGAATTTTCGGGCTGTTTTCCGTTTTTTTCGGGACGGCCGAAAAATATTTGAAAAAATCTTAAATAAATAGGTAAAAAATCGTATCTTCGCGCACGGAAAATCAATGTTATAAAACTAACAGAAACTTTTCATAATTATCACACTAATCAAACACTTTTACACATGTCGAAAATCATTAAACTGAACAAAGGTCTCGACATCAAACTCGAAGGTCAGGCGGCCTCCGTGGTGGTCAACGCCCCGTTGGCCGACACGTATGCCGTTTCGCCGCTCGATTTTGAAGGTGTAACTCCGAAGTTGCTGGTGAAAGCAGGAGATCAGGTGAAAGCGGGTACTCCGTTGTTCTTCAACAAGTACAACGAGCGCGTGCTGTTCACCTCTCCCGTGAGCGGAACGGTCGAGGCGGTCAATCGCGGCGAGAAGCGCAAGGTGCTCTCCGTGACCGTCAAGCCCGATGCCGAACAGCAATACGAGGAGTTTGCGATTCCCGATCTATCGAGTGCGACCCGCGACCAGATCGTCGGACTTTTGTTGAAGGCCGGCCTGTGGACGATGATTATTCAGCGCCCCTACGGTATTATCGCCGATCCCGACGATGCGCCCAAAGCGATTTTCGTTTCGGCATTCGACTCGGCGCCGCTGGCGCCGGACTACAACTTCGCGCTCGCGGGCGAAAAGGCCGCCTTGCAGCGGGGCGTGGAGGTATTGAAGAAACTCACGGCAGGCAAAGTGCACGTTTCGTTCCGTGCGGGTGCCGAAGGCGAAGCCGCTACGCTCGAAGGCGTCGAGTTGCACGCCTTTGCCGGCAAACATCCCGCGGGCAACGTCGGCGTGCAGATCCACCACATCGATCCCGTGAACAAGGGCGAGGTGGTCTGGACGGTCAACGTGCAGGATCTGGCCACGATCGGCCGTTTCTTCTCGACGGGCAAGGTCGATCGCTCGAAGGTGATCGCCGTGACCGGTTCGGAAGTGGCCCAGCCGCAGTACTGCCGCATCATCGACGGCGCCTCGATCCGTTCGATCGTCGGCGGGAACATCAAACCGCAGGCCGAAGGGGAGAGCATCCGCTACATTTCGGGCAATGTGCTTACGGGCGTCAAGACCTCGCTCGACGGCCATATCGGGTACTATGCGCATCAGTTGACGCTGATTCCCGAGGGCGACAAGTACGAGTTGCTGGGTTGGGCGATGCCCCGCTGCAACAAATTCTCCGTGTCGCGCGCCTATTTCTCGTGGCTCTGCCCCAAGAAGCGTTACAACCTCGACACCAATCTCAACGGCGGCGAGCGTCCGTTCGTCGTGACGGGCCTCTACGAGCAGTACCTGCCGATGGACATCTATCCGATGCACCTGCTCAAAGCGACGCTCGCGGGCGACATCGAGAAGATGGAGAACCTCGGTATCTACGAGGTCGTGGAGGAGGATTTCGCGCTCTGCGAGTTCGTCGATCCGTCGAAGACCGAGATGCAGCAGATCATCCGCGACGGTATTAACTTAATGATCAAGGAGGCTTAACGATGAGCGGATTAAGAAATTTAGTAGACAAGTTGAAGCCGACCTTCTCCGAAGGCGGCAAACTCTCGTTCCTCGCATCGACCTTCGATGCGTTCGAGACGTTCCTTTTCGTACCGAACACCACGACGCAGAAGGGTGCGCACATCCGTGACTGCAACGACATGAAGCGCACGATGATCGTCGTGGTCGTCGCGTTGCTTCCGGCCCTGCTGTTCGGCATGTACAACACGGGTTATCAGGTGGGCATGACGGGCTGGGCAGCTTTCTGGTTCGGATTCCTGCAAGTGCTGCCGATGATCGTCGTGTCGTACGTCGTGGGTCTGGGCATCGAGTTCGCCTTCGCGCAGGCGCGCGGCCACGAAGTCAACGAGGGCTTCCTCGTTTCGGGCCTGTTGATCCCGATGGTGATGCCCGTGGGGACGCCGCTGTGGATGATCGCGCTGGGTACGGCCTTCGCCGTGGTCTTCGGCAAGGAGGTCTTCGGCGGTACGGGCATGAACGTATTCAACCCCGCGCTGCTGGCGCGCGCCTTCGTCTTCTTCGCCTACACCCCGCAGATGTCGGGTGAAAAGGTGTGGTTCGCCGTCGACAGCGTGTCGGGGGCTACGGCGCTCGAACAGCTCTCGACGACGGGTGCGATGAGCTATTCGAATCTGGACGCCTTCCTCGGCTTCATCCCGGGCTGCGTGGGCGAGACCTCGACGCTGGCGATTCTCATCGGCGCTGCGATCCTGCTCTTCACGGGTATCGCTTCGTGGCGCACGATGCTCTCGGTCTTCGCGGGCGGCTGGCTCATGGGCCTGCTCTTCAATGCGGTGGGCGCCAACGCTTACTGCGAGATTCCCGCATGGCAGCACCTGATCGTGGGCGGTTTCGCCTTCGGTGCCGTCTTCATGGCCACCGATCCCGTCACTTCGGCACAGACCAACGCCGGCAAGTACATCGTCGGCCTGATGACGGGTGCGCTGGCCGTGATGATCCGTGTGGTGAACCCTGCTTATCCCGAGGGAATGATGCTTTCGATCCTCTTTATGAACGCGCTGGCGCCGCTGGTGGACTACTTCGTGGTCGAGCGGAACATCGCGCGTCGTAAGAACCGTGTCAAACTTGCAAAATAGGGAGTGAATTATGGCAACCAAGAAATTCAAATGTAAAGTCTGCGGCTATATCCACGAAGGCGATGCTGCACCGGCCAAATGTCCCGTTTGCGGCGCACCGGCTTCGGAGTTCGAAGAGATCGTCGAGGCAGGTGCCGGAGATGCAGGCGCGAAGAAGGGCGGGCTGTTCTCGGACAAGAACTCCAACGCCTATATCATCCTCTACTCGACCGTGATGGTCGTCATCGTCGCCGTTCTGCTGTCGCTGGCCGCCTTGTCGTTGCAGAAACGCCAGTACGCAAACGAATTGGGCGAGAAGAAGAACAATATCCTGCAATCGCTGGGTGTTCCGGACGGCGACTTCGACGCGATGGTCAAGGCCTATGTGGTCGACGCGGCCGGCAACAAGACGGAAAAGCCCGCCGAGGAGGTCTTCGACATGATGAAGACGAACAAGGACCTGCGAGCCGATTACGAACGGAAGACGCTGATCCTCTTCGAGGCCACCGACGGCCGCGTGATCATCCCGCTCATCGGCAAGGGGCTGTGGGACGACATCTGGGGCTATATCGCGCTCGAAAAGGATATGAATACCGTGTCGGGCATCGTGATGGCCCACAAGAGCGAAACGCCGGGCCTGGGGGCCGAGATCGCCACGCCGGCGCATCAGGCGCTCTACAGGGGCAAGACGCTCTTCGAGAAGGGCGATTTCGTCTCGATCACCCTGCGTAAAGGCGGCGCCAAAGATCCGGCCCACGAGGTGGACGCCGTGACCGGCGGTACCAAAACTTCGGACGGCGTGACAGCCATGTTGCGCGACAACCTGAGCGAATATCTTCCCTTCTTCGAGAAGGCACGGACCGCCGCTTCGGCAGCCGGTGCGGAGGAGTCTAACGATCAAAAAGTAGAAAGCAATGAGTAATAAGGAAAAAGAGCCTCTGTTTTCGGCTAAGAACATGAAGTACCTGACCGGCCCGTTCGGCAAGAACAATCCGGTGATCGTACAGATCCTCGGTATCTGCTCGGCGCTGGCGGTTACCGTCCAGTTGAAACCCGCCATCGTCATGGCGCTTTCGGTGACGGTCGTGACGGCATTCTCGAATCTGGTGATGTCGCTGCTGCGCAAGGGTATTCCGGCGCGTATCCGCATCATCGTCCAGCTGGTAGTGATCGCCGCGCTGGTGATCCTCGTCGATCAGGTACTCAAAGCGTATGTCTACGAAGTATCCAAACAGCTGTCGGTCTACGTCGGCCTGATTATCACCAACTGTATCATCATGGGCCGCGTCGAGGCTTTCGCGCTGGGCAACGAGCCCTGGCCGTCGTTCCTCGACGGTATCGGCAACGGTCTGGGCTACGGTATGATTCTGGTGACGGTCGCCTTCTTCCGCGAGTTGCTGGGATCGGGTTCGCTGCTGGGATTCCGCATCGTTCCCGAAAGCTGGTACATCGCAAACGGCGGCGCCTACTCGAACATGGGCCTGATGCTCTTCCCGCCCATGGCCCTCATCATCGTGGGGTGCATCATCTGGATTCACCGCTCTTACAACAAGGATTTACAGGAAAAGTAGCAGGTAGCGTATGGAAACTCTGAATCTTTTTATCCGGTCGATCTTCATCGACAACATGGTCTTCGCCTTCTTCTTCGGCATGTGTTCCTACATCGCCGTGTCGAAGAGCGTCAAGACCGCATTGGGACTGGGTGCCGCCGTTACCTTCGTGATGGTGATGACCGTTCCGCTGAACTATCTTCTCAACGAGTACGTCCTCAAAGCCAACGCGCTGGTCGAAGGGATCGACCTGAGCTTCTTGTCCTTCATCGTCTTCATCGCCACGATCGCATCGTTCACGCAGTTAGTGGAAATGGCCGTCGAGAAGTTCTCGCCGACGCTCTACAATCAGCTGGGTATCTTCCTGCCGCTGATCGCCGTGAACTGCGCCATCATGGGCGGTTCGCTCTTCATGCAGCAGAAGGTCGACGCCGGTGCGATCGGCAACGTATGGCAGTCGATCGTCTACGGTCTGGGTTCGGGCATGGGCTGGTGGCTCGCCATCGTCATGATGGCCGCCATCCGCGAAAAGACCGCTTATTCGCACATCCCCGCCGCACTCAAAGGGCCCGGCATCGCCTTTATCATCACGGGTCTGATGGGTATCGCCTTCATGATTTTCAGCGGCATCAAGTTGTAACTGTTAAAGATTAAGTAAGATGACATTAACGATTATAGTCGCGATCGTAGCCTTTCTGGCGGTGACGCTCGTTCTGGTGGGGCTGCTTCTCTATGCGAAGGCGAAGCTCACGTCGTCGGGCGACGTGACGATCGACATCAACGACGGCGAGAAGGTGCTGACCACCGAGAGCGGTTCGACGCTGCTCGTAACGCTCGCCAACAACAACGTCTTTCTGCCTTCCGCCTGCGGCGGCGGCGGTTCGTGCGGCATGTGCAAATGCCAGGTGCTCGAAGGCGGCGGCGACATCCTGCCGACCGAAACGGGCTTCATTTCGCGCAAAATGGCCAAGGATCATTGGCGTCTGGGGTGTCAGGTCAAGGTGAAGGAGAACCTGAAAATCCACGTTCCCGAAGCCGTGCTCGGCGTCAAGAAGTGGGAGTGCGAGGTGATCTCGAACCGCAACATCTCGACCTTTATCAAGGAGTTCGTCGTGAAACTGCCCGAGGGTGAAAACCTCAATTTCCGTTCGGGCGGCTACATCCAGATCGACATCCCGAAGTACGATGCGATCAAGTTCTCCGACATGGACGTCGACCCGCAGTTCCGCGCCGACTGGGACAAGTTCAAGATGTGGGATCTGGTGACGACCAACCCCGAACCTACGTTCCGCGCCTATTCGATGGCCAACCACCCGGCCGAAGGAAACATCATCATGCTCAACATCCGTATCGCCACGCCGCCGTTCGACCGCGTGAACGGCGGATTCATGAAGGTCAACCCGGGTATCTGCTCGTCGTACATCTTCTCGCGCAAACCGGGCGACAAGGTGACGATTTCGGGCCCCTACGGCGAGTTCTTCCTGCCGGACAACCTGCCCGATACGCAGGAGCTGGTCTTCATCGGCGGCGGTGCCGGTATGGCGCCGATGCGTAGCCACATCATGCACCTGTTCAAGACCGAGAAGACGAAACGTCCCGTATCGTTCTGGTACGGCGCCCGTGCGTTGAAAGAGGCTCCCTACTTGAAGGAGTTCCACGAGATCGAGAAGGATTTCCCCAACTTCTCGTTCCATCTGGCGCTTGACCGTCCCGATCCCGAAGCCGATGCGGCAGGGGTGAAGTATACGCCCGGGTTCGTGCACAACGTGCTCTATGAGAACTATCTGAAAAATCACCAGGCACCGGAGGACTGCATCTACCTGATGTGCGGGCCTCCAATGATGTCGGCCTCGGTGGTCAAGATGCTCGACGACCTGGGCGTGCCGCCCGAAAATATCCTTTACGACAACTTCGGCGCCTGACGTTCGGCGTAAGACAGAAAAATAAGACCCGGCAACGGGTCTTATTTTTTGCGGTTATGCGGTCTTCGCTTTCGTGTGAGCGGCCGGACGACGGGACGGATCGGGTGCCGCCGGCTGCGGTTCTGTGCCGCGGATCGGAGGCCGGAGCCTTATTGCTGCGGGAAGCGTTCCTTCGGCCCCTTGCACAAACATTCGAGCAGCAAGTCGGCGGTGAGCTCCGATCCCTGCCGGCCCGCATGACGGAGTGCGATTTCCAGCAGCCGGCGGAGTTCTTGCAGAAGAGCTGCCGTCTGCGTCTGCGGACATTTCGTGACCAGCAGGACGTACAGATGCAGAAGTTCTTTGAGAGCCGGCGGTATCCGTACCTCCGCGAGGAGTTCCGACCGGTCGTAGCGCAGATAGTTGCGGCATGTGCTCTTTCCGATTCCGCAAAGAGTTTGCGTAATGAGCGAATGGCATCGTTCGTGGCATCTGCGCGCGTTGCCGGTTTCGTAAAACAGCGAGTCCACATAGCAGGTGACCGCCACGCGGTAGAGATAGTGTTTATCCTTCATGAGTGCCGATGTTACGTGTGGGACAATCCGTCTGCGATTTCTCCGTCCGGCGTCGATTCGGCGGGAGGTCGCGATGCCGGTCGTACGACACGTGGAAAACCGTGAGCCGCGGGGTATCGTCCGCTTGTCCGGAGCGCGAACGTCGTCGTTTGTAGTGTCGGAAAGGCGCGGACGGCCGGTGCGCCGGATCGGATGGGGCGCTTCCGGTTGAAGACGGAAAATGCAAGCGATGGAGCGAATACTCGTCTGGATTCGCCGTGCAGGTTCGTGACCTGTTTTGTTGAAGTTTTTTCATTTTCGGCATATTTTTTGAACCGTTTGTTTCAAAAAATACGCAGTCCCAACTGATGCATCCTTACTTTTAGCCTATAGTAACACATAGCTGAGAACTGCGCACATACAGTTTCAGCTGTTTATCTGTTACTTTATAGGCTTTAGGATGGGATAAACAGGTTATCGGGCGGAGAGAATAATTTTCTCTTCATTATGTTCTACCAAAAGTAAGACTTTTTATCGCTTTTACAAAATTTTGGCAATATAAATTTTATATAATATTGTATCAACGGGTCGTTTAGACGTTTTTCCATGTCGGGATCGGGTTTCAGGGGGGGGGGCATTCCGAAGGAGCAGGTTTGCGAATTGCGGCTCTTTGGAAGATTGTCCGGATGTAGGAGTCGTTCCGGAGCGGATGGAGGAGAGTTTCCCGCGGATAAAATAAAAGCTGCCGATCGGGTAGACCGGCAGCTTCATTGGGCGAAGGAAAGATTATTGCTTCATTTTGATAAGGATGACGCCGTTTTTGCCCCGTTCGCCGTATCGGACGACGGCCGAGGAGTCTCTGTATACCGAGATCCTTTCGATCTTGTCGGGATCGATCTTCTCCATATCGGTCTGCGTGGCCTCCTTGTCGTCAATAAAGATTAGCGCTTCGCTGGCTTTGAAATCGACATTGCGGACTTTTACGACGACTCCGTTTCCGGATCGTTTTCCCTTGTCGTCGGTTTCGTCCGCTGCGGCTTGCTTGCCGCACCGGACGGGCAGCGTATAACGTACGCGGACCGGTTCCCCGTTGATCGTGCCGGCCTTCCATGCCGGTGACGATGCGACGATGCGTGCGGCGGCTTCGCCCATAGCGGGATCGGGAGTATCGAGAACCTGTACCTCGGCGACGGAGCCGTTCTTTTCGACGACGAACGTGAGGATAACTTTACCGCTGCGGTCGTATTCGGCCGCACGGGCGTCGACCCAATGCTGGAAATCTTGCAGCGTTCCCTTGCCTTCGAAAAGCGGCATCTTTTCGGCGACGAGATAGACGTCCGCTTCGCCTTTCGCTTTGCGGTAGCGCTCTTGGGGCAGATCGTTTTTACGGACGGCGTGGGCCGATACGACTTGTATCTGCTGCTGCGATCGGACCTTATCAGCAGGTGCGGTTGAAGTCATCGAGACATAGACGCTTCCTTCGGATCCGGTTGTTATGCGGACCTGCTTTCGTTCGGTATCGCCGATTCGGTCGGTGGAGGTGGCGATCGTTTGGATGGCGTTCTGGGGATCGTGGAGAATCGTTCCGTCCTGCGCGAGCAGGATCGTGTCGACGGCGGAGGCGGGTGTTACCCGGATTTCGGTGGCACGGGTAGTGAAGGCGAAGCTCACCAGAAGCAGAAGCAGCAGCGGCGGGATTCCCGCCAGACGCAACAGCGCGCGGCTGTCGCCGGAGTGTTTGGTCATCATCTGGAATCGTTTTTTGGTTAGTGAATCCCGCAACCCGTTGGCTATGTCCGGACTATAACCGAACTGGGTTTTGAAGATCGTGGCGATGTATTCGGACGGATCGTACCCTTGCGTCAGTACGTCACGGTCGGCTTCGTACTCCTCGACTTCGGCCAGACGCCGTGCGGCGATCCGGACGAAAGGATTCCACCAGAGCAGGGCCTTTACGCACTCCATGACGATCCGCTCGGCGGAGTGACGGTGGCGGATATGGCTCAGTTCGTGGGCGACGACGGCCGCCATGTCGCTTTCGGGAATCGCATCGTGCAGATAGACCGTGCGGAAGAACGAGAACGAGGAGATGTCGGCCTGCGTCAGTACGATGTCGCAGTCGGCGCGGCGGATCGTCCGTGCGCCGTGCCGGAGACGGCGGATTCGCACGATCTGGGCGATCATCGCGCCGAACGAGAGCAGCACGCCGAGGGCGTACAGGAACAGCGTGACGGCGACAGGCAGCGACGGAGTACCGGCATCGGTGGCGGCCGGTGTGGCGGTTGGTGCGGCGGCCGCGACGGGATCGGCTGCCATATAGAGTGTTTCGCCTGTCCAGACGGGAATGCTGAGCGCAGGGATGAGGGCGGCCAGCAGCATCGCGCCGATCAGATAGAGCCGGCAGTGGAGGAACGCCGTCCGGCGTTCGAGCAGCACCGAGTAGGCCAGCAGCAATGCCGCGCTGCATACGAGAACTTCGAGTGCGTAGATCAGCAGTTCTTTCATGGCGTCAGCGTTTTTTGCGGATCTGTTGCATGACGGAGAGGATCTCGTCCATCTCCTTCATCGAGATGTTCTCGTGTTTCGAGAAGAAGGTGACCATCTGCGCGAACGATCCGTCGAAATAGGTGCGCAACATCGACTGCATCTGCCTGCCGGCGACCTCTTCGCGTGAGACGAGCGGTGTGAAGACATAGCTCTTTCCCTCGCTGCGATGGGCGACGTAGCCTTTATTTTCCAGAATCTTGATGAAGGTGGCCACCGTGGTGTACTTCGGTTTGGGTTCGGGGATGACGGCGAGGATGTCGTTGACCGTTCCCTCGCCGAGCGACCAGAGCATCTGCATGATGCGTTCTTCGCCGTCGGTAAGCGGTTCGATTGCGGGTATTTTCATGGCGAGGCGTTTTTTTTCGTTACGACAAATTTAGTACTAAATTTTTAGATAAACAAGTGTTTCTACGGTTTTTTTAGTAGGAATAAGCTTTTCGGCGGAATACCTTGATTATTAAGCGGCCTCTTCTATGTTTTCCGCTGTCGAAACCGTGCGGGGTGGAGCTGCGGCAGCCTGCTTTTTGGCATGACGCCTCTGGCCGCCGAAGCGTTCCGTCCCGACCGGCATCCGATTATTCGGGAAAAGCGTCGGGGCAGCATAGGGTATTTCAGACTATTTTATTAATTTTGAGGCGATGAAAAACATAGTTTTCGATTTGGGCGGGGTGGTGTTTCACCGCGATGCGAAAAAGGTGCGCAAGGAGTTGATCGATTTTTTCGCGTTTATTTTCGCGGCGAAGATGCCCCTTTTCTGGGAGGAGTACGATCGGGGGACGCTGACCTTCGACGAGGTGTTGGACGAACTGAGCCGGTCGAAAGGCTGCGACCGCGCCGTGGCCGAAGATTATCTGCGCGAAGCGCTGGATCGTCAGGAGGCGGTTCCGCAGACTGCGGCGTTGATCCGCGACCTGAAACGGGCCGGATACCGGCTTTACGTGCTCTCGAACATGTCGCGGGAGTTCATCGATTTTCTGCGCCGGACCGAGATTTACGGGTGCTTCGACGGAGAGGTGGTTTCATGCGAGGAGGGTGTCGTCAAGCCCGAACCGCGCATCTATGAAATTCTGCTCGACCGTTTCGGTCTCGATCCCGCCGAAACGCTCTTCATCGACGACCGCCGCTCGAATCTCGAAGCCGCCGCGGCATTCGGTATTGCGACGTTCCATTTCCGTGAGCCGGAGTCGAGTTGCACGCAGTTGCGCGAAATGTTGTTGCAGAAGGAGTAATCACTTACCTTAATAATACGCTAAAACACGAACAAGATGGGATTTTTTAAGGAATTCAAGGAGTTTGCCATGAAGGGCAACGTGATGGACATGGCCGTCGGCGTTATCATCGGCGGTGCGTTCGGAAAGATCGTCTCGTCGCTGGTCAACGACATCCTGATGCCGCCGATCGGAGCATTGCTCGGCAATGTGAACTTCACCGACCTGCGGCTCGACATTTCGAAGATCCGCGACATGTCGCAGGCCGTAGGCGAAGTCGTTAACGAGGTGACGCCCGACGGTGTGAACATCGCCGGCAAGGCAGCCGAGACACTGGAACCGGTCTATTGGAACTACGGGGCTTTCATCCAGCAGTGCATCGACTTTACGATTCTGGCTCTCTGCGTTTTCCTGATGGTCAAGCTGATGAACCGTCTGATGAAGAAAAAGGAGGAGGCGCCCCAGCCTGCACCGGAACCCGCTCCGACGAAAGAGGAGCTGTTGCTCGCCGAGATCCGCGACCTGTTGAAGGAGAAGAAGTGACCGGGAGCGCCCGATGAAGAAACGATCCCCGCGACCATCCGGTCGCGGGGATCGTTTCTTCATGTCCGGCGGATTTATTCCACCGGTTCGAAGGCTTTGTCGGGATTGCCCGTCCATTTATAAAGCTGTACGGTACTGCTCTGATTGCCCGTCTGCTTGTCCTTGGCGTTGTGCGAGATGTAGAAATAACCGTCGCCGATGGGGCAGAGTCCCGTCGTACCCCATTTGAAATTCCAACCCCACGTATCGCTTTGCGCATCATGCAGTCCTTCGGGCAGCAGCGAGAGCACCTCTGCCTCGACGGCGGGATCGAACCCTTGCAGCTGCTTGCGCTCGGGAGCCTTGCTGCCGTCGATGACGAAGTAGGAGTAGTTGGGATAGTGCGATTTCTTGCCCTTGTAGACAGCGGCGTGCATGTTGCCCGAGGCCTTGTCGTAGGCGAGGTTCTGGATGCCCCACGAGGTGTTGCCCGTGTAGAGGAAATATTTGTGGAGCGGTTTCTCGGGACCGCTCTTGTGCAGGTTCTCTTGCGTGAGCGGCTGCTCGTACTGCTTCCAGTCCCGGGTGTCGTAGGCCAGAATCACCTGATAGTCGTTGTCGGTGCGCAGCGTGTCGCCGTAGATGCCGTAAGCGACGTAGAGGTACTTCTTGCCGTCGCGGCTCTGGCCGAATGCGGGTGCGAATGTCACGCCGTCGATGCCCGAGCAGCCGAAACGGTGTTCCAGCTCCTGTCCGTTGTTGGAGACTTTGGCGTAGTAGTCGTCGACGGCCTCCTTGATGTAGACGGTCTTCATCACGTCGTCCTTTTCGGCATTCATCCCGATGCGGTCGATGCGGTCGACGTCGAAGACTGCGACGTAGAAACCCGTCTGCTCGTCGTTCCGGACGCCTTCCAGTTTGTTGAGAATGCCCTTTCCGATCGCGTCGTGCTTGTACTCGATCGAAGCGTAGAGCCGTCCGTCGTCGGGATTGAGCGTCATGCAGCCCAAGTGCCCGGTCATGCCTTCGACGCTGCCGAGCAGGTTACCCTGCATGTCGGTTTTCAGGAGCGTGGTGGTGAACGAGAAGTACAT
This sequence comes from Alistipes communis, assembly GCF_006542665.1. NCBI lineage: Bacteria > Pseudomonadati > Bacteroidota > Bacteroidia > Bacteroidales > Rikenellaceae > Alistipes > Alistipes communis. The sequence continues at coordinate 2,769,635 of NZ_AP019735.1, forward strand.
GTAGCCGCGGTCGAGATCGACGGCGATGCCTTGTACGTGGAACGGGCCCTGTTCGCCCGAATAGATCTGGCGGGGCAGTTTGGAAACATCGACCGGCATCTTGCCGTTCGGATTTCCCGACGGGCAGGCCGCGAGCAGCGGCACGACCAGCAGAATGGGAATCAGTCTTTTGAGAATCATGTGGTTAACGGGTTAATAGTTATGAATTTGAATTGTGTTTCCTTTGTTTTTCGGATTTTCTTTCTTTTGTTTTCGTGACCGATCGAACAAAAATACGAAATTGCAGGTGATAATCCAACGGTCGGTGTGAAAATCGGAAAATTTTGTCGTTCCCGCCGATGCAGGATACGAAAAAACCGGAAAACCCTGTTCGGATTTTCCGGTCGTAAATATCGGTCGGAGGAAAAACGCTACTGCGCCGTTTCCGTTTCGCGTCCGCCGCCGAGGGCGTGGTAGAGCGTGACCACGCTCTGCAATTCGGTGAAACGGTTGGCGACCTGCTGCAACTGCGCCGAGAGGAGCGACTGCCGTGCGGTCAGCACTTCGAGGTAGGTCGTCGAGCCGTGCTGCATCAGCAGCTCGGTGCTCTCGACGGCACGACGGAGCGATGCGACCTGCTGGTCGTAGAGCGTTGCCGACTCGCGTGCCGTCTGGCAGGCGGTCAGCGCATCGTTGACCTCTTGTCCGGCATTGAGAATCGTCTGCTCGTAGGCGAGCATCGCCTCCTGCTGCTGCGCTTTGGCGATCTTCACGCGCGCACGGTTGGCGCCGGCCTGGAAGATCGGCTGCAACAATTGTCCTGCGGCCGACAGAAGCAGCTTGCCGGGGTTGACGATCTGCGACCCTGCGCTGTTCGTCCAACCGGCCGTACCGCTGAGCGTAATCTGCGGATAGAGCGCCGATCGTGCTTCGGCCGTAGCGTAGTAGGCCGACATGAGCGAGTACTCGGCGCTGCGTACGTCGGGACGGCGCGAGAGCAGTTGCACGGGGACGCCGATGAGCAGGTCGGCGGGCATCCGCTGGCTTTCGAGCGAGCCGCGCTCGATCTTGTGCGGAGTCTGCGCCAACAGCGAACATAGGCTGTTTTCGGTCTCGCTGATCGACTGCGCGAGCTGCTTGACCGACGTCTCGACACTGTAATAGGCCGCTTCGTTCTGTGCGACGGCTGCTTCGGTCGCCATGCCCGCGTCCTTCATCGCACGGATGGCGTCGACTGCTTCACGCCATGCCGAGGCGGTCTCGTTGGCGATGGCGTATTGTTCGTCGAGCATGCAGAGCGTGAAGTAGAGGTTGGCCGTCGTGGCGATCAACTGCGTGCGAACGGCCTGGCGATACTCGATGCTCTGGTAGTAGAGCGCCTTGTTGCGGAGTTTGCCGTTGCGCAGCCGCGAGAAAATATCGATCTCCCAGCTGGCCGTCACGGGAAGGTTGTAAGTCCAAGTCCCCTTCGAATTGTCGAAACTGCTTACGCCGCCCTGGGGTGCGAGCGTGAAGGAGGGGAGCAGCGAGAGCCGTGCAGTGCGGAGCGTCGCTTCGGCCTCCTCGACCTGCAACTGTGCCGTGCGCAGATCGGTGTTGCGTACCAGCACCGTATCGATGAGCTGCTGCAACCGCTCGTCGGGGAAGAGCGCCCGCCAGTCGAGGTCGGCCAGCGAGGCCGTGTCGGTCGGAGTTACGGGCTCGCGGTAGATGCCGTCGGTCGTAACTTCGGGACGCGTGTAGGGTTTGTAGATGCCGCAGCCCGTCATAAGCAGGGCGACGGCTGCGAATAAACTATTTCGTATCATCATCGGTTTTTGCTTCTTCGTCAATAGGTTCTTTTTGATTCTCTTCGATCTCGGCCTGGATGCACCAATCGGGAGAGGTGAACTCCACCGGCTTGATCTTCTCCTGCAAGGTCTGGAAGACGATGAAGAGCGTAGGTACCAGGAACAGCAGCGCCAGCGTACCGACGATCATGCCGCCCACGACGCCCGAACCGAGCGTGGAGTTGCCGTTGGCGCCGACACCGTGCGAGAGCATCAGCGGGATCATACCGAACACGCACGTAAGGACGGTCATCAGAATCGGGCGCAGACGGGCTTTGGCGGCCGATACGGCGGCTTGCGTGAGGCTCATGCCTCCGGCGCGGCGGTCGGCGGCGTACTCGGTGATCAGAATGGCCGTTTTCGACAGCAGACCGATCAGCATGATGATACCCGTTTGGAGATAGATGTTGTTTTCGAGTCCCATCGCCTTGGCCATGAGGAACGAGCCTGTCAGACCGCACGGTACGGCGAGGATGACGGCGAACGGAACGAAGAAACTCTCGTAGAGCGCACTCAGGATGAGGTAGATCAGCAGAATACAGATACCGAAGATAATGGCCGTGTTGCTGCCGGTCTGCGCCTCCTCGCGCGTGATGCCGTCGAACTCGAATCCGTAGCCCTTCGGCAGCACCTCGGCGGCGACTTCGCGGATCGCCTGGATGGCGTCGCCCGACGAATAACCGCTGGCGGCCGTACCGTTCACGGCGATCGAGTTGTAGAGGTTGAAGCGGTTGAGCACTTCGGAACTGTATACGCGCGTCAGGTTCACGAACTGGCTCAGCGGCGCCATTTCGCCGCTGTCCGTGCGGACGTAGACGTTGTTGAGTGACTCCGTGTCGAGACGGTACTTCGGATCAGCCTGCAACGTCACGTAGTACATCTTCGAGAAGCGGTTGATGTTCGAAACGTACTGCCCGCCGTAGTAACCCGCCAGCGTCGAGAGTACCGTGCTCGGCGACACGCCGGCGCGTTTGGCTTTCGCGGCGTCGATGTCGACCAGATACTGCGGGAAGTTGATGTTGAACGTCGAGTAGGCGCGTTCGATTTCGGGACGCTGGTTCAGCGCGCCGATGAATTTCAGGTAGATGTTGTAGAAATCGGTCAGCTCTCCGCCCGCCTTGTCCTGCAAGTTCAGCGAGAAGCCGGTCGAGGTTCCGTAACCCGAAATCATCGGCGGTGCGACGGCGAAGATCTGCGCATCCTTGATATCGGCCGTCCGGGCGTAGATCTGTCCGATGACGGCCTGTACGGCATCCGACTTTTCGGGACGCTCGGCCCAGTCTTTGAGCTTGATGATACACATACCGTAGGACGATCCCTGTCCGGCGATCATGCCGTAACCGGCGACTTGCATGAAGTCGCGGATCTGGGGAATGTCCTCGATGCGGTCCGCAACCTGCTCCATGATCAGGTGCGTCTCGGCGAGTCCGGAACCCGGAGCGGCCGTCACGTTGACCATGATCGTACCCTGGTCTTCATCGGGTACCAGACCCGTCTTGGTGGTATCCATCAGTATGACGAGCGCCACGAGGGCGAGTCCGAGCGTCGACCACATCAGCCACTTGTGCTTGATGAAGAGCAGCACGCCGTGCTTGTACTTGTTGACCATCGTACCGAACGTGGTGTTGAACGCCTTGCGGAAGCGGGCGGCGAAGTTGTCGCGCATCTGTCCGTTCTCGTCCATGTAGGGTTTCAGCAGCAGGGCGCAGAGCGCCGGCGAGAGCGTAAGGGCATTGACAGCCGAGATACCGACGGCCACGGCCATCGTGATACCGAACTGGGTGTAGAAGATACCCGACGTTCCGCCCATCATAGCCACGGGAATGAAGACGGCCATGAAGACCAGCGTCGAGGTGACGATGGCCGACGTGATGCCCGACATGGCGTCGATGGTGGCATGGTAGGAAGACTTGTATCCCACGTCGAATCGCGCCTGCACCGCCTCGACGACGATGATGGCATCGTCGACGACTGTACCGATCGCAAGCACCAGTGCGAAGAGCGTCAGCAGGTTGATCGAGAACCCGGCCACCGACAGGAATGCGAAGGTTCCAACGAGTGCTACGAGAATCGAAATCGTGGGGACGAGCGTCGAGCGGATGTCCTGCAAGAAGACGTAGACCACCAGCACCACGAGGATGATGGCTTCGATCAGCGTTTTGAGCACCTCGTTCATCGAGGCGTAAAGGAAGTCGTTCACACTTTGCAGGTGAGCGATTTCGATGCCTTTCGGCAGTTCGGCACGTACCTCTTCGAGCAGCGCTTCGACATCCTCGACGACCTGCGTGGCATTCGAACCGGCGGTCTGGAAGATCATCGTGCTGACGCCCGGGTGGCCGTTGGTATAGCCCTTGTAGGCATAGGATTCGCTGCCCAGCTCGATGTCGGCGACATCTTTCAGACGCAGCACCTCACCGTCGGGAAGCGAGCGGATGACGATCTGGCCGAACTCTTCGGGCGTTTCGTAACGTCCGCGGTATTTCATCGTATACTGGAACGTGTTCTCCGAGTTTTCGCCCAGCGTACCCGTGGCCGACTCGATGTTCTGTTCGGACAGTGCGGCCGTCACGTCCGACGGGATGAGCTTGTACTGCGCCATCACGTCGGGTTTCAGCCAGACGCGCATCGAATAGTCGGCGCCGAGCGTGAAGGCTTCGCCGACGCCCGGAATACGCAGGATACGCGGTTCGATGTTGATTTTCGAATAGTTGGAGAGGAACGTCTCGTCGTAGGAGTCGTCGGGACTGTACAGCGAGAAGATCTTTACCATGGAGGTCTGGCGCTTCATGGTCGAAACGCCGATCTGGGTTACGGCGGAGGGCAATTGTCCGGTGGCGCGGGAAACTTTGTTCTGTACGTTCACGGCCGCCATGTCGGGATCGGTACCCTGACGGAAATAGACGGTGACCGAGGCGCTGCCGACGGCTGCGCTGGAGGTGATGTAGGTCATGTTCTCCACGCCGTTGATGGCCTGTTCGAGCGGTACGATGACCGACTTCTGGATCGTTTCGGCACTGGCGCCGGGGTAGCTGGCGCGGACCATGACCGTCGGAGGCGCGATATCGGGATACTGCTCGATGGGCAGCGTCGCAAGTCCGATGATACCGGCGATGACGATGACGATGGAGATGACCGACGCCAATACGGGTCGTTCGATAAAATGCTTGAGTGTCATGGCCTATTCCTCCTTTGCGGTTTCGGGTTGAGCGGCTGCCTGGTCGGCAGAGGGTGCGGCGGCCTTCTGTGCCTTGGGCTGCACGGGCGTGCCTTCGCGCATCAGACCCACGCCCTCGGCGACGATCACGTCGCCCGGTACCAGACCCGAATTGACGATGTACTCCCTGCCGTTCGAAATCCGGTCTACGGCGATCGCGGCCGACGTGGCTTTGCCGTCGACGACCTTATATACATATACCTTGTCCTGCAATTCGAAGGTCGCGGCCTGAGGGATTACGACGCACTGCTTGCGGACGTACGGCAGGATGATGTTGCCGGCCCCGCCGCTGTGGAGCAGCCCGTTCGGGTTGGGGAACGCCGCGCGGAGCTGCACGCTGCCCGTCGAGGTGTCGATGACGCCGCTGATGGCCTCGATGCGGCCCGCCTCGTCGTAGACCGACCCGTCGTTGAGACGCAACTGCACGTCGGGCATGTTTTTCAGCGTGTTGTCGATCGAACCGTACTCGCGCGTGAGGTTCAGCAGTTGGTTCTCGGTCATCGAGAAATAGACGTACATCTCCGAATTGTCCGATACGGTAGTCAGCGGCTGCGGCGTCGAAGGACCGACCAGCGCGCCCACCTTGTAGGGCAGTGTACCCACGATTCCGTCCGAGGGACTGGTCACGACCGTATAGGAGAGGTTGTTGGCGGCGTTCACGCGCTGTGCTTCGGCCTGTGCGAACTGCGCCTTGGCCGTCAACAGGTTGTTCTCGGCCGTCGAAAGGTCGAACTGCGAAACTACCTTGCGTGCGAAAAGTTCCTTCTTGCTGTCGTAGGTCAGCTGAGCGGTCGCAACACTCGCCTTGGCGGCGGCGACGTTGGCTTCGGCCGTCTGCAACGCTGCCTTATAGGGAACCTGGTCGATGATGAAAAGCGTCTGTCCGCTGCGGACGCGCTGCCCCTCGTTTATGCAGACCTGGGCGATCTTGCCCGATACCTGCGCATAGATTGCGATATCCTGACGACCGCGGATCGTCGCCGAGTAATCCACCGGAATGGTACGGTCGGTCGTAGCCACTGTCAGGACGTCGTACTCCGAACTCTGGGATTGCATCGGCGCCTGACGACAGCCGAGCATGAAAAAGCAGCAGGCGAGTGCTGCTGCACGGATCGAATTTTTCTTCATGTTTCGTTTTTCCTTTTTAATCGCGACAAAGATAGGCAAAAGCCGTAGAACATCCGGTTTCAAAAAATGGGCGGAATTTTTCAAAACGTGAACTATCATGGGCTTTTTTGCCGAATTTTATCTATTTTTGTGACGTATTTATGTCAAAAACGAGGATATGATCGAATTATTGTTATCCGACGAACAATCTTTTTCAGTGGAGGATACGAATTTGTCCGCTTTTCTGAAACGTCCCGTTCGGGTGAATGGCGGCGCCGTGTTCCTGTGCACGGCCGGCCGTGCGGTCGTATCGGTCAATGTCGAGGAACATGCGATCGAGTGCGATACGGAGGTGGTGCTGCTGCCCGACATGGTCTTCATGCTCGTCGAGGCGAGCGCCGACTTCCGCGTGATCTTTTACGCTTCGAGCATCCAAGTGTTCGACGGAGCGATGCAGCGGCTCGATACCGAATGTTTCCACTATCTGGAAACCCATCCGGCGATCCGGCACCGCGGGGAGACGGCCCGCGGGGTGAAAAACCTTTATTCCGTGGTATTGGCCGCCAGCGCGGAGACGGAGAACATCTACCGTTCGCAGATCATGTACCTGCTGATGCGTCATATCCTACTGAACGTTTGCGACAAGGTCCGGCGGAACTACATCCGTTATCAGGAGGAGGGCGCCCATCGCAAGCGGGAACTTTACGATCGCTTCGTGAAGTTGATCGCCGAGCATTTCATCGAGCGGCGCGACGTGGCCTTCTATGCCGGAAAACTCTGTATTTCGATGAGTTACCTGGCCTCCGTGACGCGCACGCTGACCGGCGAGACCCCCAAGGAGATGATCGACAAGTGGATCGTACACGAAATCAAACTGATGCTCATGTTTTCCGATCTTTCGCTGCAACAGATCGCCGATCGGATGCACTTCCCCGACCAGTCCTATCTGGGGCGTTTCTTCAAACGCCATACGGGAAGTTCGCCTCTTGCCTACCGCAATGCGAAGTAGGCCGAATCGGTAAAAGTGGTAACGAAATCCGTAATCCGTGTAGGTCGTGCAGTGCGGAATCTCCGTAATTTTGCATCGTGAACCTAAAAACGAAGAGACGATGAGAAGAATCGCATGTCGGCAGGCAGTCGTTTTTGCACTGCTGATCGGTTCGGCAGGAACAATTCATGCACAGGAAAACACGATGAGAGAGAATCCTATCTTTGGGCAGATCTTCCCGCAGGGCGAGAAGCTGCCGGAGGAATTTTCGGCCTATTTTATCGGTCAGGCCTACCGTGCGCCGCTGGTGCGCGACGAGGCGTTGAACTGTCCGGTGTCGAACGTGACTTTCAGTCCCGGATGCCGCAACAACTGGCATAGCCATACCGGAGGGCAGCTGCTGCTTGTCACGGCCGGCCGGGGCTATTATCAGGAACGGGGTGAACCGGCGCGGCTGTTGTTGCCGGGAGATGTGGTGGAGATCGCTCCCGACGTGGAGCACTGGCACGGAGCGGCACCCGACAGCTGGTTTGCGCATCTGGCCGTCGAGACCAATCCGCAGACCAACAAGAATAGGTGGCTCGAACCGGTGGACGACGCGCAGTATGCAGCGGCGACCGCCGGGACGGAGGAATTCCGCAGCCGGATGTCCCGGACGGCGCTCCGCAATTTCGATGCGTTGTTGCCGGCATGCAAGTCGGAGTTGGAACAGAGCGATCCCGAACTGGCGGAGATCGTCGGCAATTTCGCCTTCGACGAGGTGTTGCGTTACGGAGAACTCGACGAGCGGACGCGCAGAATGACCCTTCTCGCTTCGGCGATCGCCTTGCAGGCGGAGGGGGTCTACCGCTCGCTGCTCGACGCGGCGCTCGACGGCGGCGTGACGCCCGTCGAGGTGAAGGAGATTTTGTATCAGGCCGTGCCTTACGTCGGTTTGGCCAGGACCTTCGATTTCATCGGCATAGCCAACGATGTGCTGCGGCGACGGGGCGTGACGTTGCCGTTGGAGGGGCAGTCGACCGTTTCGCCCGATGACCGCTTCGAAAAGGGACTGGCCGTACAGCGATCGATCTTCGGCGAACGGATCGATCGGATGCACGAGGAAGCACCGGAGAATCAGGTGCATATCCAGCGCTATCTGTCTGCCGATTGTTTCGGCGACTATTACACGCGCGGCGGGTTGGATGTGAAGACTCGTGAACTGCTTACTTTTTCGATGCTCGTGTCGCTGGGCGGTTGCGAATCGCAGGTGAAAGGGCATATTCAGGGCAATGCGAACGTCGGTAACGGCAAGGCGACACTGCTGGCCGTCGTTACGCAGCTGCTTCCCTACATTGGTTACCCGCGCACGCTCAATGCGATCGCCTGTCTGAACGAAGTGATTCCCGAATAGATGAGAAAAACGATTCGCCGTATGTCCGCAATCCTCTTGTCGATCGTCGTGTTGCTCGCTGCGGCGGGGATCGCATTCGTCAATCAGCGGAGTTTCGGCCGCTTGCCGCGCGGCGAGCGGTTGGAGCGTATCCGCCGTTCGCCCAATTACCGCGACGGGCAGTTCCGCAACCTGCATCCTACGCCGCAGATGACTTCCGACAAAGGGTTTGCGGGCAGCATGTGGGGTATTCTCTTCGGGAGTAAAGAGCGCCGCGAACCGGCGTCGGCGCTTCCGGTGCTGAAACCCGATCTGCACCGTTTGGAGCGGGCGGAGGATGCGTTGGTGTGGTTCGGCCATTCGTCCTATCTGCTGCAATTGGACGGGGTGCGTCTTCTGGTCGATCCTGTGCTGACCGACAAGTGGCCGATGTCGCTGTTCTTTTCTCCCTTCAAGGGTACGGACGTCTTTTCTCCGGAGGACATGCCCGATGTCGACTGCCTGATCGTCACGCACGACCATTGGGATCATCTGGATTACCGTACCGTAATGCAGTTGAAAGAGCGTATCGGCAGGGTAGTCTGTCCGCTGGGCGTGGGGGAGCATTTCGAGTATTGGGGATTCAATTCTGACCGGATCGTCGAACTGGATTGGAACGAGAGCTGCGGCTTGTCGGACGGGTTCCGGATCCACTGCCTGCCTGCGCGCCATTTTTCAGGGCGCGGGTTGCAGCGCAACCGTTCGCTCTGGGCCTCGTTTTTAGTGGAGAGCCCTTCGCGGCGGGTCTATCTTGCAGGCGACGGTGGTTACGATGCGCACTTCGCCGAGATCGGCCACCGGTTCGCGCCGATCGACCTGGCGGTGGTGGAGAACGGGCAGTACAACGCCGACTGGCGTTACATTCATCTGATGCCCGAAAAATTGCCGGATGCGATCCGCGACCTGCGCCCGGCACGTGTGCTGACGGTGCATCACTCGAAATTCGCGCTGAGCCGCCATGCGTGGGACGAACCGCTGAAAAACGCCGCCGAAGCGGCGGCAGGCGACGGGTTCGTGCTGTTGCAACCGATGATCGGAGAGATCGTGCCGCTGGCCGATACCGTCAGGCGTTACGAGGCATGGTGGCGAGGGATCGATTGATTGACCGAATCATAGATAATTAGGTAAAAAGATGAAAAAACGAATTTTGCTACTTTCGTCTTCTCCACGCCGGCACGGGAATTCCGACCGGCTGTGCGACGAGTTCCTGCGCGGGGCGCGGGAGGCGGGGCACGACGCGGAGAAGATCTCGCTGCGCGACTGCCGGATCGGTTACTGCACCGGTTGCGGCGTCTGCTACGATACCCGAACCTGTCCGCAACGGGACGATGCGGCGCAGATCGTCGGGAAGATGATCGCGGCCGACGTGATCGTACTGGCTACGCCGGTCTATTTCTATACGATGAGCGCCCAGATGAAGACGCTGATCGATCGTTGCTGCGCACGTTACACCGAGATGACGGGCAAGGAGTTTTATTTTATCGTGGCGGCGGCCGACGACAGCAAGGCTGCCATGGAACGGACGATCGACGGTTTCCGCGGTTTTTTGGACTGTCTCGACGATTCCCGCGAATGCGGTACGATCTACGGCGTCGGGGCGTGGAAAATCGGTGAGATCGAGGGTAGTCCGGCCATGAAACAGGCCTACGATGCGGGGTTGAATTGCTGAATACGCGGGGCCGTCATTCGGACGATGCGACAACGGAGCGGAGCGGCGATCGCCGCTCCGCTCCGTTTGCTCTGCGAAAAGCGCCGGACGCCTGTACGTCTTGGGTTCGGTGGCGCGCGGCGAAATGACGGATTGCGCCGGCTGTTCCCGACGGAGGGCTTTCAAATGTCCGGTGATGCGTGCGGGATACGTCGCGCATCTGAACGATAAGTAAAATATAAGACGCCGTAACACGACACAGGAAAACCAAGCGATATTTCCCGGCCTTCATCCGAAACCGCGGCCGGCCCGACGACGGACTGTACGACGGTACGGAACGATCCCTCCTTGCCGGGAAAATAGTTGCGGATATTGCTCGGTCCGACGTTTGCGGCGTCGGCGATCTCGCGATGCGACGTCCCGCGAATCCTCTGATACGAAAGATCCGTGCGGCTTGTCGCAGAATTTCGGCACCTATCCTCTTTTTACGCTTTGCATGTTTGCACCTTTTCGAGACGCAACGCAGAGGAAATTCCGTCGGATACGCAATACCGAATTATAGCGATTTCGACATCGGCCGAAGGCCCTGGGTGTGGAGTCCGTCCGCGGTACGTGCGTGCGGAATTCACACGGGCAGCAGGATCGAGAAGCGGCTGCCCTTGCCGATCTCGCTTTCGACGCCGATCGTGCCGCCGTGCGCCTCGACGAACTCCTTGGAAATGGCCAGCCCCAATCCGCTGCCCTGTACCTTGGTGCCCGGTACGCGGAAATAGCGTTCGAAAATGCTCTTGTGGTAACGCGGGTCGATGCCCCGTCCGAAATCCCGCACGTAGATTTCGACCGCCTTTTCGTGCTGTACGGCGCCCACGATGATGCGCGATTTTTCGGGCGAGTGGTGGATGGCGTTCGACAGCAGGTTGGTGATGACCCACGCGATCTTTTCGCTGTCGACGAACAGTTTCGAGATTTTTTCGGGGTATTCCACCTCGACGAAACAGCAGAACCGCTCGGCCAATACCTGCGTCGCCTTGACGGCGTAGTCGATCAGTTCGATCGGCTTGGTGATCTTGGGCATGAGTTTGAGCTTGCCGGTCTCGATCTGCGTCATGTTGAGCAATTCGCCCGTGATCGAGAGAAGACGGTCGCTGCTGTCGCGGATACTCCCGACCAGCTGCTTCTGTTCGTCGTTGAGCTTGCCGAGCCGGTCGTCGCCGAGCAGTTGCAGACTCATCAGGATCGACGAGATCGGGGTCTTCATCTCATGCGAGACGGTCGAGATGAAGTTGGTCTTGGCCGAATCCAGTTCCTTGTATTTGGTGACGTTGCTCAGGATAATCAGGTTGCCGACGAACTGTTGTTCGCGTCCGCCGACAGGTGTGATGTAGAGCGGCGTGTTCTCCATTTGGAAGTAGCTCTCCTTGTTGTCGGCGTAGATTTTCAGTGGCTCTCCTCCGGTCGATCGCTTTTCTCCGTAAAGCTCGCGCATCAGACGGCGCAGCAGGTCGTTGGAGAGGGCGACCTCGGCGGCGTTGCGGCCGACGACCTCCGCTTGCAGATTCAGCACCGCGAGCGCTTCGCGGTTCATGAAGAGGATCTTGCGGTCGGGGCCGAGACCGATGATCGGCTCGTGGAGCGTATCGACGATCGCTTCGATGCGTTTCTTGGCCGTCATCAGGTCGTCGAGCGAACTGCGGCGGTATTCGTCGAGCTTGGCCGCCATGTCGTTGAACGATTCGGCTACGGATTCGAATTCACGGTTGCCCGTGAAGTCGAGCCGTTGCTGGTAGTTGTGGTTGGCGATTTCGCGGATGCCCTTTTTCAGTTCGTCGATGGGACGCAGCACCAGCCGCGGAAACCATACCAGAATGGCGCCGGCACTGACGACGCAGAGCGCCGCCACGACGATCAGCCACCACATCACGTAGTCGGCGCGTTCCTCGACGGCCGAACTTTTGGCGCGGATGGCCGCCATGTTGAGTTCCATGATGCGCAGCAGGTCCTGGCGCACCGTTTGCAGTTCGGCCTCGGTGACGGGGTCGCTCAGCGCCGCGATATGGCGGCCGAGCTCCGATGTCATCTCCCGTTCGCTGATCTCGGTGATATTTTGTTGTTGGAGGGCGAGACTCTGCCGCAGGGTGTGCCGCGAAACGGAATCTTCGCCGATGTCGTTGAGCGAACGCAGCATGTCGGCGGCGTATTGCAACGAGTTGTAATTGTCGGCCAGAATGGTTCCCGTGGCGCGCGAAAGCTGCCGCACGTAGCTGACCGACTGGATGCCGAGCAGCACGATCATGGCGAAAAGAATGCCGATGCCCAATGTGAGCCTTCGTTGTATTTTCATGGTTATGACAATATATACAGGTCGATGTTCATGCGCGACAGTCTGCCGATGAGGCGGCGCATCCCGACGACGTTTTTCAACAGCGAAAATAGTGAAAATTCGGGTCGGCCGACGCAGACGATATTGATTTTTTGTTCGCGGCAGATCTCCACGATCGTCTCGACCGGACGGTTGGAGTGTACCTGCCGGATCTGACCGCCGAGTTCGGTGGCCAGATTGAGGTTGTTGATCAGGTAGCGCTGGTTGGCAAGCGGGATGCGGTCGGCGGTCTCGCGGTCGCTCTGGACGTAGAGTACGATGAACGAACTGTTGAGATGCGTGGCCAGACGCGCGGTTTTGCGGATCAGGCGGCGGGCGCGTTTCTCGCTGCTGTCGATCACGGCCAACAGCTTGTCGTGCAGCAGGGCGGGTTTCTCCGTCACTTCGTTTTCCACCTTCTTCTCGACGCGCAGCGCCACCTCCTTCAAGGCGAGTTCGCGCAGTTGCAGGATGTTCTCCTGCCGGAAGAAGTTGCTCAGGGCGGTCGGCACCTTGTCGGGTTTGTAGATTTTACCCGCTTTGAGCCGTTCGATCAGTTCGTCGGCCGTCAGGTCGATGTTCACCACCTCGTCGGCCGTCGCCAGCACGCTGTCGGGCACCCGTTCGTGGACTTCGATGCCGGTGATCTCCTGCACTTGTTCGTTCACCCCTTCGATGTGTTGGATGTTGACGGCCGAGATGACGCTGATACCCGCGTCGAGGATCTGCATCACGTCCTGCCACCGTTTGGGATTTGCGCTGCCCTCGATGTTGGTGTGCGCCAGTTCGTCGACCACGACGATATCGGGGTGGAGGTTGATGATGGCCTGCATATCCATCTCTTCGAGCTCCTTGCCCTTGTAGAAGAGCTTGCGGCGCGGAATGAACGGAAGCCCTTCGGTGAGGGCTTCCGTTTCGGGACGGCCGTGCGTCTCGATGTAACCGATCTGGACGTCCACGCCTGCGTCGAGCAGTTGGTGCGCCTCCTGCAACATGCGGTAGGTCTTGCCCACGCCGGCACTCATGCCGATGTAGACCTTGAATTTCCCGCGGTGCGAGGCTTTGATCAGGGCGAGAAAGTGCTCGGCGCTTCGCCGGGTGTCCTGTGTATCCATAGTTATTACATTCTGAATGAAAATCCTCCGACAAAGTTAACGTCGTCGAGAGCAGGATTCCAAATCAGATTGGTGAAAATTCCGATTTTCATGCCGTCGGCACCCTTGATGTCCCAGGTCTTGCCGGCATTGAGGAAGACGTTCTGCACGTAGAAGTCGCGATCGCCGCAGTTGTAGGTCGTGGCGGCATTCCAGGGCACCATGCCCACGCCGGCCTTCATGTCGACCGTCTTCACCGTGAAAGGATAGGCCACCTCGAAATAGGAAGCATAGGCGCGTTCTCCTTTGTCGTTCCGGTCGGCGGCGCCGAACAGAATCGTGTACCACGACAACGTGAAGGGCAGTTTTTCCGATACGACCCAGCTCGCGCCTACCTCGATGCGGTGGGGGGAATGGCTGTCGAATATGAAATAGCGGTCGTCGTCATGTCCGGTCCAGTAGAGGTCGGCCACCGAAAGCGTCACGGGCCCCAGCTGGTAGGCCAGCGTGAGATCCATCTCCTTGTAGCCGCTGTCGCTGAAATCGATCGACCCCCATGCCGTTACCGAGAAGTTTCCGGCCGTCATGGTCAGCGTGGGCTGCAAGGCCGGGCCCGACTCCTTGACGCCGCGCCAGTAATACGAGCTTACGAGATCGGAACCGCCGCTGAACGATACCCCTTTGTCTTGAGCGGCGACGTGATTCGTTCCAAACATGGCTGCCGTAGCCAATACTCCGAGTAAAATACGTTTCATAGAATTTAAAAGATTTCTTCGTTGATTGTTGATGATTCGGGTTTGTTTTTCCGTCCGTGGCGCCACGGAACCCGTTTCCGGGCCCGGGCGTACGCGACGGGAAATAGAGGGTTTGCGCAGTCTGACTTGCGAAAGCAGGATGACCGACAGGGGTCAGATCAGATCCGTAATCAGAAATACGACCAGAAAAACGATCAGTACGATCAGCCACCGTTTGGTCGGTTTATCCAACTTTTTCATAAGTTCCGCACACGCTATTTGTTCTGTGCGGCGTCCAACGCCACATTCAGTTTCAGAACATTGACCTTATAGGTGCCGAAGAGTCCGAGCCACGGTTTGTGGATATTCTCCTCGACGATCTTCTTCACCTCGGCTTCGGACATGCCGCGGGCTCCGGCGACGCGGCGGATCTGAACTTCGGCGCCGCGGATCGAGATGTCGGGATCGAGGCCCGAACCGCTCGCGGTCACCATCTCGGCGGGAACCTCCTCGCGCGAGAGGTAGGGGTGGGCGGCGAGGAACGCATCGATGCGCTCCTCCACCTGGGCCAGATATTCGGGATTGTTCGTGCCCTTGTTGCTGCCGCCCGAACCTCCGCCGTTGTAATCCACGTTCGACGGACGTCCCCAGAAATAGACGCTGTCCGTAAAGACCTGGCCTACGTTGGCAGCGCCGACCACCTTGCCGTTATAGGTCACCACGGGAGCCTCTCCGTCGTTGGGCGATGCCACCCATGCCACGAGGCGCAGTACCAATACATAACCGACGAACAGCACGACGCACATCGCCAGCGTTATCTTGATTGAAATCCAAAGATTTTTCATGATTCAAGCAATAAATTAAAAGAACACACTTACTAACATGTCGATCAGTTTGATGCCGATGAACGGAACGATGATGCCGCCCAGACCGTAGATGAAGAGGTTGCGGCGCAACAGGGCCGAGGCTCCGATCGGTTTGTAAGCGACGCCGCGCAGGGCCAGCGGAATCAGCAGCGGGATGATGATCGCGTTGAAGATCACCGCCGAGAGAATGGCGCTTTCGGGCGAATGCAGGTGCATGATATTCAGCGTTTGCAGAGCCGGAATCGAGGTGATGAACAGAGCCGGAACAATGGCGAAGTATTTGGCTACGTCGTTGGCGATGGAGAAGGTCGTCAGCGTGCCGCGCGTCATCAGGAGCTGCTTGCCGATCTCGACGATCTCGATCAACTTCGTGGGGTCGTTGTCCAGGTCGACCATGTTGCCCGCCTCCTTGGCGGCCTGCGTACCGCTGTTCATCGCAACGCCCACGTCGGCCTGAGCCAGCGCCGGAGCGTCGTTCGTACCGTCGCCCATCATGGCCACCAGTTTGCCGGCGCGCTGTTCGCGCTTGATGTACTCCATCTTGTCCTCGGGCTTGGCCTCGGCGATGAAGTCGTCCACGCCTGCCTGCTCGGCGATGTATTTCGCCGTCAGCGGATTGTCGCCCGTCACCATCACGGTCTTCACGCCCATCTTGCGCAGACGCTCGAAACGTTCGCGGATACCCGTCTTGATGATGTCCTGCAATTCGATCACACCTTTGATCTGTTCGTTTTCCGAGACCACGAGCGGCGTACCGCCGTTCTCCGAGATCGTGCGCACGATCTTTTCCACCTCCGGCGAGAAGCCGTTGCCCGCTTTCCGGACGATCGCACGGATTGCCTCCGAAGCGCCCTTGCGGATGCGGGTGCCGTCGGGCATGTCTACGCCCGAACACTTGGTCTCGGCCGTGAACTTCACCATGTGTACGCCCACCAAATCGGTCTGGCTGAACCGGAAGCCCTGTTCGCGTCCCAGTTCGACGATGGATTTGCCTTCGGGGGTCTCATCGGCCGCGGAGGAGAGGACGCAGAGCCGGAGAAAATCCTTGGGGCTCACTCCATTGACAGGATAGAACTTGGTGGCTTTGCGATTGCCGATGGTGATCGTACCGGTCTTGTCCAGCAGCAGCGTATCGATGTCGCCGGCGGTTTCGACGGCCTTGCCCGACTTGGTGATGACGTTGGCTTGCAGGGCGCGGTCCATACCGGCGATGCCGATAGCCGACAGCAGACCGCCGATAGTGGTCGGGATCAGGCAGACGAACAGCGAAATAAACGCTGCGACGGTGATGTTGGCACCCACGTAATCGGCGAACGGTTTGAGCGTGGCGCAAACGATCACGAAGACGATCGTGAAGCCTGCGAGCAGGATGGTCAGCGCAATCTCGTTCGGGGTTTTCTGGCGCGAGGAACCTTCCACGAGGGCGATCATCTTGTCAAGGAAACTCTCGCCCGGCTGTACGGTCACTTTTACCAGAATACGGTCGGAAAGAACCTTCGTACCGCCCGTGACCGAACTCTTGTCGCCGCCCGCCTCGCGGATCACCGGGGCCGATTCGCCCGTGATGGCGCTCTCGTCGATCGACGCCAGACCTTCGATAATCTCGCCGTCGGCGGGAATGGTATCTCCGGCGACGCATTCGAACACGTCGCCCTTGCGCAGTGCCGAGCTGCTGACGATATGCGACTGTCCGTCCTTCTCGATCCGTTTGGCAGGGGTCTCCTCACGGGTCTTGCGCAGCGAATCGGCCTGTGCCTTGCCGCGTGCTTCGGCGATGGCCTCGGCGAAATTGGCGAAGAGCACCGTGGCCAGCAGGACCAGGAAGATCACGATATTGTAGCCCAGCGAACCCTGCGACGTGTTTCCTGTCACGGCGATCCAGACAATCAGCAGCAGCATGACGAACGTTACGACCTCGACGGTGAACATGATCGGATTCTTGATCATCACACGCGGATCGAGCTTGCGGAACGACTCAACGAAGCTTGCGTTTACAAGCTGTTTGTTGAACAACGAATTATTTACTCGATTTTTCATTTTTCAAATCCGGATTAGAAACTTAAATAATCGGCGATGGGACCCAGAGCCTGTGCCGGGAAGAACGAGAGGGCGGCCACGATGATGATGACGGCGAAGGTCATCAGCGAGAAGGTGAACGTGTCGGTCTTCAACGTGCCGGCGCTCTCGGGGACGAATTTCTTCGAGGCGAGCAGTCCGGCGATGGCCACCTGTCCCACGATCGGGAAATAACGGCCCATGATCAGGGCGATACCGGTCATGATATTCCAGAACGGCGTGTTGTCGCTGAGTCCCTCGAAGCCCGAACCGTTGTTTGCCGCAGCCGAGGTGTACTCGTAGAGCATTTCGCTCAGGCCGTGGAACGAGGGGTTGTTCAGCCACCCGATTTCGGGGTTCGCGGCGGCCACGGCGGCGGAAATACCCGTACCGACGAGGATCAGGAAGGGGTGCATCAGTACGACCATCGTGGCGATCTTCATTTCGCGCGCTTCGACCTTATGTCCGAGGAATTCGGGCGTGCGGCCCACCATCAGTCCGCTGATGAAGACGGCGATGATGAGGAAGGCGAAGTAGTTCATCCAGCCCACGCCGACACCGCCGAACCAGCAGTTGATCTGCATGTTGAGCATCTGCATCATACCGCTCAGCGGGGTCTGCGAATCGTGCATCGAGTTCACCGAGCCGTTCGAGGTGACGGTCGTCACCATGCCCCACATGGCCGAAGCGGCCGAACCGATGCGGATCTCCTTGCCCTCCATCGAGCCGAGGTCCTGCGCGATGCCCATTTCGTCGATATTGGGGTTGCCGCCCATCTCCTGCGGAACGGAGACGAAGATACCGGCCGTGAAGGCGAAGAGCATCACGCCGAAGATCCAGGCGGCCAGCTTGCGGCGACGGACGTAGAAGCCGAAAGCCCAGGCCATCGCCATCGGGATGATCAGAATCGACCAGCACTCCAACATATTCGTGAAGGCGTTGGGATTTTCGAGCGGGTGCGAAGAGTTGACGCCGAAATAACCGCCGCCGTTGGTACCCAGCTGTTTGATCGGCACGATAGCGGCCGTGGGGCCTTGCGAGATGACCTGCTCCTGGCCTTCGAGCGTCGTGATGGTCTGTTTGCCGTCGAACGACATCGGGGTGCCGTTGATCACCAGCAGGATACCGACCAGAAGCGACAGGGGCATCAGGATACGGGTCGTGCTCTTGACCAGATAGACCCAGAAGTTGCCGATGGCCTTCGTGGTCTTCGCTGCCAGCGCCTTCATGATGCCGGCCATGGCGGCCATGCCGCACGCTGCGGTGATGAACTGGAAGAGCATGATGACGAACAACTGCGTAAAATAGGTGAGACCCGTCTCGCCGCTGTAATGCTGCAAGTTGCAGTTGACCATGAACGAGATGCAGGTGTTGAACGCCAAGTCGGGGGTCTGGTTGGCGTTGCCGTCGGGGTTGAGCGGCAGCCAGCTCTGGCAGCAGAGCAACACCATACCCCAGAAGAACCAGAAGAGGTTGACCATCAGCAGAGCTTTGAGGAACTTCTTCCAGTCCATATCCTCGTCGGGATCGATGCTGCATACCTTGTAAATGCCCCTTTCGAGCGGAGCCATGAAGTCGAGCCACGTGCGCTCGCCTCGGTAGACTTTGGCAATGTAGCGGCCCAGCGGATAACAGAGCACCACCAGAGCCACCCATTGCAGAATTACGCCTAAAATTTCCGTATTCATTTATTTATCGTTTTACGGGTCAGACAATCAGAATTTTTCGGGTTTAACGAGCACATACATCAAGTAGATGAATCCGATGATACTCAGAATAAGCAATCCTGTAAACATTTTCCATTAAATTTTTTCGAACCAATCCACACATTTGAAATAAAACCAATAGCACAACGCCCCTAAGGCGCAGAGCAGGATGAAAAGTACGATTGCATTCATCGCTTCAGCTTTTTTGAGTTAGACAACTTTTTCACGAAACCGCACATCATGCGATCGAACAGGCATCCGATGCCGCAAAAAAACAGAATCATTGGTATCACCTGCATTTCGCATCCTCCGTTTGGTTCGTGCCGACTTCTATACGAAGGCGGTGCCAAAAAAACGCCTTTTTATTCAATCCGCTTTGGAATAGGCGTTTACGCTCTTTCGCGATGCGCCGAAAAAGAAGGGCGTCCTATCAAAATGATAAGACGCCCTTCTCGGAATGAAACGGTGCGTGTCTACTAGACGCCGTAACTTTCCAACTTGCGGTAGAGTGTCGCGATGCCGATTCCCAGCAGGCGGGCGGCTTCGGTTTTGTTGCCCTTGGCGTATTCGAGGACTTTCAGAATATGATGCCGTTCGAGCGCGTCGAGTGCCAGCGAATCGGGAGGTGCGCCGGCGCCGGCGCGGAATTCGGGCGACAGCGTATCGGCGGAGAGCCGTTCGCCGTCGGCCATAATCAGGCTCCGTTCGACGACGTTGCGCAGTTCGCGCACGTTGCCGTGCCATGTATGGCGTTCCAGCGCGGCGATGTATGCGTCGTCGATGGTTTCGATGCGTTTTCCCATCTTGGCGGCGAACTGCCCGACGAAGTAGCGGGCGTATTCCGCGACGTCTTCGCGCCGCTGGCTCAGGGCGGGCAGCTGGATGCGGAAGACCGAGAGCCGGAAATAGAGGTCTTCGCGGAAGTTTCCGGCGGCGATCTCCTTTTCGAGGTCGCGGTTCGTGGCGGCGATGATCCGCAGGTCGACTTTCGTCGGGCGGGTCTCGCCGATCTTGATGAATTCGCCGCTTTCGAGCACGCGCAGCAGCTTGGCCTGCAATTCGACGGGCATTTCTCCGATTTCGTCGAGAAACAGCGTTCCCTTGTCGGCCTCTTCGAACAGCCCCTTTTTGTCCTTCGTCGCACCCGTGAAACTGCCGGCGCGGTGGCCGAAGAGTTCGCTTTCGAGCAGCTCTTTGGAGAAGGCCGAGCAGTTGACCGCTACGAATGCCTCTCTGGCGCGCGGCCCGGCCTGGTGGATCGCCTGCGCGAAGACCTCCTTGCCCGTTCCGGTCTCGCCGGTGAGCAGTACCGACGTGTCCGTCGCAGCGACTTTGCGCGCGAGGTTCACGGCCTGTCGGAGCGCCTCCGACGAACCGATGATGCGGTCGAACGAATGTTCGTCGGAGAGTTTCGCCTCGAAACGCGCCAGTCGGCGCTGCATCCGCGCCTTCTCCGTCGCACGGCTCAGCAGCGGCAGGATCTTGTTGTTGTCGTCGCCTTTGGTGATGTAGTCGAATGCGCCGTTCTTGATCGCCTGCACGCCGTCGGGTATGTTGCCGTAGGCGGTGAGCAGGATGACTTCGGCGGCGGGTGCGATCTCCTTGATCCTGCCGACCAGTTCCACACCGTTGCCGTCGGGGAGTTTGACGTCGCACAGCACGACGTCGGGTTCGTATTGGCTGAGCAGCCGGAGGCCCGTGGTACAGTCCGGAGCCTGCTCCACGTCGTATCCTTCCAGTCCGATGATGCGCGCCAGCAGCGCACGCAGTTGGGGTTCGTCGTCGATAATCAGAATTTTCGCCATTGCGGTTCGCGTTCTTTGCGGCAAAGGTACGACAAAATTCGAAATTGTCGACATGCTCCTGCGGCGGCCGTCGCGGAATCCTGCCGTCCGGTTGTGGTGTGTGTTTCCGGTCGGAATTGCGATGCGTTCCTGCCGGTCAGGCCGCCCCGTCGCATATCCGTCCGCCCGATCCGGACGGCGTAACGGAGGGCAAGGGTGAAATTATTTCGGAAAAAAATTAACAAAATTGTTGAATGTTTCGAAACTCTTCGTATATTTGCACTGACAAAATTATTAAATCAAAATGTTAAACAAAGGTAGAATGGGAGAGAAACCGATGCGGAACAAGGAGCAGGCGATTCTCGAAGCGGCCGAACGCGAATTCATCGTCAAGGGATTCGCGGGGGCGCGGACGACCTCGATCGCCGAAGCGGCCGGCGTGACGCACGCCATGCTGCACTACTATTTCCGGACGAAGGAACAACTGTTCGAACGTATCCTCGACGAGAAGATGCGGTTGATGGGCGAATCGGTGCTGGCAGCCTTCGGGCAGCCGGGATTGCCGCTGGCGGAGCGGCTGCGCGACGGAATCGAGCGGCATTTCGATTTCATCATGGCCAATCCCGACATGCCGCGCTTCATCGTCAACGAAGTCTTTTCGCGGCCGGAACGTTATGAAACGATGCAGGCGCGCATCCGTGAGATCGCAGGCGTCCTGATGTGCGATATCCAGCGGGAGCTCGACGCCTCGGCCGACCGCGGCGAAACGGAAAGGATCGACGTGCGGATGCTGTTGCTCGACATCATCTCGCTCAACGTCTTTCCGTTCATCGCCTATCCTGTCATCGAACCGATTCTGGGGGACCTCACGGCCGACCGCGAACGTTTTTTCGCACGGCGCAGGGCGGAAAACACGGAGGTGATCCTGCGGCGGCTTAAAAAATGCGACTCATGAAACGGATCGTTTTACTGTGCGGGTGTCTGCTGGTCTGGGGTTCGGCCGGCGCCCAACTGACGCTCGACTCGTGCCGTCTGCTGGCGCGGAACCATTACCCCGAAATCCGGCGCTACGACCTGGTGCGGCAGACGGAGGAGTACACGCTTTCGAATGCACGGCGGGAGTGGCTGCCGCAGCTGTCGCTTTCGGCGCAGGCCACGTGGCAGACCGCCGTGCCCGCGTTCCCCGATGCGCTGACCGGTATGCTTACCCAGTACGGCGTAGGGATGCCGGGGATGAATAAGGACCAATATAAAGTGCAGTTGGAAGTGACCCAGACGATTTGGGACGGCGGAAAGTCGGCCGCCGACAAACGCATCGCCGAAGCCGAAGCCGCCGAACAACGGCAGGCGACGGATGTCGATCTCTATGCGTTGGAGGGGCGGGTGGACGACCTCTATTTCGGCATTCTGCTGCTCGACGAACGGGTCGCGCAGACGAAACTGACGCTCGGACTGCTGCGGAACAACCTCGACAAGGTGCGTTCGCTGCAACGCAACGGTGCGGCGATGCAGAGCGATGCCGATGCCGTCGAAGCCGAACTGCTGACCGTCGAGCAGCAGCTCGCGCAGGTCGAAGCCTCGCGTGAGAGCTACCGCCGGATGCTGGAACTTTTCATCGGAGAGGAGCTGGCCGGTCGGGCGCTCGTGCGGCCGGACGTCGCGGAGCCCGCTTCGTTCGAGGCCGCCCGTCCCGAACTGGCGCTGTTCGATGCGCAGGCCGAGAAGCTCGCGGCGCAGCGACGGCTGGTGAAATCGGCGACCCGTCCCCGTTTCGGACTCTTCGCGCAGGGATATTACGGGTATCCGGGCATGGACTACTTCGAGAGCATGATGGCGAACGACTGGTCGTGGAATGCGCTCGTCGGATTCCGGATGTCGTGGAATTTCGGGGCGTTCTACACGAAGAAGAATTCGCTGGGCAAACTCCGCACGGCACAGCGGCAGCTCGATGTGCAGCGCGACGTCTTCCTCTTCAACACACGGTTGCAGACCGTCGAGGAGAGCGGCGACATCGCCCGCCTGCGCCGCGCGCTGGCCGACGACGACCGCATCGTGCAGCTGCGCCGTGCGGTGCGCGAAGCCGCAGAATCGAAGCTCCGCAACGGGGTGATCGATACCAACGACCTGCTGCGCAAGATCACCGAGGAGGCGACGGCCGCCACGGCACGGTCGGCGCGGGAGATCGAGTTGGTGAAGACGATCTATGAATTGAAACATACGATAAACCGATAAGACCATGAAACGATTCATTATTTACGGTGCGATCCCGCTGTTGGCAGCATCCTGCGGGGGCGACGGGGATTTCGATGCCACGGGGACGTTCGAAGCCACGGAGATCGTCGTGTCGGCCGAAGCTGCCGGGCGTATCCTCCGCTTCGACGCCGAAGAGGGTGACGTGCTCCGAGCCGGCAGGCAGGTCGGTGCCATCGACACCGTACAGCTCTATTTGCAGAAATTGCAGCTGGAACGTCAGCGCGCTTCGGTGCGGAGCGGCCGTCCCGACATCGGGAAACAGGCCGCGTCGCTGCGCGAGCAGATCGCCAAACAGCAGACCGAACGCCGCCGCGTGGAGAACCTGTTGAAGGACGGTGCGGCCACGACCAAACAGCTCGACGACATCGACGCGCAGTTGAAGGTGCTCGGCGGGCAGTTGGACGCGCTGTTGTCGACGCTGGAAAACAATGCCGTGTCGATCGACGAGAATTCGTCGGCCATCGAGTTGCAGATCGCGCAGGTCGAAGACCGGCTCGCCAAGTGCCGCATCGCGTCTCCCGTGACGGGAACGGTGCTGGCCAAATATGCCGAGGCGGGCGAACTGGCCTCCGTCGGTCGGCCGTTGATGAAGGTCGCCGACCTCGACCGCATCTACTTGCGGGCCTATTTCACGTCGGATCAGTTGGCCGACCTGCGTCTGGGCCAGGAGGTGACGGTGACGGCCGATTTCGGCGGGGAGCGGCAGCTCGACTATCCGGGACGCATCGTGTGGATCGCCTCCGAGAGCGAATTCACTCCCAAAACCATTCAGACCCGAAATTCGCGGGCCGGACTGGTCTATGCGGCGAAGATCGCCGTCGAGAACGACGGCCGGTTGAAGATCGGCCTTTACGGAGAGGTGAAACTCTAAGTGCGACGACGATGCGGAATGCCATAGAGATTCACGCCCTGACCAAACGTTACGGTATCCTCACGGCGCTCGACGAGGTGTCGTTCGAGGTCGGGCGGGGCGAGCTGTTCGGCCTGATCGGTCCCGACGGAGCCGGCAAGACGACGCTTTTCCGGCTGCTTGCGACGCTCGTCGCACCCGACGGCGGCACAGCCTCGGTCGACGGGCTGGATATCGTGGCCGACTACAAGCGCATCCGCGAGCGGGTAGGCTACATGCCCGGACGGTTTTCGCTCTATCCCGACTTGTCGGTGGGGGAGAACCTCGCTTTCTTCGCGGCGCTGTTCGGGGTGGAGATCGCGGAGAACTACGATCTGGTCGCGCCGATCTATCGCCAGATCGAACCGTTCCGCGCACGCCGTGCGGGAAAGCTTTCCGGCGGTATGAAGCAGAAGCTCGCACTCTGCTGCGCGCTGATCCACCGGCCCGCGGTGCTCCTTCTCGACGAGCCGACGACGGGCGTGGACGCCGTGTCGCGCAGCGAGTTCTGGGATATGCTCTCCGAGTTGAAAGGCAAGGGGATTTCGATGCTCGTTTCGACGCCCTACATGGACGAAGCGGTGCGCTGCGACCGCGTGGCGCTGTGCGATGGCGGGAAGATCCTGGCCGTCGACACGCCGCAGGGCGTCGTCGGGCGGTTCGACGAGCCGCTCTACGCGCTTGCGGGCGACGATATGTACGGCCTGCTGCTCGAAGCGCGCCGCCATGCCGACGTGAAGGAGTGTTACCCCTTCGGCCAGACGCACCACCTGATCGCGGGCGAGGGGTTCGACGCCGGACGCTTCGTCCGCGAGACCACCGCGCGGGGATTCCGCCGTGTGACGCTCCGACCGGTCGGGGCGGGAATCGAGGACGTGTTCATAAAACTGATGCGCCATGCGTGAACCGATCATATCCGTCAGGGAACTGAGCAAGCGGTTCGGCGACTTTACCGCCGTAGACCGCATTTCGTTCGATGTGGCGCGGGGCGAAATCTTCGGATTCCTCGGCGCCAACGGTGCCGGAAAGACCACCGCCATGCGGATGTTGTGCGGATTGAGCTATCCCACGTCGGGAAGCGGTACGGTCGCCGGTTACGACGTGATGCGCGAAGGAGAGCGGATCAAACGCCGCATCGGCTACATGAGCCAGCGCTTCTCGCTCTACGACGACCTCACGGTGCGGGAAAATATCCGGCTTTTTGCCGGAATCTACGGTCTTCGGCGGATGCAGACGCTGCGCCGCACCGTCGAGCTGCTGCATCGCCTCGATTTCCGCTCGGAGGCCGATACGCCGGTAGGTTCCCTGCCGCTGGGCTGGAAGCAGAAGCTCGCCTTCTCGGTGGCGACGCTCCACCGTCCCGAAATAGTCTTCCTCGACGAACCGACGGGCGGTGTCGATCCGCTGACGCGCCGTCAATTCTGGGAGATGATCTACGAGACGGCCGCCGCGGGGACGACGGTCTTCGTTACCACGCACTACATGGACGAGGCGGAGTACTGCTCGCGGGTGTCGATCATGGTCGACGGGCGGATCCGCGCGCTGGGAACTCCGGCCGAATTGAAAGAACAATATGCCGCAGGGTCGATGGACGAGGTATTCCGCATCCTGGCCCGCACGGCCAAACGCTCGGAATAAGATGAAAGGATTCTTCTCGTTCGTCCGAAAGGAGACGCTGCACATCCTGCGCGACTGGCGCACGATGCTCATCGTGCTGCTGATGCCCGTGGTGCAGCTGCTGCTGTTCGGCTTCGCCATTTCGGTCGAGGTCAACAACATCGACTTCGCCGTCGTCGCGTCCCATCCGACCGAAGCGGTGCGCCGGCAGGTGGAGCGCATTGCGGCCAATCCCTATTTCACTTTCGGAGGGTACATCCGCCAGGACGAGGCGGACGAAGTACTGCGCACGGGAGAAGTCGGGGCCGTGGTCGTCTTCGCCGACGACTACGACCGGCGGACGGCCGGTTCCGGCGAGCCGGACGGTGCGGCGATCCAGTTGATTTTCGATGCCTCGAATCCCAACGACGCCTCCTCCGGCGCAGGGTACCTGCGAAGCGTCCTGCTGGCGGAGGGGACGGGCGGCGCGCCGACGCCCGAACTGCATCTGCTTTACAATCCGCAGATGAAGAGCTCCTACAACTTCGTGCCGGGACTCATGGGATTGATATTCATGTTGATCTGCGCCATGATGACCTCCGTGTCGATCGTTCGAGAGAAGGAGACCGGAACCATGGAGGTGTTGCTCGTGTCGCCCGTGCGGCCGCTGCGGATCGTCGTGGCCAAGATGATTCCCTACTTTCTGCTGTCGTGCGTCAACCTGGCGACGATCCTGCTGCTGGCGCGTTTCGTGCTGGGCGTGCCGATGTCGGGCAGCGTCGTGGGACTGGTGGGGCTGTCGCTGCTCTATCTCGTCCTGGCGCTCGCGCTGGGGCTCTTCATCTCGACGATGGCCGACAGCCAGGTGACGGCGATGCTCATTTCGGGCATGTTGCTGATCCTGCCGCTCATCATGCTCTCGGGGATGGTCTTCCCGATCGAGAACATGCCCGGCGTTTTGCAGGGAATCTCCTGTATCGTTCCCGCCCGCTGGTATATCGAGGCCGTGCGCAAACTGATGGTCGAGGGGTTGCCCTTCGCTGCCGTGCTGAAAGAGTTCGCCGTCCTGGCCGTCATGACCGGTGCGCTGATCGGCGTGGCGCTCGGAAAGTTCAACGATAAACTCGAATAACGATGCGAACACTACTCGTTTTACTCGACAAGGAGTTCCGACAGTTCTTCCGCAATCCGTTCTTGCCGAAAATGGCGGTCGCCTTTCCGATGATGGTGATGCTCGTCATTCCGTGGATCACGACGATGGATGTCCGTCATGTCGGCGTCTCGGTGGTCGACAACGACCGCTCGACCGCTTCGCGGCGGCTCGTCGGGAAGATCGGAGCCTCGGACTATTTCCGGCTCTACGGTGTCACGGAACATTACGGCGCTTCGCTGGCAGCGCTGGAGCGGGGCGATGTCGATGTGATCGTCGAGATTCCCGACGATTTCGAACGTTCGATTGCGGAACGGTCGCCCCGCAGGGTGAGCATCACGGCCAACGGCGTGAATGCGTTGAAGGGGAGTCTCGGTTCGCAGTATATGGTGCAGACCGTCATGGGAACCCTCGCCGAACTGCTCGCAGAAGAGGGTGTCGCACCGTCGCCCGACCTGATTACGGTGCAGAACCGCTACAATCCGACGCTCGACTACCGTGCCTACATGATCCCTGCGCTGATGATCATGCTGCTTATCATGCTGTGCGGCTTCCTGCCTGCACTCAATCTGGTGGGAGAGAAGGAGCGCGGGACGATCGAGCAGATCAACGTCACGCCCGTCGGCCGCCTGACCTTCACGCTGGCCAAACTGATTCCCTATTGGATCATCGGTCTGGCCGTGCTGACGGTCGCCATGTCGCTGGCATGGCTCGTCTACGGACTGACGCCCGTCGGCGCGGTCGGTGCGGTCTATCTGGCCGCCGCGCTCTTCATCGTCACGATGTCGGGACTGGGCGTGGCGATCGCCAATCGATCCGATACGATGCAGCAGACGATGTTCGTGATGTTTTTCTTCGTGATGATCTTCGTGCTGATGAGCGGACTGATTACCCCGATCGCGTCGATGCCCGGCTGGGCGCAGGCGATCACGCGGCTTCTCCCGCCCCGTTATTTCATCGGGATCATGCGTGCGGTCTATCTCAAAGGTACGGCGCTCGGGGAACTGTGGGGCGATTATGCGGCGCTGGCCGGTTTCGCCCTTGTCTTTGGTATGTCGGCTATACTGACTTGCAGGAAACGGACGTAGGACCGCAGAGCGCTTGGAAACGGGTATTTCGGTAGGAAAAAACGAATTTGTCCGACAAAATGCATGTATTCGAAAAATAATCCGTATCTTTACAAAAATGCTCCGGTAACCGATCACGAACGATGTGCTGTTCGGAGGGGCCATTGCGGATATTCTGGCCAAAATCTCTGCATGATGTGCGAAACGGAGATTTTGGCTTTTTTATTGCTACTCGAATACCTCGGGGTTTGGACGACCTCGAACTGACTGCTTAAATCGAAATAAACATGGAAGAAAAACGAATTTACGAAACACCGGAACTGTCGCTTTGCGACACGGCCATAGAGCGAGGATTCGCGGCATCGATGGATACCTCGACCGAGGAGATCACCCCCGGAGAAGAGGTGGATTGGTAATTTAAAAAACACAGCTATGAGAAAAATCTTATATCTACTCCCCGTCGCTGCATTTTTCGTCTCCTGCGTCGCCGACAGTATACAAGAGGAACTTTCGACCTCGCAGGGGCAGTACGGCGTTTGTCTGTTCGACGCTTCCATTTCGGAACGGGAGGGGACACGCGTCGTCGGAGAGTGGGGTACCGACGGTATTCTCGCCGAATGGGAATCCTCCGACCGGATCGGCGTCTTCGCCGGCGACGAAACGCAGGCGGCCGTTTTCACCGTCAAGGAACTTGACGGTACGAACGCCGTATTCGAAGGCGAGACGATTGCGGACGCAGCCTCCTATCTCGCTTTCTATCCTTACAGCGAATTGTTGGGACGCGAGGGAACGTCCCTCTCGGGGAAGATGAATTTCCTGCAACGTTATAGTTCGCCCGGATACGGCGAGAACCGGATCGGCATCCAGCCGGATTTCTTCCCTATGCTCGCATACTCTCCGACGGGCGCGCACAGTCTCTCATTCAGACAGATGTGTGCCTACATCCGGGTACGGGTACGCGCCTCCGCAACCCTTGCGGGAGATACCTATCTCAAATCGGTCATTCTGCAAGGCAACGACGGCGAGGTGCTCGCCGGCGAAGGCATCCGGGTTGCGGTCGCCGCGGCGGACGATGCGTCGCTGAATATCCGTACCGGCGACCCTGTTCTGAGCGTCGATGCTTCGGAACAGACCTATTCGGCCGTGGCGCTCGATCTGACCGACCCCGACCAGCCGGAGGGCGAGACGAACGGCAGTCTGCTCTCGCAGAGCGAATTCACGGAGTTCTACATCGCCCTGCCTCCGCAGAATTTCGCGAAGGGGTGCAAACTGACCTTCATAGATACTCGCAACCGGTACATGGGCACCCTGACTTCGAAACCCTTCAACGCGGCGCGGGCGCAGTTCGTAACCTTCCGCGCCGGCGGCGGGGAGAAGGTGTTCGAATACATCGCCGACAACGCCCTGATCTGGCAGGACACGCCGAGGCTGCTCCTGCATGCGAACCGTCAGGCCGAATCCCCGAGCGGGTACGATCTGACGGGCGGCAGCGATGCCAATCTCGCCAATTGCTATGTGATCACTCCGTCGATGCTGGCGGCGCATCCCGACGGACTCTTCTGCTTTCCGGCCAAATCGCCCGTCCAGTCGGGAACGGTCTATTGGGACGACCTGCTGCTCGACACGAACGACTACATGGTTTTCACCGTCGACAAGACGATGGCCCGGACGGGAGGCAACGCGGTCATCGGGTATCTCGATCCGGCGACGGGTCTCGTGAAATGGAGCTGGCATATCTGGGTGGTGACCGACGAACTCTTCGCCAAGGATCAGGACTACGAACGGCAGGAGGGAGAGCAGACGCTTATCTACCGCATGATGGACCGGAATCTGGGGGCGAACGATCCGACGGGTTCCGGCGACAAGTCCCGTTCGTGTCTCTACCAGTGGGGGCGCAAGGACCCCTTCTCGAACGCTACGACCGTGTACGGCCCCGAGGGCAATACGCTGGACATGCACTCGTGGCCCAGTTGCGAGGGGTATACCATCGATCCGGTATGGAATGCTCAGATCGGCCGTAAGTCGGGGGATTATCTCTACAACGGCACCGTGGAGTTCACGCTCTCGCATCCGGCGACCTACATCTCCTATGCCGATGAGAAGGATATATCGAACCCCAATCAGACATGGCTGCGCAGCGATGTTCCGGGGCATCAGAACGACCGTCTCTGGGGCACCTATTTCGAGAAGGAGGCCGTGGGTGCCGCGACCGTTCTGCTCTCGAAAAGCGCCTTCGATCCCTGTCCGGCAGGGTACCGCATCCCCCTGATCGCCCCTTTGAAGTTCACGGGAAACGATGTCGAATCGTATACGACAGAGGGCGTGTGGCTCTACGTCGATTCGCAGCGTTCGGTGAAAGCTTGGTATCCCTATGCGGGATCGCGTTTCTCGAAAATGGACGCTTCGGGTAAACAGATCGGTATTCTGGGATATACGGAGGGGGCTTCGGGGCTTTACCAATTCAGTTATGCGGCATCGATTTGGAGCGCCACGCTGGAATTCGTGCAGGAGATCTCCGTCGGCACCTCCTGCAATTCGGACGATTTGACGGTTACCGGGTACAGTAGCACAGGCTATCGGCCGGAGTTCGTCTATGAAGGACCCTATGCCCGGAGTTTCGCCCTCGCTGTCCGCTGCGTCAGAGAGGATGCGAACGGAATTGTACGGTAGCCGGACGAAGCAAGCATGGTATCTGCGGGAGACGAAAACAATGGAAATACCGTTCGAAAAGTCTGATCCGACGGCCTCGCGGTTGCCGTCTTTTGCGAAGATTCGTAATTTTATTGGAGTATGACCTCTTCGTCGATTTTGAATGTGTACGGCGTGGTGAAATCCCCTCGGTGAACGCTTTGTTGCGAACGGCTTTCAGCACGTCGAATTTCGGGCTGTCGAGTTGCTCTTGTTTCCATTCGGGGGCAGGAGCATTCGAGATCATGCAGGTAGCCGACCGTAATTTCGTCGAAACGGATATTGGTCGAGCGGAATTGTTGCGGGATTGAAAACGAGACTTAGTGTTTCGACGCCGAGCCGATTTTTCCCACCGATTCCGACAGTGCAATCGTGCGGCGGAAATACTCGGCGATCATACAATAAACCCTCCGGCCGTCGGTTTCCGGCACGTTGCCGAGCGTTACGCGGGAACTTCCAACGCTTCGAGCCGTTCGATGCGCTTGCCGTATTTCTCGATTCGTTCGTAGATCCGCAGCTGAACGGCGGGATTCTGTATTTTAAGCGTTGGGATGTCGAAATCCCGATCGTCGGCGGGGATGCTGATTCCCGTACTTACATAGCGGCTGCGGCGATCGACGGTAAAACGCAGGTAGATGTTCGTGGTGCGGTTTTGATTGATGCGGTCTTTTCTGCAAATGGCATTAATGCTGACATTCATAATGTTGCGGCATTATGCAGACAGGCGCGAGCGGTGTTTTACCGCCGTAAAACATGGTTAAACAAATGGTAAAACAATCTTCGGAAAACGGCGCGAAAAAGGCATTACGGAGCGTTTCATTTCGCACCCGCAAAAAGAAAAACGAGCGATAATTCATTGATTATCACTCGTTTATCGAGAGCGGAAAACGGGACTCGGACCCGCGACCTCAACCTTGGCAAGGTTGCGCTCTACCAACTGAGCTATTTCCGCAAAATGTGCGATCTTCTTTCGGAGATTGCGTTTGCAAAGATAGACAAAAAAAACGGATTTCCAAATTCGGAGCGACAGAAGATCCGATTTTTCGTCATACTTGGCTGTGCTTCGGACGTGGTGTGCTGGTAAAATGCAGACAGAGGTTTATTTTTGCTTGCGACTTATTCGCATCTTTGACTTCGTCGAAGATACTCTCGTTCGGCAATGTTCAAATAAATTTGACATTGCACTCGCTTATTCGCATCTTTGGCTGCACCGGAGATGCTCCTGCTCGGCAAAACACAAACTGCGTTTGCTTTTGCTCTCGCTTATCCGTATCTTTGCCGGAGCATGAATCGCATGATCGACATATTCTCCGTGCTGGGGCATCGGCTGGCGGCGTTCGGAAAGACGCCGGATACGGTGGAGGTCGTTCGCCGTGCCGCAGTCGAAAATCCGTGGTTTCTGCCGCAGGAGATCATCCGGGCCGTGAAGGCTATTCGCTGCGAGATGCTCGAACGGCAACGGCTCGAAGCGTGGGCGGGCGCATATCCTCCGGTGCGGACGCCGAAGCGGGTATTGGTGGTTATGGCCGGTAATATTCCGCTGGTCGGTTTTTTCGATCTGTTGTGCGTGCTCGCGAGCGGGCATGCGTGCAGGGTCAAACCTTCGAGTAAAGATACCGTTCTGATCGGTTATGTCGTTGATTTGCTGAGAACGATCGATCCGGCTATTCCTCTTCGGATGGCAGAGCAGGGTGAGCGACCGGATGCAGTCATCGCAACCGGAAGCGACAACGCGAACCGCTATTTTCGGATGCTGTTCGGCGGCATTCCGTCGTTGTTGCGCGGAAGCCGGCAGTCGGTCGCGGTCTTGTCGGGCAGGGAGACGGCGGCGGAGCTGAGCGGCCTGGAAGAGGATATTTTCTCCTATTCGGGGCTGGGATGCCGCAACGTGTCGTTGCTGTTTCTGCCGCGCGGGTATCTGCCGGAGTTGCGTTGCACGGCGCTCAATGAAAAATATCGCCGCAATTATCTTCGGGAACGCGCCCTTCTGCGGATGCGCCGAATGCCGTTCGTCGACCTGGACGGGGCGGTATTGTGCGAAGATCGGTCGTTTCCGGCGGCGCTCAGCCGCATCCACTATACGTTTTACGACTCGCTTGCCGATGTGGAAGCGTGGTTGGCGGCCCATGACGATCGGTTGCAATGCGTCGTTTCGCAGTGTGTGCGGCACTCCCGCCGCGTCGCTTTCGGGCGGGCGCAGCATCCCGGTTTGACCGATTATGCCGACGACGTGGATACGATGCGGTTTCTCGGTACGATCTGATCCGGAAAAACATCGTGAGAGGGCGATTCCGGAATTCCCTAATCTTCGGCTACGCCTTAGATGCTTTCGCTCGGCATAATCAAGCTGACGCTTGTTTCTGCGCTCGACTTTTCGTATCTTTGGCTTTGCCGTAGATACTCCCGCTCGGCAATGTTCAAATAAATTTGACATTGCCCTCGCTTATTCGTATCTTTGCTATGGGATAAATCTTCGCCGAGGGCGGTTCGGTTCCGAGGCGGGCGAAATTCTTCCCGATCTTAAAGATTCAGAGAATATGTCGATGGTATTCAAATTCCGTATGTTGAGCGACGAAAACGATAATTTCGTCCGCGATCTCGAAGTGCCCTACGATATGACGTTGCGCGGTTTTCACGAATTCCTCGTGCGGATTCTCGGTTATGAAGCGTGCATGACTTCGTTCTTTACGGCCGACGGGCAATGGGAGCGATTGCAGGAATATACGCTGCTCGACATGGGAGACCCCGAAAGCATTCCGATGGAGAACGTATCGCTCGGTCAACTGCTTCATCACAACAGGGAACGATTGATCTATCTCTTCGATCAGTTGAACAACAGGGCCCTTTACCTCGAATTGACCGAAGCGAAGAAGCCCGAGCCGACGATGGAGTATCCGCGCGTGGCATTCGAACATGCTCCGGCTCCCGACCAGTACGATCCTGCGGCGAACGAGGACGACGGCTCGATCTTCGAGCAGATGATGGACGATTTCGGCGAATTCGAGGGCGACGACAGTTTGGACGATGAGTAGGTCGCAACTGATCGTGATCGTCGGCCCTACCGGAGCGGGAAAAACGGATCTGAGCGTCCGTATCGCCGGTCACTACGGCGCACCGATTCTTTCGACCGATTCCCGGCAGATTTACCGGGAGTTGCCGATCGGTACCGCACAACCTTCCTCCGATCAACTTCATGCCGTTGAGCATCATTTCATTGCGTCGCATAACATTACGCAGGAGTTCAATTGCGGCGCATTCGAATCGTCGGCATTGCAACTGCTCGAAACCCTCTTCCGGAGAGGTCGGCGGGTCGTCGCCGTCGGCGGGTCGGGACTTTACGTGCGGGCGTTGTGCGAAGGGATGGACGATCTGCCGCAGGCGGACGGGGCGCTTCGCAGGGAGTTGATGCGGCAACTCGAAACCGAAGGGGTGGAGGCGCTGGCCGAACGGTTGAAGAGGCTCGATCCGGTCTATTACGGGGAGGTCGACTTGCGGAATCCCGCACGTGTGCTGCGTGCCGTAGAGGTCTGTCTGCAAACCGGCAGACCCTTTTCGTCGCAGCGTACCGGACTGCGCAAGCAACGCCCGTTCGACATCGTGAAGATCGGCGTGACGCTTCCGCGCGAGGAGCTGTACGCCCGCATCGACCGGCGGGTCGACGCCATGTTGGAGGCAGGGTTGGAGGAGGAGGCGCGGCGGATGTTGCCCTACCGCAGCCTCAATGCACTGCAAACGGTAGGGTATAGGGAGTTCTTCGATTATTTCGACGGAACGGTTACGCGCGACGAAGCCATAACGCTCATCAAACGCAATTCACGTCGGTATGCCAAGCGGCAGCTCACATGGTTTCGCCGCGATGCGGAGATTCGGTGGTTCTCACCGTTCGATACGGAAGGCGTCATCGCCTGGATCGACGCCCAGAGCGGCGCGGGGGAGTACTAATTCGATGGTTTTGCCTGCGACATAGGCGGGCGACGCATACCAGTAGCCGTGGCGTCCCGCCCGCTCGCCCCAAGAGTTTTTCACCTTGTAATAGCTGTTGCCGAGCGAATCGACGGCCGTGCCGACGATGTGCATGACGTGGTCGTCGGTCGTGGCCTGCGTGTCGAACATCCGCTGGCGGAGCGGCTGGTCCACGACGATCTCCGGTGCGGGAAGCGTGATGCGTCCCTCCTGCTGCGGCAGCAGGGCGATGCCGGCCCGTCGACCGAAACCCCGCTCCGAGACATCGGCGTCCCATGCTGCCGTATAACCGGCCGCAAGAGCGCTGTCGAGCAGTCGCATCAGCGAGTCGAGCGGAATATTAAGTGTCGCGTGCGCCGCCCAGTTGTCGGGAATTTCCAGCACGAACCGTTCGAAAAAAGGGTGGTGGGTGAAGGAGGTCAACGCGACGTAGTCGTCCCGCCGGAAGCCGATCGAGTCGGCATAGGAAAACGGCGTGTAGGCAACCCCGTCGATTACGAAGCGGTCGGGACGCGCACCCAGCCGCCGATCGAGTTCTTCGTCGATCATCCGCTGCCAATGCTCCTTTTCATACAGTTTTTTGTCGACGATCCGTTTCGCCAGCCGCCGGATCGCCTTCGCCAGCGAGGCGTGGTCGTAGGTGCCGTCGGCCGCTCCGCCTTCGTAGAGGGATTGAGGCACGATGCCGTAGCGGTCGACCAGCCACAGCACGTCCTGAATTTCGCCGCCCTGGTCGAAAGCGACACGACCGCGTGTGCGGACGTACTTGACGGCTTTTTCGAAGTAGGCATGGCGGACGACCCACATCTCCGAGAGATCGAGCGTGCACCGTCGGGTGCGGATCGCTTCGCTCTCGATGAGCGACACCCCGCCGAAGGCCCAGCAGGTTCCCGACTTCGCCTGATTCCGGACCGGCGTCGCGGGGGCCGTTGCGACGTCTGTGATCGGGTAGCGGGCGGCCGTGCCGGTTGCGGCGGAGGGAGGTGACGGGCAGAGGCCGCAGCCGGTCAGCAATGCGGCGAAAGCCGAACAGAGGAGTGCGCGTTTCATAATCCGAAGGCTTGTATCGGGACAAAGATAACTCTTTTCCCGGGAAAACGTCTTTCGCTGCGGCAGGAGGGTGCGTCGGTCGCAGCGGATCGAAAACGGAGCGGCCTCCTTTGCCGGTTGTCCGACAGGGAGGCCGCTCCTGAATCGAGAACGAGTGGAAGAGCGTTATTTCTCGATGATCTCCACGTTGTTAGCCTCGTCGTAGGTCATGTTGTAGAAATCGTGCGTGTATCCTTTCCAAATATAGATCCGTTTGAGATGCGGATTGTTATCCAGGAAATAGTCGTTGCCGGGATACCGTTCCACTTCGCTCAGGTCGATCTCCTCGAAGGCATTGCCGTTGGCGATGAAACGCCATAGTTTGTTGCAGCCGGCGAGTTTGATTTCGGTCAGGCCGTTGTCGTTGACGTAGAGGCGCTGCATGTTGCTGAATCCCGTGAAATCGAGCGACGGCGTTTCGTCGGCCTTCCGGTTGAAGATTCCCAAGGTGTGGATTTGCGTCTTGATCTTCTCGATCTGCGGACGCACCGAAAGGAAAACATCGTAGTTGCAGCCCAATTCCATGAGGTTGGGACAGGGCGAAAGATCCAGCGTCTTCAAATTGTTGCAGTTCTGTACATGGATACTCATCAGTTCGGTGTTTCCGCTGAGGTCGATCTCGGTCAGGTTGTCGGAGGTGTTGACATCCAAATGCCGCAAGTGCGGGAAGTTCTCGATACCTTTGGTGGAAGCCACCTGCCACCCTCCGGCGTCGAATCCGTAGGGTACGCCGTCCTCCGGCACGAGTTCGGCTTCGTAGGCGGATACCTTGCCGTCTTCGTTGGCATCCATTCCGTACATGATCGCCGAGATTTCGGCGGCCATGCGCAGCATCTCGTCTTCGATCAGGTCGAGCATGTTGGGACTTGCCGTTTGTCCGACGACGAACTTGCCGGTTTCATCCGGCGTGCTGATCTTCAACTCCGCATATCGGTCTTCGAAGAGATCGTTGGCCCCCGCCCTGAGCTTGATGGCCGTATTGCCTTCGCCCGAAATGGAGGTTTTCTTGACCCACTGCTGCGAGGCCGCATCGTAGGATTCGAACCACGTGCCTTCGGGAACCGACACCGTCCATTTCTTCTCCGAAACGACACGCACTTCGCGCTCGCCGCTCCGGTAATCGAAAGTCAGTTCGTCCTTGCCGTCGTCGCTGACCATCAGTTTGACATCCTTTTCGAGGTTGACGGTCACCTGATGCTGTGCATTCAGGCCGCCGGTATCCTCGACGTAAAGAGCGACGGTCAGCGCTCCCTTTTGCAGTTTCTCGGGTGCGATCGTGCATTCGAAAAACGGCAGAGAGAGTTCTTCGTCGACCGTTTCGCCGCCGACGGTCAGTTTCACTGCGGAGACGTTGTTCTCCTTATCGTTGATACGCCCCTTGATCGTAAGCGGGAGGTTCGCATCGTAGGTCTCGCCTTCGAGCGGTTCGGTTATCTTGCAGGTCGGGGCCGTGTTCTCACCCTCGTCCTGCGTATTGTCGTCGCTGCATGCCGTAAAGGCGAACGACAGACACGCGGCTGCCAGAAACAGATATTTTTTCATCTTGCGCTGATGTTCGGGAGATGCGAAGTACTAATTCTGTAAGCAGCGTACCGGATAGGCGCGGTCGCACGATGTCCCTCTGCCGAAATCGGGTTCGTATTTGTAATTGGACACCCCTGTCGTTACGCCGCCCGGACTGGAGGGATAGGTGACACCGTCGTAATGGGGTGTCCAAAACGAGACGTTGCTTCCGACCTCTCCGGGGCCGTAGTAAAAACCGTTTTTCCCCAGCAGGCAACCGCTCGGACGTATCGCGAACCCGTAGGTATCCATGCCGCCCTTGGTCAGTTGCGGGAAATCAGGGTCTTCCTTGATTGGCCAAACGTTCGCACGCAGATGTCCGCTGACATTGTAGACTGTCGAACCGTCCCAGTAGATCGCTGATTCGTTTTCGGGAATTCGATCGCGAACGTATTTGTACAGAATCTCCCATTCGGCCTCGCTCGGCACGTGCCAGCCGTCGGGACAGGGCCCTTGAATGCCGCTGGGAATGGCGTCGTTCTTCGAATCCATATTGCCGCCGGCGGCCGGCCAGTTGTAAAGAACGCCTTCGTTGCGATAGTTCTCGGTCGCTTTGGCGGCGGCTACGTCGTTGCCGTCGTAGTCGTAGACATAATAACAGGGCGTTTCGGCCGAATACTCGGAGGGCTTCATCACCTGCGGCAGGTAGGCGCAGTTCTCGGCGAACCAGATCTGTTCGCCGATCTTGACGGTCTTGTAGGTTTTGCCGTCACGCGTGTCGGTGAATTCGCGGAACTGACCGAGAATCACGACCGTTACCTCGTCCGTAGCGGTCTTGCCGTAGTTGTCGGTTACTTCCAGCGAGATCTTCACGTTCCCCGGCTCCTTCTGCTCGTCGGTGAGCGTGTATTCGAACGGAACCGTAGCGACCGATTCCACGGCCTTGTCGTTGATCTTCAACACGGCTTTGGCGATCGTGCCGTCCTCGTCGCTGCCCGTACCCTTCACGACGATGGCATCGGTCGGCTCGAACGAAGCGCCGTCGGCCGGTTCGTCGATCGAGCAGACGGGGGCTGCGTTTTTGTCGACGAGCGTGACGGTAACCATATCCTTGGCGACCAGACCGCGGCTGTTCTCCACTTCGAGTATAATAACATAGGTGTCGACAGGGTAGGTGGCTGCCGGTACGGTGTATTCGAAGGGAAGTGCGGTCACGTCGGGAATCACGTCGTCGTTGATCTTCAACGCTACTTTGGAGATTTCTCCCGAAACGGCTTCGCCTTCGCCTTTGATCGTAAACGGTCCGAATGCGTTCAGTTCATCGCCGTGGGCCGGTGCTGTAATCTTGCACACGGGCGCTTCGGACTGATCCTGAATCGCCACCGAAATTTCGTCGGTTGCCGTATTGCCGCCGTCGTCTTCGACGGCCAGCTTGATCTTCATGACGCCTTCTTTGAGATCGCTGGCGGGAATCGTGTATTCGAACGGTACTTTGGTGACATCCGCAACAGCTTTTCCGTCGACCGTCAATGCGACTTTTACGATGCTGCCGTCGCTGTCGGAGGCTGTACCTTTGATGACGAGATCTTCATACAGATCGAGAATCGCCCCGTCCTCAGGAGCGGTTATCGAACATTCGGGCGGGTTCGAATTCCCCCCCCCCTTCGTCCGAAGAGCAACTGTAACTGATCGACAGCGCCGTCAACATGAATGGCAGTAAAAATCTTTTCATACGTCTGAAATTTTAAAATTAAACTTACTCGAAAAGAGATTCGATTTATCTGTTAATTGCACGTTTTAATTACAATCTGTAAGCATTAAGTCCGTTTCCCCTCTTTCGGAGGTCTCTTTGTTTCGAAATATGCCATTTAACATGGCAACAAGATAGCGGAAAAAGTTCGAATGACCAAATATTTCGATAGTTTATTTTTCTATTTCGAAAGCGATGCAACCGTTGAATCTCTCCGTTCGATCTGCTTTTTATATTATATATTGTTGTAAATTATAATGTTATATTCTTGGATATGACTCCGGAGTATTCCGGGGCGCCTCGTCGCTGCTTCGTTATCGTATTTTAACGGAATCGAAACTTACGGATCGTAGTATTTAGCCGTTTTAAATTCCCGTTTTCGGAGGAAAAATCCCGAAAAATCGGGATAGATTGCCGTTTTGTAATCCTCGTTATTTTAAATTATAATTTAATTTTCTTATTCCGGCAATTTTGCATGATGTAAATTCCGACGAAACAGGAATGTGGGCGAGGTTCGGATCGTCCGGAAATCGTTTTTCCATCCGAATCGTGTCGAAAAGGGCGTTTCCTCTTGTCGTTTTCGGGAAATCTTTCCGTATCTTTGTGCGGCAGGGCAGTCAGCCGCCGCCGAAACGAGTCGGTCGCAGGATAGGTACGCAACCGCTTCCGCCCGGTTCGTCGGGCGACTTTCCGCCGGACATGAAAATCATTGTTGGAAATGAAGATCGGAATCTATCTCGCCGCAGGTATCGCCGCATTGTCGGTCGCAGCCTGCACCCCGAAGACGACCGGAACGCCGGAAACCAATCCGGCGTTGGAGACCATTTTTTCGCGCACGAGCATCCGCACCTATCAGGACAGGACCGTCGAGCCGCAGAAGATCGAACTGTTGCTGCGCGCCGCCATGTCGGCCCCTTCGGGAAAGGATCAGCGGCCGTGGGAGTTCGTCGTCGTGAACGAACGGCCGATTCTCGATTCGCTGGCCGCAGCGCTGCCTTATGCCAAGATGTTGGCTCAGGCGCCGTGCGCCGTGATCGTGTGCGGAAGTCCGGCCCGTTCCTCTTATTGGTATCTGGACTGCTCGGCTGCGGCCGAGAATATCCTGCTGGCCGCCCATTCGCTCGGGCTGGGCGGCGTATGGACGGCGGCCTATCCCTATGCCGAACGGATGGAGGCCGTCCGTTCGAATCTCGCCCTGCCGGAGGGAATCCTGCCCCTGTGCGTCATTCCGATCGGTTATCCGGCTGCCGTCGGAGAACCGAAACGGAAGTTCGACGCCGGACGGATTCATTACAACGAGTGGTAGGGCTTCCTGTTGCCGCGACCGTCGTCGGAATCCGGTGCAGAACCTCCTGCGTCGAGCCGAACGAGCACGGTGCGTTTTCTTGCAGAATAGAATATTAATTCGTACTTTTGTCCTGCCTTTCGGACGAAAGGCGGCTGCTCGGATGGTGGAATCGGTAGACACGCCGGACTTAAAATCCTGTGGCCAGTAATGGCCGTGCCGGTTCGATCCCGGCTCCGAGTACGAAACAGGCCGTCGACATCGTCGACGGCCTGTTCTTTATTATATGAAATCTCCCTCGTCTCGACGGTTCCGCAATTTGCCGGCCGTACGGCGACACGACCATCTCTTTGCGCCGATCGAAAGCCTCGCGTCGCTTGATTTCGGCGAGAATCGGATCACGAACACGGACCTTTCGAAACCGGCCGATCCTGCATTGAAGAAAGTGATCGTCGATCCGGGCTACGAGTTCGAGCTGGTGACGACGCTGTTTAAGAATCGTCCCGATGTCAGCATCCTAACCGAGTAGGGGATCGTCCGGAATCCGCACGAGAGACGAAGAGGGGTGTCCGCAAAATCGGATGCCCCTTTTCGTTTTGCCTCGAACAGGGAATGAAAGCGTGTCCGACGACGGGAAATCGGTGAAATTGTTCCGATATTTTTTCATATTCTGCAAGAAAGCACTATATTTGCACTGTTGATTCGCGAAACCGGTCATCCGACCGGATTTTTTACCATTTTAGATTTTATTATCAGACAATTTATGCAGGATTTTAATGCACTCGAAGGCAAGAGCCTCGCCGAATTACGCGAGATCGGCAGGGCCTTGGGAGTCGGGAACGTAATGTTGAAGAAAAAGGAGTTGCTCGAACAGATCAGGGCGGTCGCCCTCGTCGCCGGGCAGCATAGCGATACCGAGCCGAACGCCGTGCCGGCGGAAGAACCCAAGCGTCGCGGACGCCGTCCCCGGATGTCGGGGGTGAAGGTCGAGGGCCGTTCGCCGGCCGAAGGCCCCGATGTTCCGGCCGAGACGGAGACGACGGTCGCCGTTGCA
Organism: Alistipes communis; assembly: GCF_006542665.1. Taxonomy (NCBI): domain Bacteria; kingdom Pseudomonadati; phylum Bacteroidota; class Bacteroidia; order Bacteroidales; family Rikenellaceae; genus Alistipes; species Alistipes communis. The sequence continues at coordinate 2,810,696 of NZ_AP019735.1, forward strand.
CCCGTGGCCGAGGAACAGCCGGTCGAGGCGGCGGCCGTCCCCAAGCGCAGAGGCCGTAAGCCGAAAAGCGCCGAGGAACCGGCCGAACCGGTCGCCGGGACGGGCGCTGTCGCCGAACAGTCCGTTACGGAGGTCGCCGCGCCCCGCGTGCGCGAAGAGCGTGCGGAGGTGATTACCAAGGACGATTTCGTCGGCGAAATCGAGGGCGAAGGCGTCCTCGAAATCATGCCCGACGGATACGGATTCCTTCGTTCGGCCGACTACAATTACCTCAATTCGCCCGACGACATCTATGTGTCGCCTTCGCAGATCAAGCTCTTCGGCCTCAAACCGGGCGATACGGTAAGCGGTTCGATCCGCCCGCCCAAGGAGGGAGAGAAATATTTCCCGCTGACGAAGGTGGCCGAGATCAACGGCCTCGATCCCGAATTCATCCGCGACCGCGTGCAGTTCGAGTTCATGACACCGCTCTTTCCGAGCGAGAAGTTCTGCCTGACGGGCAAGGGGCACAACAGCCTTTCGAACCGCGTGATCGATCTCTTCTCGCCGATCGGAAAAGGGCAGCGCGGTCTGATCGTCGCACAGCCCAAGACGGGTAAGACGATGCTCATGCAGCCGCTTATCAACGCCATCGCCGACAACCATCCCGAAGTCTATATCATCGTGCTGCTCATCGACGAGCGTCCCGAGGAGGTGACCGAAATGGCCCGCAACGCCAAGGCCGAAGTCGTGGCTTCGACCTTCGACGAACAGGCTTCGCGCCATGTCAAGGTGGCCGAAATGGTGCTGGAAAAAGCGAAGCGCATGGTCGAATGCGGTCACGACGTGGTGATTTTTCTGGACTCGATCACCCGTCTGGCACGTGCCTACAACTCGGTGCAGCCGGCTTCGGGCAAGGTACTTTCGGGCGGTGTGGACGCCAATGCACTGCACAAGCCCAAGCGTTTTTTCGGTGCGGCGCGCAATACGGAGGAGAAGGGGTCGCTTACGATCGTCGCCACGGCGCTCATCGACACCGGTTCGAAGATGGACGAAGTGATCTTCGAGGAGTTCAAGGGCACGGGTAACATGGAGCTGCAACTCGACCGCAAACTGGCCGACAAGCGTATCTATCCGGCCGTGAACGTGATGGCTTCGGGTACGCGGCGCGAGGATCTGCTGTTGCAGCGCGAAGTGATGTCGCGCACGTGGGTTCTGCGCAAGTACCTGTCGGACATGACCACGGTCGAGGCGATGGAGTTCCTGGAGAAACAGATGAACATGACCGCTTCGAACGAGGAATTTCTGGCTACGATGAACCAATAAACAACGATACGATGAAGAGATTTTGGTTATTCGTCCTCTGCGCCGGCTCTCTGCAAACCGCCTTGGGATGGGGACAGAAGGGACACGACGTGACGGCTTACATCGCCGAATGCAACCTGACACCCGAAGCGGCGCAGGAGATCGACCGGGTATTGGACGGTCATTCGCCGGTCTATTACGCCAATTGGCTGGATTCCGCCAGCCACACGCCCGAGTACGCCTATACGCGAACATGGCACTATGCCAACATCGACGAAGGGTATACCTACGACACGATGCCCAAAGAGCCTGCCGGCGATGTGGTGACGGCCGTGAACGACCTGGTCGCCGAACTCAAAAGCAAGGAGCTTTCCGCCGAGAAAGAGGCCGAAGCGTTGAAGATGCTGATCCATCTGGTCGGGGACATGCACTGCCCGATGCACTCGGGCCACCGCAGCGACCGTGGCGGCAATACGATTCCGGTTACCTTCTTCGGCAAGCCGGCGAATCTGCACTCGATCTGGGATACGTCGCTGCCCGAAGCCGCTCACAAATGGAGTTACACCGAGTGGCAGAATCAGATAGACCGGTTGTCGGACGACGAGGCGACGCTCATCGAGAGCGGTACGCCGAAAGAGTGGTTCATGGAGACGGCCGAGCTGTGCAAGGGAATCTACGAGGCGACGCCCGAAGGGACGAACGTGTCCTATGATTATATAGACCGGTTCACGACGCTTATCGAACAGCAGTTCGTCAAGGGCGGTCACCGGTTGGCCAAACTGCTCAACGAGATTTACGAATAACGGTTTTCTCCGTCAAACGCAGGGCGGCCCGCTGTACAAGCGGGCCGCCCTGTCGTTTCGGAATGCGTGGCTATACTTCCAGATCGACGTCGAACTGCTCGTGCCAGGGCAATCCCTGCTCGCCCAACTCGGCGAGGAACGGATCGGGATCGAACTCCTCGACGTTGAAGACGCCGGCGCCGCGCCACAATCCCTTGGCCCACATCGACGCGCCCAGCGCCGCCGGAACACCCGTCGTGAAGCTCACGGCCTGCGTGCCGGTCTCCTTGAAGGCCTGCTCGTGGTCGCAGTTGTTGTAGATATAATACGTGCGTTCCTTGCCATCCTTCACGCCCCGGATGCGACAGCCGATCGAGGTCTGGCCGTGATAGTTGGCTCCCAGCGATTTGGGATCGGGCAGTACGGCTTTGAGGAACTGGATCGGGACGATCTCCACGCCGTTGTACATGATCGGATCGATACGCGCCATGCCGATGTTCTGAATGACGCGCAGGTGGGTGAGATATTCCTGCCCGAAGGTCATCCAGAAGCGGGCGCGGCGGATCGTGGGGAAGTTCTTGACGAGCGACTCCAACTCCTCGTGGTAGATGACGTAGGATTCGCGCTCGCCGATACCGGGATAATGCAGTCCCTTGTGAATTTCGTGCGGCTCGGTCGTGACCCATTTGCCGTTTTCGTAATAACGTCCTTTCTGCGTTACTTCGCGGATATTGATTTCGGGGTTGAAATTGGTGGCGAAGGCCATGCCGTGGTTTCCGGCGTTGCAGTCCACGATGTCGAGGTAGTGGATCTCGTCGAAATGGTGCTTGGCGGCATAGGCGGTGAAGATCGCCGTCACGCCCGGATCGAACCCGCAGCCGAGAATCGCCGTGAGTCCCTTTTCGCGGAAACGATCCTGATAGGCCCACTGCCACGAATATTCGAAATGCGCTTCGTCCCGTGGCTCGTAGTTGGCCGTATCGAGGTAATTGACGCCGCATTCCAGGCAGGCGTCCATGATCGTGAGATCCTGATAGGGAAGGGCCACGTTGATGACGATATCGGGACGGAAGGCGCGGAAGAGTTCGCACAATTCGGGAACGCTGTCGGCATCGACCTGTGCGGTCTTTACGCGGCCGCCGCCGATCGCCGCCGCAACGGCGTCGCACTTCGACTTGGTGCGGCTGGCCAGCATCACGTCCGAAAAGATTGGATTGGCCGCCACCTTCTGCGTTACGACCGTACCGACGCCGCCTGCGCCGATGATCAAAGCTCTACACATATAATTTATAGGTTTTGAAATGATTTCTTGCTTTCAGCAATACAAAAATATCGTTTTATTTTGGTAAAACAAAAATATTCTCTACATTTGCACCACCAAATCGGAAGAAGACCGTTTCAACCGTTTGGCAAGTGTTGAATCCGTAGCTCAGCTGGTAGAGCACAACACTTTTAATGTTGGGGTCCCGGGTTCGAGCCCCGGCGGGTTCACCGAAAAGCCGTCTCGAAAGAGATGGCTTTTTTTGTCGTTCGGCCTGTCCGGACGTTCCTTCGGTCGAAACGTCGCCCCGTCCCATACGATCTTCGCATCGCAGGAGAGCGGAAAATCCCCATTTGTGGGTATTTGGCGCACGGTGAAAAGTCGCTATCTTTGCAACGAACGAAAGGATATTCCATTATGCACAGGCTCGGGAAATATACGGCTTCGGACAGGATGAGCGATCTGGTATGCGGCAATTACCATATCCTGCTCATCATGAGCCGGTTCGGTATCGCTTTGGGATTCGGCGACCGCACGGTGGACGAAGTGTGTTGCCAGAGCGGCGTCGACACGGCGACGTTCCTTGCCGTGGTCAATCTGCTCTACGACGAAGGCACGACGACCGTCGATTGCCGGAACGTCTCCCTCGAAGCGTTTTTGCGCTATCTGCACAATTCGCACGACTATTTCCTGCAATACCGTCTGCCGGACATCCGCCGCAAACTGAGCGAGGCTGTCGCCTGCGGCCGCGACGGGATTGCGGAGGCGATCATCCGGTTCTTCGACGACTATGCGGCCGAGGTACACAAGCACATGATGTACGAGGAGGAGACGGTTTTTCCCTACGTGCGCCAGTTGCTTACGGGCGAATGTCCCGCGGGATACGACATCGAAACCTTCCACCGCCAGCACGATCAGATCGAAGCCAAACTGACGGAACTGAAAAACATACTGATCAAATACTATCCCGCTTCGGAGAGCTGCGGCAAGGAGATGAACGGCGTGTTGTTCGACATCTTTCTCTGCGAATCCGAGCTGGCCTCCCATAACGACCTTGAAAACAGGCTGTTCATTCCGGCTGTTGCGGAGGTGGAACGTAAAATCCGCGACGCACGATGAGCACTTTCCTGAAAATCGTCCTGGTCGAGCCGTCGCTGATTCTGCGCAGCGGTATGAGTTATGTCCTTCGACGGTTGACGACATTCGACGTGCAGGTCGTCGAGACAGGGGAGCCTGAACAGTTGGAGGAACTGATCGCCGAAGCGGCTCCCGATGTGTTGATTATCAATCCGTCGCTGACAGACGAGGAGATGCTCCGGGAATTGCAGCAGAAGTCGTTGCGGTTGATCGCGTTCCAGAGTGTCTTGGCCGATGCCCGCCTGATGCAGCGTTTCGATGCCGTCGTGTCGATCTACGACACGGCCGAGCAGATCAAGGAAAAACTCCGTTCGGTCTGCAATTCGCGCGACGGGGAGGCTTCGCAGGAGTTGCTGAGCGCACGCGAAAAGGAAATTATCGTCGGGGTGGTGAAGGGTTTGACCAACAAGCAGATCGCCGAGCGCCTGTTTATTTCGGCGCATACGGTCATCACGCACCGGCGCAATATTGCGGCCAAATTGCAGATACATTCGCCGGCGGGCCTGACCATCTATGCGATCGTCAACAAACTGGTCGAGCTGAACGATGTGAAAAATACGATTTACAGCAACGAAGAACAATAACTGCCGTTATTTTTTGAATTTTGTTAAGTGGCGCTTCGCCCGGGTTCGCCCGGGCGTTGTCGTCTCCGGCCATGCGGTTCCGGCATGTGCTACGAAAGAATATTTTGTACTATCTTTGCGGAAAATTTAAGCACGTAACCGATGGATTTCATACTCGAAGAGCGGGTGGAGAAGGCCCGCGATCTGTTTCGGCAGGGATACAATTGCTCGCAGTCCGTGTTTTTGGCCTACAACGACCTGCTGGGGGTAGAATCGACACTCGCTGCGACGATCTCGGGGCCGCTGGGAGGAGGCATGGGACGGCTGCGGGAGGTGTGCGGGGCTGTGAGCGGCATGTCGCTCATCGCCGGTTTCCTCGCACCCTGCCCCGATCCGGCCGTCCGGCAGGCCAAAGCCGCGACCTACGCGCTCGTACAGGAGTTCGCCGAGCGGTTCCGCGCCGAGAACGGTGCGATCGTCTGCCGCGAACTGCTGGGGCTCGCCTGCCGCAAGGAGGAACCCGTGCCTGCGGAACGGACGGCCGAATATTACAAAAAGCGCCCCTGCGTCGAACTCGTCGCTTGTGCGGCCCGTATTGTGGGGGAGTACCTGCAACGGCAGAACGCTGCGCCGGAAGAGTAGCTGCGGGCGCACGACCGACCGCATCGGCCGTAGTTCCGCGATACGTCACGGATTCAGCAGCGATTTCCAGTCTGCCGGCGAGAGCGGCGTGTATTCCGCCGGGAAATCGCGCGATTCAAAACGCCCGTCGCGCCATGTTTCTACCCTTACGCCGAGCAGATAGGTCGAGTCGTTGTCCGAACAATAGGAGAACTCCCGATCTGTCTTTCGACACCGGATCGAATCGTAGTCACACGGAAACAGCTCCTGAAAACCGCGACAATCGGTCATGCCGTATTTCCCGTTCCGCCGCACGATGTATCGCTCGGTGATTTCACAGGGCCATATCGTGTCGTAGACTGCGGGAATAAGCGTCTTGCCGTCGGCCGCGACGAAACCCCACTTCCCGTCCTGACGGGCAAGGTATCCGAACCGGTTCATCGGCGTCAATCCGTCGATATGCACATAGAGACCTGCGTGTTTTTCGAACTCGCCGAACCAATTCGCCCAAATCGTGTCCCGCATGATCAGCGTGTCGTAGCGGGCCGGGACGAATACATTGCGGCGCCCGTCGATTACGCCTTGTTTTCCCTGCTCGTTACGGTAGAGATGGAAATTGCGACATTGCGCCCGTATCCCGAATACGGAGCATAAAATCAAGAAGGCAGCGATCGATCGTTTCATAACGAAAACGTTTGTCCAAAGATACGAATAGGCGAGGGCAATGTCAAATTTATTCGAACGTTGCCTAGCGGGAGTCTCAACGGCGCAAACCAAAAATAATGAATTAAGGAGAGAATCCTCGAAAGATTCTCTCCTTATTCGATGGAGTTTCAAATCCGGTTACTCCACCTCGATCAGCGCGGTGTCGGTCTGTACGTTGTCGCCGGTTTTCACCAGAATCTGCTTCACCGTTCCGGCGTAATCGGATACGATGGAGTTTTCCATCTTCATCGCTTCGAGCACGGCGATCTCCTGACCGGCCTTGACGCTGTCGCCGACTTTGACCTTGATCTCCAGAATACGGCCCGGCAGCGGTGCGTTGACCGTATTGCCCGTGATCGGCTGTCCGGCGGGGGCCTCCTCGGCCTTCGTCTCCGCTTTCGGCGCTTCGGCGGCCTTCTTCGCCTCGTATGCCTTCACCTTCACTCCCGTCAGATAGGTTTTCGCCACCATCGGGAACAATTCGAGCAGCAGCACCTCCTTTTCGTTCTCGGCGAGTTTCACCCCTCCGGCTTCGGGCAGTTCGGGATTGGGCTGCATCTGGTATTTCGAGGTGTCGTAAGGCGTCTCCTCACGCACGCCGGCGATTTTCAGCCGGAATTCGGGGTCGATCGCAACGGGGGTCTTGCCGTATTCGCCCTTGACGAGCCCCACGAACTGCGAACTCTTGGTCGTATACATCGGCCGGCCGGCCTTCTCGTCCATCGCGCAGGCGACGGCCTGAGCACCGACGATCTGCGACGTGGGGGTTACCAGCGGCGGTAGTCCGGCCGCCAGACGCACCGTGGGGATCAGCTCCATGGCTCGGGGCAGAATCTCCTCGGCTTTGAGCTGTTTGAGCTGCGCCACCATGTTGGAGTACATGCCGCCGGGAATTTCGGCGTTCTTCACCAGCTCGTTGGGAGCGGGGAATCCGAAATGGGCTTCGATCCTGTGGCAGGCCGCCAGCAGCGCCGCTTCGTCGCCGGCCTTGGCCGCAGCGATCGCCTTGTCGAATTCGGCGTCGATCTCGGCGGGCAGGGTGTCGGTCAGCGGGTCGAAGGCTTTCGGTGCGGGCTTTTCCGCTCCGAAAACCGAAAGTTCCAGTTCGCGGCGGATCTCTTTCAGTTCGCCGTTGATCTTCGCTACGGCCTCCATGTTGGCCTGCAATTCGATGCCTAACTTCTTGCAGAAGACGTAGATCAACTCGATGGCCGGCGCACCCGTGCCTTCGGCGAAGTACCAGCAGTTGGTGTCGACGATGTCGGCTCCGGCCAAAATGGCGCTCAGGACGGACGCCAGACCGTAACCCGGCGTGCAGTGGGTGTGGAAATCGATCGGTACGTCGACGTGCTGTTTGAGCAGCTTGACCAGCCCGCTCACGCGCATCGGCGGAATCAGGCCCGACATGTCCTTGATCGTAATCATGTCGGCGCCGAGTGCTGCCATCTGTTCCGCCTTGTCGAGGAAGTAGGCGTCGGTAAAGACCGGACGGGGTTTCTTCTTCCCCGTGAGTCGCGCGAAGAATCCCGGTTCGGGGTATTTCGGATCGACCGTATAGCAGACCGCGCAATCGGCGATGCCGCCGTACTGCTTGACGTATTTGATGGTCGATTTCACGTTGTTCACGTCGTTCAGTGCATCGAAGATACGCATGATGCCCAGGCCGCTCTGGATGGCATTGCGGCAGAATCCGTCGATGATCTGGTCGGTATAGGGGGCATACCCGAAGAGGTTGCGGCCGCGCGAGAGCGCGGTCAGTTTCGATACGCCGCCCACGGCTTTGTGGATCGTTTCGAGCCGCGTCCACGGGTTTTCGTTCAGATACCGCATCACCGAATCGGGCACGGCGCCGCCCCATACTTCCATCGCGTAGAAATTCGCGTCCTTGTAGTAGGGTAGGCATCGATCGATTTGCGCCTGCGTCATACGCGTCGCGAACGAAGACTGCTGTCCGTCGCGCAGCGTCAGATCCCGGATCTTGAGAGTTTTTGCCATAATTAAACGATAAAGTTAATTTTGATGAATTTATGTGTCGTGATCGATTTACTGTTATTTTTATAACAAATGTAGCCAATTTCTTTTAATAAACAAATAAAACCTCGAAAAAGATAACACGGTCTCCGATTTTTCCGTATTCCCTCTGCAATCCGTAACCACCGGCAGGTTCCGACTTCGTTCCGGTATGGCGGAAACGCGGATTTTTTTACTAACTTTGCTCTTTTGGAGCGAAGGGTGCTCCGCCCGAACTAAAAAAACGCCTCATGACCCCAGCAGCAGTCATCCTCACGGTCGCCGTCTACATCGCCGTCCTGTTCGTCGTCGCCTACCTTTCGGGCCGCAAGGCCGACAACGCCGGTTTCTTCACGGGCAACCGCCGCACTCCATGGTATATGGCCGCTCTGGCCATGATCGGCGCAGCCATATCGGGCGTGACCTTCATTTCGGTGCCCGGATCGGTGGCCGCTGACTCCTTCTCCTACATGCAGATGGTGTTGGGATTCACGGTAGGGCAGATGGTCGTCGCCTTCGTGCTGATCCCGCTCTTCTATAAGATGAAAGTGGTGTCGCTCTACGAGTATCTCGACGACCGGTTCGGCGTGGGCTCCCACCGCACGGGGGCCTGGTTCTTCTTCATCTCCAAATCGCTCGGCGCCGCACTGCGCGTCTATGTCGTCTGCGCCGTCATGCAGCTGCTCGTCTTCGACCACTACGGACTGCCGTTCTGGGTCAACATGGCCGTCACGATGTTCTTCGTCTGGCTCTATACGCAGCAGGGCGGCGTCAAGTCGCTGATCTGGACCGACACGCTCAAAACGGTCTGCCTGGTCGGAAGCGTCGTGCTCTGCATCGTATTCATCGTGCGGGAACTGGGATTGACGTTCCCTGCGGCGCTCGAAGCCGTGCGGCAAAGCCCCTACTCGCAGGTTTTCTTCTTCGACGATCCCCGTTCGGCGCACTATTTCTGGAAGATGTTCTGGGCCGGCGTCTTCACGCTCATCGCCATGACGGGGCTCGATCAGGACATGATGCAGCGCAATCTGAGCTGCGCCTCGCCGCGCGATTCGCAGAAAAACATCGTGCTGACGGCACTCAGTCAGATGGTGGTCATCTACCTCTTCCTGATGCTGGGCGTCTTCCTCTACCTCTATATGGATGCCAATGCCCTTTCGATGCCCGAAAAGAGCGACCAGGTCTTCTCGCTCGTCGCCGTCGGCGGCGGTCTGCTGGCGGCCGTCGGTATCCTGTTCGTCGTGGGACTGATTTCGAGCACCTATTCGGCGGCGGGTTCGGCGCTCACGGCGCTCACCACCTCCTTTACGGTCGATATCTTGGAGGGTACGCGCCGTTACGACGAACGCCGGCTGACCCGCGTCCGCCGGCGGGTGCACGTGGGCATGGCCGTGCTCATGGGGTTGTTGATCCTCTGTTTCGAGGCCTTCGGCAACGACAGCGTCATCAACCTCGTCTACAAGGTGGCGAGCTACACCTATGGCCCGATTCTGGGAATGTTCGCCTTCGGCATGTTCACCCGTTGTCGGGTGCGCGACCGTTGGGTACCGTTCGCGGCCGTTGCGGCGCCGCTGCTGAGCGCATCGCTGCAATATGCGGCCCGCGTGTGGTGGAGTTACCATATCGGTTTCGAATTGTTGATTTACAACGCCCTGTTCACCATGCTGGGCATGTTGCTGCTGGTTCGTAAAAAATGATGAAAAACAGACTCCTTATCCTCTTTCTGCCGCTGCTGCTGTCGGTCGTTCCGGCTGCGGCCAAAGGCCTCTCGGCCGAAAAGCGGAAGGAGATTTCGCAGATGCTCACCCGCATCCTCGACCGCGAGGTGGCGGGCTGCAAGACGAACGTCACACAGGTCGTCGACGCAGGCAACCGCCTGACGCTCTACGCCTCGATCGGCATGTCCTACTATCCCTTCCGCGAGCGGAGCGTGGCGGCGATCTACGACTCGATCCGCAGCCTGCTGCCCGCCTCGCTCGCCCGTCGGCGCTTGTCGCTCGTGACGGACAAGCACCCGATCGAGGAGCTGATTCCGCAGATCTACCGCAGCGGCAGCCGGGGCAAGACCTTCACCAACCGTTCGGACCGTCCGCTGGTGACCCGCCTGTCGTCGCCCGTGAAACCGACGCACGGACTCGCGGGGCGCCACATAGCGATGTGGCAGAGCCACGGCCGCTATTTCGATCAGGAGGAGAACCGCTGGCGCTGGCAGCGTTCGCGGCTGTGGGAGACCTGCGAAGACCTCTACACGCAAAGTTACGTGCTGCCTTATCTGGTGCCGATGCTCGAACGGGCGGGTGCCAACGTGCTGTTGCCGCGCGAACGCGACGTGCAGACCGAGGAGGCGATCGCCGACAACGATGCGGGCGTGGACGAAGGATCGTCCTACGTCGAATTCACCGGCGACCGCCGCTGGTTCGATGCGGGAACGGGATTCGCACACCGGCGCGAGGTCTACGTCGAGTGCCAGAACCCCTTTGCGGAGGGGACGACACGCGGCGTGCAGACCGTAACCGACGGCCGCGAGAGCCGCGCCGAATGGAGCGCCGACCTGCCCGCGAGCGGCGAATACGCCGTCTACGTCTCCTACAAGACGGTCGAACGCAGTTCGGAGGATGCCCTCTACACGGTGCGCCATCTGGGTGGCGAGAGCCGTTTCGCGGTCAATCAGACCATGGGCGGCGGCACATGGATCTATCTGGGGACATTCCGCTTCGCGGCGGGACAAAATCCTGCGTTGGTCACGCTGAGCAACCGCTCGTCGAAAAAGAACCGCGTCGTGACGGCCGACGCCGTGAAGATCGGCGGCGGCATGGGCAACGTCGCCCGCACGCCTGCTGTGGAGTTCCGCACGCAGGATACCGACTATTTCTGCGAGCCGAGCGGTTATCCCCGTTTCTGCGAGGGCGCCCGCTATTGGCTGCAATGGGCGGGATTTCCCGAAACGGTCTACCGTCAGAAGGAGGGGCTCGACGACTACAAGGAGGATTACATGTCGCGCGCCCACTGGGTCAACGCGCTCATGGGCGGCTCCGAACGGCTGCCCGACGAAGAGGGTCTGAACATTCCCGTCGACATGGCGCTGGCCTTCCACTCCGACGCCGGCGTGCGCCGCAACGACGAGACGATCGGCACGCTGGGTATCTACTTCACACAGGAGAACGGCGGCCGCTTCGAAGGAGGTGCCAGCCGCTACCTGTCGCGTGACCTGACCGATCTGGTGATGAGTCAGATCGTCGGCGACATCCGCGCCACCTACGAACCCGAATGGCGCCGGCGCGGATTGTGGAATCGCTCCTACTACGAAGCGCGCGTTCCTGCGGCGCCGACGATGCTGCTCGAACTGCTGTCGCACCAAAATTTCGCCGACATGCGTTACGGCAGCGATCCGCGCTTCAAATTCCTCGTGTCGCGTGCGATCTACAAGGCGATCCTGCGCCACGTCAGCTTCCAGTACAGCCGTCCCTGCGTCGTCCAGCCGCTGCCCGTCGAAGGATTTTCGGCCGTCTTCGCCGAACGCGACGACGAAGTGCGGCTGCAATGGCACGGCGTGGAGGATCCGCTCGAAGCGAGCGCTTCGCCGACGGGATATGTTCTCTACACCCGTATCGGCGACGGCGATTTCGACAACGGCGTGCCGGTCGACGGGACATCGACCGTCGTGCGACAGGAACCGGGCGTAATTTACAGCTACCGCGTCACGGCGACCAACGCCGGCGGCGAGAGTTTTCCGAGCGAAACGCTCTCGGCGGCATGGGTGCCCGAACCGAAGGGGCGCGTGCTGGTGGTCAACGGCTTCGACCGCGTGAGCGCGCCGCTGAGCATCCAGGGCGATTCGCTGGCGGGTTTCTACCGCAGACTGGACAGCGGGGTAGCCGACCGGCACGACATTTCGTTCATCGGCGAACAGCGGGTGTTCGACCGGCGTTTCACCGAGGCGGAGAACGACGAAGAGGCGCTCGGATCGTGTTACAGCGATTACGCCACGCAGGTCATAGGCGGCAATACGTTCGACTATCCGCGTTTGCACGGCGCATCGATCGTGCGGGCGGGCTACTCCTTCTGTTCCGCTTCGGCCGCGGCGCTGGCTGCGGGGGCGGTGAAGACCGACGACTACTTCTTCATGGATGTGATTTTCGGCAAACAACGCTCTGTCGAAATGGGGCGCGGCACGAGCGGCGTCGAGTTCCGCGTCTTTCCCGAGGGGTTGCGGCGTGCACTTGGCGAGTTCACCGCTTCGGGTCGTTCGCTCTTCGTGTCGGGCAGTTTCATCGCCACCGATCCGTGGCGGTCGCCTGCGTCGACGGATGAAGAGCGGGCATTCGTGAAGTCGGTTCTTCGGTACGATTATCGCGGGGGACAGGCTTCGCGCCGGGGCGAGGCGCGCATCGTGGCTTCGCCGGCCCGCATGGATCGCGAACGGTTCTATTTCAACACCGAACCGTGCCGCGACTTCTATCCCGTCGAGGCTCCCGACGCGCTGCGTCCGGTCGGGGGTGGGTTCACCGTCATGCGGTACGACGACGGCGACCAGACCGCCGCCGTGGGCTACACGGGCGACTACCGTTCGCTGGCGATGGGATTCCCGTTCGAGGCGATCGTCGACGAGGGGCAGCGCGACCGGCTGATGCAGCAGATCATGAATTTTCTAGAACCGCGCAAATAGTATGTTTACAATAAATTAAATAGTATTACCTGTTATGTCACTCGAACAACAAATCTCGAAGGGTATCATGGAGGCCATGAAGGCCAAGGAGCCCGTGCGTCTGCAAACGCTGCGCAACATCAAGAAGTACATCATCGAGGCGAAAACCGCCGGTACGGAGATCGCCGAACTGCCCGACGCCGACGTGGTGAAGATCATCGCCAAGCTGGCCAAGCAGGGGAGCGACTCGGCCGAGATCTACCGCCAGCAGAACCGTGCCGATCTGGCCGAGGAGGAGCTGGCGCAGGTGGCCGTGATGCAGGAGTTCCTGCCCCGGCAGCTGTCGCCCGAGGAGTTGACCGAAGCCGTGCGTGCCGTCATCGCCGAAGTGGGCGCCACCTCGGTCAAGGAGATGGGAAAGGTCATGGGCGTTGCCTCGAAGCGGCTTGCCGGACAGGCCGACGGCAAGGACATTTCGGCCAAAGTCCGGGAGCTGTTGGGCTGAGATGACCTTCCCGCATCCGCATAGCCTCCGCACCGTTTCGATGCCGCTCGGTATGGTGGTCGGGGCGATGTTCTGCCGGCCGATCGCGGCGTTGGAAACGGCCAGCGGCGGAATGATTACCCCGTCGCTCATCTTCCTGATGCTCTTTTTCACCTTCTGCCGCGTCGACGTGCGCAGTATGCGGCTGCAACCGCTTCACCTCTGGCTGCTGACGGCGCAGATCGTTTTCAGCGTGGCCGTTTACGGGATTCTGCTGCCGTTCAGCCCGACAGTAGCGCAAGGCGGGATGATCTGCGTGCTGACACCCATCGCAATGGCCGCCGTCGTGATCGGCGGAATGCTGGGCGCCGACATCGTTTCGATGACCACGTTCAGCCTGCTCTGCAACATGACGATCGCCGTCGTCGCACCCTTCATCCTCTCGGTGGTCGGCAGCGGCGACTGCTCGCTGGCCGTCATACTGGCCAGGGTCGCGCCGCTGCTGATCCTGCCCTTCGCCGCCGCACAGGGCTGCCGCGCCTTAATACCGAAGGTAAGCGGCTGGGTGGCCGCCCACAGTCAGATTTCGTTCTACCTGTGGCTCGTGTCGCTGACGGTCATCATCGGCCGCACGACGACCTTCATTCTGGATCATCCCGAGGCCGACGGCGCCGTCGAGACCGCGTTGGCTGCCACGGCGCTCGTGATCTGCCTCGTGCAGTTCAGGTTCGGCCGCTGGCTGGGACGTCGCTACGGCGATGCGGTCGCCGGCGGACAGTCGCTCGGACAGAAGAATACGGTGCTGGCCGTCTGGATGGCGCAATCGTTTCTCGATCCGATCTCGTCGGTCGCTCCGACGGCCTATATCGTGTGGCAGAACTTCGTGAATAGTTATCAGATCTATAAAAAGGACAGAGAAGCGGTGAAAAATCAAATATAAATAGCTGTTATTTAGTATTTTATATTTATTATCGAATTTTCGGTTGTTTCGATACTTTTCCCGATAAAGCCCATAATTGCCCGATATTTGTTACTATTTTGTTACTCAAAGATGCCGTAGTAACAAAACAAATTCGCTATATTTGCCGTTGGAGCAATAAACGGGAATGGGTATGGCGAAGCAGAAACAGACGGTCAAATTGAAGGAGCCGGTGCGAATCCGGTTCAAGCAACTCTCCAACGGAAATCAATCTATCTATTTGGATTATTATACGGGCGACGTAATTCGTAAGGAGAACTATGTCGGCGGCAAACGGAAATACGAGTTTCTGAAACTATACCTTATCCCCGAACGGACGCGGGAGGACAAGGCGAAGAACGAAGCGACGCTTGCCCTTGCCAAAGCCATTCAGAGCAAACGGATCGTCGAGGTGCAGAACGACGCACACGGTTTCCAGAACACGAACAAGTCCAAAGCGAACCTGCTCGATTATCTGGAAAACATTCGCAAAAAATCCGTCGAGCGGGGAAGTACGAACTATGCTCGTACCGTGTTGAATACGATTCGTGAGTTGAAGCTGTTCCGCGGCGACTACATCGCTTTTCGGGATGTCGATAAGGAGTTTCTCGCGGAGTTCACCGACTTTTTGCGGCAAGCCCCCAAAGCTAGCCGTTACGGATTGCGGAAAATCGGCGGTGGATTATTGAGCAATAATTCGGTCGTCGCCTACTACGGAACGCTCCGAACGGCTATCAATCGCGCTTACAAGGAGGGGATTATCACCGTCAATCCGACCAAAGAGTTCGATTTCGCAGGCAAGGTGCGGCAGGAGCCGAGCCGCCGCGAGTATCTGACGATCGACGAGTTGAAGACGTTGATAAATACCGAGTGTCGGCACGAAATCGTCAAGCGGGCTTTTCTTTTCAGCTGCTTGTGTGGCCTGCGCGTCAGCGATATTCGCAAGTTGAAGTGGTGTGACTTGCAACGGAGCGGAGGGCGTGTTCGCATCGAAATCACGATGCAAAAGACCAAAGAACCGCTTTACCTGCCGATTTCGGACGAGGCGTTGAAGTGGCTGCCGGAGCGCGGCGAAGCAAGCGATAGCGATTTTATCTTTCCGCTGACGCACGAGGGGACGGTGAACGATACGCTGCAACATTGGGCGAAAGTCGCCGGAATAACCAAACACATCTCGTTTCACGTCGCCCGACATACCCATGCCACGATGATGCTGACTTTGGGTGCCGATTTATATACCGTCAGCAAGTTGCTCGGACACAAGAATATCGCCACGACGCAGATTTACGCCAAAATCGTGGACAAAAAGAAAGAGGAGGCTATCGGGTTGATTCCGAATCTGACAGAGTGATGTAAAGGAACGTGCGGACAACGATTCGCACGTTTTTCTTTTTCAACCGTTTTTCGTATCTTCGTATGAAACAAGACGGATTATGGAAGGCATAGAGTTGAAACCACAGTTCGACGAGCTGCAAAAGATATTCGATCGTTGCATCAAACACGCTTGCCGGGTATTGGAGGAGCGTATTGCGACGAAAACCGCACGACTTGCCCCTGAGCAGCGGCAAGAGCAGGAAAGGCTGGAGTATAACCGGATTGCCGACGAGTTGGCCGAGTTGTATTTGCACCACTCCGGACTGTCCGATCTCCGGTTCTGTTACTCCGAACCGGCGTTCCTTTGGGAGGGCGGATTCTTCGAGGCGCTGAATGCCGGTGAAAAGAAAAAGTACCTCGCATTCTCCGCACCCTCGTTCGACTACTCCCGATACGAGCAGGACAACACGGCCTACGATGCCGAACTGCCTTATTTTTCTGCTGTCGTAAACGTCGTCGTACGAGAACGTTATGCAGCTTACTTGCGGCAAATGGAAATATCCTTGCCTGAATCTGCGCCGAAGTCAGCTATTGCCGCGTCGCCCATTGCAGAAACGGAGAATCCGTTCGATTCGATACTTACCGACGAGCAGATCGCCTACCTCACTACGGCTGTCAATGATGTCAAAATGTTCAACGTATCGCTGTCGGCGGACGAGTTGAAAGCTATTTTCGCCTGCAAACCCGAAGCGATCGTGCGGTCAAACAACAATCGCCTCGTTGCTTTCTTTTTCTCCGGATTGAGCAGCCGCGGGTTGATAACGCCGAACTGGCAATCCGTCATTGCCAATCACAAACTCTTTCTCTCGAAAGATACGACCCGCGATAAATACATCAATCAAAGCGACTTATCCACGGCGACCAACTACATCCGCGACGTCGGTGTCGAGGGAAAATACGCAACCCTTGAAAGGTACCTTATGCAAGTGAAAAGACTTTGAGAATGGGTTGAGACCTCAAAGATAGGTCAATCTGCTATCAAGCTTATCGTCAATACATTTGCCCCCGTAACGGTTACAAGACACGGAGGGCATGCACTCCATTTTGTTTTATTTTAAATCTATCTAAATTATGGAGAAAAGTATTGAGATGCGGGTTGCAGAACTCGAAAAGCAGGTGTTCCACACCAAAAACGTGCTGAGCTTCGAGGAGGCCAGCCGTTTTCTGAACCTCTCGAAAAGCTACCTCTACAAACTGACGTCGGGCAATCTGATTCCGCACTACAAGCCGCAGGGCAAGATGCTCTATTTCGAGCGTGCGGAACTGGAAGCGTGGTTGCGTCGCAATCCCGTCAAGACGCAGGCGCAGATCGAAGCCGAGGCACAACAATATGTTCTCGGACATTCTTCGAAGAAGAAGTAGCGATGAGCGCGCAACGAAATTCCGATTCGGTTCCGGCGGCTTCGTCCTCTTCATGGCAATCTGCCCGTCTGTTGGTAACTGACGAGTTCGCGGCTCCTCCCGTAATTTTGCGGGTCGGTGATTCGGTCATCGGGACTTTGGGGAATTTCAGCGCTTCTACGGGCAAGGCAAAGAGCAAGAAGACGTTCAATGTCTGCGCGATCGTGGCGGCAGCCATGACGGGCGGCACGGTGTTGAACTATTCGGCCTCTTTGCCGCCCCGGAAGCGGCGCATCCTCTACGTCGATACGGAGCAGAGCCGCTTCCATTGCAAGCGGGTATTATGCCGGATTCTGCGGCTGGCGGGATTGCCGACCGATGCACATCCGCCATTGTTGGAGTTCTTGTGCCTGCGCGGCTATGCCACCAAAGAGCGGCTTCGGAAGATCGAGGAGGCTATTTATGACCTCGACAACCTCGGACTGGTCGTTATCGACGGCATCCGCGATTTGGCGCACGACATCAACAGTCCGGGCGAGGCGACCGACCTCATCACGAAACTGATGCAGTGGACGGACGAGCGGCGCATCCACATCCATACGGTGTTGCATCTGAACAAGGGCGACGACAATACGCGCGGACATCTGGGCACGGAGTTGAACAACAAGGCCGAAACCGTCCTGCAAATCACCAAAGACGACTTCGAACGCGATATAAGCTCCGTCGCGGCGATGCACATCCGCGATCGGGATTTCGAGCCGTTCGCGTTTCGCATCAACGCTGACGGCTTGCCCGAATTGGTCGAGGATTACCAGCTCCGGCAAACGACCGCCGCCAAGAGTTTCGACTATGCAGAGGTCAGCGCGGACAAGCACCGCGAAGCGCTGGAGCTGTTGTTTTCCGAAGCCGACCGTGTTTCCTATTCATCACTTATCGGACGGTTGCAGAGCAGCTATGCCTCGATCGGTCATTCGTTCGGCATCAACAAGGCCAAGCAGCTCAAAGTCTTTTTGGAGAATAAGCGGATGATCGTCAAGGAGGATAGGTTCTACTGCTACAATCCCGATTTCCACTATTGACCCTTGCGGGCGGTTTAGTCCGGAACTGGGGTATATATTATTAAATCATTCTAAACCGGTACGGCGGGTTAAACCCCGAACGTACCGATAAACCGATTGAAAGAAAAACAGTTTATGGACGCAAAAACAGTCAATAAGTTTCCGATACGGGATTATCTCGCCGCACAGGGCATCCGTCCAGCCAAAGACAATCCGCGATACGGTTTTTATCTTTCACCGTTGCGTGAAGAACGAACACCAAGTTTTAAGGTGGACTATGGGCAGAATTTGTGGTATGACTTCGGGTTGGGCGAGGGCGGCACGCTGATCGACCTCGTGATGCGCATGGAGCGGTGCGAGGCCGGGGAGGCCATGCGGCAGCTGGAACGACATATTGACAGGATGCCCGTTTTCTCTTTCACCGGAAAGAATCCTGTTCCGCAACGTTCTCCCTCAATTATCGTCGAGAAGGTGCGACTGCTGGAAAATCCCGCCTTGCTTGACTACCTCATGGAGCGGGGCATTGACCTCGATACGGCGCGGGGACATTGTTCGGAGGTGCATTATCGCGTGGCGAACAAATCCTATTTCGCCGTCGGATTCCGCAACAATGCCGGAGGTTGGGAGTTGCGCAACCGCTATTTCAAGGGCTGCACATCGAAAGCCCCGACGACCCGACATGGCGATTATCCGACGTGCCTCGTCTTCGAGGGATTTATGGACTACCTCTCGTTCCTGACGCTCAAGCGCAACCCGACCCCGCCGTACAATGTCGCCGTGCTGAACTCGGTAACGAACCTCGCCAAAGCTGTTCCGTTCATCGCGTCGCACGAACAGGTTTATGCTTACCTCGACAACGACGAGGCAGGCCGCAAAGCGACGGCTGAGTTGAAAATTGTCTGCCGCAACCTCTCCGACCAATCCGTTCACTATCGGCCGCACAACGATCTGAACGACTATCTGCGAGGCCGTCGTCCCGTGAAAGAGCACCAGCGGTCGCGCGGTCGCAAGTTATAACGTCGCTCACCATTCGGCCGCTTCGCGCCCGCGACTTTTCCTCCACAGAAAAGCCATAGCCTATTAGGGCTTTTTCTGAACCGCAACACTTCATGTCGCTGAAAAAGCCCCAATAGGCCAAAGGGCGACCCTTTGGAAACCCTTTGCGACCGTTCCGGCCGCCGACCGCTATGCGGTCGAAATACAAACCACGCAAGTATCAATCACCTAAAACCTATCTACTATCATGGGATACGTCGTATTGCATTTGGATAAGTCGCCGGATAACGAAGTTCCGATGACCGCCCATATCGCACGTACCAAAATGCCGCCGAACGCCATACCGGAGTTGACTTATCTGAACGAAGAACTCGTCGAATATCCGAAAGGTGTCGCCGACCGAACGGAGGCAATCAACCATCGGCTCAACCATGCTGGATTAACCCGCAAAATCGGTACGAATCAAGTACGGGTAATCCGGGTTATGCTGACCGGCTCGCAAGAAGATATGAAACGCCTCGCCCAAGAGGGCCGTTTGAAAGCGTGGTGCGCCGATAACCTCACATGGCTGCGAAAAACTTTCGGTACCGAAAATGTCGTTTCGGCAGTCTTACACATGGACGAAGCGACACCGCATATCCACGCGGCGGTCGTTCCCATCGTTACAGGAGAACGCCGCAAAGTCCGCGAGAGAAAATCCACCGAATCGGGTAAACGGAAATATCACACGAAATCCAATACTCGGCCTCGACTGTGTGCGGATGACGTAATGTCGCGTGTCAAGCTAAAAGAGTATCAAGATACCTATGCCGCAGCAATGGCTAAATACGGTCTGCAACGGGGTATTGACGGCTCGAAAGCCCGACACGTTACGACTCAAGAGTTTTATCGCAATGCCATTGCCCAACAGCAGAACTTGCAAGACAACATCGGCGAACTGCTCCGCATCGAGGCGGAGAAACGCAAAGCCATCGAACATGTCACCAAGCAAAAACAGGCTGCACGCGAAGAATTGCATCGAACCACAATCGAACTGAAGGCAGTAAAAGGAGAGCTGAAAACTGAACGGCTGAAAAACTCCGCCGCCGAGGTCGGTACGACCATTTTGGACGGTATTGGTTCAATGATCGGCACGTCGAAAGTCAAACGGCAGGAGCAGGAGATCGGAATGCTGCGACAAGAGGTCGCCGCACGCGATGAAACAATCGAGATGCTGCAAACGAAAATTCAGACTATGCAGAACGACCACAGCAGAGAATTGACGGCAATGCAAGCACGGCATGCCACCGAAACAGCGAACCTAACGAAGCGACATGAAAAGGAGGTATCATTGCTGAAAACCGTTCTCTCGAAAGCAGTAAAATGGTTTCCCTATTTCCGCGAAATGATTCGCATGGAAAGCGTTTGTCGAACGATAGGCTTCGATGACAAACAAACTGCGACGCTTATCAAGGGCAAACCCCTCGAATACAGCGGCGAACTATACTCCAAAGAACACAACTGCAAATTTACAGTTGAACGAGTAACTGCTCAAATAAGTCCCGACCCGACCGACAAACGAAAACTGCAACTTAATATCGACAAAATACTGTTTAAGGAGTGGTGCAAAGAAAGATTTGAAAAACTATGTCAGTTTCTCCCCCGGGAACGACGACAATCCAAAGGTCTTAAACGATAAACTTAAGGGGCTGTCCAACAAGCCTCCGAATATGAAAATCACCCCGTCAGAGCGCATTCTGGCAGGGGTGAAATCGTTAAAATAAGACTTGTTAGACAGCCTCTTGATATTTATTTTTGTCTTTTGCCAATAGCCTTATCTATAACTTTTTTGAATTTTTCTAAACTGTAATCATCGTCGTCATCCAATATAAAACAGCCATTGACATATTCCATATTTTCATCTACGATAATCAAAACATCGCTGATCTGATGCATGCCAAGTCTATTCGCGCACCGAAATCTATGGTAAATATTCCATCCGCAGAATTGGTGTTCGCTCACCGCATTTGCATGGTCTCGAATCACGTTCATTTTAACCTTGACCTCCTCGTCCAATTCTTTGAGTTGATTAGCGTAATCGTCCATTTCTTCTTTGGCCTGCCGATATTTTTCTCTGGCATAGCTGCTCCATCCTCTCGAATCGCTCCAAATAGCGGCCGACGATTTTGCGGAATTGTATTGACGTTGCAGTCGTTCTTTTTGCTCATCCGCATTTAGCTCGATTAAATCATGGACGGCTCTAATCACAGCTAAATCCGTATAAATAGAAGTATATGCGCTGTCTATTTGTGTTTCAATGGGTTCGTAACTATCCGCATCGTAAAGACGTTTCATCATTTCCGACTTGGCAATCTCTGCTCCTCTTTGTTCTCTTGTCTGCACGCAACCGAACAAAAATGGAACAATACTTAAAATTAAGAAAATCTGTTTCATAGTGGCTTTTATATTTATGTTATAGATTTATCTGTAATGATAATGAATGCCCACTCGTTCTTTGCCATCTTTTTCGTAGGTATATACATCATCAATAATAACGGAACCACGACGATATAGATCGTATATCTCCGGAAAATTCGTTTTGACTAATTCAATTTGTTTCCCATAATCACGTATGTATGTTCTTGTCACACTACATGAAGTTAGCACTGCGAAAAACAAGAGTAAAAGGATCAATCTTTTCATAACTAAGTTATTTGCATCCTCCAGTTTCCACAAGGATATTTATAGTAACACGAAGCGTGGAACTGCAATGCCACGTCTTAACTTGAAGGTCGTAGGAAACCCATAGATGCAGATGTAGTGATAGCAGCCCACGCTAAAGCGTGAGAACCACTATGCCATCCTTGCATCTAATTGAAAATTTCCTACGTTTTCAAGTTACAAGATGAGCATAACGCTTCTTCTCAATATGTCTGGAACGAGCGAACTCTATCCAATTACAAATGTAGCTAATTATTCTTGAAATTTAGTAAAATATGCGAGTTTGTGTTGTGTTTTTATGGTTACTTGATTCAAAATCACTAATTTTGATAGCCGTTACTTTGGCTGGTAATGAAGTCTATATATAATAAATAGGGAAGATCGTACATTAAACTTTATGGTTATGGCGGCTATTGGTAAAATAATAGATAGTAATCCGGTGGTTGGAGGAAGAACAACAAACCAGATTTTGGATACGTGGAAAGACGGAATATTCTTAAAAAAAGAGGATATAACCAGAAATATCAAAGGCTTGAGGTCCCCTCAAATTGGAGCTGTTTATGCAGTTCTGTCACATTGGGAAATTTCGTCAGATCCAGCGACTGTCGTGATGCCTACCGGAACAGGTAAAACAGAAGTTATGCTATCGTTGTTGATAGCAGCGACTTGTAGCAAGACAATGATTATTGTTCCGACAGATGCGTTAAGAACACAAATATCTAATAAAGTAGCATCATTGGGATTACTGAGCAACCCTCAATTCGGTTTAATCAAAGAAACCGTCTTGAAACCGATTGTTGGAGTAATGTCACATCGTCCATGTTCTGCAGAAGAAGCCATTGCTTTTATGGAGCAGTGCAATGTTGTGGTTACGACAATTAGCATTATTGGTAGTTTGTCTAAACCTGTACAAGTGGCAATCGCAAACCAATGTTCTCATTTGTTTGTGGATGAAGCACATCACACCCCAGCAAGATCATGGTCGGTTGTAAAAGATTCTTTTAAAAACACCAAGGTTCTCCAGTTTACTGCAACGCCATTTCGAAATGACGACAAACCTATAGGAGGTAAAATAATATTCAATTATCCTTTACGAAAAGCGCAAGATGAAGGATATTTCAAGCCAATAAATTATATTCCGATTATTGAGTGGAATTCCAAACAATCCGATCAAATAATAGCAAACAAAGCTATCGAACAATTAAGATTGGATATCGAAAATGGATATGACCATGTCCTCATGGCAAGAGTGAATAGTATTGCAAGAGCCGAGATTATTCAAAAAATCTATGCTGATTCGTTCCCGGAATACAATCCATTGTCTATACACTCAAAATTATCTACAAGGTCAATATCGGAGATAAAGGCAAAAATAATTGCCGGTGAATGTAAGATCATTGTATGCGTTGATATGTTTGGGGAAGGCTTCGATATGCCTAAACTGAAAATTGCAGCTTTTCATGATATCAAAAAAAGCTTGCCTACAACTTTGCAATTAATAGGACGTTTTACAAGAACAAGTATGGATGATTCTTTAGGGTGCGCTTCAATAATTGTGAATATAGCAGATATTGATGCACAAAAAGAAATCGAGCACCTATATGCATCCGATGCTGATTGGAATCGGTTATTACCTTATTTAAGCGAAGGAAGAATTGATAATCAAATTTCATTGCGAGAATTTATACAAGGATTTGAGAAGTTTCCGGAAGAATTACCAATCCAAAACCTTTTACCCGCTTTGAGTGCTGTCATCTATAAGATTAATGAACAAGAATGGCATCCTGAAAGATATGCCGAAGGGCTAACAGCTATAGAGCAATATGAAAAAATTTATTACGACACCAATCAGCAGGGAAACACAATTGTAATAGTTGCAGGTAAAAAAGATAAGGTTGCTTTCGGAAAGATTGAAGATTTATTCGAAATGCACTGGACTCTCTATATCATATATCGTAATGTCCGACAAAAGTTATTATTTATTAATTGTTCGGATAATGGTTCTCTTTTCGAAGATTTAGCCAAAGCGGTTACAGACAAAACGGCAAATATAGTAGATGCAACGAGTATATTTAGATGTCTGGGGCATATTAATCGCATAAAAGTAACCAATGTAGGCTTAAAAGACGCATTAAATACACTCCGAAGTTTTACAATGTATGCAGGTTCAGATATTGAAAAGGCATTAACTGAAGCTCAACAGAAAAATAAAATTAAGTCGAATATCTTTGTTACTGGCTATGAAAATGGCGAGGAAACATCGGTTGGATGTTCATATAGAGGACGAGTGTGGTCTCGAAGAATAAACAATATAAATGAATTTACGAAATGGTGTGATTCAATCGGTGCGAAAATTTTAGATTCATCTATCAACGATGAAATGGTTATGCAACATGCAACGAAATATGTCTCTGTCGATGCCATACCGAACAAACGTGCAATTTCTATTGAATGGCCAGAAAATATAATCGGTGAATTTGAAAAAAATATCTATATAGGAACAAATGAAAAAAACATGAAACCTTTGATTTGTATAGATATTTTACTTTCAGAAAATCAAGCAAATGGAGCTTTAAATTTTATCGTTAGAAGCGATGCCTTTGATTCCCATTATACCTATAAAGTTATAGATGGAAATGTATCAATAGATAATGTTTCAACACCTCTTTGCATTAACATAGGGCGTAGTACCTTATCATTATCTGAATTCCTGTGTAAAGACCGCTATTTCCCTACTGTCCGGTTTGTTGATGGAACTACTTTACAAGGCCAATATATGGCCGAATATAGAAATGAGGATGTATTATTCGATCGAGAAAAAATTCAAGTTTGGGATTGGGCAGGTGTAAATATTAAAAACGAATCACAAGGTAATGAGAAAGATAGTACGAGTATTCAATATCATGTGATACAGAAACTTAAAGAACAAAATTTCGACATAATATTCGATGATGACAATGCAGGGGAAATCGCGGATGTTATCGCGATCGAAGTTGATGACGTTAATAAAAAAGTCAAAGTGGAATTGTTCCATTTGAAATTTTCTCAAGAGGACCGTCCCGGGGCTCGAATCAATGATTTATATGCTGTTAATGGACAAGCGCAAAAGTGTGTAAGCTGGCTTCATACCAGACCAGAACATATTATTGGTCGAATGTTAAGACGTGGGGCTTCAGGGCCTAAAAATAGATACGAATTAGGAACAGAAGAGCAACTTTCAATAATTAGGGAAAAAGTAAAAAGTTTGTATGAGATTGAATATATAGTTCATATAGTTCAGCCCGGATTATCGAAAGCTGCAGCCTCAAGAGAACAATTAAAATTACTTAGTCTAACTGAAGCGTTTTTATGGGAAACAAGAATGATTAAGTTGGGGGTTATCGCAAGTGCATAGAATTTCCGAGTATTGAAATTATTTTGTCGGTTTATATGAGTGATGTTAATGATTTTAAGCAAGAGATAGAGTGTATTTATAAAGATGAAAAATACTCTGTCCGAGATAATGGAGCTGTTTTTCGGTATCCTCGTGATGGTAAACGGCCTCGTAAATATGATAATTTCTGGACTTTCGGTAAGCCCAATGATAAACATGGATACATGGAGATTGCCTCTGTTCGAGTCCATATTATTGTGGCTACGGCCTTTCATGGCCCGAAACCAACGAAAGAACATGTTGTCGATCATATAGATACGAATCGCCGCAACAATCGTCCGGACAATCTTCGATGGGTCACACGATTGGAGAACGCACTCGATAACCCAATTACCCGCAAACGTATCATTATGCGTTGTGGTAGTATCGAAGCGTTTTTGGCCAATCCGTCTTTATTGCAAGAAAGCGATGTTACTCCCGATTTCAGTTGGATGAGAACTGTAACGGGTGCCGAAGCCCAAGTCAGTAAAGAGCGATTATTGGCATGGGCTGAAAGCGACAAACAAACATCTGGAGGAGCTTTGGGCGAATGGGTATATGGTCGGCAATCAATTTCGCAAAATGACGGTCAGTCATCGAATGTAGACGAAATTGACAAGTTGCAATCCGATTCCTTAAACGGGTGGGGCCAAATTCCGCCTCAAGCATATGAACGTCCCGTTGAGCCGGAACAAAGAAAACCCAATGTTATGCCCTCGTTAACACCCGGAGCGGCCCAAGAAATCTATTTTTATAATGATAAGCCCAATGAATACCCATGTACTCCGCAGGAATATAGTGGTGATCCTTTAACTGCTTATGCCGCTAATTTGACCAAAAATGCAGTCTATTGGCGGAACAACAATGGTGATCGGGAATATGTGGTTGCTAAGTATGGATTTTCGAAGGATCGAAACTCCTTATACGTAATGACTAAATCCGCATACGTGTGGCGAAATCAGGACGACGGAGATTCTATGCCTGTTCCCGTAGCAAGCCTTAATAAAGACGAATTCAGAGAGGATGAACTGAACTATCAACTCGGAGAAGTTATTTACGATGATAATTTATTCGTACATAAAAGGGTAGAAACCGGTTTTATGCCCAAAGAGTATTTGGAAGAACTATTCGATGAGTGTACCGGAAAAAAGAAATAAGTATTAACAGGATTAAAATACTTTTGACAGCTTAATTTTATCCATAATTTTGTTGCTATTTTGTTACCCAAAGCGTTTATATAAGTCCACAACACTTTGATATTAAGATATATAATAATAAATAGCAATAATATCTGGCAGAACTTCGTGAACTCCTACCAAATCTACAAAAAGGATAGAGAAACGACGAAAAATAAAATATAAATCATTAAAATATGACATCTATATACCTTAATGCATCAACCAAAACATAGAATATCCTGATGCGAATATGGAATTTTTCTTTGAAAATTCAAATTCAAGTCAAAACACATGTCATTAAATGTCAGCCATAATGGTTGACTTTTTTCATTTTCTTTGAAAATTTTTCCGAAAATGGTGCAAAATCGGGGGGGGTAGGATAATTAATAATTCGTTTTTCCCGAATGATGAAGTCACTGATAGATTTACCGAGAAACTTGCAATCCAAAGAGGACTGTAGGCTTTTCTTGGAACATATCAGGTGGCATGGAGTTCCGATTTTCCGCATTGCGGCAGCAAGTCGGAAGAACATTATGAATTGACGAATGGTGGAGTATTCCGAGGATTATACAAATGCAAGGATTACCGGGAACGGTTTACCGTAACGGTATAAACCTTGTTCGAGGGTTCACATATCCCGATGCAGAAATGGTTTGTCGCAATAAACAACGGCAATAGATGGTAAAATATATACACCCGCGGTAATAGTTAAAAATGCAACTATTATAACAGCAGTTCTAAATGGAATCGTTGCCATACGATTATTATTGGGCAGATAATATTATTCCGTAAGGGTAGTGCTTTTTCCGGGACAATCGGTGCCTTTTCTACGGAAAAAGCCGTTGTCCGGTTTCCTGTTTTTCGAAGACGGATCTTGCAAATTTGAAATTAATATTATCTTTGCAGAAGATGGTCTGCCGTTCGGATGTGCAATGCCAATGCTTGCTGCCGTTTCTGGCCGATACCGTCTTTGCTGAAACTATGACCGAAGATTTCACGCAGGAACCCGAGGACAGGGAGCTGTTCCGGCAGATCAAACAGGGGAGCGAGGAGGCTTTCCGGGAGGTCTACGGGAAGTACCACCGGATTCTCTATGCCGTGGCCCTGAAAATGTTGAAGGATCGCTCCGCGGCTGAGAATGCCGTGCAGTACGTCTTCGTGAAACTCTGGGTCGGGCGGCAAGACATGACCGTCATGTTGAGCCTGCGGAACTACCTCTACACGATGACCCGCAACTACATCCTCAATTACCTGCGCAGCCGCAATACCGAGCTGGTGCACAGTTACCGCCTGGCACAGCTCGTCCCCGAGGCTTCGGACCCGCTCGACGCTCAGATCGAGCGCGAGGATCTGTCGCAGGTACTCGACACGGTGATTGCAAGGCTTCCGCCCCAGAAGCGGCAGGTCATGCATCTGCGCAAGGCAGGCTATTCGAACCCCGAGATCGCCGAGATGCTCAATCTCTCGGTCAATACCGTCCGTTCGCACTACCAGGAGGGTGTCAAACTCCTGAAAAGCCGTTTCGGCCATATCGTTCTGCTTATCTTCATCCTGCAAACCTTATTTCTATGAACAGACCTTCGGAAGAACTTTTGCATAAGACGCTCGAAAACCGCGCCACCGCCGCCGAGGCCGCTTCGGTCGCCGAGTGGCTCGCCACCGATTCGGGGCAGGCGTGGGCCAGTCGTTACATCGGCCGCGATTTCGACCACCGAGAGGCCTGTGGCGACTGCGAACAGGCGGAGGTCGATTCGGAACGCATTTTTACACGGATCAAATCCACACTCACACGCGGACGCCGACGCCGCATTCTTTTCCGCGTTGCTGCTGTCGTGATCCCCGTCGTGTTGGTCTTGGGTGTCGCCCTGCGCCTCGACCGTCAGGTAGGGGGCATCTTTTCGGCCGCGGAGTACGACGAATTCGTCGTCGACAGAGGCCGGCGCACGCAATGCTTGTTTCAGGACGGCTCGATTGCCTATCTCAATTCCGAGTCGAAAATTATCTATCCCGTGAAGTTCGGGCTTTTCGAACGCCGCATCCGGCTCGAAGGCGAAGCTTATTTCAAGGTGGAGCACAACACCCGGCGGCCGTTTGTCGTGGAGTTCGAGGGCGGTGAGATCAGGGTGCTCGGTACTTCGTTCAACGTCAAGGCCTATCGCGGTGACGACATAGTTGCCGTGACGCTCGATGAGGGGCGCGTGGTGCTCGACGGCCGCAGCGGCAGCTTCGAGCTGACCCCTTCTGAACAGCTGCTCTACGATCGCCGCTCGGGAGAGGGACGCATTGTTCGAGTCGGCGACGCCATGCGTTACTCGATCTGGAAGGACGACGTGATCCTGTTCCGCGACACGCCGTTGGGGGAGGTGCTCGAAACCTTGTCGCGGTGGTACGACGTGCATTTCGAAATGACGCAGTTGCCTCCGCAACCCATATCCTATACTTTTACCACCGACAATACGCTATTGGATAACGTGTTGCATGAGATGGAACTGATCTCTCCGGTGCGTTTCGAACGTTCCCGATCCGAAATCAGGGTGAGTTTCAGATAAAAATATAGAGTTCCGGCTCATCGTTTTTTCCCGTTTGCGTGTCTATTGTATGAAAAGCGCGCAAACGGGCTTTTTAGTAAACTACTACCTAAACTAATCTGTATGAAACGAATCAGACTATTATTTCTGATGCTGCTTTGTGCTGCCGGAACTGTCTCGACGGTTCGGGCGCAGAAAGTGACGTTGAACTTCCGGGATGCCAAACTCGAACAGGTGTTCGGGCGGATCACCGAGCAGACGGGCTACACGTTCTATTATGCGCGTCCGACGGTCAATCCCGACAAGATCGTGAGCATCGCCGTCAAGGATGTCGACGTGCGTGCGGCGCTGAAGCAACTGCTGGCGGCCGACAAGGTCGAGATAGAGATCCGTGACGGTAAGATCTATCTTTCCCCCCCCCTTTTCTTGCAGGCTGCTGCCAGGGAGCAATCCGTTGAAGGCGTTGTCCGCGACGCTGCGGGACAGCCTGTGGTCGGCGCTGCGGTGATCGTCAAGGGTACGACAAGGGGTGTGAGTTCGGGAGCCGACGGCTCGTTTGCCTTCGACGATCTGGCGGGCGATGCCGTGTTGCAGGTTTCAGCGCTGGGATATGCGGCCTCTGAGGTGCCGGTCGGCAACCGCTCGTTCGTCGCGGTCGAACTGAAAGAGGACACCAAGCTCGTCGACAAGGTGGTGGTCGTGGGCTACGGCACGCAGAAGAGGGCTAACTTGACAGGCGCTGTCGACCAGGTTTCTTCAGACCTTCTGGAAAACCGTCCAGTGGCTAATGTCACCCAGATGTTGCAGGGTGCCGTTCCCAACCTCAATATCTCGCTGGCCGACGGCAAACCCAACCGTTCGGCGTCGTACAACATCCGCGGCAAGACGTCGATCGGTGCGGGCGGATCGGCTCTGGTGCTGATCGACGGTGTTGAGGGCGACCCCGCGATGCTCAACCCTAACGACATCGAGTCGGTTTCGGTGCTCAAAGACGCTGCCTCGGCTGCCATCTACGGTTCGCGCGCACCCTACGGCGTAGTGCTCATCACCACCAAGGATCCGGGAAAGCTTCCTGACAAGTTCACGATCAACTACACGGGCAACGTTTCCATCCAGCAGCCGACGGCCATTCCCGACGTCGTGGACGACGGGTACGTCTATGCGCGCCTTTTCTACGACGCATGGTATAACTACCGTTTCAACGAACCGACGGGCTTCAATAACTCGCAGGACTTTTCGCGTGCGTGGCTCGACACCTTCCGCCAGCGCAAACTCGCGGGTAACAAGCTCGAAACGACCGTCGATCCCGACGGTAAGTACGTTTACTACGGCAATACGGACTACTACGACGCGCTCTACAAGGATACGGTGATCGCACAGACGCACAACGTTTCGATCAGCGGTTCGAACGGCAAGATCAGCCACTATCTTTCGGGGCGTCTGTACGATTACAACGGTCTATTCAACTTCACACCCGACACTTACCGCACGATGAACCTCCGTTCGAAGGTTTCCTCACAGGTGTTCAAATGGTTGAAAATAAGCAATAACTTCGACTATACGCACGACCGCTATCGTCAGCCGATGGGCTATTCGAAGGAGGGCGGCGGCGTGCTGTGGCGTTCGGTCAACGATCAGGGGCATCCCTCGTCGCCGATCTTCAATCCCGACGGTACGCTGACCAAGTCGGGCGCCTATGCCATCGGCGGACTGGTGACGGGCGACAACTGGCTCGACCGTACGACCAAGACGCTCAAAAACACCACCACACTCAACGTCACGATGCTGGAAAACCGCCTGCACCTGACGGGCGACTTCTCGTTCCGCACCAAGGACTACACCGAAACCAAGAAGACCACTGCCATTCCTTACAGTGCCTACGAGGGCGAAACCGTCTATCTCGGCACGCCTGAGACCGACGACGTGATGAAGGAGTCGTTGCAGCTGACGACCTATATGGCCACCAACGCCTACGCCGAATTCGAGGACACCTTCGCCGAGAAGCACTATTTCAAGGCGTTGGCCGGTTACAACTACGAGCAGCAGGACTACAAGTCGACCTACTCTGAGCGCAACGGTCTGCTGATGCCCGACGCCGGCAACATCAACTTCGCGCTGGGCGACGTCATGTCGATCACCGGCGGCGGTAGCCGCTGGCGTTATGTGGGAGCCTTCTTCCGTTTCAACTACGCCTACGACGACCGCTATCTGCTCGAAGTCAACGGCCGCTACGACGGTTCCTCGAAATTCCCCAATAACTCGCAGTGGGGTTTCTTCCCTTCGGCTTCGGCCGCCTGGCGCGTTTCGCAGGAGAAGTTTTGGAATGTCAGCCCTATGGCTGTTTCGAACCTCAAAGTGCGCGCTTCGTACGGTGCGCTGGGCAACAGCAACGTCGATCCCTACACCTATCTCGAAACGTTCGGTCTGTCGACCTTCGGTACCGGTTCGGGCGATGCGGCCCGCTACCTCTTCGGGCAGGCCAAGTTGCGCTACACGAGCCTCCCGGGGCAGATCCCCGACAACATCGGCTGGGAAACCTCCAAAACCTTCGACGTAGGACTGGACGCCGGTTTCCTGAACGGCCGGCTGAACCTCACGGCCGACTACTACGTCCGCAAAACGGTCGACATGTACACCGTCGGGCCGACGCTTCCCGATACCTTCGGAGCAACGGCTCCCAAGGGCAACTACGCCGATATGAGCACCTACGGCTATGAGATCTCGTTGAGCTACAACGACTCGTTCAGGCTGGCGGGCAAACCTTTCAATTTCGGGATCAAGACGACGTTGGCCGACTATTATTCCGTGATCGACCGCTATAACAACGCCTCGCGCAAACTTTCCGATTACTACGAGGGGCAACGCCTGGGCGAGATCTGGGGTTTCGTCTGCAACGGGCTGTTTCAGAACCAGGCCGAGATCGACGCGGCGTTCGGGGGCAAGGGCTACAAGAACGACATCATGCAGACCTCCGAGAAGTACATCACCTATCCGGGTGACATGCGCTTCGAGGATCTGAACGGTAACGACGCCATCGACCGTGGCAGCAGCACGGTCGACGATCCGGGCGATAGGAAGATTATCGGCAATTCCGAGCCGCGTTACATCTATACCATTTCGCTCAATGCCGACTGGAACGGCTTTTTCCTCTCGGCGCTGTTCGACGGCGTGGGCCGGCAACAGTGGTTCCCCAGCGACGAGAGCCTTTTCTGGGGCATGTACAACCGTCCCTACAACCAGGTTCCGACGTGGCATCTGCAAAACTATTGGACCGAGGAGCGCCCGAATGCCTATCTGCCGCGCTACGTGGGCTACTACGGTCCGATGAACGCCGGTACGGCCAACATCAATACGCGCTATTTGCAGGACGTGTCGTACATCCGGTTGAAGAACCTGCAATTTGGTTACGACCTCCCCAAACGGTGGATCTCGAAGATCGGCCTTTCGAAGGTTTCGGTCTACTTCTCGGGAGAGAACCTCTGGAGCTGGTCGCCGCTCTACCGCCACACGAAGGACTTCGATGTGACGGTGGCCAACAAGAAGTCCGACTCGGATATATCCGACAGCAAGGGCGACGGACATAATTATCCCGTGATGCGGAGTTTCAGCTTCGGCATCTCGATCACCTATTAAACTGTTTCCGTACTATGAAAAATCAACTTATATTATGGAGTATGTTCGTGGGCTGCGTTGCGCTTGCCACATCGTGCGACCTGACGGAGAACGTGCAGGTGAAAGCCGACAAATCGATGATCTTCGGATCGAAATCGGGTCTCGAACTCTACTCCAATTCGTTTTACAAGGCTCTTCCGACACTCAAAAACGGTTTCATGCAGGACAAGATGTGCGATGTGGGAGCCGTCAGCAATACCGACACTTTCATCAAGCAGGGAGCCTACAACACCGAGACTGCGACCAGTTGGAGCTGGGGCGCTTTGAAGAATATCAACTATTTCATCGACGGCTGCAACGACCCGAAGTACTGCACCGTCGACGACAATACGCGCGACAACTACCTCGGCATCGCCCGCTGGTTCCGTGCGTGGTTTTACTACGATAAGCTGACCACCTATGGCGAAGTGCCCTGGTTCCCCCACGACATCCAGTCCTACCAGAACGACGTGATGTACAAGGATCGCGACAGTCGCGACGTGATCATCCGCAATCTGATCGCCGATCTCGATTTCGCTTACGAGCATATCCAGGCCACCTCGTCGACCGGAAGCTCGACGCTCACACGCTGGGCTGCTGCCGCGCTCAAGTCGCGCGTCTGCCTCTTCGAAGCGGCTTACCGCCGTTACCATAATCTCACGGAGCTTGAAATAACCCCCGAGGAGCTATATCGCGAGGCCGCCAAGGCCGCTAAACTGGTGATTGATAACAGCGGCTGTTCGCTCAATACCGCCACGGGCAAGAAGGGCGCTTACCGCGATTTATTCTACAACGAAACGCCGCTGACGCAGGAGGTGATCCTCGCCGTCTGCGCCAACGAGAAATCCGGTATCTTCGGCGAGCAGAACTGGTGGTTCAACGCCCGTTCGTACGGACTATGTTGGAGCCTTGTCCGCTCGTTCGTCCACACCTACCTCAAGCTGGACGGTACGCCTTTCACCGACGCCGCCGACTATGCCGTGAAATCTTTTACTGAGGAGATGGAGGGGCGTGACCTGCGTTTGGAGCAAACCGTGCGCGGGCGCAATTTCCTGTGGGACGGCAAGACGGCAGTCGCCGACATCAAAAACCTTTCGCTCACGGGCTACCAGGTGATCAAGTACACGCTCGACGAATCGAAATACGACGGCGGAGCGAAGAACATCAACAGCATTCCGCTGATCCGCTATGCCGAGGTGCTGCTCAACTACGCCGAGGCGCAGGCAGAGTTGGGCGTAATCACCGATTCCGAATGGGCGCTTACGGTCGGCGCGCTGCGCAAACGCGCCGGCATCACGGGCGGCACGGAAACGTTGCCCACGACCGTTGACGGCTACTTGCAGCGCACCTTTTATCCGGACGTGACCAGCCCCGTGCTGCTTGAAATCCGCCGCGAGCGGGCCATCGAACTCGTCGCCGAAGGCATGCGCTTCGATGATTTGCGCCGCTGGAAATGCGGGTCACTGATGGAAACCCTGCCGTGGAGCGGCATTCACATACCCGGATTGGAACAACCCGTCGATGTCAACGGCGACGGTGTGGACGACTATTATTTCACCGAGGGCGAGGTCACGGCGGCTCCGGCGGCGTACCGGAACATTGCCATCCGCGTCAACCAGGACGGAGTGGGGCTTTATGCCGAGGCGAATGCCGTGGCAGGTTATGATCTGGTCTACAAGACCGGTGCGGGTGATCGTTATTGGTATCCCGACGGCCGCCAGTACCTCTATCCGATTCCCGCCAAGGTGATCCGGGATTATAAGAACGCGGGCTATACGATCTCGCAGAACCCCTACTGGGACAACGAATAAAAATAGAAAGACCATGAGAATATTTCGTTATTTACTGACGTTTACGCTGAGTTTCTCCTTCGTTTTCGTCGCCGGATGCAGCGATCCGAAGCCCGATTACTCGGAATTCTACAAACCCCAGCCCGGCGACGAGCCGGAAGAGCCGGTCAATCCCGGCCTTGATGACAATCAGTTGAAAGTCATGTCGTTCAATATCCGTTACAGCTCTGGCGACGACGGAGTGAACAGCTGGGACAACCGCAAGCAGGCCGTTCCGGCGATGTTCGCCGACCAGCAGCCGACGGTGCTCGGCGTGCAGGAGGCGCGGCTCGACCAGAAGACCTACATGGACGAAAACTGCGCGGGCTACAAGAGCATTGGCGTGGGCCGCACCGACGGTCAGAATGCCGGTGAGTTCATGGCCATCTATTACCTCGACGATGCAGTGAAGCTCGAAAAGTGGGGGACATTCTGGCTCTCCGACACCCCCGACACCCCGTCGATCGGCTGGGACGCCTCGACCTACCGCACGGCCACGTGGGCCGTGTTCACTCACTACAAGTCGGGCCGCAAGTTCTTCTACGTCAACACCCACATCGACCACGTGGGACAGGTGGCGGCCCAGAAATCGATGGAACTGATCGAGGCGAAGATCAGGTCGCTCAATCCCGACAACCTGCCGACGCTGCTGACAGCCGACTTCAACAAGATGCTCGACAGCCCGATTTTCGACGGCGTGAAGAAGTTCATGGTCGACGCGCGTACGACCGCTCCCGTGACCGACAACAAGGCGTCGTTCAACAACTTCGGCGGGGCGACCAATTATCCGCGCATCGACCATATCTTCAGTTCGGGCTTTACGCCCCTGCGCTTCGCTACCGTCGACCAGCGTTACGAGAAGGTACCCTATATTTCGGATCACTATCCCATTGCGGCCGTGTTGGAGTTCAAGTAATCCTGCAACCAAAACTCAAAACCGATTGAAATGAAACGATATATCTATATGATAGCTGCTTTCGCCCTCATGGGGGCTGCCTCCTGCCAGCCGGACGAGGAGGTGGCGGTTCACGCCTCGTTCACCACCGACAAAGAGTCCTACGACGTGGGCGATCCGGTGGTGCTCACCAATACTTCGACGGCCGAAAACGCCCTCATCGCCATCTGCAAGTGGGAGTTGGGCAAGGGCGTCGTTTCCTACGAAACCACTCCGGAGAACATCTCCTACGACCAAGCCGGGGAGTACGTCATCAAGCTGACCGTCACCTCCGACCGTGGGGCGAAGAAGTCGTCGTTCGAGAAGACCATTCTGGTCGTAGACAACAACATCCGGCCCGTGGCCGACTTCTCGTGGTCACCCGAGAAGGTCGTGGCGGGCGAACCGGTGCAATTCACCGACCGTTCGACCGACGAGGACGGCGAGGTGGTGGCCTGGGAGTGGAAGTTCGGAACCACGACCTCCGACAAGCAGAATCCCGAGTTCACTTTCGCGGCGCAAGGACCCACTGAGGTTTCGCTCACCGTGACCGATGACAAGAAAGGCAAGAACACCAAGACAGTGACCATCGACGTGGGGCGCGGCACCATCAACCTCGATCTGCTCTGGTTGTACCCCTACGATGATACGAAGGATGCCTATGTGTTCGGTACGTCACCCGCGGTCAGTCCCGACGGCGAATACGTTTATGTGACCTCGACGGGCTATTCGTTGGTCTGCTTTACGAAGGCGGGCGAGCGTCTCTGGGCCTTCGATATCGGCAAGGATGGCGCGTCGGCTGAGAACAACAGCGGCTCGATCAAGGTTCAGTCGCCGACGCCTTCGGTCGGCGGGGACGGCACGGTCTACGCGCTGGCAGGCTTCAACGAACCCAACAAGGGTGCCGGAGGCAGTGCTTTCTACGCCATCTCGGGCGGTGCTGCGGGCGGATCGCAGCTCTGGTACGTCAACACGGGCGTAAACACCAGTTTCAGGTTCCTTTCGCCGGCTGTTACCGAGAAATACCTCTTCATCGTGGCGCGCAACGTACCTTCGGGACACCAGAATTTCCAGGTCTATGACAAATCGTCGGGCAATCTGGTGGACGAGCGGCATGTCAACAGCGGCTCCTACGGTGGCGTATTACCGCTCAAAAACGGTATGGTGATCGCTGGTACGGGCGGTAGTCACGGCATGCGCGTCTATTTCCCCGACGGCACGGGGAAGTGGAAATTTTCCTGTGTGAAATCGAACGGTCGCGAGCACAACTACGGCGGTACGGGCGAAGATAAGACCTGCGAAGCCCCGAACGGAACCCAGCCCGCTTCAGGTCCCGGCGGCAAGGTCTACATTCTGTTCCAGAACCAGGGCGTGCGTGCGGACAAGAGCCTGGGCGGGGGTATCGTCTACTGTTATGATCCGGCAAAGACCGTCTACGGGCAGACGCCCGAGCCGGACTGGTACTGTCCCGTCAAGGGAGACTGCGCCCAGTCAGGTATGGGCGTGGCGCTGGGTGAGGACGGTACGGTCTACGCCGCGACGCAGAAGACCGGCAGTGAGGCTGCCCACGTCACGGCTATCTCCGCGCAGGGTGTGAAACGTTGGGAGCACGCTGCCGACGGCGACATCAACGGCGTTCCGGCCGTTGACGACCAGGGTTTCGTCTATTACAACGACCGAACTACGGGCAAGCTGGTGAAACTCCGCCCGGAGGACGGTTCACGCGTGGCGGAGATCAAGCTGGCCGACGAGTTGCGCTCGTCGCCGACGATCTCCTACGACGGTACGATCTACGTTAACGGCATGAAGGACGACAAACCCACCGTCTTCGCGGTGAAGGGTGCAGCCGAGGGCTGCGCCGCATCGTGGTCGCAGCAGGGTGGCAACCCATCCAAAACTGAGTATATGTACTGATTTGCCGGACGCAAACGACAAACGGGCTGTAACACGAGTTATAGCCCGTTCTTTATGTGTTAGGCATGAACGAGTGGAAGTCTCGGATAAACATTGGCTACGGAAGATTTCCAAATCGGAGAAGCTATTTGTCTTAAATCAGGCGAGATACGAAAATTTAGAGTCTGTCAAATCGATGATACTTGTCTAAGAGGGATCTGTTTTAACATGTATTCTGGGAATTAGTACCGGGATTGCCTCGCTCGGCACGAAAGCCGTGCAGGGCTGCATCGCCTGCAACAAATGCGGCGAGCTCGGCCGCTGCGTCTTTCGGGACGAATTGTACGATACGCTGCACGGAAAACTGGCCGGAGCGGACGGTCTTGTCGTCGGTTCGCCGACCTACTACGCCGGCCCGAACGGTTCCCTGTGCGCGATTCTGGACAGGCTCTTCTACTCGGCAGGGGAGTTGCTCCGCTTCAAGCCGGCAGCAGCCGTAGCCGTCTGCCGGCGCGGCGGTGCGAGCGCGACGTTCGACAGGTTGAACAAGTATTTCACGATCAACAACATGCCTGTCGTATCGTCGCAATACTGGAACAGCGTACACGGCCGGCTGCCCGGCGAAGCGACGCAGGATGCCGAAGGTATGCAGACCATGCGCACGCTGGGCGACAACATGGCGTGGCTGCTGAAAAATATCCAAACGGGCAAGATACCTCTTCCGGAACCGGAGGAGCCTGTCCGGACGAATTTCATCCGGTAAACGGACAGCAAAAAGCCCCGACCGCACGTCGGGGCCTTTTTGGTCGTTTCGGCGTCCGTCTATGGCCTGAAAATAAAATAGACGGCCAGTACCAGACAGCAGAACCCTGCGATGTGATTCCATTGAAGCGATTCGTTCTTGCTGAAAAACAACACGAAGGAGGAGAAGACGATAAGCGTGATTACCTCCTGAATCACTTTCAGTTGCCACAGCGTGAACGGCCCCCCGTATTCGACGCTGCCGATCCGGTTGGCCGGAACCTGAAAACAGTATTCGAACAGGGCGACGCCCCAACTCAGCAGCACGATGGCTGCGAGCGACACCCGTTCGAGTTTCGACTTGAATACGATGTGCCCGTACCACGCCAGCGTCATAAAGGCGTTGGAGCAGACAAGCAGCAGGATGGTAAGAATTCCGCGCGGCATCGGGTTCGGATTTTTATCGGGCGCAAAAATACGAAAAAATACGATCCCGTGTTCCTCACGGTGAAAAACTTTGTATCGCTTGCCGACATGCGTCGCGGAATTCCCGGAATCTGACGGCCAGGCGGAAATAAAATGACTTCGCAACCGGTTCTTGCGGTCGGGAATAACCGAAGATTCGGATTAAATTGCTATTTTTGCGGATGGAATCGGAGTTCCGGAAAGCGCATGAAACCCGATGTTGCCGGTCGCTGCGGACGGAACGTGCCGCGCGCCGGAGAGCTCCGCTAAAACGAATCGTATGAAGCAACATGCCAAAAGAGTGATCGCCTTCTACCTGCCGCAGTACCACCCGTTCCCGGAGAACGACCGGTGGTGGGGCGCCGGATTCACGGAGTGGCGCAACGTGGTGAAGGCACGGCCGCTCTTTCGGGGGCATTACCAGCCCCACCTGCCGGCCGATCTCGGGTTCTACGACCTGCGTGTGCCCGAAGTGCGCCAGCAGCAGGCGGCGCTGGCCGAACGCTACGGGCTGTCGGGATTCTGTTACTATCACTATTGGTTCAACGGTCACCGGTTGATGCAGCGTCCCGTGGAGGAGATGCTCGCTTCGGGGAAGCCCGATTTCCCCTTCATGCTCTGCTGGGCCAACGAGAACTGGACGCGGGCGTGGGACGGCGGCGAGCAGGAGGTGCTGATCCGGCAGGAGTACTCCGAGGAGGACGACCGCGCGCACATCCGCTATCTGCTCGACGAGGTATTCCGCGATCCGCGCTACATCCGTGTCGACGGAAAGCCGGTCTTCGCCGTCTACCGTTCGGCGCTCTTCCCCGACATGCGGCGCACGATCGAGGTGTGGCGCGAGGAGGCGGCCGCCCGCGGCGCGGAACTCTATCTCTGCCGCGTGGAGAGTTTCAACGCCGCCGGACGCGAAGAGCTGGCGGTCGGATTCGACGCTGCGATCGAGTTCCAGCCCTTCACTCCTGCGATGACCGATTTCTGGGAGCATCGTCCGTGGCGGCAGAAGCTCATGTACCACCTGCGCAAATTGTGGGGCGACCGCCGCAAGATGCGCAAAGCCGATTACGACGCCTACGTCGCATACAGCCTGAGCCGTCCGGCCCCCGATTATAAACTTTACCCTTCGGTGACGCCGTCGTGGGACAACACGGCGCGGCGCAAGCAGCGGATGTTCCTGTTCCACAATGCCACGCCCGAGAAATACGGCCGCTGGCTGCGCGAGGTGCTGCGCCGCTTCAAACCTTATTCGGCGGAGGAGAATTTCGTCTTCATCAACGCATGGAACGAATGGGCCGAAGGCAACCATCTCGAACCCGATATGAAATGGGGGGGGGAATACCTTGCGGCGACGCTGCGGGCAATCGAGGAGGATGAGCGATGAGCGCGACCGCATCCCCGAAAGTCAGCGTGATCGTGCCGGTGCACAATACGGCGCCGTGGCTCGATCGCTGCGTCGAATCGGTCCGGGCGCAGACGCTCCGCGACATCGAGATCATTCTGGTCGAGAACCGTTCGACCGACGCCTCCCCCGAGTTGTGCGACGCCTATCCGGCTGCGGATGCGCGCATCCGTGTGCTGCACCTCGCCGAAGCGGGGTTGTCGCGTGCCCGCAATGCGGGGCTGGCCGTTGCGACGGCTCCCTACGTGGGGTTCGTCGACAGCGACGATTACATCGAACCCGACATGTTCCGGCGGCTCTACGACGCTGCGGTCGAAAGCGGGGCGCAAATCGCCTACGGCGACCTGATCTACGAGGAGGAGGGGACACCGCAGCCGGCCGAACCCGCGGGGCCGGTGACCGTCCGCACGCCCGACGAGGTATTGTGCGACCTGCTGCTCGAACGCATCAGCGCTTCGGCCTGCACCAAACTTTTCGACCGGACGCTGTTCGAGGGACTGCAATTCCCGCTCGACGTCTGGTTCGAGGATCACCGCGTCGTCCACGAATGGGTCGCCCGATGCCGGAGGATCGCCTATGTGGAGAAGGTCTGCTACCACTATGTCCAGCGCGACGGCAGCATTTGCCACTCGTTCAGCGCACCGAAGCATTACCACTTCTTTCTGGCCAATTTCGAGCG
Source organism: Alistipes communis (assembly GCF_006542665.1). Lineage (NCBI taxonomy): Bacteria > Pseudomonadati > Bacteroidota > Bacteroidia > Bacteroidales > Rikenellaceae > Alistipes > Alistipes communis. Next base: position 2,851,324 of record NZ_AP019735.1, read on the forward strand.
TTTCGAGTTCGTCCGCCGGCAGCGGTTGTTCGAGGGTCGGACTGAGCAAGACGCGATCTGCGACAAGCTGGTGCGCAACTGCCTTTACAATTTCCGGGAGGCGATGCGCCGCAGACATGCCTCCGATTTCGCGGAGGCCGTCGCGGATATGCGCCGGAAACTGGCGCGGATGTACGAGGTGAAAGCGCAGCTTCCGCCGGCGACGCGAAAGCGCTTGCGGCGGGTCGTGAAGCACTACGGCTGGTACTACCTGACCCATTTCGTGTTCCGTAAAAAGAGATGAGATGAAAAAAATCCTGTTCATTATCAATTCGCTGGGCGGCGGCGGTGCCGAAAAGGCGCTGATCGAGTTCCTGCGCCATATCGACTACACGCGCTACGAAGTATCGCTGTGCCTGGTCTTCCACGAGGGCTGCTATCTGAGCGACGTCCCGCCCGAGGTGCGGGTCTTCTGGCTCTATGAACGGGAGCGGAATTTCGTGCACCGCAAATCGCTGAAAATCTATCGCAACCACGGTGTACGCACCTTGTTGCGGTTAAGGGCCCGCCGGAAAATACGGGGGCGTTACGACGCGATCGTCTCGTTTCTGGAAGGCGATGCCCTGTTGTTTCACGACATGGTGCGCGACCGTGCCGAACGAAACGTGGCCTGGCTGCATTGCGATCTGCGGCTCTTCCATTGGACGCGTAAGACGTTTCGCTGCGACCGCGACGAGGAGCTGGCTTACGGCCGCATGGATACGATCGTCTTTTGTTCGCACATCACGCAGGAGAGTTTCGAGCGGATGTACCGTATCGATGTTCCCAAGACGGTAATATACAATATTATAGACGGCGATTCCATTCGCCGGCAGGCCGATGCCGCGGCCGTTCCGCACGATGGGTTCACCATAACGGCAGTAGGCAGTCTGTCGGAGGTGAAGAGCCACGACCGGCTCGTTCGCGTGGCACGGATGTTCAAGGATGCCGGTTATCGTCTGCGGTTTCAGATCGTAGGCGCAGGGGCGATGGAGGAGCCGCTCAAACGATTGCGCGACGAACTGGGATTGCAGGATTCCGTCCGTTTTCTGGGGTTCCGGAAGCCTCCTTATCCCTTCATGAAGGCGTCCGACGTCTTTGTCAGCACGTCGAAATCGGAGGCGGCTTCGCTGGTGATCTGCGAAGCGATGACGTTGGGCGTTCCTATCGTCGCCACCCGCACGAGTGCGTCGGAGGAGTTCCTCGCCGACGACCGCTACGGCATCGTCACCGGCCACTCCGACGTGGAGATTTTCGAAGGATTGCGCCGCATGGTAGACGACGAAACCCTGCGCGCGCATTACCGCGAACAGGGTTTCAAGCGAACAGGACTCTTCTCGGCCGAGCAGACCATGCGCCAATTCGAAGCGTTGTTGTAACCCGCGCCGAACAGCACTCCTTAAATTAAATTAAAGCGACCGGAGCCGCTCGACGCTCATCTGCGTGAAGTCGTCGATCACGAGCGTCGCGGCCGTCCGTTCCAACTCTTCGCGCGACAGGGTCGTGGCGAGAGCCACGACCTTCATGCCGGCACGATCGCCCGCCTCGATACCCGCACGGGCATCTTCGAATACGACGCACTCCTCGGGGCGGAGTCGCAACGCTTCGGCCGCTTTGAGGTATATCTCCGGATCGGGTTTGCAGCGCGTGACCTGCTCGCTGCTGACCACGGTCTGAAAGTAGGACTCGATGCCGCACTTCTCGAAGACGAAACGGATGTTGCGCATCTCGGCCGACGAGCCTACGGCACAGGCGATTCCCTCCCGGCGGAGCGCTTCGAGAAAATCGAGCAATCCGGCGGTCGGCCGGATGAGCGGTTCGTAGAGTTCGCGGTAGATCGCCTCCTTCTCCTCGCTGAGCGCCTGCCAGCCGCCGAGTTCGGCGAGCCGTTCGGGTGTGAAGAGCCGTTGCATGATCTCGTCGTTGCCCAGCCCGCTGAGCTCTTTCAACACGTTCTGCCGGTTGCCGACGCCGTGGCGTTCATAGAAAATATCGTATGCCCGGGCATGGATGCGCATGTTGTCGACCAACACGCCGTCCATGTCGAACAATGCTCCTTTTATCATGTTTTTCGAAAAATCTGCGGCCGCAGCCGGATTCGTAATGTCTGTCGCGGGGATTCGAAACTCCCGCCGACCGGATGCGCTCCTGCCGGCGGGAATATTCCGTCCGCCGGGCGATCAGTTCGTGAAACGTTCCCACGGAATCTCTTCCGAGGTGGCCTTTCCCTCGATGATGGCATCCATGTGCATCAGCAGCGGGAATTCGGCAGCATCGAGCTTGCCGTCCTGCGCCAGCTTTTTGACGGCTTTGTTGATCCGGCCGATGATGACGAGCGATTCCAGCGTCACGCCTTTCAGTTCGGCCAGCGCTTCGTCGATGCCGTATCCGCGCCCCAGCAGGGTGCCGATCAGGCGCGTGCGGCCGCCGAAGATGGTGACGTACATGTCGCCGGCCGCCGAATCAATCTGCCGGTCGTTGCCCGTGAGGTAGGTGAGCAGCTTGCGGATCTCCTTGACGCTCTGGTAGAACATCGCCGCCTGCGAATTGTAGTGCGGCGTGCAGCCCACGCCGTTGACCTTCTCGTTGAGCCCGACGGCCAGCGCCACACCCAGGGCATAGGCGTTTTTCAGCGCCACGGCGCTTTCGACGCCCATCACCTCGGTCGAGAGGTGGATGTGGTAGTAGTCGGTGCGCATCAGCCCGCGCAGCGTTTCGAGCGTCTGCATGTCGCGGCCGCAGAAGGTGACGATCGTCTGGTCGTGCGCCACCAGCTCGTAGCTGGTGCAGGGACCGCCCACGGCGTTCAGGTTCATCTTGCGGGGCGCGATGCTGCGCTCCCAATACTCGGGATAGCTGATGAGTGTGCCGTCGTCGTAGGCGACGAGGCCCTTGGTAACCGACAGCACGGGCGTCGTGTCGGGAATGTGGGGGAGCACCTCCTGCATGAACCAGTCCACGCCGAAGCTGTTCACGCCGCAGATGACCATGTCGGCCCCTTCGAGCGCTTCGGCGAGCTCTTCGAAATAGAAATACTCGACGCCTGCGGGAAACGGCTTGTCGAATTTCGGATGCTTGCCCGTCCGCTTCGATTCGGCGATAATCTCCCTGTCCAGATGCGTGCCGGTCAACCGGACGCGATGGCCGTTTTCCCGTGCGGGAAAGGCCAGTGCCGACCCCATCATACCGGCGCCGACGATCGTAATGTTGCTCATGACGATAACTGTTTTAATTTTCCAAGATTACAAAGATAACTTTTTTCCGGCAGATCGACGAGAAATAACCGTAAAATCGCTATTTTTGTTCGATGGCTGCGAAAAAAATCGAAAAGACCAACGCCGCCCGTCTGCTCGACCGGGCGAAGATACCGTATACGCTGATTCCGTATGAAGTGGACGAAGAGGACTTGTCGTGCACGCACGTCGCCGCACAGCTGGGCGAGGCGATCGAGTGCGTCTTCAAAACGCTCGTATTGAAGGGCGACCGCAGCGGTTATTTCGTCTGCGTGGTGCCGGGCGACCACGAGGTCGACCTGAAAGCGGCCGCCCGCGTGTCGGGCAACAAGAAGGCCGACCTGATCCCGATGAAGGAGCTGCTGCCCGTCACGGGCTATATCCGGGGCGGCTGTTCGCCCATCGGCATGAAACGTGCCTTTCCCACCTATATTCATTCGTCGTGTCTCGGTCTGTCCGAGATCTATGTGAGCGCAGGCGTGCGCGGTTTGCAGATCCGGATCACACCCGATGCGCTGATCGCATTCACGCGGGCCGAAACGGCCGACTTGATCCGGAAAGAGGAGTAAGCATGGAGGTGATTTTCGAGATCGAATACCGCACGGAGTGGGGGCAGCGGCTCGTCTGGTGCAGCGGCGAACGGCGCATTGCGATGGAGTACCGGAGCGACGGCGTATGGCGATGCCGCACGACGCTCGCAGCCGGTGACGTCGAATACGGTTACGAAGTGGAGGCCGACGGGCGGACGATCCGCCGCGAATGGCGGCCCCACCGTCAGGTGATTCCGCAGCGGGGCGCAGAGCGGATGTCGGTCTGCGACCGCTGGTCGGATCGGCCTACGGATGCGCCGTTTTACACCTCGGCCTTTACGCGGGCGATCTTCGCTCGACCGGCGGACGGGAAACCGTTCGACGAGGGGCATGGGCGGCTGGAACTGCAAGTAGAAGCGCCGACCGTGCGCCCCGACGAAGTGTTGGCCATCGCCGGCAATGCGCCCGAACTGGGCGGCTGGCAGCGATTCGTCGCACTGGACGACAGCGATTTCCCGCTCTGGCGGGTCGTGCTCGATGCTGCAACTCCGTTCGAATACAAGTTCGTGCGGCTCGATCGCCGTTCCCGTCGACCGATCGTGTGGGAGGAGGGGGAGAACCGACGCTGCGACCGGCTGCCGGCGGCGGGAGAGCGCATCGTCGTGGCCGGACTGCGGCTGCGCGAGGCGAACGCCTCCGCATGGCGCGGCGCAGGTACGGCCCTGCCGCTCTTTTCGCTGCGTTCGGCGTCGGGTTTCGGTACGGGCGAATTCCCCGACCTGCGGAAACTGATCGACTGGGCCGCAGCCACGGGGCAGCGGGTCGTACAACTGTTGCCGGTCAACGATACGATCCGCACGGGAACGCGAAGCGACTCCTATCCCTACAACGCCGTTTCGAGTTTCGCCCTCCATCCGCTCTACCTGAGCCTGATCGGGGCGGGGCTGCAACCCGATGCCCGCTACCGTCGCCAGCAACGACGGCTCAACGCCTTGCCCGCCGTCGATTACGAGGCGGTCATGCGGTTGAAACTCGACTGGGCACGGCTGCTTTTCCGCCGGACGTGGGAGACCGTCCGGACGACGGACGGCTATGCCGCCTTCGAGACGCAGAACCGTCTGTGGCTGGAACCCTACGCCGCGTTCAGCGCCTTGCGCGACCGCTTCGGTACGGCCGATTTCCGGCAATGGGGCGAGTATGCCCGTTACGACGAACAGCGTCTCCGCGTATTCCGGAACGGGAATCGGGCAGCGATCGATTTCTACTGTTTCCTGCAATATCATCTGCACAGCCAGTTGAGCGACGCCAGCCGTTACGCACGGCAGCGGGGCGTCGTCCTCAAAGGCGATATTCCGATCGGCGTCAGTCCGTCGAGCGCCGACGTATGGCAATATCCGCACCTCTTCCATCTCGACGGGCAGGCCGGAGCGCCGCCCGACGCCTTTGCCGCAACGGGGCAGAACTGGGGCTTCCCGACCTACGACTGGGAGGCGATGGCGCGCGACGGCTACGGCTGGTGGCGGGCGCGGCTGCGCAAAATGGGGGAGTATTTCGACATCTACCGCATCGACCACATCCTCGGTTTCTTCCGCATCTGGGAGATACCTGCCGATGCGTTGCACGGTCTGCTCGGCCGTTTCCGGCCGGCGCTGCCCTACACGCGCGAGGAGCTGGCCGCCGCAGGGTTTCTGCTGCCCGACGCCCGCTACACCCGTCCGCAGGCGACCGACGACGTACTGCGCGAACTCTTCGGCCGCGCCGCGGCGGAGGTGAAACGGCATTACGTCGCCGACGGCACGCTGCGCCCCGAAGCGGCGACGCAACGGGGCGTATGGCGGCTTTTCGGTGACAGTCCCGACCGACGGCAGCGCCGCATCCGCGACGGACTGCTGCGTCTGCTCGACGACGTACTCTTCCTCGAAGACCGTGAACGTCTCGGGCATTACCATCCGCGTATCGCGGCGCAGGCGACCTTCGCCTACCGGAGGCTCGCGCCGGCGCAGCAGCGGGCGTTCGACCGGCTGTACGAGGAGTTTTTCTACCGTCGCCACGACGACTTCTGGCGCGACGAAGCGCTGCGCAAACTCCCTGCGCTGCTCGATGCGACCGCGATGCTGGCCTGCGGCGAGGATCTGGGGATGATTCCTGCCTGCGTACCGGAGGTCATGGAGCGTCTGGGGATTCTCTCGCTCGAAATCGAACGGATGCCCAAAACCGCCGGCGCGACGTTCGGCGATCCGCGGCAGTATCCCTATCTGTCGGTCGGCACCACCTCGACGCATGACATGTCGCCCCTGCGCAGTTGGTGGTGCGAAGACACCGCCCTCACGCAGCGTTATTTCTCCGAGATGCTGCACCGCCGCGGAAAGGCTCCCGCCGAGTGTACGCCTGCGCTGTGCCGGCAGATCGTCCGCCGCACGCTCGACGGGCAGTCGATGCTGGCCGTACTGCCGTTGCAGGACTGGCTGGCCACGGACGGCGGTCTGTGGCGCGACGATCCCGACGAGGAGCGGATCAACCGGCCCGACGACCCGAACAACTACTGGCGATACAGAATGCATCTGACCATAGAAGAACTGCTTGCATCCGCCGAATTCAACCGGAGCATCAAGCGAATGCTCCGCACTTCCGATCGAACCGACAAACCTTAAATAAAACGAGAAATCATGTACGAAAAAGACCGACGCATAGTCATTACGCTCGATGCCGGAGGCACCAATTTCGTCTTCGGCGCCGTACAGGGCGACCGCTTCGTCGTCGAACCGATCACGCTTCCCTCCAACTCCGACCGGCTCGACCGCTGCCTCGAAACGATGGTCGAGGGATTCCGCACCGTCATCGGCCGTCTGCCCGAACAGCCCGCGGCGATCAGCTTCGCCTTTCCCGGCCCGGCGGACTATCCGCGAGGCATCATCGGCGGATACCTGCCCAATTTTCCGTCGTTCCGCGACGGCGTAGCGCTGAAAGACTTCCTGGAAGAGCGGTTCGGCATTCCGACCTTCATCAACAACGACGGCGACCTCTACGCCTACGGCGAAGCGCTGGCGGGTGCATTGCCCGAAATCAACGCCCGGCTCGAAGCCGCAGGAAGCGCCAAACGCTTCCGCAACCTGATCGGCTACACGTGGGGCACGGGATTCGGCGTGGGGATCGTCTCGGACAACCGGCTGCACATCGGCGACAACTCGTGCGTCGAAACCTTCTGCCTGCGGCACAAGGACCTGCCCGACATCAACGTCGAGGAGGGTGTCTCGATCCGCGCCGTCAAACGGCTCTATGCCGAGTATGCGGGCGTCGACGACGATACGCTCGATCCGAAGGCCATTTTCGAGATCGCCGAGGGCGAGCGTCCGGGCGACGCCGATGCGGCGCGGCGCGCTTTCGCGCGGTTCGGCGAGGTGGCAGGCGACGCCATGGCCACCGCCGTGACGCTCATCGACGGGCTTATCGTCATCGGCGGCGGCATTACCGCTGCGCGCAAATACATCCTGCCTTCGCTGCTGGCCGAAATGCGGGGTTCCCTGCATACCTTTTCGGGTGAAACGCTTCCGCGCGTACAGATGAAGGTCTACGATCTGGACGATGCGACGCAGTTCGCCGCCTTCGCGCAGGGCGATTCCCGCCGGATCAAGGTTTACGGCAGCGATCGTGAAATCGTCTACGATCCGCAGAAGCGCATCGGGGTAATGACCTCGCATATCGGCGCCAGCCGGGCCATTTCGCTGGGGGCCTATGCCTTCGCGCTGAACAGCATCGACAGGGACGCTCGCTGACGCCGGCTCCGTCATGAACGCAATTCGCCCCTGCCGCAACAGATCGCGGCAGGGGCGAATCGTCGGGAACGGGACGGTCAGCGCAGACGATGCCGGAGCACTGCCGCCGCGAAGAGGATCAGGTCGCGGGTGGGAGCCAACCGCGCGAAGCCGTTGAGCATTCCCCAATCGTGGATGACGCCGTTGAAGCGCACGGTCGTCGTCTCGACGCCCGCCTCGTCCAACCGGCGGCCCATCGCTTCGCCCTCGTCGCGCAAAATGTCGTTTTCGGCCACTGCGATCAGTGTCGGCGGCAGGCCGAACAGTTCTTCCCGCGAAGCGTTGACAGGCGACAGGAGAATTTCTTCGCGCGCCCGGGCGTCGGTCGTATATCGGTCGAACATCCATTTCATCAACGGCGCCGTAAGAAAGCGCTCCCCGCCGTAGAGGGCATAGGATTTCCAATCGGAGGAGGCGCTCGTCACGGGCCACAGCAACACCAGCGCCCGAACGGCGGGCGCATGTCGTTTCTTGGCGAGCAACGCCGCCGCGAGCGCCATGTTTCCGCCCGCGCTGTTGCCGACCAAAGCCATCCGGCGACGGTCGAGGTCGAGTTCCGCATCGTTCTCGGCCACCCATTTCACGGCGGCGTAAATCTCATCGACCGCCTGCGGATATTTCGCTTCGGGCGATGGCGTGTAGTCGACGAAAACCGCTGCGACTTCCGATTCGACGACCAGATCGCGTACCAGCCTCCGGTGCGTGGGGTAGTCGCCGAGCACCCATCCGCCTCCGTGGATGAAGACGAAGTAGGGTAGCCTCCCTCGGCTGCCGTGCGGCCGCACCAGATGCAGTGTCAGTGCGTGACCGTCGGCCACGATTTCGCGCTCCCGCTCGTCGATGCCCGACAAGTCGACTTCTACGGCTGCCTGCACGTCGGCGAGTACTTTGCGCGCTTCGGCCACCGGCAGCGATTCCACAGGACGACCGCCGGCATTGAGCACGCGGAGATACTCCCGGGTACCGATACTCAGATGTTCGTCGTTCAGATAATTCTTCGGCTTGTTTTCCATGTCGTCAACTTTTTTAATTAAACCATCGCAGCGGCAGGGTGGAGCGCGGGGTCGTTCTTCTCGTCGAGCGCTTCGTCCAGAGCGATGCCGAGCGCATCGGCCAGCCCCCTGCCGTAAGCCGGGTCGGCGCGGTAGCAGTTGCGCACGTGGCGTTGCTTGATGAAGAGTTTGCAGTCACCCATGGCGCGCGCCGTGTTTTCGAACAACGCCTGCTTCTCTTCGGGCGTCATCAGGCGGAACAATGCACCCGGTTGCGAGTAATAGTCGTCGTCATAGGCGCGTTCGTCGTAGTTGTCGACCGGTCCGTGCAGCGGCAGAGGCGGTTCCTTCAATTCGGGTGAATCGGACCATACGCCGTAGCTGTTGGGCGTATAGCTCACCGTCGCGCCGAAATTGCCGTCCACGCGCATCGCACCGTCGCGGTGATACGAATGTACGGCCACGCGCGGCCGGTTGACCGGAATCTGATCGAGGTTCACGCCCAGGCGATAGCGCTGTGCGTCGCCGTAGGAAAACAGCCGTCCTTGAAGCATCTTGTCGGGCGAAAAGCCGATGCCGTCGACGATATTGAGGGGATTGAAGGCAGCCTGTTCCACCTCGGCGTAGAAGTTTTCCGGATTGCGGTTCAGTTCCAGGATACCCACGTCCTGCAACGGAAAGTCGCCGTGCGGCCAGACTTTGGTCAGATCGAAGGGATTGATGCGGTAGTTGCGCGCCTCCTCTTCGGTCATGGTCTGTATCTGGAAAAGCCAGCGCGGAAAATCGCCCCGCTCGATGGCTTCGAACAGATCGCGCTGATGCGATTCGCGGTCTTTGGCGATGATGGCTTCCGCCTCGGCGTCGGTCAGATTGCGAATGCCCTGCATCGTGCGCAGATGGAACTTGACCCACGTGCGCCGGTTCTCGGCGTCGTAGAAACTGTACGTGTGGCTACCGAACCCGTGCATGTGGCGGAATGAAGCGGGAATGCCGCGCGTGCTCATCGTGATCGTCACCTGATGCAGCGCCTCGGGCAGCAGCGTCCAGAAGTCCCAGTTGTTGTCGACACTGCGCATCCCCGTGCGCGGATCGCGCTTGATGGCATGGTTCAGATCGGGAAACCGCACCGGATCGCGCAGGAAAAAGACCGGCGTATTGTTGCCCACCAGATCCCAGTTGCCCGCATCGGTGTAGAATTTCATCGCGAAGCCGCGTATGTCGCGTTCGGCATCGGCGGCACCGCGTTCCCCCGCGACGGTCGAAAAACGGACGAAACACTCGGTCTGCTTGCCAATCCGGCTGAAAATCGAGGCCCGGGTGTAGCGCGTGATGTCGTGCGTCACGGTAAAGGTGCCGTAGGCGCCGGAGCCTTTGGCGTGCATACGCCGTTCGGGAATCACCTCGCGGTCGAAATGCGCGAGCTTTTCGAGCATCCAGGGGTCCTGCAACACGATGGGGCCACGCAGTCCGGCAGTCTGCGAATCCTCGTTGTCGGCGATCGGCCGGCCGTTGACCGAAGTCAGCTTTTCGGGTTTCCCCTGAGTTTTTCCGCTCGGTCGGGAACGTTCTTTTTTCTCCATAAGTCAAACGTATTTGGTTTACGTCGACCCTCTCGAAAAACGTGCCGTTAGCGGGCGGAGGCAAGAAAAAATCCGCGGCGGGAAGACCGTCGCGGATTCTGCCGGGCCCGCTTTATCGCAAACGGAGCACCTCCAACCGCGAGGGACGGCGGCGGTCGTGGTAAATACGCACGTCGCAGGGAATGAAGTCGGAGGCCGCGCAGCGGTAAATGTCGACGAACTGCTGGGGGTTGCGGTCGGCCAGCGGAAACCACGAGCTCTGCACCTGCACCATGATCCGGTGCCCCTTGCGGAAGGTATGCGCGATATCGGGCATCGTGAAGGCCACTTCGGTCGGCTCGCCCGGCGTGAAGGGTTCGGGGGCTGAAAAACTGCGGCGGTAACGTCCGCGCATGATGTCCCCGCGCACGAGCATCTGGTAACCCGGATACTCCGTATTATCGGGCCAGACGTCGATGAGCTTGACCACGAAATCGGCATCGGTCGTCGAGATCGCCGCTTGCAGGACGGCCCGGATACCGCCCGCGAATGTTACGTCGCCTGCCAGCGGTTCGGTCGTGAAACACAGCACGTCCGGCCGACCGGCAGCGAAGCGCTGATCGGCTACCATATAGGCCTTGTCACGCGACGCACGCATCGGGAAATCGTAGGGCACGGGCGACGCGGGATCGGAGCGATAGCCGCTGAACGACTCGCGCTCGATCGGCCTCTCGGCAGACAGCGCGCCGTTGCTGCGAAGAAAGAGAACCTCCTTGCGCGCATCGGCCGGAGGCCACTCTTCGAAGGTGCGCCAGCGATTCTCACCGGTGAAGAAGATCGTAGCGCCGGCCAGCTCGCCGCCGTCGCCCTTGCCGAGCAGGTAATAATTGAAAAAGGGCACTTCGATCCGCTGCTGGTAGTAGTCGGTCAGCGACGCGTCGCCGAAGCGCATCTTGCCGAGCCGGTTGCCGCCGTTCGACGACCGCCAGCCGCCGTGCACCCACGGGCCGGCGACCATCCGGCACGACGTGCGGGGACTCTGGCGCCGGATCGAGGCGTAGGTCGTCCACGCGCCGTAGCAATCCTCGGCATCGAACAGGCCGCCCACGACCAGTATGGCCGGCCGGAGGTCGTGCATGGCGCGCACCGAGCAGCGTTCGCGCCACCAGTCGTCGTAATCGGGATGACGCATCATCTCGTTCCAGAAGCGGACGGTATCGCCCAAAAGCTGCGTCAAGCTGTTGACGGTGGCCTTGCGCAGAAAGAAATCGTATTCGTCGGTACGGACGTAACGGGGTGCTGCGGCGGCCTCGGTCGTGGGATTGTCCATCGGCCTGCCGAAACTGCCGCCGATGAAGGAGAAGGCGTCGCGCAGGAACAACACGCCGTTGTGGTGCGTGTCGTCGCCCATGAACCAGTCGGTGACGGGCGCCTGCGGCGAGGCGGCTTTCAAGGCGGGATGTCCGCTCGCGGCGGCCATAAGGGCGTAGAAACCCGGATAGGAGTTGCCGTAGATGCCGACACGCCCGTTGTTGCCCGCGACCTCGCGCACCAGAAAGTCGATCGTATCGTAGGCGTCGCTCGCCTCGTCGATCTGTTCGGGCGAATGCTTATCGGCGATGAACGGACGGAGATTGACGTATTCGCCCTCGCTCATGTAGCGTCCCCGCACATCCTGAAAAACGAGGATATAGCCCTCCTCCAAATAGAGTTTCAGAAATGATTTCCAGAGCGACGCGGAGAATTCCGCGCCGTAGGGGCGGCACGAATAGGGAGTGCGCGTCAGCAGAATGGGGTGCCGGCCCGCCGTGTCGCACGGAGCGTAGACGGTCGTATGGAGCCGTACGCCGTCGCGCATGGGGATGCGGTACTCGGTTTTACGGTAATTTCGCTCGACCCACGCACGGTCGATCGCCCCTTCGGCCGCGGCGGCGAAGCAGAACGGCAGAAGCAGCAGGAGGAGAAGCGTCTTTTTCATGGAAGGGTAGCGGTTACCCTGCAAAGATAGCGTTTCTCGCGCGATTTGTCAATTGCTGCTCTTTTTTCCCGTATAGTATTGTGAAATGTAGACCGTGAAGATCGGGAAGAAGATCATGCCGACGATGGGCAGCAGCACGCAGACGACCTTCCCCACGGCCGTGACGGGGAAGATCGCGGCCCCGACCGTCGTGACGTTCATCCAGGCCCACCACAGAGCATCGCCGTAGTCGGTCAGGCGGGGATTGACCAGAATCTCGTAGTCGTAGAAGACCAGCGACGCCAGATAGGTGAAGACCAGCACCGAAAAAAGATAGGCCGCCAGCAGTTGATTGAAGCGGTTCCTGGCGAGCCATGCGACGATGATGTAGAGCGCCAGAAAACCCCGAAGCAGCGGCGTCAGTCCGATGAGCATGGCCCAGCCGCGCGCGAGCTCCAGCGAAAACCAGTCGACCAGATTGAGGTAGGGGATCGACAGGAGCAGAAAGAGCAGGTTGCGGAGGAAAAAACGCGTACGGCGCTCGCTGCGCGCCAGCCGGATGAAAAAGTCGGCGAGAAAGACGATGCAGACGGCGAACTGTATCCACAGATAGGCTTGGGAAAAGTGGCGGTGGTCTCCGGTGAGAATTTCCACGGACATGGCCAACAGCAGCAGGGCACCGGCCGCCAGCGTGACGATATTCAACGAAAGATTCCGAACGAACGGGGTTTGCAGTTGATTCATAATCGGTTGAAGTTTACGGCCGGATGGACAAAATCGATGCCACAGCCGTTACTTCGCTTTTTTTGCGTAAAAAAGCGTTGAAAACTTTTGCGCGAATAAAAATTTCTATTACCTTTGCACTCGCTTTCAAAGCAATGGCGAGATAGCTCAGCTGGTTAGAGCGCATGATTCATAATCATGAGGTCGAGAGTTCAAGTCTCTCTCTCGCTACGAACAAATCGACAACTTCTTATCCGGCCTGCATTGAAATGCAGGCCGGATTGTTTCGATACAGACTCTGTCCTCTTCGGCCGCGAGAACCGCCGGCTGTGCAGGCGTTACGCGGATTCGAGCGGATTTCGGCTGCCGGAACCGGCCGAAAGGTCAGGTGAGGTAACGCGATCCTTCGTCGATGCTGGCCTGCAACGGATAGACCAACACGAAGTTATTGCCTTTGAAATACTGATCCAGATAGCGGGAAACGCGCGCCATCGACGATTCGTAGGAGACTCCGTTGCGGCGGCTCATCCAGATCCACAGCGTATCGTCGGTACGCACGTCGCGCGAAACGATCAGGAAATCCTCCCAGTTCACGAACGGGACGTAGCCGATTTCGTTCGACGACCGCGCGAAGCGTTCCCGAATCAGATCGAGCGTGGCGGGTGCGGCGTAGAACACCGCCTTGGCCCCAGTGTTCCCGACCACGTTGGCCAGACGTTCCAGCGCACTGAGGAACCCCGCCTCCTTTTCGGCCTGCGGCGGCAGGACTACCAGATGACGCTTGACGGTCGACAACGGCTGCGCCGGCTTGTAGATGAATACGTTGGTCGTGTTGTCGGCAATGGTTCCCTCCGCCACGCGCCCCAGGAATCCCGACGAAATATCCTTGCGTTCGTGCAGTCCCAGGATGACGTCGGTAATGCCGCATTCGCGGATAACGCCCGAAATGGCATTGGCCGGACTCAGGTCGTAGCGCAGCAGTTCCTGCAAACGGGTATCCGTCGCCGCCGCCGTCTCGACGGCCAGTTGCAGCAACCGTTTCGAGCGCTTCGCCGATGTGCCGTCGGAACCCTTGTCATCGACGACGGTGAGCGCATGCAATCCGTTCTTGGCGCGCTTCGGCTTGAGCGACAGCCCCAGGTTGACCAGCTCCTCGACGTTGGCCTGGTTGCTGACCGGAATGAGTATCTCCACCTCGTTCCGGTCGGGTTCCTCGACGTCCGTCGACTCCTCCATGGCGATATTGTGCGCCCCCTTCTGCGCTGAAAACGACGCCATCGTACAGGTGACCAGAATCATCAGAATCGTACCGTTGAGCACGCTCTCGTTCAGCAGCCGGATCGGCTCGCCGTCGGGCGTCGTTCCCAGAATGACGTTGTAGCCCACCAGCACGGCCGCCAGCGTCGCTGCGGCCTGCGCATTGCTCAGCCCGAAGATCACGCGCCGCTGATCGACCGACATACGGAAAGTCTTCTGCGTGAGCCATGCGGCGATGAACTTGGCCGCCGTGGCCACGACGATCATCACGGCGCCGACCTTGATCGTCTCGAAACTGGTAAAGAAAGCACGGTAGTCGATCAGCATCCCGACGCTGAGCAGGAAGAACGGGATGAAGATCGCATTGCCGACGAACTCCACACGGTTCATCAGCGGCGAAGTGGCGGGAATCAGCCTGTTGAGCGCCAGCCCCGCGAGGAACGATCCGATGATCGCTTCCAGTCCGGCCAGCTGGGCGAGAAAAGCACCCAGAAAGACCATCGCCAGCACGAAGATATATTGCGAGATGTTGTCGTGCACCCTTTTGAAGAACCAGCGCCCGATCAGGGGGAATCCCAACAGAACGAAGAGCGTGAAGGCCGTGATCGACAGCCCCAACCGCACCCAGAACATGTCGTCGGCGTTACCCGTCGAGAGCGCGACGACGATCGTCAGCACCAACAGCGCGAGCGTATCGGTAATCATCGTTCCGCCCACGGTGATGCAGACCGCATTGTTCTTGCTGATTCCCAGCTTGCTGATAATGGGGTAGGCGATCAGCGTGTGCGAAGCGAACATGCTGGCCAGCAGTACCGAAGTGAGCCACGAAAAGCCGAGCAGGTAGTATCCCGCGACGATACCGAGCGCCATCGGCACGCAGAAGGTATAGAGACCGAAAGTCAGGCTGCGCAGGCTGTTGCGTTTGAAATCGCCCATATCGATTTCCAATCCCGCCAGGAACATGATGTAGAGCAGCCCCGCCGTGCCCGAAAGGATGATGCTGCTGTCGCGCAGGACGAGGTTGAAGCCGTGGGGGCCGATCACGGCTCCGGCGATGATGAGCCCCAACAGCGGCGGGATGCGGATCTTGTTCAGCAACAACGGTGCTCCGAGAATGATGAGCAGGATGATGAGAAACTTCAGCACGGGATCGGCCAGCGGAAGCGTGAAATCCATTGCGGTGAGGAATATCATAGACGATTTCGATTTATTCAATCGTAAAATTACGAAATTTTCCCCGTTTTTCCTAACTCGCGGAACGATTTTCCGCGGTGTCCGTGCAGAACGGATCGTCTTTTTGTATGCAATTTGCACGGGGAAGGGAAACCGTATCACATCAAACGAATAAAAATTATGAAAGACGAACAGACGACCTGCACGCCCTGCGAGCAGAATTTCGAGGACAACATCAACGAACTGGTCGATCAGGTGGAGGATTACACCCGTAAGGACCGTATGAGGAAGGAACGCGAGGTCGAAGAGGCCTTCGCCGCGGACAAGGAGCCGAAGCGCTGACCCGCTCCGCCGCAGGGCGGCCGACAGCGGAATTTACCCTGTGTAATCGGGTAAATTCCGCTTTTTCTTCGTCTCTGCGGGAATGGGTATTTATACTTAGTGCTGCTTTACGATATTAATGTATATTTGCACGTTAATTCTTTGAACAACGAATGATTGATTTCAAGCGGGTTCCCTCGCCCTGTTTTCTGTTGGACGAACGTCTGCTGGCGCGGAATCTTTCGGTCGTCGACCGCGTGCGCCGCGAGTCGGGCGCCGAGGTGATCGTCGCGCTCAAAGCGTGCGCCATGTGGAGTATCTTCCCCCTGTTGGCGCGTCACAGCGACGGCGCGACGGCCAGTTCGGCCGCCGAGGCCCGGCTGGTACGCGAAGAGTTCGGGCAGCCGGCGCACACGTATGCTCCGGTCTACACCGACCGCAATATCGGCGAGATACTCGATTGCAGCAGCCATATCACCTTCAATTCGCTCGGACAATTCCGCCGTTTCGGTGCAATGGCGCTGCTGCGCGGCATCTCGTGCGGTCTGCGCGTCAACCCGCGCTATTCGCCCGTGGAGACCGATCTTTACAACCCCTGCGTGGCGGGTTCGCGGCTGGGAGTGACCGCCGAGGAGCTGGAAACGCAGGGCGGTCTGCCCGACGGGATCGAGGGGCTGCATTTCCATGTGCTGTGCGAATCGCGGTCGGAGCATCTCCGCAAGGCGCTCGAAGCCGTAGAGCGGCATTTCGGCCGTTATCTCGACCGCATCCAGTGGCTCAACATGGGCGGCGGCCACCTGATGACCCACGCCGACTACGATTGCGATGACCTGATCGCGCTGCTGCGCGATTTTCGGGCGCGCCATCCCCGCCTGCGGCTGATTCTCGAACCGGGCAGCGCCTTTACGTGGCGCACGGGCTATCTGGTCTCGACGGTCGAGGACATCGTCGAAAACGGCGGCGTGCACACGGCCATGCTCGACGTGTCGTTCGCCTGCCACATGCCCGACTGCCTCGAAATGCCCTACAAGCCGGCGATCGTCGGGGCCCGCGAACCGCAGGAAGGCGACCGGCGCTGGCGCATGGGCGGCAACAGCTGTCTGGCGGGGGATTACTGCGGCGACTGGGCGTTCGACCACGAATTGCAGGTCGGCGAGCGGATCGTATTCGAGGATATGATCCACTACACGATGGTCAAGACCACGATGTTCAACGGCGTGGCGCACCCCGCGATCGCCGTCGCCGACGCCGACGGAGCCGTCCGCATCGTCCGGGAATTCGGTTACGCCGATTTCAAAGGGCGCATGTCCTGAAAACCAAAGATACCCAAAGATACTACATGGAGAATTTTACACCCACTCATTACACGCTCGAATGCGTCGCTACGGGGCGGCAGTTCGAAGACGAAGGCTGGATGCTCGACGATCCCTGCTGCAAAATCCCTTCGATGATCCGCACTCGTTACGCCGTCCGGCAGATCGACGTGCGCCCCGACAGCTACGGCTTCTACAAATTCTGCGACTGGCTGCCGGTCCGCCGCATGTTGCAGGGTTCGAGCGCACCCGTAACCTACAAAAGCAAAGGTCTGGCCGACTACCTCGGCCTGAAAAACCTCTATATCACCTTCAACGGCTATTATCCCGAGATCGGCGCGAAGATGACGACCTGCTCCTTCAAGGAGACCGAAGCATACAGCGTCTGCGCCCGCATCCGCGAGGGCGACAACCGGATTCTGGTGGTCGCCTCGGCCGGCAATACGGCGCGCGCCTTCGCCAAAGTCTGCTCGGACAACAACATTCCGCTGCTGTTGTCGGTGCCCGAAGAGAACATCTCGGCGCTCTGGTTCGACCGGCCGCTCAACCCCTGCGTCAAACTGATCTGTCCCGAACGGGGCGGCGACTATTTCGACGCGATTTTCCTGAGCAACCTGGCCCTCAAATCGCGGAAGTTCTACGCCGAAGGCGGCGCGAAGAATGTCGCCCGCCGCGACGGCATGGGCACTACGGTGCTGTCGGCCGCCACGACCATCGGCGAGATTCCGGACTACTATTTCCAGGCTGTCGGCAGCGGCACGGGCGCCATCGCAGCATGGGAGGCCAACATGCGCCTGAACGAGGACGGCCGCTTCGGCAACAAGACGATGAAACTCGTCGTCTCGCAGAACGCCCCCTTCGTCCCGATGTTCGACGCATGGCGGGTCGATTCGCGCGAGATGTTGCCCTACGAAGCCGCCAAGGCCCGTCGGGACGCCGAAATCATCGACGCCAAAGTACTCTCGAACCGCAAACCTCCCTATTCGCTGGCAGGCGGTTTGTACGACGCGCTCAAAGCCACCGGCGGCGACATCATGGTAGCGACGAACGCACAGGCACGCAAGGCTCGCGCCCTGTTCGAGGAGACCGAGGGAATCGATATCTACTCTGCGGCGGGAATCGCCACGGCGTCGCTCGTCAAGTCCGTGGCCGACGGGCGGATCGACCCCGAGAAGATCGTCATGCTCAACATTACGGGCGGCGGCGAACACCGCTGCCAGCAGGATAAGGAACTCTGGTATCTCGAACCGAGCCTCGTCTTCCCGCTCACGCCCGATCCGGAGGAGGTCGTAGCGAAGACCGAAGCCCTGTTCGACTAAAACTCAATTAGACTATGGCGGAACAATCGAACCCGACAACATCCCGTCGCCGTCACCACCGGCGGCACCGCAGGAACAGCCGCAAACGGAAGCTCCGCAACGGCGTCCTGATCGCCACGATCGCCGTGGGTATGCTGACCGTCCTGGGGCTGAAACTCATCGGACGGGGAAAAGGACATCAGGCGGAGATCGTCCAGCGCAGCTATCCCGTGCGGGTAATCAGCGTGGTGGACGGCGATACGTTCCTCGGTCTGGACGACGGAGGCGATACGCTGACCTACAACGTGTACAGCATCGAGGCTCCCGAAATCGAACAGCCGCAGGGGTACGAGGCACGCAAATACCTCTACAACATGATCCTGCAACGCCGCGTCGAGGTGACGCCCAAGGGCGGACGCACCCCGCAGGGTGTGCGGGTGATCGCCACCACGCGCGACAACGACGACGTGGCCGATCTGATGCTGCGTTCGGGATTTGCGTGGTATCGCAACGATACGGTCAATGAACTGCGCTACATCCGCTCCGAGCGATTCGCACAGGAGGAGGGCGTCGGCATCTGGGCTTCGCCCGACCACGTCGCGCCGTGGGAGTGGCGCAAACGACACGTCGAAAAGTAACCGACAAAACATAGGCTCCTCCTTTGGGCAGGGCCTATGTTCGTTTTTATTCATTAACCATCTAAAAAACTTCATCAAGATGAAGAAACATTCAACCGCGAAGCCGATCCCGTGCTTCAAGCGTTGGAGCCGTACGAACTATGCCGTGTTCGCCAGCCTCCACCGCCAAGTGACGATCGGGGTGCTTGCGGTCGGGATGTCCATTCTCTTGCTGACGACTGAAACGGCTGCGGCTCAACAGGCCGACACCTCGGGCGTATCCCGCGTGATGCGAATCGAGCCGGTCGGCGTGACGGGGACACGACTGAGTCCCTCCCGCAGCATTCAGTCGCAAACGCCCGTTTTCGATCGGGGTACAGAGGCTGCCGCGCCGTTCCAGACGCTGGAAGACGCCCTTCGCCTCAGCCCTTCGATCGACATTCGCGAGCGTAGCGGCAAGGGCGTGCAGGCAGACATCTCGATCCGCGGAGGATCGCCCGATCAAACCATGATGCTGCTCAACGGCATCAATTTCACCGATGCCCGCACCGGACACCAGACCCATTCGCTGCCGATCGACATGGATTGCGTGTCGGGTATCGAACTCATCGAGGGAATTCCGGGAGTGGGTGCCTATGCCGGTGCAGTCAACGTCCGGACCGTTCCTTTGTATCGCAACTATCTTCGGCTCAAAGCCGAAGGCGGGCAACACGGGTATGGCTATACCAATCTGTCCGGAGCTCTTACACGCGACCGTCTCGTGCTCTTCGCCGCCGGATCGCTGCGTCGCAGCGACGGATATATCCACAATACCGACTTCCGCAACGTGAACGGGTACCTCCGTATGACATACGATTCGCCGAAAGCCGGATTCTTCGACTTTCAGACTGGCGGACAGGGCCGGCGCTTCGGGTCCAACGGATTCTATGCCGCCTACAATCCGGATCAGTTCGAACAGACCGCCACGGCGCTCGGTTCGTTGCGATGGATCAAGGAGTGGGGGCTTTTCCGAATCTGCGCCGATGCAAGTTACCGCAAGAATTTCGACCGTTATGAATGGACACGCGGTACACCGACCAATTACCACAACACCGACAACGTCGGAGCGGAGCTTTGGGGCGACTTGCAGTGGCGGGGAGGCTCCACTTCGCTGGGTGGCGACTACATCTATCACCACATTTTCAGCTCCAATCTGGGCGAACCGATGGCCGCTCCGCGCGGCCGCTACAAGTGCGAAGCCGAACGCCACGTGGGCAATCTGTGGCTGCGCCATTCCATGAGATGGCGCCGTTTCGCTATCGCCGCTTCGGCCGGTGCGAGCTTTACGCCCTACGGGACGTCGGTCTCTTGGGCCGTATCGGGACGCTACGGCAACGGCGGCTGGCAAGCGGAAGCCGGAGCCGCACAGTCGATGCGGTTACCGACGTTCACCGACCTCTACTATACGTCGGAAGCGCAGGTCAACAATCCGAATCTCAAACCCGAACGAGCTGTCACCTACCATATCGGAGGAGGTTACGCCATCGAAAAATGGCATGCCTCCGTACAGTTCTTCTACCGCGACGGTCGCAATGTAATCGACTGGGTGTGGCGCGACGAACTGACGATCGGCGACCGGACCCTATATGACAAATGGCACTCGGAGCAAGAGTCGCATCTGGGTACATTCGGCATCGAGGCATCGGGCGGATATCGTTCCGACGGAGGAGTAGTGCGTCGCGCGACAGTCTCTTACGGGTATCTGACCACATCGCGTCTGAGCGACGTGAGGACGTCGAGCATTCTCGACTACATGCGCCACAAATTGTCGTTCGCTGCGGAGATTCGTTTCCTGCGTCGCTTCTCTCTGGCCGTGACCGGAACCCTCTTCGATCGTTACGGCTTTTACAACCGTTACCTGCGCGACGCCGACGGGAAATTGCTGACCGACGACAAAGGGCGAATGCAGACCGAAGAGGTCGATTTCAGTCCTTATTTTCTGCTCGACGGACACCTGCGATGGGAGAAAGGGATCGTCGCTCTACACGTCGATCTGGCCAACATCACCGACACCGATTACTGCGATTTCGGCGGGCTTCGTCGTCCGAATTTCTGGATTACGGGCGGCATTACCCTTACAATTCGCTGACCGGCGACTGAAACAAGACAGGAGGCTGCCTCGAAAGGCAGCCTCCGTTTTCTTGCACGACTGTCAGATACCGGCGATCTTCTTGATCTCGTTCAGCTTGTTGAGCGCTTCGAGCGGCGTAAGGGAATCGATGTCCAGTCCCTTGATCTGATCGCGGATCTGCACCAGCACCGGATCGTCGAGCTGGAACATCGACAACTGCATCGACGCCCCCTTGTCGGCCTCTTCGACCGCATCCTTGACCGACGCCTGCTTGCGCCCTCGGAGTTTGGGGCTTTTGCTCGGCACGATCTCGTCGGTGCCGTAGACCTTCACCAGGTTTTTGAGAATCTCGTCGGCGCGCGACACGACCGACGCCGGCATGCCGGCCATTTTGGCGACATGAATACCGAACGAATGTTCCGTGCCGCCGCGTTCGAGCTTGCGCAGGAAGACGATCGTGTTGTTCATCTCCTTGACCGTGACGTGGTAGTTCTTCACGCGCGGGTACATCTTTTCCATCTCGTTCAGCTCGTGATAGTGGGTCGCGAAGAGCGTCCGCGCATGGGCCGTGGGGTGGTTGTGCAGGTATTCGACCATCGCCCAGGCGATCGAAATGCCGTCGTAGGTACTCGTGCCCCGGCCGATCTCGTCCAGCAGCACGATGCTGCGGTCGGAGATGTTGTTCAGGATGCTGGCCGATTCGAGCATCTCGACCATGAAGGTCGACTCGCCCTGCGAAATATTGTCCGACGCGCCGACACGGGTGAAAATCTTGTCCACCACGCCGATGTGCGCCCGGCGTGCCGGAACGAACGAGCCCATTTGCGCCATAAGGATGATGAGTGCCGTCTGCCGCAGCAGAGCCGACTTACCCGACATGTTAGGGCCGGTAATCATCACGATCTGCTGCTCCTCGTCGTCGAGCCGGATGTCGTTGGGGATATATTTCTCGCCCACGGGCATCAGCGTCTCGATGACCGGATGACGCCCCTGTTCGATGTCGATGCGCGCCCCGTCGTCCAGTTCGGGGCGCACGTAGTTGCGCTCGCGCGCGATGCGGGCGAACGACAGGAAACAGTCGACGCGCGCCACGGCGTGTGCATCGCGCAACAGTTGGGACAGCGACTGCGAAACGAAGGCGATCAGCGCATTGTAAATCTCCTGTTCGAGCGTCAGGATGCGGTCTTCGGCGCCGAGAATCTTCTCTTCGTACTCCTTCAATTCCTCGGTGATGTAACGCTCGGCGTTGGAAAGCGTCTGCTTGCGGATCCACGTATCGGGTACCTTCTCCTTGTGGGCGTTGCGCACCTCGATGAAGTATCCGAAGATATTGTTGTAGCCGATTTTGAGCGACGGGATACCCGTCAGTTCGCTCTCGCGCTGCTGGATCTGCTGCAATACGTCCTTGCCGTGCAGAGCGATGCGACGCAGGTCGTCGAGCTCGGGATTGACCCCGTCGGCGATTACGCCGCCCTTCTGAATCTGGTTGTTCGCCGGATCGGGATAGATCTCCCGTTCGAGTTTCAGGCGCATCTGCGCCAGCACGTCGATCTCGGCGGCGAGCCGGTGGAGATTCCCGTCGTCCGTCGATTCGAGGATCGCTTTGAGCAGTTCGATCGCAGCGAGCGAATTTTTCAGTTGCACCAGTTCGCGCGGCGTCACGCGCGCGGCGGCGATACGCGAAGCGATGCGTTCCAGGTCGCCGATCAGCGAGACCTGCTCGCCGACGGCTTCCGCCAGATCGCTGTCCTCCACGAAGCGCTGTACCACGTCCAGCCGCCGGTTGATGCGCCCGATGTCGCGGATCGGCATGGCTATCCAGCGTTTGAGCAGACGGCCGCCCATCGGCGTGAGCGTGCGATCCATCACGTTTGCGAAGCTGCTCCTGTCGCGCGAACCGTTGGTGGTGAAGAGTTCCAGGTTGCGGATGGTGAACTTGTCGATCCACACGTAGTCGTCCTGGTCAATCCGCGAGATCGATGCAATGTGGCCGATCTCCTTGTGTTCGGTGAATTCCAGATAGTAGAGGATGGCGCCGGCGGCCGAAATGCCTGCCGAGATGTGGTCGATGCCGAACCCTTTGAGCGACTGCGTGCCGAACTGCTTGCAGAGCTTTTCGCGGTTCAGTTCCTCCGAAAAGACCCAATCGTCGAGCTTGTAGGTGTAGTAGTTCGTGCCGAAAGCCTGCCGGAACCGCTCGTCGAATCCCCGCTGGTAGATGATCTCTTTGGGCGAGAGATTCGACAGGAGTTTGTCGATGTAGTTGTCCGGTCCCTCGGCCACGTAGAATTCGCCGGTCGAAATGTCGAGAAAGGCCACGCCCGTGGTCTGCCGGCCGAAGTAAACCGAAGCCAGGTAGACGTTTTCCTTGTTGGCCAGAAGGTTGTCGCCCAGAACGACGCCCGGCGTAACCAGCTCGATGACGCCCCGCTTGACGAGTCCTTTCACCAGCTTGGGGTCTTCCAGCTGTTCGCAGATCGCCACGCGCTCCCCTGCCCGCACCAGCTTGGGCAGGTAGGTGTCGATGGCGTGGTAGGGGAATCCCGCCAGCTCGACGAAGGTCGCCGACCCGTTGGCGCGGCGGGTGAGCGTGATGCCCAGAATCCCGCTGGCCTTGATCGCATCGTCGCCGAACGTCTCGTAGAAATCGCCCACGCGGAAGAGCAGGATCGCATCGGGGTGAACCGACTTGATCTGGTAGTACTGCTTCATCAGCGGAGTCTCTACATATTTCTTATCCGTACCTGCCATAATCATGCAATAAAATATACAATGTGTAGTGCGAAATAAGTCTTATTCAGACCAATTTCGGGATAGCAAAGATACGAATAAACGAGGGCAATGTCAAATTTATTTGAACATTGCCGAGCGGGAGTATCTTCGACGAAGTCAAAGATACGAAAAGTCGGGCGCAGAAGCAAATTATTTCCAATTTTGCTTGACCCGGACAGAGCATCCGAGGCGAAACCGAAGACAAAAAGTCAGATCATACCGACCGCAGCGAACATCTTCCGGTAGAACTCCGCCTTCCATTCCACGGACCGGGGATAAGCGCGCGACGACGACGGCATACGGAAGAGCTGCATCCGGCGGCCGGCGTATTCGAACGGTGCGGAACCGCCGACAGCAGGACGCTGGCACCTGAGTTGCCCCACCAATGTTTCGGTCGCCTTCTCGCCCGTCGTCACGACGGCCCGGCATTCGGGCAGGCGATCCAGCAGACCGCACACGTCGGTCGGTCGCACGACTTGCAGGAAGTTGTCCGAGGCGTTGTCCCGAAGGCGGACGACTTCGCTGGCCGTATCGTAGAGCGCCAACCCGACCGTCCGGCAAAAAGCCATGATGCGTTCGCGGTCGAAATGCTTGGGATCGGCCAGGAAATGGGCCTTGTCGCCGAAAAAGAGCAGCCCCATGATCCGCCACATGTCGTTTTGAAGATTGGGGTAGAAGAATTCCATCGACCAGCGCACGCGCTTGGGCGGAAAGCTGCCCAGCATCAGCACGCGCGCGCCGTCGGGCAGGAACGGGGCGAGAGGATGAACCTCCGAAGACGGGTTATTCATAGAATCGGGGATCGAAATTTACCAGATAGAGTTTTTCGGTGGCGCGCGTCAGCGCCGTGTAGAGCCAGCGCAGCATGTCGCGGGTCATCGGTTCGTCGCCGAACAAGCAGCGGTCGACGAAGACCGCCCGCCACTGTCCGCCCTGCGCCTTGTGGCAGGTCACGGCGTAGGCGAACTTCACCTGTACGGCGTTGAAATGCGGATTTTCGCGGATTTCCTTATAACGTTTGATCTTGCTTTTCGTCTCGACATAGTCCTTTTCGACTTCGTAGAAGAGGCGGTTGCTCTCCTCGCGCGTGAGCGACGGCGATTCGGACTTGATGGTATCCAACAGGATTTTGCAACCGATCTCCATGTCGCCGTAATCGGCGAACGAGAGCACGGCGTCGGCGAAATGAAATCCGTAGAAATCCTCGAAGCGACGCAGGCGGACAAGCCGGGCGATGTCGCCGTTGGCGATGAAGTTCATCGCCCCCTGGGCATCCGCCGCCGCATAGTGGTAGTTGTTTTTCACGACCATCAGCATGTCGCCGCTCTCGATCTCCTCTTCGGCACTGAGAATATAACGGCGAATCCCTTCGTTGTAACGGTTCGCCCGCTTGTTCGACCGGGTGATGACGATCACCTCGTCGCGACCGTAACGGTCGAAGGCATCCTGCAACTTTTCCATGAAATCACCGCCCTCTACCGACTCGAAATCAGGGTAGTCCATTTCGAATTTCGGTATTTCGTAGATACGGTTTTCGAGCATGCAGCGCACCAGCGTAGCATTGAACAGAATACCCGACTGCATCTGCTGGCGCACCACCTCGTCCATCAGCCCGTAGACGACTTCGCCGTAGCGCGAAACCGTCGCCGGATCGAGCGCCGGACTGAAATCGCACCCGACGGGAGGCAGCTGCGCGCTGTCGCCGACCAGAATCAACCGGCAACCGCGTCCGCTGCGCACGTAACTCACCAGGTCTTCCAACAGCGATCCGCTGCCGAACAGTGCGCCGTCGCCCGTCGAATCGGAGAGCATCGAGGCTTCGTCCACGATGAAGACGGCACCTTGTTCCCTGTTGAAGTCGAGCGAGAATTTCGATTCGTAATCGGCGTTGGTGCGCTGGCGGTAGATGCGTTTGTGGATCGTAAGCGCCTGCTCCCCGCAGTAGCGGGCGAGCACTTTGGCCGCCCGTCCGGTCGGAGCGAGCAGCACGGGCTTTATTCTTAACTCTTTGAGCGCGGCAACTACCGCGGCGATCAACGTCGTCTTGCCCGTACCGGCAAAACCGTTCAGTACGAAAATCCGCGAAAAATCGTCGCCCGAGAGGTATTCCGATAAATTTTCTATGATTTTTTTTTGACTATTTGTTGCTTCGAAACAAATTTTGGCGTAAATTTGGGTCGCGATTGTCGTGTTAAACATTGCAGCGTTACCTTTTTAAACGGGATACAAACTTAAACAAATAATTGAAATGAAAAAAATCGTTCAACTGATTCTTGCCTTGGTGATCGTAGGTCTGGTATATGTCATCTACGATCAGATTTCGACACCCATCCGTTTTGAAAACGTGAAAAAAGCGAAGGAAGAGGCCGTTATCGAGCGCATCAAGGACATTCGTACCGCCGAACGTGCGTTCAAGTCCAAATACCAGCATTTTACGGGCGATTTCGATACGCTGATCAATTTCGTTCTCAACGATTCGATCGAGGGTCAGCGCCGTATCGTCGACGAGGACGACTCGGTGGCCATGGCACAGCTGAAAAAAGCCGGCAAGAAAAATATCGAAACCTTCACGGTAGCCGTTATCGACACGATCTTCGCACCGAAGAAGCTTTCGCCCGATCAGGTGAAGAATTTCCGCTACATACCGGGAACGAACAAGCAGGCCGAATTCACGATCGCAGCCGGCATGGTTACGACCGAGTCGAAGGTCGTCGTTCCGGTCGTCGAGGTCAAGGCCCCCTACGTGAAGTTCCTCGATACGGTTACGTTCCGTCAGGAAGTGATCAACCTCATCAAGGCTCCGGAGGTCGTCGCCTACGACAAGTATCCCGGAATCAAGTTCGGTTCGATGGAGGGTGCGAACAATGAAGCAGGCAACTGGGAGTAATTCCGCGACTCCTTCGAAAGAGATGTCCATCCGGCTTCGGTCGGGTGGACATTCTTTTCCGAAAGAGCTGCCGGCAGAGTATGCAGCTGCCGACCGCGTCGTATGTTCGGTACTGACGCACAAAACGCTGTTGGTACCGGCCGAGGTCTTCGAACGGGAATCGGCTCCGAACTACCTTGCGCTGGCGGGGCTCGGCTGTGCGGAGACGGAGTGTGCGGTATACAGCGATCCGCAACGGCAGCAGATCGCCGTAATGGCCGTCGACAAGGAGTGCCGCCGTCAATTGGCCGAGACGGCGGGCGATCGGGTGACCTTTACCTCTCCGCTGCTGTTTCAGCCGAAATTTGCGGGACAGGGCGCATGGCTGATCCATACCGACGGGCTGCTCTACATAAAGATTTACGACAACGTGCTGCGGCTGGCCGAAGTGGTACGGGCGCAGGGGACGGCCGACGTCCTCTATTACCTCGGCCGGCTCGACCGGACGTTTCCGCTCAAAACCTATCCGCTCTGCCTGTCGGGAAGCGACACGCTGGCCCGCCAGTTGCGGAAGTATTTCAGGGATGTACGATGCGAATAATCAGCGGCAGATACAAGGGTAGGGCGATCAACCCTCCGAAGAATTTGCGGGCGCGTCCCACGACGGACTTCGCCAAGGAGAACCTTTTCAACGTCCTGACCAATCTGGTCGATTTCGAACAGTGCGACGTACTCGACCTCTTCTCTGGCACGGGATCGATCAGCTACGAATTCGCTTCGCGCGGCGCTCGCAGCGTCACGGCAGTCGAAATCAACGCCGTGCACTACAACTTCATCCGGCAGACGGCGCGGGAGCTGGGATGCGAAACGATCTATCCAGTCAAGGCCAACGCCTTTCTCTACCTGAAAAGCTGCCCGAAACAGTTCGACATCGTCTTCTCCGACGCCCCGTACGATTTGGAAGGCAGCGGGGAAATCGTCCGGCTGGTGCTGGACAACGGGTTGTTGCGCGAAGGCGGTCTGCTGATCTTCGAACACTCCCGTAACATGGATTTTTCGGATCGAGACGCTTTCTGGCAATTAAGAAGTTACGGCAGCGTGCAATTTTCTTTCTTCAAAAAATAAAGGGAAGTATTGTATTTTCGAAAATTTGTACTACCTTTGCATTCGCAATCAGCAAAAGGTGTGTTAGTTCAGCTGGTTAGAATACGTGCCTGTCACGCACGGGGTCAGGGGTTCGAGTCCCCTACACACCGCTTGAAAAGATACCCTGATCTATTCGATCAGGGTATCTTTATACCTGTCAATCAAAATTCCGCATCTTCCCGTATCGAAATTCGACATCGCACAGCGCCGGCATCCCCGATACGCCATGTGGTGGCGGGGCACGACGGTTCCGCCGCCGGAAAATAGCAATACCGGTCGAAACGGACGTCGATGTATCAAGGGATTTCGGCGGACAGACTTTCGTCCGATCCCGAACCGGTCAAGCGGAGCGGAATGTTTTTTTCATGCCGCATCCATTCTCTCGACGCAAAAACTTTTTATCTTTGCAATGTGACAAATTTCCGGAAACTGATATTTTTCTCTGTCCTCGCGATTGTCCGTAACGGTATGGCGGCGCCACCCGACACGAACATCGATTCTTTGATCGAATACGCCGCTGCCCAAAGCCGAAAGGGGAACTTCGAAGAAGTGGTCGCTGCCGCCGGCCGCCTGCGCGCCCTCGGACGAATGGGAGACGACAAAGCCCGTTTGTATGGCCTGATCTACACCGGACACGTATTGGCGCGCGAAGTGAACGATTCCGTAAAACTCTATTACGGCAGAGCACGTGATCTGGCCCTCGCAGCGAAGGATTATCGGGCGCTGACCGCGATCGACAACGCGTTGGCCATCTACACTTCGGAGATGGAGATGAACTATCTCGGCGGGCTTTCCTATTTCATGGAAGCGCTCAAATACGCCGAACTGAGTCCCGACAAACAGGCCTATCCGGTCGTGCTCAATAACATCGCGATGGCGCACTACCTGCGCAATGACCCCAATGGGTTGAAGTATTCGCTTCAAGTCGTCGACATCGGAACTGCGAACGGCGATCCGCTGCTCCTCTATTCAGGATCTTTCGTAACGGCTTATATGTACTACTACTTGCAGGGCGATCCGGCGACGGCTCTCCGGTACATCGAAACGGCGCTCGCTGTCGGCGGAAACTACATCGAGTATGCCGAAGCATATAGCCTCTACGCGAATATACTGGCTGGACTCGGTCGTAAAAGCGAGGCGGAACGCTATTACAAACGTGCCGTCGCCCACGTAGGAAGTGAAAAAAGCAATACGCTGGCTTACCTCAATTATGGAAGTTACCTGATGGCGAACGGTTCGGTCGGTCGGGCCACGTCGGTTCTGGAAAAGGGGCTCGAATTCGTCAACAAGCGCAACAATGCGTTTTACCGCTACCAGCTCTACGAAAAGCTGTCGGAGGCATACGAATTGGCGGGCAGGCCGCAGAGAGCCCTCGACTACTATAAAAAATATCATGCCGAATTCGACAGCATCTTCAATATCGGCCGCGAGCGGGCGATCAACGAACTTCGCGTGCAATATGAATCCGAAAAACAGGAAAAGGAGTTGCGCGGAAAGGAACTAGACCTGCTGCGTGAAAGACAGAAACTGAACATCACGATTTTCACCGTAGCGGTTCTCGTCGGACTGCTCGCTGCGTTGTTCATCGCCTACCGTCGTAAAAATCAGCGCTACCGGCAAATCGTCAGACAGCAACACGAACTTATTCAGAAAGAAAAAACGATCAAGGAGCTGTACAGCCAATCGGAGGGAGGCAGGAAATATACCGTCTCCTCGCTTTCGGACGAAAAGGGGCAAGCGCTGTTTTCGGAATTCGAGAAACTGATGCGAACGGAAAAAATCTATCGGAGATCCGATATCACCGTCGATAAGATCGCCGACCGACTCGAAACGAACCGCACCTATTTGTCGAGAGCGATCAACGAGAACAGCGGAATGTCGTTTTCGCAATACATCAACTCGTGCCGCATCGACGAAGCCCGCCACATCCTCTCTGAAACCGATAACGACATACAGATAAAGGCGCTCGCCTACGAGCTGGGGTTCGCAACGCCGGAAACATTTTCCGCGACTTTCAAAAGATCGATCGGGATGCTGCCGACCAAATTCCGGAAAGAGATGAGGCGCATGTACAACGACGCGCAGGAGACGAATTGATCGTCGGCGGGAACGGGATTCCACGCCGCGAAACATCAATTTACGTTTCCCGACGTCGAATCCGTTTGCGCGTTTCCGCACGGCGGTCTAATTTTGTGTCGACAGCATTAAGTTATCCATAATAATTCCGTTTCTGCTATGACGACGCAACTCTTCCTCAAAAGGTTTTTCTTGCTGACAGCGCTTGTCGCTCTGACTTTGCCCCAGGGATGCGGCGACGATGATCCCGTCGATGATCCCGCTTCCAATACGAACACAGAACCGCAGCCTACGCCGGAACCGGAACCAGAACCGGAGCGACATGCCATAGAGTTTGCTCCTTCGTTCTCCGGTGCGACCGGCCATTCGCAGATCGGGGTATTCGCCTTCGATACGAGTACGAAGTGGGATGAATGGGCGCAGCCCGACCTCATGCACGACATACGGGTCGAAAAGGATGGGAGCGGCGTCTGGAACTACGATCCGATCGTGTATTGGCCGTCGGACGGATCCTTCGATTTCTCGTTCATGGCCTATGCTCCTTATGCAACGGCATCCAACGGACTTTCGGTCAGCGACGCATCTCATGTCGGAGCTCCCGTTCTGCGCTACGAAATGCCTTCGGCCACCGACTGTCATACCGATATTTGTCTTGCGACTCCGGTTCTGGATATCCGGAATCGCCAAGAAGCGGTCGGATTGGAGTTTCGATCCGTCATGTCGAAAATCGGATTCCGGATCAAAGGACAGGGCAACAAGGTTTCGAACATCGCGGTGCGAGGTATCCAGTGGCAGGGTGAAATCGCATTGAATGCCGACGATCAGGGATCGATGACCTGGACGCAGGTTTTGGACTTCTCGACGACCGAATACCAAGCGAAACTCAACTACGACGAAGGGCATGATTACGTGACCGCCACCGAAACCATGACAGACGTGACGGCCAAAGATGGATATCTCTATCTTATTCCTCAGAATATTACCTACAACGCCCGCATCGTTGTCACCGTCGACGGCGACAAACTCGGCTTTCCCTTCGTAGACATGGCCCAAATACTTCCGGGCAAGGAGTATATCATCGACCTCGAAATTCCGGGAAACAAGTTGCTCGACTATACGGACAACGCCATGCCGGCATTCCTGCTCGCTCCCACGGATGCGGCCGAAGCGGCCAACATCGACTGGAACGATGCGAAAGCGGCATGTGAAGCCTCCGGATATCGGCTGCCCACTTATAACGAAGGGCTGATGACGCTCTTTTACATGAACGGCATCGAGGGCAATAATCTCCGTTTCGCTTCCTACTGGACATCGACCACCTCGCTGGAAGATCCGACCGGAGAAAGCGCAATGGGGTACAACATCATGCCTTGGATGGGGCTTTACATGCCGAAAGCAGGCATAACGGCCGCACGATGCGTCAAAGACGTGCCTGAGGGAGGCAAGAAATATCCCTATGTCGATTCAACGCTTCCCGACGGTCCTGTCATCGTATCGCGTGACAACGACGGCGGTGTGATCCCTTCGGCTTTCAATGTGCTATACGATGCTGAGCGTCCGGTATTCCACGAGAATTGGACCACGACTCCGGATCACGACGGCAACACCGATGCCGATCGGATCTCCCGAAAGCTGCAAGTCGCCAATACGGACGCGACCGCAGGAAAAGTCGTATGGAGCGGATTCTCGTGTCCCGAAGGTTGGCGGAAACCTACCATGATGGAGATGGCGCTTATCTTCACGATGGGCGGAGCGCCCGAAAGTTCCTACGGTGCCGACAATGCGCCCGTAACCGAAACGCCGTTATACAAGGTGGAAGGATTCACTCCGTTGAATGCCGACTACTATTGGGTAGCCAGCATGTCCGCCGGACGTGGCGGCCGAAATCCGGCGACATGGTCATTCGGCCCGACGCCCCGCAGCGGTCTCGGAACCATCGTAGGCCCCGATGCCAACTACGTGCGATGCGTTCGGGACATCGAATAACCGCGGTTGCCAACATACCCGCCCTGCCCGTAACTCCTTCGAGAATCGGGCGGGGCGGTTTGCAAAGCAGCGGAAAATCGACGAAGCACGGATCGGAGCACAAAAATATTTGCATTTTCGAATTTTTGTATTACCTTTGCACTCGCAATGAACAAAACGGTGCGTTAGTTCAGCTGGTTAGAATACGTGCCTGTCACGCACGGGGTCAGGGGTTCGAGTCCCCTACGCACCGCCAGAAGAGACACGGAAGAATTCCATCCAATTCTTCCGTGTCTTTCATTTAGAACGATTCCTAATCCCATCTTGTCTTCCAACACGAAATCCGCAATTCTAAAAAGATACAGCTTTTGTAAGGATTTCTGAGACACTGCTAAATCAACCGAGTCTTATCGCCGGCAGAACGGCTGCCGCCATACCGTCAGCGGGTGGGTGCGACCGACGCCTCGGCTGCATGAAAATTTCGTGCAGTAAACAATCGGCAGGCTCATCGGTTCGCCTTTGCAGGGAACAACTGCCCGTCGGCGTACCGATCAATTCCACGAACACCAACCGGCTCTTGCAGGATTCGAACGAGATCTCAGGATCGGTCAGTTGACCACATCTTTGCCCTGATAATCCGAGAAACGCTGCGAGAGATACTCCGCTTCCCGCTGGCGGCGAAGCTCCCGGTGGAACTCTTCGAGCGCCTCGTTATAACGCCGCGTATGCTCGGCCACGGAGAATTTGAGGATACGGATATAGGAATCGAAAAACCCGGCGAATTCGCTTTTCCGGCATTGCAGACATTCGATCGAGAAGAGAACGGCTTCGGGGCGCAGCAAGATTTTGACCATCCGTGTCGAACTCATCACCTCCTGCGCCATACGTGTCATCAACTCGTCGTTCAGCTCCGAACGTTTGCGTCCGAACCCGATATGCAATTCGAAGTAGTGCTCTTTGATATGAAGTACATACTTCATGTTGTCGAGCAGAAACAACACGTCGCCGTCGGCATCCTCCTCGGGATCGAGGCCGCGCGCTTTCAGAAACGACAGCACCCAGCGGCGGGAAAGGAGTTGCCGCTTCCGGTATTCGCGGTATCCCAACGCGGTGCCGACACCGATCAGAAGCACGACCGCCGCTCCCCCGAAAACGGCAGCGACCGGCCCCGAACCCGAACAGGCGGCCGCCAACGCCGCCGCTACCAGAAATACGACGGCGAAATGCGCTCGGTATCTTTTGAGCCGCGCACGAAATATTTGAAAACGAGATGCAACCGACTGTTCCATTACAATTCGGGGATTGCTTGCAAATATAGCAAAAAAGAGACCGATCGTGAAAGGATCGGCCCCGAATTTTCAGCCGAACGCCCGATCACTTCGCGGCGATCAGCGACCGGATATTCTGAATGAGCATGGCCACGGCCACCGAGTTGAATCCGCCTTCGGGAATGATGACGTCGGCATACTTCTTCGACGGTTCGACGAACTCCTCGTGCATCGGCTTGACGGTGGTGATATACTGATTGATGACCGACTCCATCGTCCGGCCGCGTTCGCAGACGTCGCGCAGGATGCGGCGCGCCAGGCGCACGTCGGCATCCGTATCGACATAGACCTTGATGTCCATCAACTCGCGCAGGGCCTTGTTCTCGAAGATCAGGATGCCGTCGACGATGATTACTTTCGATGGCTTCACGGCGACCGTCTCGGGCAGACGGTCGTGCTCGACGAACGAATAGACCGGATGCGAAATCGGCACATTGTTTTTCAGCGCACGGATATGTTCCACCATCATGTGGGTGTCGAACGCCTGCGGGTGATCGTAATTGAGCTTCGTGCGCTCCTCGTAGGTCAGTTCGGGATGCGCCTTGTAGTAGTAGTCGTGGCACAGCGTGGCGACGTCGTCGTCCTTGAACGCCTCCTGCAACCGCTTGACGAGCGTACTCTTGCCGGAACCCGTTCCGCCGGCAACGCCGATGATCGTAACGTCCATGATAAAATCGTTTATTGAGGGTCATACAAAAGAGGAGCCGCCCCGCAGGGGCAACTCCTCCTTTCAATCGGACTACGCGTCGATATTGGCGTAGGTGGCGTGGCGTTCGATGAACTCGCGCCGGGGCGGCACGTCGTCGCCCATGAGCATCGAGAAGACGCGGTCGGCCTCGGCTGCGTTCTCGATCGACACCTGCCGCAGGATGCGCGTATCGGGATTCATCGTGGTCTCCCACAACTGCACGTCGGACATCTCGCCCAAACCTTTGTAACGCTGGATGTGCACGCCCTTGCCGAATTCGGCCGAGATCTTGTCGCGCTCCTCCTCCGTCCAGCAATAGCGTTCCTGCTTGCCCTTCTTGACCAGATAGAGCGGCGGGGTAGCGATATAGACGTGGCCGTTCTCGATCAGTTCCTTCATCTTGCGGAAGAAGAACGTCAGCATCAGCGTGGCGATGTGGCTTCCATCGACGTCGGCATCGGTCATGATGATGATCTTGTCGTAACGCAACTTTTCCAGATTGAGCGCCTTGCTGTCCTCCTCCGTCCCGATCGTGACGCCGAGCGCCTGGAACATGTTCTTGATCTCCTCGTTCTCCCACATCTTGTGCTCCTGCGCCTTCTCCACGTTGAGAATCTTACCGCGCAGCGGCATGATCGCCTGGAAGTTACGGTCTCGGCCCTGCTTAGCCGTTCCGCCTGCCGAGTCACCCTCGACGAAGAAAATCTCGGCGATCGACCGGTCGCGGCTCGAACAGTCGGCCAGCTTGCCCGGCAGACCGGCGCCCGACAGCGGCGTCTTGCGCTGCACGGCTTCGCGCGCCTTGCGCGCCGCATGGCGCGCCTGTGCCGCCAGCACCACCTTGCCCACGATCGCCTTGGCATCCTTCGGATTCTCCTCCAAGTAGTTGGCCAGCGCCTCCGAAACGGCCTGATCTACCGATGCGGCCACCTCGTCGTTGCCCAGTTTGGTCTTGGTCTGCCCCTCGAACTGCGGCTCGGCGACCTTCACCGAAATGACGGCCGTAAGCCCCTCGCGGAAGTCGTCGCCGCTGATGTCGAACTTCAACTTGGCGAGCATCCCCGAATCGTCGGCGTACTTTTTGAGCGTACGCGTCAGCGCCCGGCGGAAGCCCGTGAGGTGCGTACCGCCTTCGATCGTATTGATGTTGTTGACATACGAATGGACGTTCTCCGAGAACGAATCGTTGTACTGCATGGCCACTTCGACCGGCACGCCGTTCTTTTCGGTATCGAGATAGATGATCGATTCGATGATCGGCTCGCCGCGCGTGGCGTCGAGATATTGCACGAACTCCTTCAAACCGTCTTTCGAATGGAAGGTCTCGCTGAGGTAACCTCCCTGCTCGTCCTTCACCCGCTTGTCGGTGATCGTGAGCTGAATACCCTTGTTCAGGAACGCCAGTTCGCGCAGGCGGTTCGACAGAATTTCGTACTTGTACTCCGTCGTATGCGTGAAAATCTCGCCGTCGGGTTTGAAAGTGATCGTCGTACCGCGGTCCGAACATTCGCCGACGATCTCCAATTTGGAGGTGGGCACGCCCTTGCTGAACGTCTCGCGGTATATCTTGCCGTCGCGATGCACTTCGGCGATCAGCAGCGTCGACAGGGCGTTGACGCACGACACGCCGACGCCGTGCAGACCGCCCGACACCTTGTAACTGCCCTTGTCGAACTTACCGCCTGCATGGAGCACGGTCAGCACGACCTCCAACGCCGACCGGCCCTCCTTTTCGTGGTAGTCGGTCGGGATGCCGCGGCCGTTGTCCCGCACGGAGACCGAACCGTCTTCGTTGATCGTCACTTCGATATCCGTGCAATAGCCGGCCAACGCCTCGTCGATCGAGTTGTCGACCACCTCGTATACCAGGTGATGGAGTCCCTTCTCGCCGATGTCGCCGATGTACATGGCCGGACGCTTGCGCACGGCCTCCAGCCCTTCCAGCACCTGGATGCTCGACGCGGAATACTCCTTTTCCGGTCTGTTCACTTCTTCACTCATTCCTATATTGTTAAATTAACGTACAAATATACGATTTTTTTGCGATACCTGCAAGCCTCCGGACAAGATCGGCGGGCTTTTCGCAGGGTCAAATCCGCCCCAGAAGCGCCTGCATGTCGACCTCCTTGACGCGCCCTTTTTCGAAGACGAGCGTGCGGGCCGGATACTCCTCGATGAGATTCGTGTTGTGCGTCGACATCACCACCGCACAACCGCTCCGCGCGATCGTGAGGAACAACCGCATGATCCCGTCGGCCGTCACGGGATCGAGGTTTCCCGTCGGTTCGTCGGCCAGCAGCAGGCGGGGCTTGTTGAGCAGGGCGCGGGCGATCACCAGGCGTTGCTGCTCTCCGCCCGAAAGCTCGAACGGCATCTTGTAGTGCTTGGCTTCCAGCCCGACCAGTTGCAGTACTTCGTCGATACGGCGTCGGATTTCCGCTTCGGCTCGCCAGCCTGTGGCCCGCATCACGTAGTAGAGGTTCTGGAACACGTTGCGGTCGGTCAACAACTGATAGTCCTGGAAGACGATGCCGATCTTCCGGCGCAGATAGGGTATCTGCCGGCGGCGCAGTTTCCGCAGATCGAAACCCACGACGCACCCTTCGCCGACCAAGAGCTGGACATCCGCATACAATGTTTTCAGCAAGGTACTCTTTCCGCTCCCCACACGGCCGATCAGATAGACGAACTCGCCCTCTTCGACCGAGAAGTCGACCTCCGAAAGTACCAGCTCGCCCGAGCGCACCAGCCGTTCGGCCGACTGCCTGCCGAACGGATTTTCGGCATGATAGATCGCGACGTCCCGCAACTCGATAACGCGTTTTCCGCTCATAAACAGCTTCCTTAGTTAAAACAAGGTCAAAGATAATGTTTTTTCGCGGGATCGGGGATGTTTCTCCGCAAAAAAAGCGCCGCCTTCGTTCCGCGTGCCGGCCGGCATGCATTCGGCGATAATGCGGATAAATTTGCTTTTGTCCCCGATTTGTATTATCTTTGCATTGTATTTCAATGGAACTTTCCCGCGAAAGTCCCGTCCGAGAAGAGGGGATGACCGGTTTTGACAGCAGGTAGAGTTCGATTGTAAGCACGTCGAGCGCTGTGCGGCAGCTCGTAAATCCCGACGCTCAACGTACAAATGGCAACAACAGCTATGCACTCGCTGCCTAATTTTCAGAGAAAATTGGCTTAATCGCCGGGCCCAAGGAGGTTCGGCGACGAGTATCCCGAAGGGTAGTTCCGCTCTTTAACCGCTCTTCATACGGGGTATCGTTCATTTAGAGATAGTACGGTGCAACGCCTCGGGCGCCGTGCGAAACAAAGAGGCTGGGACTTGGGTTAGGCCGCCGCCTGCCGGGCTCAAGTAGAAGGACGAAACGGTCGGCTAAACGTGTAGAAAGCAGTTGGGTTCCTTGTTTGGACGCGGGTTCGACTCCCGCCATCTCCACCAAAGTACCGGAAACGAAAAGTGCAAAACCCTGCAAAATATTCATTTGCAGGGTTTTGTGTTTTCAAGAACAACGCCGCAAAATGTAAAAAAACGCATATTACCTGTGGTCTATTCGGACTGCCCTTTTTCCCATCGCTATATAGGGTCTCATACAGTGCCGTCCCGTAGGATATTGGCTGTTTTTGACCGGTTCCTTCCTGCCGTCCGAACAGGCCGCCGGCAACTGACGATATATCGTTTTTTCATTTTCGCGGAATGCTTTTACGGATTATCGACCGACAGGGAAAACATTCCGGCCGGGAATCTGTATTTTTGGGGCTGGCTCGCCCGAAACGGGATCGACTGCCCGATGTGAATTTCGTCGAAGCGCGACGATAAAAGAAGAGGAGGACGGATAAGTCCTCCTCTCTTTTTCAGTTCGGGATATGGCGTATGGAAAGGCGTACGGCACATTCAATGCAAAGCCATTCGGAAGGGCCTCCGGAATCACTCCGTCCGTCCACCGATCTCTTTCTTCCGCGACGTCGCCGGACGGAGTTACCTGATCGTAAAACCGAACGACACGCCTACCTTCGTCGGTCCGAAGTAGTTCTTATGCCCCCGACCGAGGTGACGTCCGCATTTCTTCCAAACGTAGCGGTCGTAATCCGAACGAAGATAGCCCAAAGCTGCCGTAGCCTCGACGCTCCAATTTTTTCCGAGGGGCCATCTGTACCCGTATGCCACACCCGCCCCATACAGGGCCCCCTGGTATCTCCGGTCGCTCATGCCCAGAAACTTCATGCCTCCGACATTGAAATCGGCATACAGAAGATGCACGCCCAGAAAATGCCCTTCGAAACGGTTGCGGAACCAATGCCGGATTTCGGGTTGTATCATCCAGAATTTGAATTTCCGATTGTCGCTGAATGTCCAGGGATTATATCCCGCATCGATCTCGAACGTAATCCTCGGAGTCAACCCCATCTCAAAACCTGCATTGAGGGACGCGGTAGTCCAATAAAGCGCATTCGTCTTGACTTCCAGCAGGGGAAGAGCCGCCTCCGGTTCGGCCGGTGGTTCCTGGGCAGCAGCCCTGCCTCCCGATACGACTCCCAAACACAGCGAAATACAGAATATATACCTCTTCATCCTTTCGTTTTTTATCTCCCAGTTTACATACGGCGAACGGCCGCAGCCGCCGTGGACACTCATTCCTGCTCGCATACCTGCTCCACGATCCAGGCCCACAAGTTGGCAGTCAACCGGTCGAAATCCGACGTTACAGATCCATTCGCATTGGCCTGAGAACTCAATCGTCCGTTCTGATTCAAATTGGCGTCGCCATGATATACGATGCGATCCTGACGGTTGACCCCGACGATCATCGCCTTTTCATAGCCGACCGCATCGCTGACCACCAACGGAGTCACCCCCGCCGGATAATTCAAACAATAGCCCGCATAATCGTCGGCTCGCGCGATCGGCGCATTCTCGGCTACCGTACCGAAGGGCGAAGTGAAGAACCGTCTATTGCCGTCCGTCTGCGCCGCCCGCTTGAACTTACCCCCGACGGCCGGACTCTGGTTATAGTACTTCCACGTCCCGTCCGCAGTCAGGTAGCTGCGTAGATTGGCATTGGTCGCATCGGTGTCGGTACCGACGATCAATACCCGATTCGGACTGCTTCGCAACCATGAAAGTACGACCTTGGCCAGTTCGTCCGAGATCGGGCTATTGTAGGTCAGATAGATGACGTCCTGAGTATTGATCGTATTCTTCACGTTCTGGAATATATCGGAGCCGGAACCCGTACTCGTAGTCTGTATCTCCGCA
Organism: Alistipes communis; assembly: GCF_006542665.1. Taxonomy (NCBI): domain Bacteria; kingdom Pseudomonadati; phylum Bacteroidota; class Bacteroidia; order Bacteroidales; family Rikenellaceae; genus Alistipes; species Alistipes communis. The sequence goes on from NZ_AP019735.1 coordinate 2,890,341, forward strand.
CGGGATGCCTCCATGAAGGAGAATCCCCCGACGATCACCGTACCGGAAGGAGAAAAGTTCTTCGCATTGTCCAATATCCTACGCAGCGGCTGTCCGCTCGCCGCAGCGGGATTGTTCGTCCCGAACGACCCTACCTCCGTGACAGATAACACCCGAATGAAACGCTTGCGGTATTTTTCCGGACTCTCCTGCTTTACCGAAACATCCAAAGTCCAGCGACCGGCCGTTATCCTCAATCCGGCCGTCGCCTCGCTCTGCGTACGATTGTCCCCTGTCGTGGTAAAGATCAGCCGCGTGACGGTCTCGGCATCATCGGAATTCCGAGCGATCGCGACCGTAAAACCGCCGCTATCCGGCAGTGAAGCGCCGACACCGGATACTGCGCTACCGACAGGAGTGCCGGAAGTATCCAGCCATTGAATCGCATAGGGTACCGTCGTCTGAACATCCACGGTATCGACTCTTCCCGCCTGATAGCCCAGCGTCACGTTGCGGGACGACAAGCCGAAATAGTTGTCTCCCTCGAAATACATCTCGGTCGTAAAATTCTCCCACGGACGTATCTCAGCGACGATGCCCGTCGCACGATTCACGGCCGCCAGCGCAGGATCGCTCCAACCGGGGCCGGTCACCTTCCTGATTCGGAAAACGTACCGGTAATTCCTCAATATCTGACCGAACGGATGTCCTTCGAGGCCAGGATTGAAATCTATCCGGTAATAAGTAGGGGAGGACCCTCCGTCGTAATACCCGCCCACGACGATGCAGGTCGCCTCGGTCAGCTGAGCCGACGGATCGGTCTCTCCGTCGGCTTCGGGAAGATAGATCCCGGCAATCGAAACGGGATTCGATTCGCCCGCCGTCGTTACGATCGGAGTCTGCGACTTTACGGCTCCTGCAAATACCGACGGCGCAGCAACCCGAGGGGATTCCTCATCGACGGCTTCGTCGGGTGCGATTTGGATTTTGTCGTTCGCGCGGTATACGCGGACGCTCTCGATCCGTAGCGGCCGCGAATCCGCCGCCAAGTCCTTCTCCACATCGACCCGGGCTGCCGCACGCAGCATCTTGACACTGTAACGGTTCTCCCTGTCAGCTTCCAGTCCGGACGGAATGACGATCTGACCGTACATGGGCAGACTCCGTAGGGATTCTCCGAACGAACATCCCGTTCCGGCTTTGACATCGGCTTCCGAATTGCCCGGCGAAGGCGCGTAAACGGCAAACGCATCGCCGTAATTGCCGACCAGCATCAGTTTGACCGGATTGGGTGTACTGAGGAGTTTGGCTTGAAACAGAACGCCGGTGCCGCTCGATTGGAGTTGTTCCGCTTCCACCATATAGTGATACGCATATCCGCTTTCGTTCCGTTCGAATACGAGTATCCTCATCTCCTCGATCCGATTTTCCGTCTCGTCGGATGCCTTTTCGACTTTCGTGCGCTTCTCGGGGAAGGCCGATTGCGGCAAACTAACCGTCAGGCGTATCGGTACTCCGCCGTCCGGATAACGTTCCAACACATCTCCATCCGGAAACGTCTGCGCACAGGCCGCGAAGAACAGGCAAAGTACCGACAGTGCGATCCCCTGCAACCGACAACGAGCTCTTCGCCTCCCGAAGATCGGGCGATTCCCGTCATTATTTCCATGTTCGTTCATCGTTCGTCCGTTTGTGATTACCAAATATCCCATTGGTATATTTCATTCCAAGGGGTAATCTCCATGCGAATGGAGAGCCCGCCGCCTTCATTCAGCTCAATCAATAAATTGAGGGTACGGCCCGCCGGCAATGAAATCCGGTCGCCATCGACCTCTGTCACCGAAGCGAGCAGACGATCCGCCGAACGGGCGGACATCCGTTCATACAGATTCACGATCACCTCGTCCGCCTGCGAATCGGCCTCATCGGTATGAACCAGATTGAACGTTCCGTCGGTCGAGAAATCCCCGTTGTCGCGGAACGTGCCCGTTCTGTGTACATGGGCCGTTCCGGAGATCGGATTCCCCGCAAAATCATAACCGTCGTCGGGTATTTCAACCGTGAAATAATAGAGGTCTTCGGGAGTATTCCGGTCCAATCCCCTGGCGGTGATATGTATCCTCGCATTCTTACGGATCAATGTGATCTCTTCGGAGGCGGCTTCCCCTGTCGGGCCGAGTCGGGCCCGCCCGAAAAACAGATCGTCCGGCGTATGATGAAACGTATCGTCCTCTTCTATCAGCGAAACGGCCCGGTCTTCGATCCGGCTTCCTGCCGCGGGAGAATGGAACCGCTGGCCCGTTCCGGCATTGGCCCAGACAACGGCACGGCAACGGCCGGGCGTACCGTCGGGTAACGGAATCGGCGCACGCTTCATGATCCGCTCTCGGGTTACGGAGATTCGATCGACGAAACGGCCGCCCTGCGAAAACAGGTACAATACGGCACTGCCGGCCTCTCCCGTCTGCGTGATGTCCTGTCCCGTCGCTTCATCCACGATCTTTAACACGACAAATCTCGTTTCCGCTACCGGAAAACAGTCGCTCCGATCCTCACGGATGCAACCGAAAAGCAGCGGAAGGAGCATACCGGACAGGAAAAAGCCCCGCGGCCATCCTCTGCGGAACAGATGTCGAACCGTATTCACCACCGTGTCGTTCAAACGATCTGACCCCGTCCCGAAGAAAGATACTCTTCGGGACGGAATCATCCATTTCCTGCTACCACTCTACGTCCTGGACGAGTTCCGCAGTCCAGTCCTGCGGCTCGACGGTAATATCGAGCGACGCCGGATCGGCCGGGACTTCCGGATTGGAGCTACCGCCTCCCAGACGTTTGAGTTTCACATTGACCGTATAGACATAGTTGCGGCGAATGAAAGTTCCGTCGCTGGATGCTTCGCCTGTTCCCGCCTTGTCGTTGATGCGGAACGGGAAATAGGCGGGCTGCCCGTCATAGGTACCCGCGAGCGTTATGAGCGTGGTATTACCGTCGTCATTGTCGCTGGGCAAGACATAGAAATAACGGTTGGAATAGTCGCTCGCCGATATGGTCTCCGACAGATAAGCCTTTACGGTACTTTTATCTCCCGCCATTCCCCCGTAAAACACATCCGGAGTGTAAGCCGCCGAGGGAAGTCCCATCATGGCCGAACCGCGAGCTTTCATGACGATCACCTTGTTCAGCACGAATTTATCCGGGTCGTGCCCGGGATCCGGAGAAATCGTAACCGTCCCCAATTTGATTTTTGCGGCGATACGGCTGATGGATATGGTTTTCGCAGCGGTGGAATTGGCCGTGAGCGTTACCATATCCTCTCCACTCATGAAAAGTCCGTTCGTTTCCGGAGATTGGGTGTCCAGATCGATCACATTGCCCGCATCGGCGAACCAACTGTAATTGATGCCGTCCGGAAAGGTGACGGAGGAAGGAACGTTCGCCACCACCACGACTCTCTTCTCCCCGGCGAGCAATCCGGAGATCGTCGCGGAGAGACTCGGTGCGGCGAGCGTTTGCCGCTTGTCCAGCGTACCGTTGGCGTTAAACACGAATACCGTCGCATTCTTGACCGTATTTTCGGCCTTTTCCAGCTCATCCGCATCTTCCGGCGGAGCGACGGCTTTGGTGCGGGGCGCCTGACCGTTCAGCGTAACGGTCAGTGAGGCAGTCTCCTCGGAAAGAGTTTTCTCCGTGTCGTCTTTGCTACAAGAGACCGACAACGATGCAGAGGCTAAAATACAGGTGAATATCGCCAAGAGGCCTCTTTTCCCGACATTGATGCTTGTTCCCATAATATAAACTATTTTCGTATAAAAAATAAATACACAGCGAATGCCCGACAACGGCATTCGAACGATGTGCAAAAGTCAGGCAAATCCTTGCTTTCCGACGATTTTTTCGTTTATAGATCTTTTCCACGAAAAACGACAAGCCATGTACGGCTCCACGTCCTACCAGCATCGCGCCGATCCGAATGTTCCGGCGGAAGAGGTGGCGTCGACCGTCGCCGGCTTGACGAACGAGGGCGAGGTGTAACGCCGGAGCGTGTGCGAGGTCAGTGCGGAAACCATCCGCAAGGCCCACGCCGTATGCATGCTGACGGATGCATGCATCGGCGGTTCCGTTCCCCCCCCCTCGAATATTTCCGTCGGAGACCGTAATATCCGTATACCCGAATCCACCCGTAAATTTCCTCTCTGCCGAATACTTTCGCCCAATCCCTTCATTCTCCGCGGCAGACGACGGCCTTCGACGATTTTATACAATACAAAATTGCAATAGGGGACGCCGCCGACAAACAAAATTTCCTGCACCAAGATTTGGTATTTTGATTGACGCGCAATTTTTGTTTTGCGATTTTTGATATATATTTAAAATCAAAGTTATATGAAAGATAATTTAATCGCGAGACAGCTCAGGCGCCTCGGGCTCGCCTATGAAATCCAAAAGGTCGCCAACCCGATTCTGAAAAGAGGGGACACCTCGCAGACAAGCATCTATTACAATGAAATATTGAAGAAATTCGCCGTCTGCGAAAATACGTTCCGCAGTCTGGTGAAACTCAAAGAGGCCGAAAACTTCCCGACGTTGCTCGCCGAGTATCGCAACCGTCAGAAAGCACGGTATCAGGCACGTCTGGAACACCAGCGCAAAAAACGGATAAAGCAGAAATAACGCTTCGCCGCCGCACGTAGGATCAGGGAACATGCTTCTCGAAAAAATATCTCTCCTATCCGGTGCCTCCATTTCGACATCGCTGGCGATGCCGGCAGGAAAATCGCAGCATGGAGAGGGTAGCCCCCTGACGCTGCCGCGAACGGCGAATGACACGACGAAAATCGGGATGCGTTTCCGGAGAAGCATTTCACGCAATGTCCCGAAACGCAACTCGCGCATCCCGACGCTACGGACTTCACTCCGCCGGAACGTTTCTGCACGGAAACGCAGGTTCCGAAAAGAAGAGAGGGTCGGAATTTCAATCCGACCCTCTCCTTGCGTTTATTCCTCTGTCAGGAACCTCGCCAGCAGTTCCGGCAGCGCGACACGGCACGGTTGCAGCCTTTCGAGCTCCGCACGGCCCGCTTCGGTCAGCGAAAAGTACATCTGGCGTTTGTCCTCTTCGCCCAATTTTCGTATCACGAATCCCTTGCCCTCCACCGACCGGATCACCTTCGACGTATTCGAACAGGTCAGCCGGAGCATCTCCGCAATCTCGCCCGACGAGAGTTCCCCATGCCGTGCGAGGCAGCAGAGCAACACTCCCTCGTTCATCGACAGGCGATATTCCCGCTCGAAACACTGTTCGAACTCGGCGATCGCGCGCGACACTTCGCGTATGCGGCAGAGCGTATTCATCGGACTATTTCAACAGATACTCCTCGATCGCCTTTTTGAACGCATCCTTGGGCATCGCGCCCTGCAACATCTGCGGTTTGCCGCTCATCGGAATGAAGAGAATCGACGGGATGCTGCGGATGCCGAATGCCGCCGCCAGGTCGGGCTCCTTCTCGGTATTGACCTTATAGACGACGATCTTGCCTTCGTACTCACCGGCAAGCTCTTCGAGAATCGGAGCCACCATGCGGCAGGGGCCGCACCACGAAGCGTAGAAATCGACGATCGCGGGTTTGTCGCCCAGATACGTCAGCGACGACGACGCATTGGCGTCGGACAGATTGTAGACTTTTTGCTGGAACTGATCCAGCGTTAATTCCTGTACCATAACTTTTTTCGATTTTGATTGTTCTCTCGGTTTCTCTGCATGCGCCGCACCCGCCATAAGGGTCAGTGCGGCCACCAAACTCATTGCTTTCAACATACTTTTCATTTTTTATCGATTCGCGGAGATCATCCTCTTTGCAGACGATCCCTGCCGATTCGTTGCAAAGAGAGTGCAAACTCGTACCTCTCGTTCTTGAAGGTGCATCTCTCCTCCTTTCCACTGCAAAGATACAACAATTTTCCAACAAAACAAATTTCCAATGGAAAATATATGTAAAATAAACGATACTCTTCGCCGCATCGATACAACGTGGCAATTTTTCGTACCCGCTGCAATCGAGAAATCGAGCCGGATCGAACCGGATGCGGGCGAATTTTCAGTCTCCGCCGGATAATATATTTCTATCCCAAATACCCCTTAATATATTTTAACGGACGCTCCGAAGACGACAGCGTCCATCGGCGGCGGAACTCTACGAACTTCGGCGAGCGGCACTCCGCCGCGGAGTGGGGCTTGCCTGCCGGCATCGCACAACGCATCGAACCGCCGCCTCGAAACATCGTCGGGATAGGAATGCAGAGAAGCATTCGGACAAGATGCCTTGCAGCACAACCGCCGTCCGGACTGCGACGGTTCGGCAAAACGAAGCCTCGCACCCGCAACAGAAATCCGGGCCCGCCTTCTCCCCCAAGGGGGGGGGCAGCACGTATCCCCGCAATACGGCCAGAACGAAAAGGCTGCTTCCAAACGAAAAATCGCAGTCTCCCCGTACAACGGGTCGGGGCTGCCCGACGATTTGCAGGCAGCCCCTCCGATACGGCTTTCCGGCCGCAACCTCACCGAAATCCGGCGTCAACGGTTGCGGTACATCTCCTCATAGTATTTTTCGTACTCGCCGGAGGTGATGTTGTCCATCCACTCCTGGTTGTCGAGATACCAGCGTACCGTCTTCTCGATTCCCTCCTCGAATTGCAGCGAGGGTTCCCAGCCCAATTCATCCTTCAACTTGCGCGAGTCGATCGCATAGCGCAGATCGTGTCCCGCGCGGTCGGTCACGTAGGTAATCAAATGCTCCGACGCACCTTCCGAACGCCCCAGCAGCCGGTCGACCGTGCGGATCACCACGCGGATCAGGTCGATGTTGCGCCACTCGTTGAACCCTCCGATATTATAGGTGTCGCCGACCTTTCCGCGATGGAAAATCGTATCGATGGCACGTGCGTGGTCGACCACGTAAAGCCAGTCGCGGACGTTTTCACCCCTGCCGTAGACGGGTAGCGGCTTTCCGTGGCGGATATTGTTGATGAACAGCGGAATCAGTTTTTCGGGGAACTGGTAGGGCCCGTAGTTGTTGGAACAGTTCGTCACCAGCGTCGGCATTCCGTAGGTATCGTGGAACGCCCGCACGAAATGGTCGGACGAAGCTTTCGATGCCGAGTAGGGCGAATGCGGATCGTATTTGGTCGTCTCCGTAAAGAGCGTGCCGTCGAACTGCAATGCGCCGTAAACCTCGTCGGTCGAGATATGGTAGAAGAGTTTCCCCGCCCAATCGCCGTCCCAGCAGACCCGGGCCGCCTGCAACAGCGAGAGCGTACCCATGACATTGGTGCGCGCGAAGGTAAAGGGATCCTTGATCGAACGGTCGACGTGCGACTCGGCGGCCAGATGGATCACGCCGTCGATCCGGTACTTGCGGAAAATGGCGAGCACCTGCTCGTAATCGCAGATGTCGCACCGCTCGAAACGGTAGTTCTCGGCCTGCTCGATGTCTTTCAGGTTGGCCAGATTCCCCGCATAAGTCAACTTGTCGAGATTGACGATGCGGTAGTCGGGGTATTTGGTGACGAAAAGCCGCACGACATGGCTCCCGATAAAACCGGCGCCGCCCGTTATCAAAATGTTCCGTGACATAAAAATCCTGTTTTGTACGAGTCCGCCCGAAGAGATTCCCCATCGGCGGGAAATCTCTCCGGGCGAAATAGCACTCCGTTTACTTGCCGATCAGCGCTTTCAGCTCGACGGGATTGTTCGTCGTGATGAAATCCACGCCCAAGTCGAGCATCGCCTGCATATCCTCCTCCTTGTTGACGGTCCAGACGTTGACCTTCAACCCGAGGTCGTGCGCCTGCTTCACCCATTCGGGGTGCTTTTTGATGACTTTCAGGCTGTAATCCAATCCGTTCATGCCGGCCTTCTTCAACTCGGCGGGCGACTTTTCTCCGTTGAGGTAGTAGACTACGGCCTTGCGGTCGGCCTTGCGTATCTGCTCGCAGATGTTCCAGCTGAACGAGATGTACTCCACGCGTTTTTCCAGCCCCAGCTCCTCGACCATTGCCATCGTCTTGGCCACGATCTCGTTTTCGCGTTCGGGCGTGGGATGTTTCTTGATCTCCAAAATCAGCTGCGTCGACGGATCGCTCTTTCCTGCAAGCAGATATTCGCGCAGCGTCGGCACCTTCTCGCCGTTGCCCAGCAGCGTATTGCGCACCTTGTCGAAGGTCGATTCCTGGATGACGAGATCCTTCACCACGGGATGCTTCGAACCGTGTACCACCACGATCGAATCGTCGGCCGTAAAGTTGATGTCGAACTCACTGCCGTAGATACCGAAATTCATGGCGTTGTCGATCGCCTTGATCGAGTTTTCGAACGCCCCCGGCGTATTCCAGTATCCGCGGTGCGCGATCACGATGTTCTTGGCCGTGCGGGGCGCAGGTTTGTACTTCTTGGCTTCGGCATTGCCGCCTGCCAGCAACAGCATCAGCAGGCTCATCATCATTACTTTCATGATCTATAAGTTTTTAAGGTTTTTCATACATACTTTGAGCGACTCCATCCAATGGGGTATCCCCACCCCGAACGTCGTCTTGATCTTGCTCTTGTCAAGCACCGAATAGGCCGGGCGCTCGACTTTCGACGGATATTCCGACGAGTGGCAGGGTTCGATCGTGCATTGCGTGTGGCCCGCCTCGGCGGCAATGGCGTGGGCGAAGTCGTACCACGAGCAGACCCCCTCGTTCGAAAAGTGGTAGACGCCTTCGCGGCCGGCATAGGCCCCGCTCTCGACGATGTCGAAGATCGTCCGCGCCAGATCGCCGGCATAGGTCGGCGTCCCCGTCTGATCGAACACCACCGTCAGACGGTCGCGTTCGGCCGTAAGGCGCAGCATCGTTTTGAGAAAGTTGTGCCCGAACTCCGAATAAAGCCATGCTGTTCTGATAATAAGCGATTTGCATCCGCTGTGTTCGACCTCCGCTTCACCCGCCAGCTTCGTCCGGCCGTAAACGCCGAGCGGGTGCGTTTCGCACATCTCGTTGTAGGGCCGGTTGGCGTCGCCCGAAAAGACGTAGTCGGTCGAAACGTGGATCAGCGTGGCGTCCGCAGCCGCAGCCGCACGTGCCAGATTACCCACCGCCAGCCGGTTGATCCGATCGGCTGTCGCCTCGTCCTCCTCGGCCCGATCGACGTTGGTGTAGGCGGCGCAGTTGACGATCACGTCGATCCGCCCGTCGCACACCGCCCGCCGGACGGCTTCCTCGTCGGTAATATCCAGCTCCGCCACGTCCGTAAAACGATATTCGTTCCGCGACGTCGCTCCCAACAGCCGCATGGCGCTCCCCAACTGTCCGTTGGCACCCGTTACGAGAATCCTACGCATAATAGTCCGTATTATAATCGAACAACTCCTTGCACTCGGCCAGCGTCGGGTGACAGCTGTCCTTCGGCGAGAGGATCACCTCCTCGGGGCGCAGCCGCCAGTCGATCCCGATCGCGGGGTCGTTCCAGGCGATCGCCCCCTCGCTTTCGGGAGCATAGAGGTTGTCGCATTTATATTGGAATACCGCCTCATCGCTCAGCACCGAAAAACCGTGGGCGAACCCGCGCGGAACGAAGAACTGACGTTTGTTCTCTGCCGTCAGCTCCACGGCGACATGACGGCCGAAGGTGGGCGAGCCGCGGCGGATGTCGACCGCCACGTCCAGCACCTTACCCTTCACCACGCGCACCAGTTTCGACTGAGCGGCGCGGCCGCACTGGAAGTGCAGCCCCCGCAACACGCCGAATTTCGATTTCGATTCGTTGTCCTGTACGAAACGCACGGGACGCACGGCGGCGTCGAAACGCGTCTGATTGTAACTTTCGAAAAAGTAACCCCGATCGTCACCGAATACGTCCGGCTCGATAATCACCACTCCTTCGATCTCTGTTTGAATGATTTTCACGTTCTATCTAAACTGACGATACGGCCGCAAGGGCCGCATCCGGTTCAACGGTCTATCTGTTCCAGCTGTTTCAGAAGATACTGCCCGTAGGGGTTTTTCGCCATGGGCTGCGCCAGCTCGCGCACCTTTTCGGCCGTGATCCACCCCTGGCGGAAGGCGATATCTTCCAGGCAGGCGATCTTCAATCCCTGCCGCTTCTCGATGACCTCCACAAAGATCGACGCCTCGGCCAGCGAGTCGTGCGTCCCCGTATCGAGCCATGCGAAGCCCTGCGAAAGCGTCTGCACTTTCAACTCGCCGGCTTGCAGGAACTCCTGGTTAACGGTAGTGATTTCCAACTCACCGCGCGCCGACGGCTTGATCCGCTTGGCGACGTCGACCACCTTGTTCGGATAGAAATAGAGCCCCACGACAGCATAGTTCGATTTCGGCTCCTTGGGCTTCTCCTCGATCGACAGGCAATTGCCCTCCCTGTCGAATTCGGCCACGCCGTAACGCTCGGGGTCTTTCACCCAATATCCGAACACCGTAGCCTTCCCCCCTTCGGCGGTGCGGACAGCCTCGCGGAGCATTTCGGAGAAGCCCGCGCCGTAGAAGATATTGTCTCCCAGCACCAGACAGGCCGTATCGTCGCCGATGAATCGTTCACCGATCAGGAACGCCTGCGCCAGCCCGTCGGGCGAGGGTTGTTCGGCATATTCCAAACGGATGCCGTAGTCCGAACCGTCGCCCAGCAACCGCCGGAATCCCGGCAGATCCTGCGGGGTGGAGATCACCAGAATATCCCTGATTCCGGCCAGCATCAGCACCGAAATAGGGTAGTAGACCATCGGTTTGTCGTAGATCGGCAGCAGTTGTTTGCTGACTCCTTTGGTAATGGGATACAATCGGGTGCCCGATCCTCCCGCCAATACGATTCCTTTCATTCAGGTATGGGTTTTACGTCTCTGTCAAGCTGTTCTCTCCTCTTCCAGTTCCCGGTCGTATATCTCGAAGCGGGAGTTCTGCGAATGATACTCCGGAACGATGCGTTTCATCAGCCGCACGACGTTCGGAATATCGAACTCGCGCGCCAGCCGTTCCAGCTCCTCGACGTCGCGGCACGCCTCCTCGTAATCGTATTCGCGCACCTTGGCGATGCGGATCTTCTCGTGTGCGGTCGGCAGGGTATTTTCCGTATTGCTCAGCACCTCTTCGTAGAGTTTCTCGCCCGGACGCAGTCCCGTGTAGACGATCCGGATGTCCTGATCGACCCGGAAACCCGCCAGTGCAATCATCCGCCGGGCCAGTTCGGCGATCTTGACGCACTCGCCCATATCGAAGACGAAGATCGTATTGCCGCGGCCGATCGTCGCGGCCTCCATCACCAGCCGGCACGCCTCGGGAATCGTCATGAAGTAGCGCCGGATCTCGGGATGCGTCACCGTCACGGGGCCGCCGTGTTCGATCTGCTCGCGGAAACGCGGGATGACCGAACCGTTCGACCCCAGCACGTTGCCGAAGCGGGTGGTGATGAACTGCGTGCGCCCTTCGATCCGCCCGCTTACGATCGCCTGTCCGAGACTCTGTACATAGATTTCGGCCAACCGTTTGGTACAGCCCATGACGTTGGTCGGATTCACGGCCTTGTCCGTCGAAATCATTACCATCTTCTCCACGCCGTAGCAAATGCAACGGTCCGCCACGTTGCGCGATCCGACGACGTTGACCAGCACCGCTTCGCAGGGATTCTCCTCCATGAGCGGCACGTGCTTGTAGGCCGCGGCATGGAATACCACCTGGGGCCGATAGGTACGGAAGACGAAATCCAGCCGTTTCGGAATCCGCACGTCGCCGATCACGGGGACGAATTTCAGATCGGGAAAACGATCCTCCATTTCGAGGCGTATCTCGTGCATCGGCGTCTCGGCGTTGTCGAACAGGATCAGCTGCCGGATGCCGAACGTCGCCAATTGGCGGCACAGCTCCGATCCGATCGAACCGGCAGCACCCGTCACCAGCACGGTTTTGTCGCGGAAATTGTCCATAATCTCGCCCAGCGAAATCTTTATCTCCTCGCGTCCCAGCAGGTCTTCGATCTTGATGTCGCGGATACCGCCCTGATGCGCCAGTTTCCCGTCGACGATCTCGTCGATCGGCGGGGCGATCAACACCTTGACGCCGTGCGTCACGCAATATTTGATCAGGCGGTCTGACTCGGCCTTCGCATTGGCGTAGTTGCCGAAAAGAATGGCTTCGATTCCGAACTTGTCGAGCACGTATTCGATATTCTCCTCCGTCTCGAAATAATAAACCGGCCGTTCGGCGATCTCGTAATATTTGAGCCGGCGGCCGTAGGTGATGAATCCGCACATGTCGTAATGCGGCGAGTTCTGCAACCGCATGACGAGCGCCACCTCCTTCGACTCGACACCGTAGACCAGCGTACGGATACGGTTCGTCCGCCGGATGTGCGAGAGGATGATCGCATCGTAAAGCAGAATCATCAGCACGCGCACCGTAATGAGCATACAAACCGTCACGAACAGATCCAGCACCACGCAGAGACCGATCGCCTTGAAGGTCATCCCGTCGGGCCAGAACCACAGTATGAGGAGCATCAGCAGCTCTTTGAGCAGGGTAGCGGCCCCGAGCTTCCATACTTCGCGCAGCGACGAATGGCGGATGACGGTACGGTAGGTACGGAAAATATAGAATGCGACGGCGCTGCAAAAGAACGCCGACACCAGCAAAAACAGATAATGAAGCAGGGAAAAGCCGGAATTCCTGACGAAATAATCGATACCCAGAAAAGCGACCAACGTCGCCGTGGCGGATACCGCGAGATCGATGGCCAAAATCAACCACGACCGGATATAACTGCCGTCCAGATGCAGCCTTTTAACCAAAGAGAAAAACATGAATATGAATCGGTTTCGCTGTCGTTTGCAACTTCACTTAAATACATTCGCCGGAGTACGGCATCCCTGCCGTTCCGGAAGCGGACGGCGTCATACTTCTTTCACGCGCTTTTTCAAAGCGCGCCACGGAACGCTCCGCCTACGGATCACAAAGGTAGGACTTTTTCCCGAACTAACAAACTTATTTCACAGTCGTTTCGCCCGTCGCAAACGCCGCAAAGCCCATGCCGCGACCGGAGCGGAACCGGCGAATCACGCCTCCGCGAACCATTTCGTTAAGCCGAGTGCAGAGTCGAACGAAGTTCGGACTATGCCGAGGCGAGAAATGGACGAAAGAAATTCAACCGAAAACCGCCGCCGCGAGGAGATTTTTCGTAAGAAATGCTTCCCTTCGTCCCGGCATAATCAAAAAGGTTGCTTCTGCACTCGACTTTCCCTATCTTTGACTCCGTCTTAGATACTCCTGCTCGGCAATGTTCAAATAAATTTGACATTACCCACACTTATTCGTATCTTTGTGTTTCGTATCGCACAACCGCCGCCAAACGAAGCGCGTTTTCGTTAAGCCGAGTGCAGCACCGAACTCGTTCGGGTTATGCCGGGGCGAGAAAATGTCCGTTGAAAACAAACCTAAATACTACGTCATTATGTGGAAATTTCTACAACCGGCAGCACACAAACCCGAACTGCCCGCCGAAAAGGTCGACAAAGAGTACTCCCGCCTGCGCCGTCAGGTATTCTGGGGTATCTTCATCGGCTATGCCGGCTACTACCTCGTACGCAAGAACTTCTCGATCGCCATGCCGGCGCTCGAATCCATGGGCTACGACAAGGCCGACCTGGGCTGGGCGCTCTCGGCCGTGTCGATCGCCTACGGTATCAGCAAATTCGTCATGGGCACGGTCTCCGACCGCAGCAACGCCCGCGTCTTCATCCCGCTGGGATTGATCGCCTCGGCGCTCATCATGATCTTCATGGGCGTGCTGCCATGGGGGTCGATCTCGATTCCCGTCGCCATCATGGCGATGTTCTGCCTGCTGTTCGTCAACGGCTGGATGCAGGGCATGGGCTGGCCCCCCTGCGGGCGTGTCATGACGCACTGGTTCTGCACCAAGGAACGCGGCGTGAAGATGTCGGTGTGGAACGTGGCGCACAACATCGGCGGAGCGGCGATGGCTCCGCTCGCCGCATTCGGTATTACGTTGGGGTACACGCTTTTCGGAGACCCGCTGGGCGGCGCTTTCTATGTTCCGGCACTCGTCGCGCTGGCGATCGCCGTAATCGCCTATCTCATGGTGCGCGATACGCCGCAATCGTGCGGCCTCCCGCCCATCGAGATTTGGAAACACGAAACCAAGCAATACTCCGCCTCGAACGAGAAGGAGATGACCGTGCGGCAGATTCTATTCGAAAATGTATTGAATAACAAACTATTGTGGCTCATCGCCTTCGCCAACGCCTTCATCTACTTCGTCCGCTACGGCGTGCTCGACTGGGCGCCTTCCTATCTGACGACCTCCGTCGCCGACGGGGGCAAGGGCATGGCGCTCGACGGCAGCAGTTGGTCGTACTTCATCTTCGAGATCGCCGGCATCTTCGGCACGATCCTCTGCGGCTGGCTCTCGGACAAGGTCTTCAAGGGACGCCGCGCCCCGGCCACGATCATCTACATGGCGCTGGTCATGGTGGCCGTCTACGTCTACTGGCAGAGCCGCTCCGAACTGGTGACCAACGTCGCCATGGGGACGATCGGCTTCCTGATCTACGGCCCCGTCATGCTCATCGGCGTCTCGGCGCTCGACCTGGTGCCGAAGAAGGCCGCCGGCACCGCCGCCGGTTTCACCGGCCTGTTCGGCTACCTGATCGGTTCGGCGTTCCTGGCCAACATCGGCATGGGCTACATCTTCCAGCATTTCGGCTGGGACGGCGGCTTCATCGCCCTGATCGGCGCCTGCGTCCTGTCGATCGGATTCAGCGCCTCGACATGGAACCGCGAGAAACAGTACATCGCTTAAACTTACATAGATTGAAATGACCAAAAAGATTCTCTTACTGGGCTCCGGAGAACTGGGCAAGGAGTTCGTGATCGCCGCCAAGCGGCTGGGACAATACGTGGTGGCCTGCGACTCGTATGCAGGCGCACCGGCCATGCAGGTGGCCGACGCCTGCGAGGTCTTCGACATGCTCGACGGCGACCGACTGGAAGCCGTCGTGGCGAAGTACGATCCAGACATCATCGTTCCCGAAATCGAGGCGATCCGTACCGAACGGCTCTACGCCTGCGAGGAGCGGGGCATCCAGGTCGTGCCGAGCGCGCGTGCAGTCAACTTCACGATGAACCGCAAGTCGATCCGCGACCTGGCCGCCGAAGAGTTGGGGCTGAAAACAGCGAAATACTTCTACGCCAAGTCGTTCGACGAACTGAAAGCCGCCGCCGAACGGATCGGTTTCCCGTGCGTCGTCAAGCCGCTGATGTCCTCCTCGGGCAAAGGGCAGTCGCTGGTGCGCACCCCCGACGAACTGGAACACGCCTGGGAATACGGGTGCAGCGGCAGCCGCGGCGACATCCGCGAACTCATCATCGAGGAGTTCATCCCCTTCGACAGCGAGATCACGCTGCTCACCGTCACGCAGCAGAACGGCCCCACGCTCTTTTGCCCGCCGATCGGCCATGTCCAGAAGGGCGGCGACTACCGCGAGAGTTTCCAGCCCGCCCCCATCTCGCCCGAGCATCTGGCCGAAGCACAGGCGATGGCCGCCAAAGTCACGCAGGCATTGACCGGCGCGGGACTGTGGGGCGTGGAGTTCTTCCTCAGCCACGACAAGGGCGTCTACTTCTCGGAGCTGTCGCCGCGTCCGCACGACACGGGTATGGTGACGCTTGCCGGTACGCAGAATCTCAACGAATTCGAACTGCACTGCCGCGCCGTACTCGGCCTGCCGATCCCGCGCATCACACTCGAACACACCGGCGCCAGCGCCGTCATCCTCTCGCCGATCGCAAGCAGGGAACAGCCTCGTTACCGGGGCGAAGAGGAGGTCTGCCGCGAGGAGAACACCGACCTGCGCATTTTCGGCAAGCCCTCGACCAAGCTCAACCGCCGCATGGGCGTCGTCGTCCGCTACGACGCGCTCGACGCCGACCTCGACGCACTGCGCGACAAAACCAAAGCCGCAGCCGCCAAGGTCGAGGTCTACTGACCTCCGACGGTCGGTTCTCAACATGGAAAACGGGGTTGCATCCGAGAAGATGCAACCCCGTTCCACTAAAAATGAGGATTCTATTTATTTCCGTTCGCCCGAGCAGCGACGCTCTACCGAACGCCGGAGCCTGAGCTCGATCAGAAATTCGAAGAAGATAAACAGTCCCATCATCAACACGATAAGTGCTATTATCTGAAAGCCGAGAACATCTCTGTTTATGCCGGAGGCTTGCAAAAGACTGTTTTTCATTATTTCCAATCCAATATAGCCTCCCAATCCCCCTCCAAAGACCGCCATGCCGACCCGCAGGAACCAGAGGTTGCCGGCGCTGCGCCTCTGACGTTCGATCTCGATCTCGGCATCCACGCGCCGGATGTCGGCCAACTGCTCGGGCGTCATACGTTCCAACATCGTCATGCTCTCGCGCCGACGCCCCCATTCGCGGTAGATAAAATAACCGACGATCCCGAAAGCGACGCCCATCCACATAATCTGTTCGAGGACTTCTTTTATTTGATATCCGACACTCATAACATTATTGTTTTATAGGTTAATAACAAATTTCATCTATTAGACAGCTTCAATCGCAAAAGGTTACAGCCTGTGCAGAATTTCCGTCGCCCGGTCGCCGCAGGCGACCATCATCGCCGCAACGGCTCCCGCCAGAATCGCCAAGACCTGCAACGCCCCCTCCGGCGAATCGACCGACCGCAGGCAGACGAACGCCACGACCATCACCGCCGCGACGGCAACCGCGCAGTAGCAAGCCATTGCCGCGATCGCCCGGCGTTCACGCCGCCGCCGGTCCCGCAGGATGACCTGCGCCATAACGCGCGTTTCCAGTCCGACGGGAACCTCCCGCCGGAGAGCGGCGGCGCGGATCAGTTCCGCCAGCCGCTCGTCGCTGATTCGCTTCTTCTCCATATCTCACTCCTCCATATAGTGTCTCAGCCGCCCGCGCAGCCGGTGCAACCGCACCTTCACGTTGGACAGCGTCAGATTCATGATTTGCGCGATCTCGGCCAACGACCGCTCCTCTTCGTAAAAGAGCGTCACCAACACCCGCTCGTCGGGACGAAGCCGTTCCAACGCACGGCGCATCCGCACGACCGTCTCCTCGTCGAACCGTCCGGCGGACGATTCCTCGGCCACCGCACAGGATTCGGCATCGATACGGTCGTAAGCCCTGCGGCGGCATTCGCCTGCGGCGCGGTTGTAGGCGATGCGATAGAGCCACGTGCCGAAAGCGCTCGCACCCCGAAATCCGTCGAGATGCTCATACGCGCGGATAAAAGCCTCCTGCGTGACATCTTCGGCCCGCTGCGCATCGCGCACCATGGCCAGCGCCAAGGCGTAGATCCTCCCCGAATAACGGTTCACCAGTTCGCCGAACGCCTCTGCGTCGCCGGTCTGTACACGCCGCACAATCTCCATATCGGTCGGGGTCTCCATTCTTCGGATCGCAATTCATCCGTTAGATACAAAAATAACGGAAAAGTTACAAAAAGAGCGGGATTTTCGATCCCGCTCTTTCCTATGCCGTTTGTGGCCGTCGCCGACCGTACCTCCGGACGAACAGCGTCAGCATCACGAATCCCAACAGCGCGAATCCGACGCCGGGCAACGCCGAATATTCGTAGCCCAGACCGTATTCGATCGGCAAGCCGCCGCAGTACGCGCCCAAGGCATTTCCCAGGTTGAACGCCACCTGAATCAACGCCGCTCCCAACATCTGACCGCCGGGTGCATTTTCCAAGATCAACACCTGTTGCGGTGACGAGACGGCGAAAAGCATCGTCGTACAAACGACCGTCAACGTCAGCGCCGCCCAGCGGTTCGCCGCGAGGAAGAGGATAAGCGCCAACGCCACGACGGCGATTCCCTGAGCGAAACGCGCCACCCGTTCGGGCGTATAGCGATCCGACAATCCGCCGCTGACGAGATTGCCCACGAACATGCCCAGCCCCGCGAGCAGGATGACCAACGTCATCGCTTCCGGCGAGAATCCCGCGACACGGATCATCAGCGGGCTGACGTAACTGTACATGCAGAAGATACCGCCGTTACCGAACATCGTCGCCAGGATGATGAGCCACGGCGCCCGATTCCGCAGGAAGGCGAACTGCCCCTTCAATCCGCGGCTGTCGGCCACAGGCTCCATCCACGGTACCCAGCGCCAAAGGAAAAAAGCCGTCACCGCACCCCAGACGCCGGCGATGCAGAACAGTGCCCGCCACGACAACAGGTGGCTGACCAGCGTTCCCAGCGGCACGCCGAAGAGATTGGCCACCGTCATGCCGGCGATCATCACCGCCACGGCCTGTGCGCTCCGGCCCGGACCGGCTACCCGTGCCGCAACGATCGACCCGACCCCGAAATAGGCTCCGTGCGGCAGCCCCGACACGAACCGCATCGCCAGCAGCACACCGTAATTCGGAGCGAACGCTGCACAGAGGTTCCCCGCCACCATCAGCCCCGCCAATGCGAGCAGTATCTGTTTCAACGGCCGCGTATGCGCCACGGCGACCGTCAGCGGCGCACCGACGCAAACCCCCAGCGCATAGGCCGAGACCAGATGCCCCGCCTGCGGAATGGAGACGTGCAGTCCCGAAGCGACGAACGTAAGAATACCCATCATGCCGAACTCGGACATCCCGAGTCCCAGCGTACCGAAGGCGAGGGCTACCAGACACTTTTTCATAGCGAGACGAACTTTTCGGGGTGCAAAGATAGTGCAAGACGGAAATGGATAGAGCGGTCGAACCGAATTTTTCCGCTCCTCCCGAAACGCAAATGAAAAAGCGGGCGCCGCATGCGCCCGCTTCCGATAAACAACCCGAAGGTCTTATTTATGAAAATGTACGTTTTTCAACCGTCGTTTTCCCACCTCGGCATAGACCGAACAAATTCGGCTCTGCGCTCGGCTTAATGAAAACGTTGAATTGCATTCTTCGTTTTCCCGCCTCGGCATAGACCGAACAAGTTCGGTTCTGCACTCGGCTTAATGAAAACGTTCCTTGATCGCGTTCGCTGCCTTTTCGAGCAACTCGGCAGGACAGCAGAGCGTGATGCGGATGTAGCGCTTGCCTTCGCTGCCGAAAATCGCGCCCGGCGTGAGGAAGACGTCGCACTTCTCCATCACCTCGTCCGAAAACTGGAACGAGTCGCCCTCGTAGTCCTCCGGCAGCTCGGCCCACACGAACAGACCGGCCTGCCCCGGACGGTATTTGCAACCCAGCGCGTCCAGCAGCGCATAGGCCTGCTTCTCGCGGGCGTAATAGATCTCGTTGAGCTGCGTGAACCACTCCTCGCCCAGTCCGAGCGCCGTAGCGGCTGCGGCTTGAATAGGATAGAACATTCCCGAATCCATGTTGCTGCGGAACGTGAGCACGTCCTTGATCCACTCGGCCTTGCCCAGCAGGACACCCACGCGCCAACCGGCCATAGAATGCCCCTTCGAAAGCGAATTCAGTTCGAGCGCCACCTCTTTCGCACCCGGCACTTGGAAGATACTCAGGCGGTTCTTGTTGCGTACGAAACTGTAAGGATTGTCATGCACGATCAGGATGTTATGCTCGGCGCCGAAAGCCACGATCCGCTCGAAGAGTTCCAGCGTCGGAGTCTGTCCCGTCGGCATGTTGGGATAGTTGACGAGCATCATCTTCACACCGTCCAGTCCGGCCTTCTCGATCGCCTCGAAATCGGGCAGGAAGTCCGTCTGCTTGTTCAGCGCGTAGGTGACCATTTCGCCGCCGGCGAGTTTTACCGCAGCGCTGTAAGTGGGGTAGCCGGGATTGGGTACGAGCACCTTGTCGCCCTCGTTGAGGAAGGTCATGCAGACGTGCATCAGGCCCTCTTTCGAACCGATCAGGGGGTAGACCTCCGTCTTCCAGTCGAGATCCACGCCATAGAACTTCTTGTACCAGTCAGCGAAAGCCTTGCGCAGGATGGGTTCCCCCTGATAGGACATATACTTGTGTACGTCGGGGCGCTGCGCTTCACGGGCCAGCGTGTCGATGACCGTCTGTGCAGGCGGAAGGTCGGGGCTGCCCATGGCCAACTTGATGATTTGACGGCCGGTAGCCGCCTCCGTTTCGGCGATTTCGCGCAAACGACGCGAAAAATAGTACTCGCCGATACCGTCCAGACGATGTGAACGCTCGATAGTTACTCCTTTTCCCATAAGATTCAGTGTGAAATCATTAACAGCACAAAGATAATTAAATTAATTAACATCCCGACACGATTCCGCTACTTATTTTCGATCGGACGGTACACATTCGCCGCCGTTCGTCGTATATTTGCGCCCGTGTTGGGACTGTTCCATATCCTTCTGTTCTGGTTGGCAGGCAATGCAATCGCCTATTTCACAGGAAGCTATATCTCCGGAAACGTGATCGGCATGGTATTGCTTTTCGCCGCGTTGCGCCTGCGGATCGTCAAACCGCACCGCGTACGCCCCGCCGCACGGTTCCTGCTCGGCTCGATGGGCCTCTTTTTCGTTCCCTTCGGCGTGGGACTGATGGTCTCCTACGACCTGATCGCGCGACACCTGTGGGCAATCGCGGTCGCCAGCATCGTCAGCACGCTGCTGGTCCTGCTCAGCGTAGGGTGGACATTCCAGAAAATCGGCCGCAAACCATGATCCGCACCTTCATCGACTCCGACATGTTCCTGCTCACGCTCACCGTAGGACTCTACTGCGGCGGCGTGGCGCTGCACCATCGCCTCCGCCTGGCGATCCTCCACCCGACGCTGCTGGCGTTCGTCGCGCTGATACTCTTTCTGAAAGTCTGCGGCATCGACTACGGCCACTATCGTCAGGCCACCGAAATTCTCGACTTCCTGCTGGGCATGTCGGTCGTCGCGCTGGGATACCTGATGTACGAACAGATCGACCGCCTGCGCGGGCAGGTGCTTCCCATTCTGACTTCGATCGGCGTCGGCTGTACGGTCGGGGTGCTGAGCGTCGTCTATATCGCCCGCGCATTGGGCGCCGACCGCACGATTCTGAACTCCATCGCCCCCAAATCGGTCACCGTGCCGATCGCCGTGGCCATCAGCGAACCGCTCGGCGGAGTAGTGAGCGTCACCTCGGTAGTGGTCTTCCTCGTGGGCATCTTCGGCAGTATCGTCGGCCCGCGCCTGCTGCGCAGATGCGGTATCCGCAACCCCCTGGCGCGCGGGCTGGCGCTCGGTTCGGCCGCCCACGGCATCGGCACGGCGCGCGCCATCGAACTAGGCGCCGTCGAAGGCGCGCTCAGCGGACTGGCGATGGCGCTGATGGGAATCGTCACGGCACTGCTGGTTCCGTTGTTCGAAAAATTCTGTTATTAATTTTTTTTAGTATCAATAAAGTACTACCTTTGTCGAAAATTCGTCATAGGTTAATCTCGTTACGGTATGTATTGGTTGTACAACCTCTTTTTCGGCGATACGCTGGCGCACACCATTTTCGTTCTGGCGCTGGTCATCACCGTCGGAATCCTGCTGGGGAAAATCAAGATCGGAGGCGTTTCGCTGGGGACGACGTGGATTCTCTTCGTCGGCATCGCAGCCAGCCATTTCGGCATGACGATCGACCCCGGCGTGCTGAGCTTCATCAAGGAGTTCGGCCTGATCCTGTTCGTCTTCTCGATCGGGTTGCAGGTCGGGCCCGGGTTTTTCTCGTCGTTCAAGAACGGCGGTATGCAGCTCGTCGGACTGGCGTCGCTCATCGTCGTACTGGGTGTCGCCACCGCCTATGCGCTGCATCTGGCCACCGATACGCCGATCCCCACCATGGTCGGCATCCTGTCGGGCGCCGTGACCAACACGCCGGGACTGGGCGCCGCACAACAGGCTTACAGCGACGCTTCGGGGATCAACGACCCTTCGATCGCACTGGGCTATGCCGTAGCCTATCCGCTGGGCGTCATCGGCATCATCTTCTCGATGATCTTCATCCGCTATGCGCTGCGCATCCGTTTCGAGAAGGAGGACGAGGCGCTGGCGGCGATGAGCAACGAACACAAGAAATACGCCGACAAAATATCGGTCCAGTTCACCAACGCTGTACTCGACGGCCGGACGGTGGGCGAGATGAAGGAGCTTATCAACCGCTCGTTCGTCATTTCGCGGATCGCCGACGCCGACAACCATATCACCGTCGCCACGCAGGACAGCCGCCTGCATATCGGCGACAAGCTGCTGATCGTCTGCTCGTCGGAGGATACCGACGCCATCACCGCCTTTCTGGGCCACATCATCGACATGCCCTTCGAAGAGTGGGGATCGCTCGACAGCCAGCTCGTATCGCGGCGCATCCTCATCACCAAACCTTCGATCAACGGCAAGAAATTCGCCGACCTGCACCTGCGCACCAAATACGGCATCAACATCACCCGCGTCAACCGCGCCGGCGTGGATCTGATTCCCTATCAGGGCATGGAGTTGCAGGTGGGCGACCGCGTGATGGTCGTCGGCTCGGAGAAGGCGATCGCACAGGTGGCCGACCTGCTGGGCAATTCGATGAAGAAACTGCG
Organism: Alistipes communis; assembly: GCF_006542665.1. Classification (NCBI taxonomy): domain Bacteria; kingdom Pseudomonadati; phylum Bacteroidota; class Bacteroidia; order Bacteroidales; family Rikenellaceae; genus Alistipes; species Alistipes communis. The sequence goes on from NZ_AP019735.1 coordinate 2,912,893, forward strand.
CGAACCGAACCTCGTCACGATCTTCGTCGGCATCGCCCTCGGCGTGCTGCTCGGCTCGATTCCTCTGCTCAACGTCCCGCAGCCGGTCAAACTGGGGCTGGCGGGCGGCCCGCTGATCGTGGCGATCCTGATCGGCCGTTTCGGCACCCACTTCCATCTGGTGACCTACACCACCATGAGCGCCAACCTGATGTTGCGCGAGGTGGGCATCACGCTCTTCCTGGCGGCCGTGGGTATCGGCGCGGGCGACGGTTTCGTCGACGCGATCGTCGGCGGCGGTTACCGCTGGGTAGGCTACGGCGTCATCATCACCGTCGTTCCGCTGCTCATCGTCTCGCTCATCGCCCGGCTCGGAATGAAGGTCAATTACTATACGCTCATGGGTCTCATCGCGGGCAGTACGACCGATCCTCCCGCACTGGCCTACGCCAACTCGACGGCAGGCAACGACATGCCGGCCGTGAGCTACGCCACGGTCTATCCCGTCGTGATGTTCCTGCGCGTGCTGACGGCACAGATATTCATTCTCTTCGCACTGTAACACAATCGCGAAATAACCGAAAAGGCCGCTCTCAGGAGCGGCCTTTCTTGTCGGAGGATTTCAGGTCGTGCAGCGGGCAATTGCGTTCGCAGGAGGCGCAACCGCCCGAGGTGTTTCCCCGCCCGCGGCAAAAGAGCCTCCGGACGATGATCCACACCAGTGCGACGCCGACGAGCGCAACCGCTATATCCTGCCAATTCATTTACAACAACAAGGCGATATGATAGACGATCCAAGCCACGAACCATGCCACGGCTGTACTGTAAACCATCGACGCCAGCGCCCAGCCGCGCCCCGCTTCGTTGCGGACAGCCACGATCGTGGCGATGCAGGGAAAATACAACAATACGAAGACCAGGAATGCCAATGCCGACGCCGGCGTGAAATCGCCGCTTTCGCGCAATGTCTGCGCCAGCGACGCATCGTCGGCCGTCGCATCCTGCGAATAGAGCACGCCGAGCGTGCTGACGACGATCTCCTTGGCCGACACGCCCGACAGAATCGCCACGCCCGCCTTCCAGTTCAGGCCGAGCGGTTCGACAGCAGGCTCGCACCAGCGCCCCAACTGCCCCAGATAGGAGTTTTCATAGTGTTCGATCTCCGGTTCGCCCGCTACGGGACGGGGGAAATAACTCAGGAACCAGACGAAGAGCGACGCCACGAGAATCAGCCCTCCCATCTTGCGCAGGTACTGCGCACTCTTGTCCCACATGTGCGACAGCGTGGCACGCATCGTCGGCATACGGTAGGGGGGCAGCTCCATGACGAACGGCGTCTCGTCGACCTTGTAGAGGAACCGCCGCATCAGCCGCGCCGTGACCACCGCCAACGCGATACCCAGCAGGTATAGTCCGAAGAGCACCAGCCCGCCGTGGTCGGGAAAGAAGGTTCCGACGAAAAGGATGTAGATCGGCAACCGCGCGCTGCACGACATGAAGGGGGTGATGAGCACCGTGATGAGCCTGCTCGAACGGCTTTCGATCGTGCGCGTGGCCATAATGGCCGGCACGTTGCAACCGAAACCCATCACCAGCGGAATGAACGACTTGCCGTGCAGTCCGATGCGGTGCATTACGCGATCCATGATGAAGGCTGCGCGGGCCAGATAGCCGGAATCCTCCATGAAGGAGATGAACAGGTAGAGGATGATGATATTGGGCAGGAAGACGATCACGCTTCCCACACCGCCTATCACGCCGTCGATCAGCAGATCCTTGAACGCTCCGTCGGGCATCGCCTGCTGCAACCCCGAACCGAGCCAGCCCACCAGTGTCTCGATCCACTCCTGCGGATAGGCGCCGATGTTGAACGTGCAGTAGAACATCAGCCACATGAGGAAGAAAAAGATCGGGAATCCCCACAGCTTGTGCGTGACGAACGCATCGATGATATGCGTCGTCTGCGCCTGCTCCTTGCCGCCCGGCGTGAAGGTCTCTTTGAGCGCACCCGAGATGAAACCGTATTTCTGATTGGCCAGCGCCGTTTCGACGTCTTCGCCCAACTCCTCCTCGACCTGCGGCACGGCACGGTCGCGCAAAGCGATCCACTCGGCGAAATGGGGACAGTCGGCCAGCTGCGCTTCGACCTCCTTGTCGCGTTCGAGCAGCTTCATGGCGAAATACCTCGGCGGGAAGTGCTTGGGCAGCTCGTCGCGGTCGGAACGCAGACGCTCGTACAGCGGCCGGAGCGCCTGCTCGACGACAGGGCCGTTGTTGATATGGATATGGCGCACGCGGGGATCCCGATTTTCGTAGACGGCGATCACCGTGTCGAGCAGCGCCTCCAAACCCCGCCCCGTCTTGGCCACGACGGGCACCATCGGCACGCCGAGCATTGCGCCCAAATGCTCGTAATCGAGTACGGCGCCGCTCGCTTCGAGTTCGTCGTACATGTTGAGCGCCACGACCATCTTGGGGTCGATGTCGATCAGTTCGGTGGTAAGATAGAGATTACGTTCGAGATTCGAGGCCACTACGGCGTTGACGACCACGTCGGGCGTGTCGTTCACCAGATGGCGGCGCACGTACAACTCTTCGGGCGTATAGGCCGAGAGGGCGTAGGTGCCGGGCAGATCGGTGATGACGAACCGGTATCCTCCGTAACGATATTCGCCGCGCTTGGCGTCGACGGTCACCCCGCTGTAATTGCCTACATGTTCGTGGCCGCCCGAAATGGCGTTGAACAGCGAGGTCTTGCCGCTGTTGGGATTGCCGATCAACGCGACGTTGATCGTGCGGCTGCGCGTGGAGATCGCCTCCTCGAAATCCGCATCGTCGGGTGCAGAGAGCGTTTCCCCCGCCACGGAGAGCTGCTGCTGCACCTCTTCGGCGGTGATGACGACGATCATCGCGGCCTCGCTGCGCCGCAGCGAAACCTCGTAATCCATAATCCTGTATTTGATCGGGTCACGCAGCGGGGCGTTCTGCAAAACGTCCACCCGCTTGCCGCGCACGAAACCCATCTCCATGATCCGGCGTCGGAATCCGCCGTGTCCCAGTACGTTGAGGATCGTGGCCGACTGTCCGGTTTTCAATTCCGAAAGACGCATTTTTCTCTTCAATTAACTTCGCCGCGCAAAGTTAACGGAAAAAAGCGGTTTTCCGATACCTCGATATAGGTATTCTCCCGACCGCGGTGCAAGGGCTACCATCCGCCGCCCAGCGCCTTGTACAGTCCCACGTAATTGACGTATTGCTGCACGGCGATCTCGACGAACTGCATCTGCGAAGCGTAAAGCTCGCGTTCGGCGTCGATCACGTCCAGATAGGCCGACATGCCGTTGCGGTACAACTCGCGGTTCATCTCGCTGATCCGGCTGTTGGCCAGCACCAGCTGCGCCTGCCGCGTGGCCTGTTTGCGATAGGTCTCGATGCTCACCAACGCCTTTTCGACATCGGCGAAGGCTTCGATGACCGTCTGCTCATAGGCATATACCTGCTGTTTGTAGACCTCGACGGCCGCCTGCTCGGTGCGCTTCAGTTTTCCGAAGGCAAACAGCGGCTGGGTGATCTGTCCGACGGCCGACCACACCCACGGTTTGCCCGAAGTCATCTCTTTGAGCGTGTTTCCCGCCACACCGCCCGCTCCGGTGAGCGCGATCGACGGAAAACGCACGCTGCGCGCATAACGGGCCTTGTAGGCAGCCGCTTCCATATTGTAATAAGCCTCCATGATGTCGGGCCGCCGTTCGAGCAACTCCGACGGAAGTCCCACCGGCACGTCGACCGGCCGGTAATCCTCCATGAGGCATACGCCCGCCCCGACATCCTGCGGACGCTGCGGATTCTCGCCCAGCAGTGTGCAGAGGGTCAACTGCATCTGCGCCACGGCCCGACGATAGGTGGGTATATCGGCAGCGGCCGTATAGACCAGGCTGCGCGCCTGTTGCAGCGCCACGCCGTTGGCCATCCCGTGACGATACATCGAGTCGATCAACGCCGCCGATTCTCGCCGCAGGGCATAACTGCGCTCGGCGATCCGCAAATTACGCCGGTAGCCGAGCAACTGGAAATAGGTCGTGGCCACCTCGGCCGTCAGCGACAACATCACGCCGCGCAAGGCCCACTGCGAAGAGAGCAGCTCGGCCCGTGCCGCCCGCGTCGAGTTTCTCAGCGCACCGAAGAGCGACACCTCCCACGTCATCTGCGGCTCGACGGCGTATTTCTGGACGATCTTCGTCTCTGCATTATAGTCGCCTTCGGCCGATACGCCGACGCCGAACGAAGGCAGGAACCCGGCGCGCGCCACGGCGATCTGCCGATCCGCCTCCTCGACGCGCGAGTAGGCGACGGCCAGATCGCGGTTGTTCGCCAACGCCTGCGAGATCAACGAGTCGAGCGTCGGATCGCGGAAGACATGCCACCACTCCTCGCTGCCCGCGAGCGAATCCTGCCGGAACCGGCCGGCATACAGGTAGTTGTCCGGCGTCTCCACCTGCGGCGGATAGAGCCGGGGATTGCAGGCCGTCAGAGCGGCCAGCGCGACGAGCAAAAACAACGTGCGTCTCATAGGTTCTGCGATTTTAAGTCCCGTTTGCGCTCGAACCGTCCCAGACGGGCGATCAGGTAGTAGAGTGAGGGGTAGATGAAGATTCCGAGCAGCGTAGCCAGCAACATGCCGCCCACCAGCGCCACACCCATGATGTTGCGGGCGGTGGAGTAGACGCCGTCGGCGAAAATCAACGGCATCACCCCCAATATGAAGGCGAAGGCGGTCATCAGAATGGGGCGCACACGCAGCTTGGCGGCGCCGACGGCGGCATCGACGAGCGACTGCTTCTGCTCGAAGAAAAGCCGGTCGGCATACTCCACGACCAGAATTGCGTTTTTGGCCGCCAGTCCGATGAGCATCACAAGCGAGATCTGCATGTAGATGTCGTTGATGAAGAGCGAGTCGAACAGATGAGCGAACCACAACAGCACAAAGGCGCCCAGCACGGCAGGAGGCACTCCCAGCAGAATAGCCGCCGGAAGGCCCCAGCTCTCGTAAAGCGCCGCCAGAGCCAGGAAGACGATCGCCAGCGACAAAAGGTAAACCAGCGACGAACTCTTCGATTCGTTGCTCTCGACGAGCGACGTACCGCTCCACGCTACATCCACATCGGCGGGCAGCACCTCGCCGGCCACCTCCATGACGGCTTCCATTGCCTGCTTCGACGATACGCCGTCGGCCGGTGCGATGTTCAGGGCGATCGAGCGGTAAAGGTTGAACTGCGAAATATAGGCCGGGCCGACCGTGTCGCGCACGCTGACGAAAGCCGACACGGGCACGCTCTCGTTACGGGCGTTCTTCACGAAATAGCTGTCGAGCGACGTGCGGTCCGTCCGATAATCGGGTGCGGCCGACAGATAGGTCTGGTACAACTTTCCGAAACGGTTGAAGTTGTTGATGTAAGCACCGCCCAAATAGGTCGTTATGGCCGAATAGACGTCGCTCAGCTCCACCCCTTCCTGCATGGCGTAGGCTTTGTCGATCACCAGCCTTCGCTGCGGGACGCCGGCGTTGAACGACGTGGTGGCCGTAGCGATTTCCGGCCGGCGGCGCAGCGAATCGAGGTAACGCACCGTCTGCTCGCTCAGGTAAGCCGTACCGCGCCCTTCCAAATCCTGCGTAACGGCCGACAGGCCCGACGTGACGCCCAGACCCGGAATCGACGGCGGGATGAAGGCGAAGCCCTCGGCCTCGGGCAGCCCCTCGTAGAGCATCCCGTTGAGCGCCGCGGCGATCTGCATGGCCGAGCGTTTGCGGTCGGAGTAGTCGACCAGCTTGACGAAGACCACGCCGCTGTCGGTTTCGGCGATGCCGGCCAACATGTTGAACCCAGCGGCATAGGAGGTATACTGCACTTCGGGCAGCGAGCGGATGATGCGGTCGGCCCCGACCAGCGCCTCCTGCGTCACCCGCAGCGACGACGCTTCGGGGGCATTCACCACGACCATCACGTAGCCCTGGTCCTCTTCGGGAAGGAATCCGCCGGGCATGAAGTACCATGCCGCACCGATCGCACAACCGATCGCCAGCAACAGCACGGCGGTACGCGCCATGTGGCGCACGGTGGCGGCGATCCGCGAGGAATAGCCTTCCAGCCAGCGGTCGAACCGCCGGTTGAATGCGGCGAAGAAACCCTTCGCCGCCTCCTTGCGGGGTTTGAGCAGCAAGGCGCACAGCGCGGGCGACAGCGTCAGAGCGTTGAAGGCCGAGAGCACGACCGAGACCGAGATCGTCACGGCGAACTGCTGGAACAGCCGCCCCGAAATTCCGCCCACGAACGACATCGGGATGAAGACGGCCAGCAGCACGACGGTCGTGGCTACGATCGGCGAAGCGACGTTGCGCATCGCCTCGATCGCCGCCTCGCGGGATTTCATGCCGCGTTCGATGTTGACCTGCGCGGCTTCGACCACCACGATCGCATCGTCGACCACCAGTCCGATCGCCAATACCAGGCCCAACAGCGAGATGATGTTGATCGAGAAGCCCAACAGCGGGAAGAAGATGAACGTGCCGATGAGCGAGACCGGAATGGCGACGAGCGGAATGAGCGTCGCCCGCCAGTCCTGAATGAAGAGGTAGATAATGGCGATCACCAGTACGAGCGCCAGAATCAGCGTGAGGATGATCTCCTCCACGCCCGAGCGGATGCTCTCGGTCGAATCGACGATCGTCGTACAGCTCACGCCGTCGGGAAACCGTTCCGACAACCGCCCGATGGTCGCCTTCACGCGGTTGCCTACGTCCACGGCGTTGCTGCCCGGCTCCTGATAGATGACCAGCAGCGTGGCCGGCTCTTCGCCGAAGGCCGAAGCGACGCCGTAGGACTTGCTGCCCAGCGCCACGTCGGCCACGTCGCGCAGAAAGATCTGCTCGCCGGCGGGGGTGGTCTTCACGACGATCGCCGCGAACTCCTCGGCCGTGGAGATCTGGCGCGGCATGGTGACCGTATAAGTATAGGTAGTCCCTTCGGGCGACGGCTCGGCGCCGAACTGGCCGGCAGGGTAGATGCCGCCCTCCGCGAGCACGGCCGCCCGCAGTTCGTCGAGCGACACGTTGTAGTAGTTCAGCAGATCGGGCTTGACCCAGATGCGCATGGCATATTCGCCGGCGCCCATGATCGAGACCTTGCCCACGCCGTTGATTTTGAGCAGCTGGTTCTGAAGATTGATGTAAGCGTAGTTCGAGAGGAATTCGTTGTCGTAACGGCCGTCGCTGTGCAGCGCGAAGACCATCAGAAAACCCGTCATCGTCTTCTGCGTCACCACGCCCTGGGTGACGACCGACGAGGGAAGCAGTGCGGTCGAGGTGGCGACGTTGTTCTGCGTGAAGATCGCATCCAGATCGGGATCGGTACCCACGTCGAAGACTACCTGCAACACCATCGAACCGTCGTTGGCACTCGTAGACTGCATGTAGAGCATGTCGCTCACGCCCATCACGCTCTGCGCCACGGGCGTGGCCACGGCGTCGTTGACCGTCTCCGCGTCGGCTCCGCTGTAACTGGCGGTCACTTCCACGACGGGAGGCGTAATGTCGGGATACTGTTCGATCGAAAGATCGAAAATCGAAATCGCGCCCAACAACACGATCGCCAGGGCGATGCAGATGGCGAAGATCGGCCGGCTGACGAAAAATCGTTCCATAGGCTATTTATTCGTATTGATCGGGGTCGGAATAACCTTCTGACCGTTGTGCAACTTCTGAATACCGGCCGTAACGACCCATTCGCCCGGCTCGACGCCCGACAGGATGCACCACCGGTCGCCGGCAATACGGCCGAGCGTCACACGCCGGTATTCGGCCGTGCTGTCGCGCCCGACGACCCAGACCGAACTGAGATCCTGCATCTGCGTCACGGCACGCTGCGGTACGACGACGTAGGGCAGCGACGGTCCGACGTTGGCCGTCACGCGGGCGAACTGTCCGGGTTTGAGCGTATAGTCCGGATTGGCGAATTTGACCACCAGCACGATGGTTCCCATCGAACTCGATATGTCTTTCTGCGTATAGCTGTACCACCCCTTCGAGGGATAGACCACGCCGTCGGCCAGCGAGAGGGTGATGTCCGAGAGCAGACCGTCGTTTTCATAGATCGACGGGCGCGTTCCCGCATAACGGAGATACTGCGCCATCGGAATGGCGACATCGACCGCAACGGTATCGATGTTCGAAATGGTCGTCAGCACCGAAAATTGGGTACCCACCCCCACGTAATCGCCCGTATGGGCGTTGCTCGAAGCGATGATGCCGTCGATCGGAGCATAGATACGGGTATAGCCCACCTGCAACCGTGCGTTGCGCACCTGCTGCTCGGCCGAACGCACGGCAGCCTGCGCGGCGACGTATTCGGCCGTATACTGGTCGAGCTGCGTCTGACTGATGGCGTCGATACGCGCCAGCGGCACGGCGCGTTCGTAGTTGTTGCGGGCCGAGACCTCCTGCGCACGCGCCGATTCGAGCGAAGCTTCGGCCGAAAGCAGGGTGGTGGAGAGCAGGTTGGGGTCGATCGTAAAGAGCAGCTGCCCCTTTCGAACCGGCATACCGCTGCTGAAATACTTGTTCTCGAGATAGCCGTTGACACGGGGTTCGATCAGTGCGTCGAAATTGCTTTCGACACTGCTCACGAAGCTCATGCGGTTGGGGACGGTGTCCGTCGCCGCTTCGATCACCTCGACGCGCAGGGAGGGCTGCGCTCCGGTTGTATGCCGGCCGCGGCAACCGCCTGCCAGCAACGCCGCAAGGGCGCAAAGGAGTGTTCCGATTTTGTCCATTGAGAGCCATGATTTTTTCCTGAAAGAAGGCAAAAAACATACCGGTATTCGGTCTTGAATCTCCTAAAACACCGTGAAATAGCGCTTCAAGCGTATTTTTTTATAAAAATATTTTCTCAATTCGAGATATTTCCTATATTTGCAAACGATAAACAACCCAAAATTTACGATTATGGAAAAATTAGTTGAGCAAATCAAAGCCCAGTACGCTCTTTTCGCTGAGAACGCAGAGGCTCAGGTATCTAAAAACAACAAAGCCGCCGGCACCCGCGCACGCAAGGCTGCGCTGGAAATCATGAAGCTGATGAAGGAATTCCGCAAGGCTTCGGTCGAGGCTGCCAAATAAGTTTGGAACCTGCAACGAATAAGGGCTGTCCCATCGGGACAGCCCTTATTGTTTCGTTATTCCTTTTCACGGATTATTCCGCCACGGATGCACGGTCTCGCCTCAGCACCGGCGGTTCCGCTCCGCGTGCAACCCCGACCGAACCCCGCTACAATTCGATACCCCGCCGACGGAAATAGGCAAGGTCGGTCCCGTTGAGTCCCGTCGCACGGAACGGTACGGCACGGTTGTGATCGTTGAGGTAACAGCGCCGCACCGTCGTATCGTAGGAGGGGCTTGCCAGCGACGCCTCCCTGTAAACGTAATCTGCCTCGATACGGGCGATGTCGGCGATGGTCTGAAAAAGCGCATGTGTCGTCGCCGGAGCGTTTTCATGGCTGGCGGCAGCGGCCGCCTGTTGGGGAAACACCCGCTTGTAATCCTCCGAAAACCACGCCAGCGAAGCGACGTGCAGCTGCCAGCAGGTCGTCGTAGGCGAGGCGTGTAGGAAACGTTCCCGATCGTCGTCGAGCATGTCCTCGCCGTGGTCGGCGCTGTAAAGCAATGCGCTGCACGCATCGAGCGATGCGAGATACCCGATCACCGACGACAGAAAGGTGTCGGTATAACGGATCGAATTGTCGTAAGCGTTCCATATCTTCTGCTTGTGCTGCCGTTCGATGGCCACGTCGTCGTCGGGCAGAAAGTAGGCTGCCTCGCGCGGATAACGCTGGTGATAGCTGAAATGCGACCCGTAACAATGCAGGATGAAGAGCAGGTCGTTCTCCGTATCGGCCTCGACGATGCGTTTCATCGTGTCGAGCAGCTGCATGTCGTAACGCGGATGCCCCATATAGATAAGGCTGTCGGCATCGCGCGCCAATTTGTCGATCATCGCCCCCTGCGGCGACTGGTTCGAAAGAAACCACGTGCGGAAGCCCGCTTCGTTGAAGAGCGCGGGCAGTCCCTTGCGACGGAAGAGTTCGTCGTGTTCGTTCGTCCGGACAGACGAGAGGATCATCGGCACGCTCTTGTGCGTGGTATTGCTCTGCGTAAGCATGTTGCGGAACACGACGATCTCGTCTCCCAATGCCTTCAAGCGGGGATTCGTGGGACGGTCATAACCGTACAGCTCCCAATTGGCGGCACGCGACGCTTCGCCGATCACATAGACGTAGATCTCCCGCTTGTCGGCCTTCGCCGTACGGCGGGCATGATAGCGGAACCCTGCCGACGTGCGGTCGTAATTCTCGATCTTGACGTATTCGCGCGCACAGAGCACGACGTTGTAGGCCACGTTGACCGGAAAGATCTCGTTGCGGAGCACATGCCGTTTCGTTTGATAGGCCGGAATCAGCAATCCCGCCCCGACGAGCGCCAACACGCCTCCGACCACGGCCGTCCGGCGGCGGAAACGAGGCGAAAAGTCGACCTTACGCCGCACATGCACGGTTGCCGTCCATAACAGCGGAAGATAGATGACACAGACCAGAATCACCGAGGGATAGATGTTGCTCAGCAACTCCGTCGCCTCGCCGGGGTTGGTCGTGACGATATTGATGAACATATCGGTCGCCGCGACCGAATTCCCGAACAGGTAGAGCAGCACGATTTGCAGGGCGCAGAAAAAGATCACCGGAAAACTCAGCCACACGGCGATTCCCGAACGACGGAATGCGACGCTCCACAGCAGATAGCCTCCGGCCGGCAGCGTCAGCAGCGCGGCCTTCGACCAGATCGAATAGGGCTCCGTAAAAAACAGGATGCAGTTCGGTATCATCACGGCCGCAAAATAGCAGAGCGCCAGTAACGCAGCGTGACGACTGCTTCGCAGGAATGCTTTGCCGGTCTGTTCCATGAGTGTCAGAAAGCTTCGTTAATATTGAAAACCAGACCGCTGGTCTTGCGGCCGAAACCGTAGTCGATACGCACGTTCACGCGGCGTTTGAACTCCCAGCGCAGACCCAGCCCGTAGTTGGGCAGCGTCTGATCCCAGCGGAAACGTTCGAACGACGAAAAGACATTGCCCGCACCGCCCCACACGGCGCAACCGATGCGCCGCCAGATACGCTGACGGTACTCGATCTGGCAAGAAAGGATGTTGTTGTCGATATAACGTCCCAGATAATACCCGCGCATCCGGTAACCGCCGCCCAGCTCCGCCAGCATGCACCACGGCATTCCCGAACTGTTGAATTCGCCGAAAATATCCGTGGCCAGCACGGCGCCGCGCCACAGACGCTGGTAATAGTCGGCCGTAGCGGTGGTCTTGTAGAGCGTCTTGCCGCTGTTTCCCAACCCCTTGGGGTAGATAACCTGCTTGACCATCAAAAAGGTACCGCGCTCGGGAGCGGGGATGAAATCGCGCGAGTCGTATTGCAGCGTCATGCCGATCCCCGACAAGGTGTAGTGCAACTTCTGCCCCGCGAGATAGTCTATGCCCCGGTCGTCGAAATCCGTACCCTTCGTATGGGAGAAAAGAACCGACCCGCCGACATACAGGTGTCTCCACACCTCATACAGATAGCCGGCGTCGAACTTCACCTGTTTGCGGATGTAGTCGGCAGATTGGTTGAACCGCCCCGCCTCATAGCCTATGCCCCAGAATTCGAGCGGCTTCGAACCGAACGACACCTCGTAGATCACCCGCGAGCGGTTGTGGTTGAAGAGCGTGTTGCCGCTCACGCCGAACATATAGAAACCCGACAACGAGAAGTTGCCGAAGAACGACACGTCCGACGGAGGCGTCAGCGAATCGGTGCGATCCACGCGGTAGAGTCCCGACGCCAGCACGCCGATCCCCACGCTCGCCTCTTTGGAATAGTTCGGTGCGCCGATAAAACTGAAATCGATCTTCTTCTCGAACGTGCGGTCGACGTTGCCGTGGAAGATCCGGCTCCAGAAATTGTCCTTGCGTTTCGGCTGCTGCTGCGTCTCGGCAGCCGGCGCAGTCGCGGGCAGCGGAGTATACCGGTAACGCAACGTATCGCCGCCGCGCACACAGAGCGTATCCTGTTGCGCACGGGCGGAGAGTAGCAGAAAACAGCAGACGACGGCAGGGAGAAACCTTCTAAATACCATTTATTTATAGTTCTCTAACACCTCGTAAAAGGCCTCCTTGTCGGCATCCGAAAGCACCCCTTTGCGCAGGAAGACCAACTCGCCCTCCTTGGTGACGAACATCAGCACGAACTTGTTGTTGCAGTCGCCCAGATTCCACGCCGTACTCAGGGCATGTGTCTGATCGGCGAGCACAGTCGCACCGTTGGTCGCAGTACGTTTGCGCGCCATCGAACGGGCCATGCTGTTGGGCACCATCGGCGCGTCTTTGAGATTCATCACGCCGAAGCCGTGGATCTTGTCGCTTTCGGCACGGTGGTTCTTTTCCAGTTCAACGGTGAAATCCTCGTTCTGCTTATGGTGGTCGGGATCGACATAGAAGATCATCAGGTTCTTTTCACCCCAGTACGGAAGCGTCACGGGCTTTCCTTCGAGATCGAGCACTTCGACGTTCGATACCTTTCGCGGCAAGGCCGCCTCCTCGGTCTGAGCCGATACGGTGCCGAATGCCAGCGAAAGGGCTGTCAGCGCCAGAAAATTTTTCAGTGTCATCATAATCCAATGAATTTATAATACATCATTGCACCGTGCAAAGATACGAATTTTTCAACAGACCGTCCCCTCGCAAAGTCCGAATAATATTCAAAAAGACCACTGTTATCTACATCTTATTCCTGTCTGGAAACTCCTTTATGCAGAGTCGGAGGGAGAAACACGACGGGCCTACGAGCCGGTCGGCCGCCCGCATCGTTTCCGCCGAACCGCCGGATCGATCGGATTCGGACAGGGCGGAGATATCGCCTGCGCCAAAATCAGCAGGAATGTTCTGCACCCGGCATACGCACTTTGCGGAAGATAGGTTTCCGCTCAGACAAGCGGTGCCTCGGTAGGACCGCAAACAAATTTGCTTTTGCGCTCGGCTTGCACACTTTGCGGGGACAAGCCCCGCTTAGATAGGCGGCGCCTCGGCAAAACCAAATAAATTTGGTTCTGCCCTCGGCTTGCGCACTTTGCGGGGACAAGCCCCGCTTAGATAGGCGGCGCCTCGGCAAAACCAAATAAATTTGGTTCTGCCCTCGGCTTGCACTATCTTTGTCCTCCGATGAAAACCAGAATCCTTTTTGTCTGCCTGGGCAATATCTGCCGCTCTCCGGCCGCCGAAGAGATTTTCCGCACGCAGGTCGCTCGCCAAGCGCTGAGCGACAGCATCGAAGCCGATTCGGCCGGCACCTATTCGGGACACGCCGGCAACCTGCCCGATCCGCGGATGCGGCGTGCCGCCGCCCGGCGCGGTTACGAACTCACGCACCGCGCCCGTCCGCTGCACGAAGCCGACTTCGAACGGTTCGACCGCATCGTCGTCATGGACGACAACAACTACGAAACGGCCCACCGGCTCGCGCCATCGCGCGAACTGGCCGGCAAAATCCACCGCATGACGGAGTTCTGCCGCCACAGTCCGCAGTGGGATCATGTTCCCGATCCCTATTACGAGGGGCACGAAGGGTTCGAACTGGTGCTCGACCTGCTCGAAGACGCCTGCGAAGGATTGCTCAACGATCTTAAAAATCCAACCCGATCGTAAACGAATAGGCATTGTGCATGGGCGAAGCCTTCTTGGCCACGGTATATCCCGCGTCGAAACAGAGATGCATGAACCGCACGCCGACGCCCAGCGAAAAATAGTCGGGGTAGTACAGCCGCGACTCGCCGCCGTGATACCCCACGCGGAATTGCAGCAACTGCATCAGGCTGTACTCCATGCCGATGCCTCCCTCCACGCCGCGCGCCGCAACAGGTGAAAAAGTATAGCGGCACTCGCCGGCGAAGGTCAGCGCATGGGCATCGCTCAGAAACAAATCGTAGGCGGCGCCCGCCGCGAATGCGACCGGCAGCTTCATCTCCGCAGGACCGTCCAGAAATCCGCCGATCCCCGTCAGTTTGGCGCCCAGCCGCAGCGCGGAGTAGTTCTCGCCCCGCTCGAACGGCACGACCGCCTGCGCCGTAATGCCCGCCGAGAACGCATTGCCGCTCCGCTCTCGCACGAAACGCGCGTAATCGGCCGTCAGACCCAACGCCACGATGTCGTTCAGCCGATAGGCATAAGCCAGCGACACCGACTTGTCCTTCAAACGTTCGTCGAACCCGAACGTTCGCCAGCCGCCGGCGAGCAAATGCTGCATGTTGAACTTGTAGTAACCGGCGGCGGAGTAGGTCGTCTTGTCCGAAAGGGTAAAGAACGAAGTCGCCACCTGCGCCTTCTGCCGGCCGAAAAGCCCCGCCGCGGGATTGTTGAAGACGGCATACGCATCGGCCGATGTCACCGTCTCGATGCCGCCCATGCCCAGCGTCCGGGCATCGGGATTCGCAATCCCGTAAGGCTGCGCCGCAACGGGGAGGAAACCGCCGGCGAGCGACGCCATCCAAAGAATCAATCGTTTCATATCCTGTTCGTTAAAAGCAAACGAGGTGAAAGAGCGTGCGGCCCTCCACCTCGTCCGTATCGTGATTCGCTGCCGACGGTTAGCAGTTCATCGCGCCGCAGCAGTGGATGACCTGGCCGCTGACGTACGACGACAGGTCCGACGCGAGGAACAGGGCCACCTTGGCCACATCTTCGGGCGTACCGCCGCGTCGCAGCGGGATCTGCTTGTACCAGCCCTCCTTGACCTCGTCGGGCAACTTGTCGGTCATGTCCGTGATGATGAATCCCGGAGCGATGCAGTTGGCGCGGATGCCGCGCGGGCCCATCTCCTTGGCGATCGACTTGGCCAGACCGATCATGCCGGCTTTCGACGCCGAGTAGTTGCACTGGCCGGCGTTGCCGCTCACGCCCACCACCGACGACATGTTGATGATCGAACCCGACTTCTGACGGGCCATGACCGGCGTCACGGCGTGGATGAAGTTGAAGGCCGATTTCAGGTTGACCGTCAGCACGGCATCCCACTGCGCCTCGCTCATGCGCATCATCAGACCGTCTTTCGTAATACCGGCGTTGTTCACCAGAATATCGATCCGGCCGAACTCCTCGACGATCCGTTTCACGACTTCGTGCGTCTGCTCGAAATCGGCGGCGTTCGAGGCGTAACCCTTGCACTTCACGCCCAGCGCGGCGATCTCCGCCTCGGTGGCTTTTCCGTTCTCGTCGATCGCCAGATCGGTGAATGCAACATTCGCGCCTTCCTTGGCGAACTGCAATGCGATCGCCTTGCCGATACCGCGGGCGGCGCCCGTCACGACTGCGACTTTTCCTTCCAGTAATTTCATGTCTCTTTTCAGTAATTGTTATAGAGTTGTTGATAAAATTCCGTTGACAAAGGTAGTAAAATAATTCGGATTGCGTATCTTTGCCCGAGGATAAAGCGCCGCAATCCGGGCTTCGTCCGCGACCGCCGGAAGATAAATCACGCTTAACACATATTATGAAAAGAGATTCTCAGATTTTCGATTTGATCGGCGCCGAGCGCAAGCGCCAGACGGAAGGCATCGAGCTGATCGCCTCGGAAAACTATGTCAGCGACCAGGTCATGGAGGCAATGGGGTCGGTGCTGACCAACAAATACGCCGAAGGCTATCCCGGCGCCCGTTACTACGGCGGCTGCGAGGTCGTCGATCGGGTCGAGACGCTGGCCATCGAGCGCGTCTGCCGTCTCTACGGAGCCGAATACGCCAATGTGCAGCCCCATTCGGGCGCACAAGCCAACATGGCGGTCTTCTTCGCCGTTCTCAAACCGGGCGACACCTTCATGGGGCTCGATCTTGCGCACGGCGGACACCTGTCGCACGGCTCGGCGGTCAACATGTCGGGCATGTATTTCAACGCCGTCGGGTACCAACTCAACGAGCAGACCGGCACGATCGACTACGAAGACATGGAACGCAAGGCGCTGGAACACCGTCCGAAGCTCATCATCGGCGGCGCCTCGGCCTATTCGCGCGAATGGGACTACAAACGTATGCGCGAAATCGCCGACAAGGTGGGCGCGCTGCTGCTCATCGACATGGCCCACACGGCCGGACTGATCGCCGCCGGCCTGCTGGACAACCCCGTGAAATACGCCCATATCGTCACCTCGACGACGCACAAGACGCTGCGCGGCCCGCGCGGAGGCATCATCCTCATGGGCAAGGATTTCGACAATCCGTGGGGCTACACCACGCCCAAAGGCGTCGTCAAGAAGATGTCGCAACTGCTCAACTCGGCCGTCTTCCCCGGCATTCAGGGCGGCCCGCTCGAACACGTGATCGCCGCCAAGGCCGTCGCTTTCGGCGAAGCGCTCGCACCCGAATACAAGGAGTACCAGGCGCAGGTGCAGAAGAATGCCAAGGCCATGGCCGAAGCCTTCGTCAAACGCGGCTACAAAATCGTTTCGGGCGGTACGGACAACCACCTGATGCTGGTCGACCTGCGGACGAAATTCCCCGAATTGACGGGCAAGCTGGCCGAGCGATGCCTCGTCGCGGCCGACATCACCACCAACAAGAATATGGTGCCGTTCGACAGCCGCTCGCCGTTCCAGACCTCGGGCCTGCGTTTCGGTACGCCCGCGATCACCACGCGCGGCCTGAAAGAAGACAAGATGGAGTTGATCGTGGAGTTGATCGACCGCGTACTGCACGACCCCGAAAACGAGGCCAACATCGCTGCCGTCCGCAAGGAGGTCAACGCACTGATGTCGCAATATCCGCTTTTCGCCTGGTAGCATGAAGGCGGTCGTCGAATTCCTGCGGCAACTGCACGCTCACAACGAACGCGCATGGTTCGAGGCGCACCGCGCCGAATGGCTGCAATTGCAGGAGCGTGTCCGCAGCTTCGCCGAAGGGTTGATCGAGGGAATCGCCTCGTTCGACCCCTCGGTCGAGGGGCTGACCGCGAAGGACTGTACCTACCGCATCTACCGCGACGTGCGTTTCAGCCGCGACAAATCGCCTTACAAGACCTGGCAGGGCATCTACGTCGCACCGCACGGTAAAAAAGCGGGGTATGCGGGCTACTATTTCCACCTCGAAGGCGCCGCCGAAGAGGGACTCGTCGGCAGCCACATGCTTTTTTCCGGACTCCATATGCCGCATCCCACGGTGCTCCGAAGCGTACGCGAGGAGATTCTGGACAATGGCGCGGAATTTGTCGGGAACATCCGGCGCGCCGAAGGATTCGCGCTCGACGAATCGCAGCGACTGAGGCGCACGCCCGCAGGGTTTCCGACGGACTCGCCCTACGACGAACTGCTGCGGTTGAAGGAAGTAGCGCTCTGCCGTCCGTTCGGCGACGATTTCCTCGCGGGCGACGACCTGCTGGAACGCACGCTCGCCGAGTTCCGCAAGACCGCGCCTTTCGTGCAACAGCTCAATCGTGCCGTGCAGTACGCCTATGAAGAGATGATGTAATCCACAAATACGTGTAGCTATGCGAAACATTCTTCTGTTGATATCGATGCTCGGCCTGCTGCCGGCAGGATGCGGCCGCACGGTCTCCGACACCGACACGGTCTCGTGCGACACCTTCGTCTATTCGGTCAAGGGCGGCGACTCGCTGCGGCTCGACCGTTATACCGACACCCCCGCAGCCGAAATCGACGCAAAAAAGCCCTGCATGATCTTCGTCTTCGGCGGCGCCTTCATCAGCGGCACGCGCGACGCCGAATCGTACCGCCCATTCTTCGAATACATGGCGCGCGAACAAGGGTACACCGTCGTTTCGATCGACTACCGGCTCGGCCTGAAAGAGCCGCTCGCCGCCGGCAAACTCTCGCCCGAAACGTTCCCGCAACTGCTTCCTCAAACGGTACTCATGGCCGTCGAGGATCTATACGACGCGACGAGTTTCGTCGCAGGGAAGTCTGCGGAGTGGGGGATCGATCCCGCGCGGATCGTCGCCTGCGGATCGAGCGCCGGAGCGATCACTGTCCTGCAAGGAGCCTATTTCATCGCCAATGAAAATCCGCTGACGGCCAAACTGCCCGACGGGTTCGATTACGCCGGCGTGATCTCTTTCGCCGGTGCCGTCGTCGACATGGCCGACGATTTGACTTGGAAACGCGCTCCTGCGCCGATCATGCTCTTCCATGGCGACGCCGACTCCAACGTTCCCTACAGGGCGCTGCGGATGGGCGGCGCAGGGATCTTCGGATCGGACTACATCGCACGACAACTCTCCGACATGAAATCGCCCTATTATTTCTACTCGGTGGAGGGTGCCGACCATGCATTGGCCACGGTGCCGATGAACAACTACCGCGATGCCATCGACCAGTTTCTCACGCAACAGGTAGGCGAGCGGCTTCCGGCCATGATCGACACGAAGGAGCGTTTCACCAATGCCTCGCCCGGCGGCAAGACATTCACCGCAGAGGACTACATTCGCAGCAATTTCGCGGGCGAATAACCGTCGACGAAAGGGTAGCGTTTTCAACGAAACACCCCCGGCCGAACGATTCGGCCGGGGGTGTTTCGTTGAAAACGTTCGCTCCTACATTTCCGCGAAATAACGGTAGAAATAGGGGATCGTCTCGATACCGCGCTGGAACTGATCCAATCCGAAACTCTCGTTGGGCGAGTGGATCGCGTCCCGCGACAAACCGAAGCCCAGCAAAATAGACTTCACACCCAGAATCTCCTCGAAAGCACTCACGATCGGAATCGAACCGCCCGAATAGAAGGGCAGGGGCTTCTTGCCGAAGGTGGCTTCGACGGCCTTCTCGGCTGCCTTATAGGCGGGCAGGTCGGTCGGCGAGACGTAGGGCGCGCCGCCGTGCAGGAACCGCACGTCGACCTTCACGCTGCGGGGCGCAATGGCGCGGAAATACCGCTCGAAGAGCTTGGCGATCTTACGGAAATCCTGATTCGGCACCAGCCGCATCGAGATCTTGGCCGACGCACGCGCCGGAATGATCGTCTTGGTTCCCTCCTCGATATAACCGCCCCAGATGCCGTTCACGTCGAGCGACGGGCGCACGCCCGTACGCTCCATGGTCGTATAACCCGCTTCGCCCGCCACGTCGCCGATGTGCAGCGACCGCTTGTAGTCGGCCAGACGGAACGGCGCCTTGTTGAGCGCACGCCGTTCGGCGGCCGACAGTTCGCGCACGTCGTCGTAGAATCCGGGAATCGTCACGCGCCCCTCGTCGTCGACCAGCGAAGCGACCAGCCGCGCCAGCACGTTGGCTGGATTGGCCACCGCACCGCCGAAAAGTCCAGAATGCAAATCCTTGTCCGGTCCCGTCACCTCTACCTGCATATAAGTTAAACCACGCAACCCGCAGGTAATCGAAGGTGTATCCATCGAAATCATCGACGTATCGGAGACCAGAATAACATCCGATTTCAGCAGTCTCTTCTGCTCACGGCAAAATTTGTAGAGACTCTGCGAACCGATCTCCTCTTCGCCTTCGAGCATGAACTTCACGTTGCAGGGCAGTTGTCCGGTCGCGCACATCGCCTCGAACGCCTTGATGTGCATGAACGACTGCCCCTTGTCGTCGTCGGCTCCGCGCCCCCAGATGCGGCCGTCGCGCACGACGGGTTCGAACGGCTCGGTCGTCCACTCCTCGCGCGGATCGACCGGCATCACGTCGTAATGGCCGTAGACCAGCACCGTTTTGGCCTTGGGGTCGACGATCTTCTCGGCGAAGACCACCGGATTCCCCTCGGTGGGCATCACCTCGGCGTGGTCGGCACCGGCCTTGACGAGCGCTGCCGCCAGATGTTCGGCACAGCGCACCATATCCCCGCGGTGTTCCGTCTGCGCGCTGATCGACGGGATGCGCAGCACCTCGAACAACTCTTCGACGAAGGCGTCGCGGTGCGAGCGGATGTAATCGAGAACCTTTTCCATAATCGTATGTCGTTTTACAGGTTGCAAATTTCGCGCAGTTCGCCGATGAACCGCTGCGCCAGCGCATCGGCTTCGGCCATCGACCGTGCCTCGGTATAGATGCGGATGATCGGCTCGGTATTGGACTTGCGCAGGTGTACCCAATTCTCCGCGAAATCGATTTTCACGCCGTCTATATCGTTCACCTGTTCACCGGCATAACGATCCTTTATCTCACGCAGGACTTTATCCACATCGATGGCCGGCGTCAGGGCGATCTTGTTCTTCGATGCGTAGTAGGCGGGATAGGTGGCACGCAATGCGGTCATCCTCAGCCCTGTCTGCGCCAGATAGGTCAGGAACAGCGCCACGCCCACCAGCGCGTCGCGGCCGTAGTGCAGTTCGGGATAGATCACGCCGCCGTTGCCTTCGCCGCCGATGACGGCGCCGACCTCCTTCATCTTCGCCACGACGTTGACTTCGCCCACGGCCGAAGCGTGATAACGGCCGCCACGACGCTCGGTCACATCGCGCAGCGCCCGCGACGAACTGAGGTTCGAGACCGTATCGCCCTTGCGGTGCGACAACACGTAGTCGGCCACGGCCACCAGCGTATACTCCTCGACAAACATCGAGCCGTCCTCGCTCACGAAGGCCAGCCGGTCGACGTCGGGATCGACCACCACGCCCAGATCGGCCTTCTCGCGGACGACCGCCGCGGCGATCTCCGTCAGATTCTCGGGCAGAGGTTCCGGATTGTGGGCGAACTCGCCCGTAGGCTCGCAGTTGAGTTCCACGACCTCGCAGCCCAACTCGCGCAACAGCTTCGGGATCACGATGCCTCCCACCGAGTTGACGGCGTCGACCACCACCTTGAAGCGTTTGCGCCGCACGGCGTCGACATCGACCAGCGGCAGGGCGAGCACCCGACGGATATGTTCGTCGTTGAACGATTCGCGCGAAAGCACATGCCCCAGTGCGTCAACCTCGGGAAATTCGAAGTCGCTTCGTTCGGCCAACTCCAACACGCGCTTGCCCTCGGCATCGGAGAGGAACTCGCCGTCGGCATCGAGCAGTTTCAACGCGTTCCATTGGCGCGGATTGTGCGAGGCGGTAATGATGATGCCGCCGTCGGCCTCGTGGGCCGTGACGGCCAGCTCCACACCGGGCGTCGTGCAGAGCCCCACGTTGACCACGTCGGCGCCGCAGCCGAGCAGGGCGCCCTCGATCAGGTCGCCCACCATTTCGCCCGAAAGACGTGCGTCGCGGCCGACGACGATCCGCAGGCGGCCCTGTTTGCGCTCGCCCAGAAAACGGACGTAGGCAGTGGTGAATTTCACGATGTCGAGCGGGGTCAGATTGTCGCCCGGGCGGCCGCCGATCGTACCGCGGATACCCGAGATGGATTTGATGAGTGTCATGTCTGAACTTGTTTTACACCTATATAAATTGAAAGAAATCGACGGGTTTGTTTTGCAATTCGAGGTAAAAATATTACTTTTATGCCAATTATGAAAATTAAAACGCGACCATTATGAGAACGATCCCCTCTTCCGAGTTGATTATCAACGACGACGGTTCCATTTTCCATCTGCACCTCCGTCCCGAGCAGCTGGCCGACACCGTCATTCTGGTGGGCGATCCGGGCCGCGTGGAGCTGGTAGCCTCCTTTTTCGATACGCGCGAATGCAACGTCTCCAACCGTGAGTTCAACACCGTCACAGGCACCTATAAAGGCAAACGTATGACCGTCCTGTCGACAGGCATCGGCATCGGCAACATCGACATCTCCGTCACGGAGCTCGACGCGCTGGCCAATGTCGACTTCGAAACCCGACAGGTCAAGCCCGAACTTCGGCGGCTTACGCTCCTTCGGCTCGGCACGTCGGGAGCCATCCAGCCCGACATCAAGGTGGGCGAGGCGGTCTTCTCGCGCATGTCGATCGGCTTCGACGGCCTGCTCAACTACTACAAGGGCCGCAACGAGGTCTGCAATCTGGAATACGAGCAGGCATTCATGCGCCACACGGGATGGAGCGACCTGCTGCCGAAGCCCTATTTCGCCGTGGCCGACGAGGGGCTGTTCGACCTGTTCCGCGACTCGACACGTGAAGGTATCACCATCGCCGCACCGGGTTTCTACGCCCCGCAGGGACGCTGGGTGCGCCTCGAACCGGCCGACGCGCACCTGAACGAGAAGATCGAATCGTTCGAGTACGAAGGCCGCCGCATCACCAACTTCGAGATGGAGAGCTCGGCGCTCGCAGGCA
This sequence comes from Alistipes communis, assembly GCF_006542665.1. NCBI lineage: Bacteria > Pseudomonadati > Bacteroidota > Bacteroidia > Bacteroidales > Rikenellaceae > Alistipes > Alistipes communis. The sequence goes on from NZ_AP019735.1 coordinate 2,935,169, forward strand.
TGGCCTCGCTCATGGGGCACCGCGCCGCGACGATCTGCACGATCATCGCACAGCGCATCGCGCTGGACGCCTGCACCGACTACAAACCGTTCGTCAAACGGATGATCCGCATGGCGCTCGACAAGCTGGCGACGATCTGATCCGTACAAACGCAAGCATATCAAGAATTATCAAATCATAGAGACTCAACATGAAATTTTCCGTATCAAGTTCCGCGCTTCTGTCGCTGCTGGCGACCACCGGTAAAGTAATCAGCAATAAGAACACGCTGCCGATCCTCGACTATTTCCTCATGGAGTTGAAGGGCGACCAACTGAAAGTGACCACCTCCGATCTGGAAACCACGCTCGTCGGGCAGATCACCGTCGACAACGTCGAGAGCGAAGGGATGATCGCCGCCCCCGCCAAGCAGCTGCTCGACTCGCTCAAAGAGTTCGCCGAAATTCCGCTGACGATCGACTGCAACGACCAGACTTTCGAGATCAAACTCAACTGGAAAAGCGGTTCGCTTTCGATTCCCGGCGCCAGTGCCGTGAGCTATCCGGCGCTGCCCGCGCTCGCGGAGGACAAGAAGGAGCTGACGTTCGACGTCGACACGCTCGTAAACGGTATCAACAAGACGATCTTCGCCACGGCCGACGACGAACTGCGTCCGATCATGAACGGCGTCTACATCAACATCGAGCCCGCGTCGATCACGTTCGTGGCCACCGACGCCCACAAGTTGGTGAAGTACTCCTCGGAGCAGCCGAGCGAGCTGACGGCGGCTTTCATCCTGCCCAAGAAACCGGCGAACCTGCTCAAAGGCATGCTGCTCAAAGAGGAAGCGCCGGTCAAGGTGTCGTTCGACTCGAAGAACGTGCTCTTCAACCTCAAAAACCACACGTTGGTGTGCCGTCTGATCGAGGGCAGCTATCCCAACTACAACGCCGTCATCCCGACGGCCAACCCCAACAAGGTGCTCATCGACCGCATCGAACTGGTCAATGGCATCAAGCGCGTGGCCGTCTGCTCGAATCCGGCGACCAACCTCATCCGCATGGACATCGCCGACAACAAGATCAACCTCACGGCGCAGGACATCGACTACTCGATGTCGGCCAACGAGACGATCTCGTGCAGTTACGACGGACAGTCGATCACCATCGGGTTCAAGTCGACCTTCCTCGTCGAGATCCTCTCGAACATCGAGACGCCGACGGTGGTGATCGAGCTGGCCGATTCTACCCGTGCGGGCGTTTTCAAGCCCGTTTATGACGAAAAGCAGTCCAGCGACACGCTGATGCTGCTCATGCCGATGATGATCAATGCCTGACGACGATGAACAAACGTGAATTGATCGGCGAAGTAGCCCGCCGCACCGGCTATGCCGAAGAGGTCTGCACCCGCGTACTCGACACGTTCGAAGAGGTGCTGGGCGACGCCGTCGCGGACAAGGTGAAGGACGCCTCCGACACCTTCCGTAGCAACGCCGCCGAGGCGCTCGACCTGATCCGCGGACTGTTCCGCAAAAAGACCGAAGCATGAAACTGAACCTCAAACGTCCCATCGTCTTTTTCGATCTGGAAACCACCGGCGTCGACACCGCCAAAGACCGTATCGTCGAGATCTCGATGGTCAAGGTGATGCCCGACGGCGAGGAGATCGTCAAGACCCGCAAGATCAACCCCGGCATACACATCCCCGAAGAGGCGACCGCCATTCACGGCATCACCGACGAGGATGTGAAGGATTGTCCGACCTTCGCGCAGATCGCCCGGTCGCTCGAACAGTTCATCGCCGGCTGCGACTTCGGAGGATTCAACTCCAACCGTTTCGACCTGCCGATGCTCGTCGAGGAGTTCATGCGCGCCGGCATCAGCGTCGACTTCAAGCGGCGCCGCTTCGTCGACGTGCAGAACATCTTTCACAAAATGGAGCAGCGTACGCTCGTAGCCGCCTACAAGTTCTACTGCGACAAGGACCTCACGAACGCCCATTCGGCCGAAGCCGATACGCTGGCGACCTACGAGGTGCTCAAAGCGCAGCTGGACCGCTACGACAACCTGGAAAACGACATCGATTTCCTGGCCGAATTCTCCACGCGCAACGAGTCGGCCGACTACGCCGGACGCATTCTCTATAACGAGAAAGGGGAGGAGGTCTTCGGTTTCGGAAAGTACAAAGGCCGCTGCGTAGCCGAAATATTCGAGTCGGAACCGAGCTACTACAACTGGATGATGAACGGCGATTTCCCGCTCTACACGAAAAAGGTCATCACCGAAATCCGGCTGCGCGGCTCGAAGGAGAAGAAACGTTAGATGCGTATGTACAGACCGATTCTCATAACGGCGGCATGTCTCTGCATCGGGTTGACGCCCGTATCGGCGTCGGCTCCGCAGTCGCAGAAGTCGGAGACGATCGTCTATATCGGCGGCGAGAAGTTCTACATCCACACCGTGCAACCCGGCCAGACGCTCTACTCGATCGCGCGGCTCTACGGCGTGAGCGAGCAGACGCTCGTGGCGTACAATCCGACGATGGCCGACGTGTTGAAAGCCGACCAGAACGTCAAAATTCCGGTTCCCGCCCCGCAGATGCAACCCGACGAAGCGCCGCTCACGGCCAGACAGGAGAAGAAACTCCGCAAAAAGTTCATTCTGCATACGGTGGAGGCGCACGAGACGCTCTACGCCATTTCGAAGCGCTACGGCATTTCGGTCGAGACGCTGCTGGAGGATAACGAGAATCTCGATCCTACGCACCTGACGATCGGCGGCACGCTGCTGGTACGGAAAAAGGAGGTGGGCAAGACCAGCAACGCCGAGAATCTCGCCGAATTGGAAGAGTACAAGGAGAAGCTGAACAGCGTTCCGACCGACGGTTTCCGCTATTACGTCGTCCGACCGGGCGATACGATGTATTCGCTCGCCCACACCAACCGGACTACGGAGCAAACGCTCTCGGAACTCAACGAAGGCCTTTCGTCCGCAACGCTCAAAGCCGGTGCGATCATCAAGTTGCCGACGGCCGATGTACCCGCCACCGCCGAGCAACCGGCCGACACGCTGACGGTGCGGCCGCCCGCCGAAAAACTCCTGACGCTCGCGCCGGACGCCGCGCTCCGCTTGTCGCTGCTGCTGCCCGCCACGACCGACGGGCGCCCCAATGCCAGCTATACCGAATTCTATCAGGGATTCCTGCTGGGCGTCGACCGGCTCCGCCGCGACGGCCGGTCGGTACGGCTCGACGTTTTCGACACGGCGCACGATCCCGCGAAGGTCGCGACACTCGTCGCCGACAGCACTCTCGCCCGCTCGCAACTGATCGTCGGCCCCGTGTACGAAGACGAACTGGCACCTGTCCTGCGCATCGCCGAGCAGGAGGGTATTCCGGTCGTTTCGCCGCTGGCGACGATCGACCATACGCACAGCGACGTCCTCTTCCAAATGGCGCCCGATCCCGCCCGGAAATACGCGAAACTCGCCCGGCCGCTCAACAGCGGCCGCAGGGTCGTACTGATTTACAGCCAGCACACCGACACGGCGTTCGAACAGGCCGTCAAGGCGCTGATTCCCGACGTGGGGTACGAAACGTTCCGCTACGAGCAGGGCAGCAACATCGGCAGCATCCTCTCGGCCCGCGACAGCGCCCTGCTCGTCGTATTGTCGGGCAAAGAGACCGAGGTCGACTCGATCCTCGCCGCACTGGCCTCGGCCAGCAGCAATATCATCGCCCGCGGCCACTCCGCACCGCAGTACGACGTCATCGGCGGCCCGCACTGGAACCGGTTCGACAACATCGACCGCAACCTCTTTTTCAAGAATCGGGTGACCTTCATCTCGACCTATCACGCCAAACGCGACGACGAACGCATCCGCACCTTCGACAACCGCTATATCTCCGCATTCGGTTCGCTGCCGACGCTCTACTCCTATCGGGGGTACGACGCGGCCGTCCTGTTCGGCTCGGCGATGTTCGACGACATCAACGGCTTTTTCGACGACGAGACCTTCACGCCGCTCCAGACGCCTTACCGCTTTACGCGGACGGCCGACGGCAACCGCGTCAACACCGAATGGGTGCGTGTCGTCTACAACGACAACTATACCATCACGCTCGAATAATCCGACCATGGCATCTTCCAATATCCCCGAAAAAACGATCGAACGGCTGAGCGAGTACCGCCGTACGCTGCTCTCCTGCCACAAGCAGGGGATTACCCACATCTTCTCCCACGTGCTGGCCGGCATCCACGGCATCACGGCGGTGCAGGTGCGCCGCGACCTGATGCTCATCGGCTTTTCGAGCGACACGAAGAAGGGCTATGACGTGAAGGTGCTCATCGATTTCATCAGCAACATCCTCGACAGCGACACAGTGACCAACATCGCCGTCATCGGCATGGGACACCTCGGCCAGGCCATCACCAAGTATTTCAACGGCCGCGGTCTGAAATTGAAGATCACCACCGCGTTCGACATCGACCCCGCGAAGGTCGGCCAGACGATCGACGGCATTCCGTGCCACCATATGGAGACATTCGAGGAGGTGGTCGAGGACAAGGACATCGACATCGTCATCGTCTCGTCTCCCTCGCGCGTAGCCGACGAACTGGTCGTCCCGATCGTCAACGCCGGCATCAAGGGCGTGCTCAACTTCACCTCGCGGCCGCTCAACTTCCCGCGCGGCATCGTGGTCGAGAACTACGACATCACCACACTGCTCGAAAAGGTCGCCTATTTCGTCAAGGAGAACGAGGAGAACCCGACCGACGACTGAACCGAGGCACGATGAAAGTTTTCCACGGAATCGACCGGCTCCCCGCATTCCGCCATCCGGCGGCTACTGTCGGATCGTTCGACGGCGTACACGGCGGTCACAGCGAGTTGCTCGCGGCCGTGCGCCGCTTCGCCCGCGAACGCGACGGCGAAAGTATCGTCGTCACATTCTCGCCCCACCCGCGCATCGTACTCGAAACACAGACCGATCTGCGCCTGCTCACGACGCTCGACGAGAAGGCCTGGCTGCTCGAACGGGCCGGCATCGACAATCTGGTCGTCATCCCTTTTACCCGCGAATTCAGCCGGACGGGTTCCGCCGATTTCATCCGCCGCGACCTGATCGGAAAACTGGGCGTCGAAACACTCGTAATGGGGTATAACCACCACTTCGGGCACAACAAGGAGGGCGACTACGGTTCGCTGCGCTCATCGGAGCGGCCGACGTTGCGGCTGTACCGGATCGAACCGTTCAGCGTCGGCGGCGAAAAGGTCAGTTCGACCGTCGTCCGGTCGCTCGTCGAACACGCCGAGATGGCCCGCGCCGCCCGTATGCTGGGACATCCCTATCTGCTGATGGCCGACGTCGCCCGCGGCTCCCTCCGCATCGACGACCCCTACAAGCTGCTGCCGCCTGCGGGCGAGTATCCCGTCACGGCTGACGGTGTACCGGCGAGACTCTTCATTCCTTCCGAAGGAGCGCCGCATCTGGACCGGCCGTTTACCAAAGAAAAGAGCATTATCGAATTTACCGCACTATGATTACACACGACACCAAAATCCGGGTCTGGTACAAGCATACCGACCAAATGGGGTTCGTCCACCACTCGAACTACATCTGCTACTACGAAGAGGCGCGCTCCGACCTGATGCGCTCGATGGGGCTCTCCTACGCCGACATGGAACGAAAGGGCATCATCATGCCGATCCTGGAGGTGCAGTCGGTCTACAAACGTCCGGCTTTCTTCGACGACTGCCTTACGGTGCGCATCCTGCTGCGCGAAATGCCTACGGCGCGCATCCGTTTCGAATACGAGGTCTACAACTCGCAGGGCGAACTGCTCAACACGGGCATGACGGCGCTGGGTTTTCTCCATGCCGACACGCACCGTCCGACACGCGCCCCGCAATGGTTCGTCGAGGCGCTCGCTGCGGCGATGAAGTAGGGAAGGAATCGCGATTTCTCTAAAAAAACTATTTGTTTTATTTTTTATGATAAAACATTTTACTATTTTTGAGAAACTCCCAAATCATGCCCCTTATGAAAAAGTATTTATGCGGATTAGCCGTTCTTTTGCTCCTTACTAATTGTCAAAAAGGATCGGAAGGAGATTCTCCCGTTGCGCCTTTTACCATCAATCTTTCTCAAAAGATGATCACTTGTTTTCCTAAAGACGTAAAAATATTCGATTTCAACGTAACGGGACCGGAAGCCACGAATTTGAAACTGGAGGTAGTTATTACTGAACCTTGGAAATATAAATTACTTAAGTTCGAACCTTCCGCAGACGGTGGATACAATGGAACAATTGAAATCACAGCACCTTCTAAGAAGTCAGAAGCAAGCAATTATTCGACGATAGATATTACCGTTCTATCCGAGACATATTCCTCCTGCGTCTCGGCATCTCTCATCGTCAATCCCGCACCACCTATATTTACTGCAACAAATCTCGAAACGGATTTCAAGGTCAACGAGCTGAGAGAGATCACTTTCTCTCTCAAAAGCGAAGAGAATGTTGGAGCTTTTGCATATCAACGTATGCAAGATAAGTGGAGGTTTTATGTAGGTCATAACAGTCTGTATTTCATTCGTAATCCCGATTATTCTATAACCTCCGGAAAAATGACTATTCAAGCACCGGATAAACCTTCGGAAACAGATTTAATACTTCGATTTGAAGGTCATAGACCGTATCAAGCTATGCAAGTCACCATCCACGCTGAAACGCTTCACTTAAAGTGTAACTATTAAGCAGGAGGTTGAGCAAGAGCTCAGTCTTGTTTTTGTCAGTCTCTGGCTGTCATTCTGGCAGGAAACGTGCGCTGGCACATAGTTTGATCTCTCCGCGAACGGAAAAAACAGACTAAAACCAGAATACGACTATGACAAACGGTAAAATCGGGGTGACGACCGAAAACATCTTTCCCGTCATCAAGAAATTCCTCTATTCCGACCACGAAATCTTCCTGCGCGAATTGGTGTCGAACGCAGTCGACGCCACGCAGAAACTCAAAGCACTGGCTTCGCGCGGCGAAATGCAGGGTGAATTGGGCGACCTGACGATCCGCATTGCGGTGGACACCGACAAGCGGCTGCTCACGATCACCGACCGCGGAATCGGCATGACGGCCGACGAGGTCGACCGCTACATCAACCAGATCGCCTTCTCGGGCGCCGAGGAGTTCATGGCCAAGTACAAGGATCAGGCGATCATCGGCCACTTCGGTCTGGGGTTCTACTCTTCGTTCATGGTCGCGGACAAAGTGGAGATCATCACCAGATCCTACAAGGAGGGCAGCAAAACCGTGCATTGGGAGTGCAACGGCTCGCCCGAGTTCTCGATGGAGGAGAGCGACGAGGCGCACGACCGCGGGACGACGATCGTCCTGCACCTCTCCGAAGAGGCCAAGGAGTACGCCGAAGCGGCCAAAATCGAGGAATTGCTGCGCAAATACTGCCGGTTCCTGCCCGTTCCCATCGCCTTCGGCAAGGTCAAGGAGTGGAAAGACGGCAAGTATGTCGATACCGACAAGGACAACATCGTCAACGACACCGATCCGCTGTGGATGCGCAAGCCGGCCGACATCACCGAAGAACAGTACAAGGAATTCTACCACGAGCTCTACCCGACGGGCGAAGAGCCGCTTTTCTCGATCCACCTGAACATCGACTATCCGTTCCACCTGACGGGCATTCTCTACTTCCCGAAGATCCGCAACAACTTCGAGATTCAGAAGAACAAGATCCAGCTCTACTCCAACCAGGTCTACGTGACGGATCAGGTTGAGGGAATCGTACCGGAGTACCTCACGCTGTTGCACGGCGTGATCGATTCGCCCGACATCCCGCTCAACGTCTCGCGCAGCTATCTCCAAAGCGATTCGAACGTCAAGAAGATCTCGAACTACATCACGCGCAAGGTGGCCGACCGCTTGCAGGAGTTGTTCAACACCATGCGCCCCGAATTCGAGAAGAAGTGGGACGACCTGAAAATCTTCATCCAGTACGGAATCCTCACCGATGAGAAATTCGCTGAAAAGGCGCAGTCGTTCACGCTGTGGAAGAATACCGACGGCAAATACTTCACGCCCGCCGAATACGAGGAGCTGGTCAAGGCCAACCAGACCGACAAGCACCAGACGCTCGTCTTCCTCTACGTCGACGACCCCGTCGCTAAACTCGCGGCCCTCGAAGCCGCGAAGGGCAAAGGCTACGACGTGCTCGAAATGAACGGCCCGCTCGACAACCACTACGTCAACTGGTACGAGTCGAAGCACAAGGAGCAGCGCTTCGTGCGCGTCGACAGCGACATCGTGGACAAATTGATCCAGAAGGAGGACTCGCTCAAAATGTCGCTCTCGGAGGCGCAGCAGGAGATTCTGCGCCCCGTCTTCGAAGCGCAGATGCCGCACGACGAGAAGATCCACTACAACATCGCCTTCGAGCCGATGGCAGCCGGCGAAGCGCCCGTCGTCATCACGCAGAACGAGTTCATGCGCCGCATGAAGGAGATGGCCGCCATGAGCGGCGGAGGCATGAGCCAGTTCTACGGTCAGATGCCCGATAATTTCACCCTCGTCGTCAACGGCAATCACCCGATCGTGATCGATATCCTCCAAAACGTCGAGAAGGAGTACGGCGACAAACTCAAATCGATCACCAAGAAGATCGATGCCGCCGTGCAAGAGGAGAAGCGGTTCGAGGAGACGATCGACAAGAAAAAGGAAGAGGAGCTCACCGCCGAGGAGAAAAACCAGCGCGAGGAGTTGTCGAAGAAGGTCGTCACGCTGCGCGACGAACGCAACGAACGGCTGCGCCAGATCGGCGAGAAGGATTCGCTCGTGCGGCAGATCATCGACCTGGCACTGCTCACCAACGGGATGCTCAAAGGCAAAAACCTGACGGAGTTCATCCAGCGATCGATCTCGCTGATCGAGAAATAAGCGGGCACGGCACTCGCAGCATCAAAAGGGGATATGTTCTTTCGGGACATATCCCTTTTTGGTGTGTCTACAATCGGAAAAGCACGGCATCGCTCAGCGATGCCGACAGTTCGCCGCCGCCCCATGCGGCGGACTGCAACTCGCCGAAGCTCGTGCAGTACCGGCCGCCAGCGTTGAACCGCACGGGTAACCAAACGTAAATCCGCTCCCCCCCCCAAAAAAAAATCGCTATCTTCGAAGCATGGAACTCACGATACGTCCGATTCGCAGGGAGGAATTCCCGCTGTTGGCCGATTTTCTCTACGACGCGATCTATCGCAGCGACCCGTCGTCGCCCCTGCTGCGACAGATCGTCGAACATCCGTCGCTGCGCATCTACATCGCGGATTTCGGCACACTTCCCGACGACCGCTGCCTGGTCGCGCAAGCGGAAGGGCACGTCGTCGGAATGGTCTGGGTGCGCTGCATTCGGGCCTACGGATATATCGGCGAAGGCATTCCCGAATTCGTCCTGTCGGTCGCGGCTCCCTGTCGGGGACAGGGCATCGGCACAAGGTTGATGCGCGAGATGCTGCAACGGCTCTCCGCAGCAGGGTATCCGGAAGCCTCGCTTTCGGTGCAGCGCCGGAATCCGGCCGTGCGTCTCTACCGCCGGCTCGGATTCCGCACCGTGAAACGGACACTCGAAGAATATATCATGGCCTGCGATCTCCGCGACACGGATTCCGCCGTTGCGAACCGAACGGCTGGAACAGAGTAGAACACTGCGTCCAAAATAAAGGCGTCCTGTGGCAGTTGCCGCAGGACGCCTTTCATCCGATCGGAAGAGGCTATTATGCGCGCCCCTTGTACTCGAAGCCCAACTCCTCGATCACCTTCCGAATCTCGGCGGCGTCCGCCGTCCCCTCGACGGCGACCGTTCCCGCTGTCAGATCGACTTCGACGGCCGTGACGGAGGGCAGCAGCGCGAGATTCTTCTCGACGCTGGCCTTGCAGTGGTTGCAGCTCATGCCGCCCACGCGATAAATCTGTTTGGTCATACTCGTATCGTTTTTTCTGTGAATGAACCGTTTCATCAGGGCATAGACCAGCAGAGCCGAGAGCAGTGCGCTCGACGCGACCTCCACCCACGAATAGCCCGCCTCGCCGTGGCAGGCCGCATGTACCGCCCCCGAAGGAACGAACCACGCTGCCGGCAGCAGATAGTCGATCGCCAGCCCGAAGCCCACGGCTCCCGCGACGATCGCCCCCAGGTAGGCCGCCAGCGTGCGGCGTCCCAGCACCTTGCCGATCACCAGAATCGACGCCGTGTTGGTCGCCGGTCCCGCCATGAGCAGTACCAGCGCCGCACCGGGCGACAACCCTTTGAGCATCAACGCCGCCGCAATCGGAATCGATCCCGTGGCACAGAGATACATCGGAATCGAGAAGAGCAGCACGACGGCCATATTCAGCAGCGGCTTGTCGGCGAACGAGGCGAAAAAGTTGTCGGGCACCAGAATCGTAATCAGCCCTGCGACGAGCAATCCCAGCACCAGCCAGCGGCCGATGTCCTGGATCATATCCACGAATCCGTAGCGCAACGCCTCCACGAACCGGCTGCCGCTGCGACGAACCTCGCAGTCGCCCTCCGCCGGAAGGATACCGTCGGTCTCGCTGCGGGTCAGCCGATTGACCGTCCACCCGCCCGCCAGCGCCGTCACGAGCGCCACGACGGGCCGGATCACGGCGAAGGGAAGGCCCAGTACCGAGTAGGTCGCCACGATCGAATCGACGCCGGTCTGCGGCGTGGCGATCAGAAACGACGTCACGGCACCCTTCGACGCCCCCTCGCGCCGCAGCGACATCGCCGTGGGAATCACGCCGCACGAACACAGGGGCAGCGGCACGCCAAAGAGGGCGGCCAGCGCCACCGAGCGGAAATCGGGCTGCGAAAGGTAGCGCGCATAGAGCCTGCGCGGGACGTAGGCGTGGATGACTCCCGCCAGCAGGAATCCCAGCAGCAGGTAGGGAGCCATCGTATTGAGCAGGTAAAGAAACGGCGTTATATATTCCATGATCGTTGCAGTTTTAAGGTCTAACGAAAAATCGTCCCTCGAAAGTATCCCGTGCAGCCGCATAGAGCACATGCCGCCGCAGGAGATGCCCGACGGGCAAGGCCGGATGATCGAATCCGCCGAGGTTGCGCATCCCCAGCCGCCGCATCACCCGCTCCGAACGAAGGTTCACCGCCGCCGTAAAGGAGTACACCCGCGGCAGTCCCAACCGGCCGAAGGCATCGTGCAGCACGGCCCGCGCCGCTTCGGTGGCATAGCCCTGCCCCCAGACCTCGGCGACGAACCGCCATCCGATCTCGATACAGGGTGTAAACGACGCCTCGAAGGCCGCACGGTGCAGCCCCGTCAACCCGATCAACCGTCCGTCCCCGCGTCGTTCGACGGCATACAGTCCCCGACCGGACTCCGCCCATTCGGCGACGATCCGATCGAAAAAAGCGTCCGACTCCGCCCGCGACAGCGGGTGCGGGAAAAACTCCATTACCCTCCGGTCGGCATTCATCGCGGCCAGCGGCTCCCTGTCCTCCGGAAGCCACTCCCTCAGCCGCAACCGCTCCGTCTCCAAACGATACACCATGTCCAAATCCGCTAAGGGAACGGGTACGGTTTTCGTGCCGCACCGTGTTCCGAATTATTTCACATACAACCGGTAACGGATCGACCACTTGCCGCCCGGCGGGATCGAGCGGAATCCCCACCGTTCGCGGTCGGGCAGATTCGGCGCATCGGTGGCCCACGACTGCGGCTCGGGACAGCAGTAGGGCACCTGCCCGCCGTTGTTCCAGAGCGTCCAATAGAGCGTCTGGGAGTCGACCTCGTAGAAAACCCGCACTCCCGTACGGCGATTCTCTACCACGGCACCGCGGAAAGGCCGGCCGTCGACCTCAATCTCGCGCACCGAAAAACCAGCTTCGATCGCCTCGCAGCCGGTCGCCTGCAACCCTTCGGGAGCACGCAGCCGTGCAAACCGTTCGTCGAGCGGCAGCAGCCGTCCGGTCGGGAGATTGCGTCCGTTCAACTCGAAACGTTCGCCCACGGCCATACGGAGCCGGTAGTCCGCCGCATCGCCGCCGGCGAAGGGAACGTTGAGCGGCGTGTGGAATCCCACGCCGACAGGCATGGGAAGGTCGCTCTTATTGCCGAACATCACCTCCTGCTCCAACCCTTCGGCCGAAAGCCGGTAGGTGATCTTGCACTTGAAGGCGTGCGGGAAATCCCGATAGATCGCATCCGAGGCCGCATTCGAATAACAGCGTGTTTCGATCAGCACCTCGTCGGGCGTCTCGACGGCCTTAGACACCGCGAACGACTGGCTTTTGAGGATGCCGTGATGGTAGTTGTTCTCCTCGGGACGGGTAATCGGGAAGCGGTATTCGCGGCCGTCGAACCGAAACCGTCCGTCGGCGATCCGGTTGGGCGGAAAGAGGATCGGCACGCCGTAGACATGGGGACGCCGAAGGAACTCGTCATGCTCCCGTTCCGACGGCGTGCGCAACACCTCCACTCCCAATCGCGTATGGGCCAGCCGCACCAGATTCGCCCCCACCGACGGAACGAGCAAGGCCGTGTAGTCCCGCTTGGTGAACTCCACGGCCTGCGTCCCGTGCCATTCGCACGAACGGATCATCGCTCAGAGCAGTTTCGACAATTTGTCGACGATCTCCGCCTTGGTCGTCGCACCCACGATTCTGGCGACCTCCTGTCCCTCCTTCAGAAAGACGAGCGTCGGGATGTTGCGCACCTTATAGGTCGCCACGATGTCGTCGCTCTTCTCCGCATCGCATGTGCAGATCAACACGCGGCCTTCGTACTCTCCGGCCAACTCTTCGACAATCGGTGCCACCATGCGGCAGGGACCGCACCATTCGGCACCGAAATCGATCAAAACAGGGAGTTTCGAGGCGGCGACCTCGCCGTAATTTTCAGTTGTCAGTTCAATTGCCATAATTTACCTAATTTTTAATTTGTTGTTTTGATTATATAACAGTATACTTTATATCATTGTCTTCGAAGAACGACACCAATTCCTGCGTAAGGCTCACCTTGTAACTCTTCGAAAAGAGATTGAGCGACACCTGTGCCTGCCGGTCGTAAACGTTCAGCCGCAGCAGGGTATTGCCCTTCGCCTCCTTGACCGAACGGCCCATCCGTGCGATCAGGTCGCGCGTGATCTCCTCGACGGCCAGCTGCACGTGCACCTCCTTGACGGCCTCCTGCAACTCCGACAGCTGCATCATCGACGTGATGCGGAATTCCAGCTCCTGGTCGTTGTAGGGGCGCGGCTGTACCCGTCCCCGGATAAAGAGGAAATAGTCGCTGAAAAGGTATTTGCGGAAATTCTCGTAATCCTTGCCGAAAAGCGCGAACTCGTGCGTGCCGTTGTAATCCTCCAGCTTGAACTTTCCCCACGGCTTTCCGGTCTTGGTCGTCAAGTTCTGCACCGCAACGACCATGCCTGCCACGGCGATCTCCTTGCCCTTCAACTCGTCGAGGTGATCCAGGTCGCCCACCTGCGTCTTGCACATGTTGCGGATGATCACCTTGTAGTCGTCGAGCGGATGGGCCGAGAGATAGAGTCCGATCACCTCGCGTTCCTTGTTGAGCTTTTCGAGCTGCGACCACTCGGCGCAGGCGGGAATCACCGGCGGCGTGATGTCGGTCGTTCCGGTATCGCCGCCGAAGAGGCTCTGCTGGGCGTTGTTCTTCTCGCTCTGATAACGCTGTCCGTAACGCATCAGCTGCTCGATATAGGTCACGCCGTTGTTGTCGCGCTGATCGACACCGAAAAACTTACAGCGGCTGAATCCCGAAATCGAATCGTACCCTCCGGCATAGGCGATATTTTCCAGGCACTTGCGGTTCACGAGCGAATAGTCGACCCGTTCGATGAAGTCGTAAATGTCCTTGAAGCGCCCGTTCTTCGTCCGTTCGGCGATGATGCTCTCCACGGCCGCTTCGCCGACACCCTTGATCGCCGCCAGCCCGAAGCGCACGTCGCCCTGCTTGTTGGCCGAGAATTGCAGCATCGACTCGTTGATGTCGGGGCCGAGCACATTGATGCCCATACGCTTGCACTCGTTCATGTAGATCGTCAGCTGCTCGACGTTCGTCAGGTTTCGGCTCAGCACCGCCGCCATGTACTCCGAGGGGTAGTTGGCTTTGAGGTAGGCCGTCTGGAAAGCCACCCACGAATAGCAGGTAGCATGCGATTTGTTGAAGGCATAGGAGGCGAACTTCTCCCAGTCGCCCCAGATCTTTTCGAGCACTTTCGGGTCGTGGCCGTTGGCCTGTCCGCCCTTGATGAACTTGGGCTTCAAGGCGTCCAGCTTGTCTTTGAGCTTCTTGCCCATCGCCTTGCGCAACGTGTCGGACTCGCCGCGCGTGAAGTTGGCCAGCAGACGCGACAACAACATGACCTGCTCCTGGTAGACCGTCACGCCGTAGGTGTCTTTCAGATACTTCTCCATGACGGGAATATCGTAGACGATCGGACTGCGGCCGTGCTTGCGGGCGATGAAATCCGGGATATAATCCATCGGGCCGGGCCGATAGAGCGCGTTCATGGCGATCAGATCCTCGAAGGTCGACGGCTGCAACTCGCGCAGGTATTTCTGCATTCCGGGGGACTCGAACTGGAACGTCCCGACGGTACGGCCCTCGCAGAAGAGCTTGTAGGTAGCCGGATCGTCGATGATCGAGAAGTCGTCGATATCGATCTTCCTGCCCGTCGTGAGGCGGATGTTCTCCACGGCATCCTTGATGATCGACAGAGTCTTCAACCCCAGGAAGTCCATCTTGATAAGTCCCGTATCCTCGATCACCGAACCTTCGTACTGCGTGACGAGCATCTTTTGCCCCGTCTCCTTGTCGTCGGCCGTCGAAACGGGTACCCAGTCGGTGATGTCGTCGCGGCAGATGATCGTACCGCAGGCGTGAACACCCGTACCGCGCACGTTGCCTTCGAGCATCTGGGCATAGCGCATCGTGTCGCGCAGAACGGGGTTGTCCGACTCCGCCGCAGCCTTCAATTCGGGGACATACTCGATTGCATTCGGCAGGTTGAGCTTCTTGTCGGGAATCTTGTCGGGCACCAGTTTGCAGAGGCGATCGGACTCCGCGAGCAACAACTTCTGCACGCGCGCCACGTCCTTGATCGCCATCTTGGTGGCCATCGTACCGTAGGTGATGATGTGGGCGACCTTCTCCTTGCCGTACTTCTGCGTCACCCAGTTGAGCACGCGACCGCGGCCGTCGTCGTCGAAATCGACGTCGATATCGGGCAGCGAGATACGGTCGGGATTCAGGAAACGCTCGAACAGCAGATCGTAGGCGATCGGGTCGATCTGCGTGATCCCCAGGCAGTAGGCCACGGCCGAACCGGCCGCCGAACCGCGGCCAGGGCCGACCGACACGTCCAGCTCCTCGCGTGCGGCGCGGATGAAGTCCTGCACGATGAGGAAGTAACCCGGAAAACCCATCGTCTTCATGATGTGCAGCTCGAAATTGAGCCGCTCCTGTTGTTCGTCGGTAAGCTGCTCGCCGTAACGCTTGCGCGCACCGTCCATCGTCAGCTTGCGCAGGTAATCGGCCTCCAACTTGATGCGGTAGAGCTTGTCGTATCCGCCCAGTTTTTCGATCTTCTTGCGGGCCTCCTCCTCGCTGAGCACGACGTTGCCGTTCTCGTCCTGCGTGAACTCGTCGAAGAGGTCTTTCTCCGAAAAACGCTGCCGGTAGCCCTCCTCGGTTCCGAACTCGGCCGGAATTTCGAAGGTAGGCATGATGGGGGAGTGGTCGATGGAATAGGTCTCGACCTGTTCGCAGATTTCAACCGTCGTAGCCATCGCTTCGGGTACATCGCCGAAGATCGCCGCCATCTCCTCGCGGGTTTTGAGCCACTCCTGCTTGGAGTAGAGCATTCGCTTGGGATCGTCAAGGTCCTTGCCGGTCGAGAGGCAGATCAGCCGGTCGTGCGCCTCGGCGTTGTCTTCGTCCACGAAGTGCACGTCGTTGGTACAGACCAGACGGACGCCGTGTTTCGCGGCCAGTCGGCGCAGATGCTCGTTCACTTTGAGCTGCATCGGATAGGCTTCGTGGTTGGCCCGCTCGACGGTGGCCTTGTGCAGCTGCAATTCGAGGTAATAGTCGTCGCCGAAGAGTTTTTTGTGCCACAGGATCGCCTCCTCGGCCTTCTGCATGTCGTCGGCCGTAATCGCGCGGGGCACCTCGCCCGCCAGGCAGGCCGAACAGCAGATCAGCCCCTCGTGGTATTTCTCCAACTCGACGCGGTCGGTACGCGGACGCATGTAGAATCCTTCGGTCCACGCTTTCGACACGATCTTGATGAGATTGTGATACCCTTTGAGATTCTTGGCCAGCAGGATCAGGTGGTAACCGCTCTGATCGGGTTTTCCCTCCTTGTCCTGCATCCGCCGCCGCGCCACGTAAACCTCGCTGCCGATGATCGGCTTGAACGCTGCCTTGCGTTTCAGGTCGGCCAGTTCGGCCCGGCAGCGGGCGATCTCCGCCGGATCGGCCGGCGCCTGCGAGCCGTCGACGAGCGCCGCCAGACGCGCCTCGGCTTCGGCGGCCTGCGCTTTGTATTTTCCCTTGACTTTCTTGACGTAGTTATAAAATTCCTTGATACCGAACATGTTGCCGTGATCGGTCAACGCGATGCCCGGCTGTCCGTCCCGCATGGCCTTGTCTACCAGCTTCTGAATGCTGGCCTGGCCGTCGAGAATCGAATACTGTGAATGGACGTGCAGATGCACGAAATCGGGAGGGGTTGTCATAACGTCGTCTTCTTTTTACCAAAGATACGGTTAAGCCGAGCGCAATGCAAATTTATTTGCAATTGCCGAGGCGGAGTATCTTCGGCGTCAGCCAAAGTACGGTTAAGCCGAGCGCAATGCAAATTTATTTGCAATTGCCGAGGCGGAGTATCTTCGGCGTCAGCCAAAGTACGATTAAGCCGAGCGCAATGCAAATTTATTTGCGATTGCTGAGGCGGAGTATCTTCGGCGTCAGCCAAAGTACGATTAAGCCGAGCGCAATGCAAACTTTATTCGCATCTTACGGGGCACCGTATCTAAGGCGCAGTCAAAGGTACGCATTTAATGAAAAAAAGACAACCGTCCGCCAGACGAATTATCAACAATCCGTCGACCGCAGCCGCTTACGAATTGTCTGGCAATATTTTTGGATTTATCGCCGAAAGAGTTTATCTTTCGTGCAACCTAAATCTACGGAACTATGGATAACAATGAAGAACTGGTGGTAATTCGGGAATACGACTCGATTACCCGGGCCGAAACGGCTAAATCGCTGTTGGAAAGCGAAGGCATCTTCGCCACGATCCGCAACGAATACATGTCGGCCATCTATCCCGTCGGAACGATGCCGGCCCAGATCGTCGTCCGCGAGGAGGACGCCGAATGGGCGGCGGCCCTGCTCCGCTCGATGGACGGAGAAGACGCCGCTAAATAACGCCGTTCCAGATGCGCCACGACGCCTCGGCCTGCGCTTCGAGCATGGGAAGGCCGTTGAGCGTGCGCGCTCCCTGCCGCTCGCCGCGCAACAAGAACTGCGTCCGTTCGGGATTATAGACCAGATCGAACAGGTAATGCGCCGCCGTCAGCGCCTCGTAGGGCAGCAACGGCGCTTCGTCGACATGCGGAAACGTCCCCACCGGCGTAGCGTTGACGATCAGCCGGTGTCCGGCAACGACCTCTGGCCTCAGATCGTCGTAAAGGAAGTTCCCCCGTGCCGGATCGCGCGAAACGACCGCATAGGGGATTTCCGCCTCCGCGAGCGCATACTGCACCGCCTGCGAAGCTCCGCCGGAGCCCAGCACCAGCGCCGCTTCGGGAAGATCGTCGCCGAGCAGAAGGCGCAGCGAAAGGCGAACCCCCTCTATGTCGGTATTGAAACCCGTCAACCGCCCGCCGTCGCGGCGCACGCAATTCACGGCCCCGATCCGTGCGGCCTCTTCCGACACGTCGTCCAGATAGTCGAAAATCCGCTGTTTGTAGGGAATGGTCACATTGAATCCCTGCAATTCGGGTTGCGCCCCCAGCAATTCGGGCAACGCCTCGATCGAAGGCAGCTCGTAAAGCGCATAATCGCACCCCGTAATCCCCTCCCTGCGGAACTTAGCCGCGAAATAACCGGCCGAGAAGGAGTGGCCGAGCGGCCGGCCGATCAACCCGTACCGTTTCATGCTTCGCCCTTTTTGGCGGCGATACGATTGCCGACGTACTCGATTCCCCAAATGAGCAGGAATCCGCAGGCGCAGAGCGCCACAGCCCATCCCACCTGCGCCTCCGTACCGGTCAACTCCGTAAAGGTCGCAGGCAGCACGTTGCGTTCGACGAGCGGATGCGCCGCGCCGTGACTGTCGAAATAGCTTTCGAGCGTCTCTTTCCACGGCCACACCTTGTTGAGCGATCCGACCATGAAGCCCATCAGCAGGGAGATCGTCACGTCGTGATAACGCCGCAACAGCCACGACAGCACGTGCGAAAAGCTCACCAATCCGGCGACCGCCCCCGTCGCGAACAGCGCCAGGATACCGATGTCGAACGACGAAACGGCATTGAGAATAAACTGGTATTTGCCCATCAACAGCAGAATGAACGCACCTGATATGCCGGGCAGGATCATCGCGCAAATGGCGATAGCACCCGACAGCAGAATGAACCACCACGTTTCGGGCGTCTGCGACGGCGACGCCACCGTAATCCACCACGCTACCGCGATGCCGCACAACAGCGAAACGACCGATGCGGCATTCCAGCGCGTAACGTCGCGCGCCACCAACAGCGCCGAGGCGACGATCAGTCCGAAAAAGAAGGCCCAGATTTCAATGGGGTGGTGCTCCAACAGGTAAGTCATCGCCCGCGCCAGCGAAAAGACCGCGACAAGAAGTCCGGCGAAAACCGCCGCCAGGAAATTTCCGTTGATCTCACGCCAGAACTCCCGCAGACGCAGTGCGGCCAACAGCCGCAGCGACGGGCCGCCCAGTTTTTTGATCGACTCGATCAGTTCCGTGTAAATACCCGAAATAAAGGCGATCGTACCGCCCGAAACGCCGGGAATCACGTCGGCCATTCCCATAGCGCAACCTTTGAGCGCCAACAATAGATAATTCGTCATTGGATCTGCTTGCAAATTATGGTTTCGTCCGCAGGAACACGCAGGCCGGAGACCTCACGGGAGCGATCCGACCGAACCTGAACGACGCGCATGCGGAGGGTTTTCCTTGCGCAAAGATAATCGAATTCCGCAATATAACGCCGCCTGCTGGCCGACTTCGAAGTTAATTTATCCTTAATTTTAAGGTTTATCCCTCTTCACGACGCACGCCGGCCGCTCCGCCCTTCTCCGACGACGGCGAAACGACGCGAGTCCCGGCCGAATGGAGTCCGCCGTGCGGGACGGCAGCATCGCCCGGCGATGCCGCCGATCAACCGGAAACCGGATTCCGAAGTAAAATCGCGGATAAGCGTGTTCATACCTCGACGCACCGGTCGTTCGAACCCGTCGCACAAAAAAATGTCGTATTATATACGACATTTTTTCATTCCGAAACGGGAACTTCCGTTTTCTGCCTTGCGGAGGCTTCGTCCGCCCTTTGACACGCAGCGATAAAATCCAGCACCTCCCGCAACGTTCTGTCGAAACGGGCGAAATCTTCCTTGTAAAGAAAAATCTTATGCCGGTCGAAAACGACCGAACCATCGGCGACGGTCGTCTTCCGACTTTCGGTAATCGTCAGGTAATAGTCATTGCCCCGCGTCGCACGAACATCGAAAAAATAGGTTCGGCGACCCGCCTTCACGGCCTTCGTCAGAATATGTTCGCCGACCTCTTCACTCTCTTTCCGCGGTATATCCGTTCGAGAAAACATGATCCAGGTGTTATTTAGGTTTCAACTGTCGTAACCCGCGCCCGCCGGATGCGCGCCGATCGAATTCCGGCGGTTATGTATTGCACGGTAGACGAAAATAATAAAAATATCCGGAATATCCAAACGAATCTTCCGAAATTCGCTTATTTTCTTTTCGAAAGGATATGTTTTCCCTGTTCCGACCATGCCCCGAGCAGTTCGACCGCGCGCCGGAACATCGATCCGTCGGCCGCATTCATCACCCGATAGAAGCCTTCGCGCGGGAAAAGCCGCTCGGCGACCAGTGCCTTGATCTGCAATTTCAGGAGCCCGTCCGACTGCGCCGCCTCATCCCCTGCGGGTTCGATTCCCTGCGCCGCAGCCATCTCCGCCAGTTCGGACATCATTGCGGGCGATACGGCGAATCCGGCATCGAACCGTTCGAAATCGGGATAGCGGGCCGTCAGCTGCGGCCGTTCCCGGTCCAGATAGCGCAGCACCAGTTCGTTGACTACGCCATGACGCA
Organism: Alistipes communis; assembly: GCF_006542665.1. NCBI lineage: Bacteria > Pseudomonadati > Bacteroidota > Bacteroidia > Bacteroidales > Rikenellaceae > Alistipes > Alistipes communis. The sequence continues at coordinate 2,955,566 of NZ_AP019735.1, forward strand.
TCAGCGCCAGCCAGTAACCGGTCTGCCCGACGGTATCGGCTTCGACCCGAACGTCGGGACGGATGCCGCCTCCGCCATAGACCGGCCGATGCGTGCGCAGGGTCTCGAACTGCGGCGTTTCGGCCGCTACGCTGTCCGCCTGCACGCCGGTCAGCCGCTCGCGGTGCGCGGCATAATACTCCTCGCGGTGTCCCTTCTCATAGGGTCGCTGAATAACCCGCCCCGAAGGGGTGTGATAACGCGCCACCGTGACGCGGATCGCCGAGCCGTCGCCCAACCGGAACTGACGTTGCACCAACCCCTTGCCGAAGCTCGGACGACCGACGACCACCGCCCGGTCCCAGTCCTGCAACGCCCCGGCGACGATCTCGCTGGCCGAAGCCGAGTTCTCGTCGATGAGCACCACGACCGGCCCGCGGAGAAAAGCGCCGTCGACCGGCGCCGTATAGGCGCGGGGCGGCACCGCGCGCCCCTCGGTCGAGACGATCCGGCTGCCGCGCGGCAGGAAGAAGTTGGCCATCGCGACCGCCTGATCGAGCAGGCCGCCGCCGTTGCCCCGCAGATCGAGGATCAGCGAACGCACGCCCTTCATCCCCTTGAACGCCTCGACGAACTCCTGCATCGTCGTCCGCCCGAAACGGTTCACCTTGATATACCCCGTCTCCGCATCGACCTTGTAGGCCGCGTCGACCGTATGGAGCGGAATATCGCCGCGCGTCACGGTAAACGCCAACGGCTCCTTCACGGCATGACGCGACACCTCCAACCTCACCTGCGTGCCCGACGGGCCGCGCAATCGTTTGGGCACCTCGGCCCGGCTCAGCCCGACGGCCCGCTGCCCGTCGATCCCCACGATCCGGTCGCCCGGCAGCAGTCCCACCTGCGCCGAAGGGCCTCCGGCGATCGTGTTGACGATCACCACCGTGTCGTTCAACACATTGAATTCGATCCCGATACCGCCGAAACTGCCGTCGAAGCTCTCGTCGACGCCCTTCATCTCCTCCTCCGAAAGATAGGCTGAATGGGGATCGAGCCGCATGAGCATCCCGCGGATCGCCTCCTCGACCAGCGGCGCCGTATCGAGCGAATCGACGTAGGCGGCATCCACATAGCGATAGGCCTGCACGAGTTTCTGCAACTGCGCGGCCGCCGCATCGTCGAACTGGGCGCGCACGCTCCACGGAGCCGTGCACAACACGCCGACGATCAACGTAATTAGACGTTTCATAACTCTCCTTGATTCATACGACGCAACGGAGCCGCGAGGCCGAGCCGAACGCCTCCGCCGCACGACTCCGTTGCAATCCGGTCGTTCTATTGCAAACTTGCGGCCAGCTCCGCGAAGGGCACCTGCCGCTGTTCGCCGGTGCGCATATCTTTGAGCGTCACCGTCTGCCGCGCCAACTCGTCGCTGCCGACGATGGCCACGTAGGGGATCGAACGGCGGTTGGCATACTCCATCTGCTTCTTCATCTTGCCCTTTTCGGGATAGATCTCGGCGGCGACGCCGGCATCGCGCAACGCCCGCAGCAGGCCGAGCGACGCAGCCTCCTCGTCGGCCCCCAGATTGACGAAGAGCACCTTCGTCGAGAAGTTCACCTCCTCAGGGAAAAGTTCCAGCCCGACCATGACGTCGTAGATGCGGTCGGCACCGAACGAGATGCCCACGCCCGAAGTGTCGGGCATACCGAAAATACCCGTCAGGTCGTCGTAGCGGCCGCCGCCGCAGATCGAGCCGATGGCATAATCGTTGGCCTTGACCTCGAAGATCGCCCCCGTATAGTAGTTCAGACCCCGCGCCAGCGACAGATCCAACTCGACGGCGAGCGCGATACCCAGCCGCTCGACATAACCGAAAACCGTCTCCAACTCCTCGACGCCTTTCAGCCCCGTCTCGGAACCGCTCAATACATCGCGCAACGCAGAGAGTTTCCGACGGTTGTCTCCTCTCAGTTCGAGTATCGGTTGAAGTCTGTCGATCGCCGCATCGTCGATACCGCGTTCGCGCAGTTCGGCCTTCACGTTGTCGATACCGATCTTCTCCAGCTTGTCGATCGCCACCGTGATGTCGATCATCTTGTCGGCATGGCCGATCGTCTCGGCGATACCGTAGAGAATCTTGCGGTTGTTCATTCTGAGCGTCACGGCGATGCCCAACTTGCGGAAAACGCGCTCGACGATCTCCACCAACTCCACTTCGTTCAGCAGCGAACGCGAGCCTACGACATCGACGTCGCACTGGTAGAATTCGCGGTAGCGGCCTTTCTGCGGCCGGTCGGCACGCCAGACAGGCTGGATCTGATACCGCTTGAACGGCAGGACGATCTCGCCCTGATGCTGCACGACGTAGCGCGCGAAGGGCACCGTGAGGTCGTAACGCAGCCCCTTTTCGCAGATTTTCGACGCCTGCCGCAGTTCGTCGGGTGCAAGTCCCGCCGCATAGTCGCCCGAATTGAGAATCTTGAACAGCAGCTTGTCGCCCTCGTCGCCGTATTTTCCCAGCAGCGTGGAGAGGTTTTCCATGGCGGGGGTTTCGAGCGGCGCGAAACCGAAGGTGCGGAACACCTGCCGGATCGAGTCGAAAATATAGTTGCGGCGCATCATCTCGGCGGGCGAGAAGTCGCGCGTCCCCTTGGGAATCGAAGGTTTCTGCATGATTACTTTATTTGTTTCACTATCTGTTGTTTTTTATCCATATAGGCCGACCAGCCTCCGCTTTCTTTCACCCGCAGATACGGAGACAGAGGCGCCAACCGCCGACGCAACTCCTGATCGTCGCGCCCGAAAAAAGCCTTCACGATCGGAATAATCCGATCCATTCGTTCCGTTTCGTACATCTCCACACGGCGGAAGAGGCGGTCGATTCCAAGAAAACGTTTCTGCACGGGATAGATGTAACCTACCCAATAGCTGACCTTCCGGCTGCCGGCCAACCCCACCGAAATGAACACGGAGCGGTCGGTTTTCAAATCGGTGACGGAAACCGTTGGCGACAGCGTCGGGTTCCGCTCGGCCAGAACGGCCTGATCGTACCACGGGAAACGTTCGATCTCGGCAAGGAACCCATCGAGATCCGTCTCGCCCTTTATATCGGACTCCTCCTGCGCCATGCCAGCCGTCTGCACATCCCAGCAGAAAGCGTCGATACAGGGATTCTCCCGAGCGCACGATAAAAATGCAAACATCCCCATAGCCATCAACGCATATTTTCGCAATACGCACGACACAGCCGACGGATTACTCCATCAATTTCTTGTATTTCACGCGGTGGGGCGTCGTGTCGCCGCCCTGCGCACGCTTCCACTCCTCGAACTCGCTGTACGATCCCTGATAGAAGACCACCTTCGAGTCACCCTCGAACGAGAGGATATGCGTGGCGATACGATCCAGAAACCAACGGTCGTGCGAGATGACGACGGCACAGCCGGCGAAATTCTCCAAGCCCTCCTCCAACGCACGCAACGTGTTGACATCGATGTCGTTGGTCGGCTCGTCGAGCAGCAGCACGTTGCCGCCTTCCTTGAGTGCGAGGGCCAGATGCAGGCGATTGCGCTCGCCGCCCGACAGCACGCCGCACTTCTTCTCCTGATCGGCTCCCGTAAAGTTGAAGCGCGCCACATAGGCTCGCGCCGGCACCTGGCGGTTGCCCAGCTGAATCCACTCGCTGTTCTGCGAGATCACCTCGTAGACCGTCTTTTCGGGATCGATCGACTTGTGCTGCTGGTCGACGTAGGACAATTTGACGGTCTGCCCCACGGTGAAGGTTCCCGCCGTGGGCTGCTCCAGCCCCATAATCATACGGAAGAGGGTAGTCTTGCCCGTACCGTTGGGACCGATGACGCCCACGATGCCCGCGGGCGGCAGCGTGAAGTTGAGATTCTCGTACAGCACGCGGTCGCCGAAGGCCTTCTTCACGTCGTGCGCCTCGATCACCACGTCGCCCAGACGCGGGCCGTTGGGAATATAAATTTCGAGCTTCTCCTCCTGCTGCTTGGCGTCCTCGTTGAGCATCTTGTCGTAGGCCGACAGACGCGCCTTGCTCTTGGCGTGACGGCCCGCGGGCGACATGCGCACCCACTCCAACTCGCGTTCGAGTGTCTTGCGGCGCTTCGACGCCTGCTTCTCCTCCATCTCCAACCGCTTGGATTTCTGTTCGAGCCAACCCGAATAGTTGCCCTTCCACGGAATACCCTCGCCACGATCCAGTTCCAAAATCCAGCCGGCCACGTTGTCGAGGAAATAACGATCGTGCGTCACGGCGATCACCGTACCCTTATACTGTTGCAGATGTTGTTCCAGCCAATCGATCGACTCGGCGTCGAGGTGGTTGGTCGGTTCGTCCAGCAACAGTACGTCGGGCTGCTGCAACAGCAACCGACACAACGCCACGCGACGGCGTTCGCCGCCCGACAGCACCTTCACCGACTGGTCGGGATCGGGACAACGCAGGGCGTCCATCGCACGTTCCAGCACGCTGTCCAACTCCCAGCCGCTCGCATGGTCGATCTGCTCGTACAACTCGCCCTGCCGTTCGATGAGCCGCGCCATCGTGTCGTCGTCCATCGGCTCGCACAATTGCTGGTTGATCTGCTCGTACTCTTTGAGCAGCGCCACGGTCGCGGCACACCCTTCCTCGACCACTTCACGCACGGTCTTCGAATCGTCCAGCTGCGGTTCCTGTTCCAGATAACCCACCGTGTAGCCGGGTGAAAAGACCACCTCGCCCTGAAAGTTCTTGTCCAGTCCGGCGATGATCTTCATCAGCGTCGACTTGCCCGAACCGTTCAGACCGATAATGCCGATCTTGGCTCCGTAAAAGAAGGAGAGGTAGATGTTGTTGAGAACCTTTTTCTGGTTGGTGAAAGTCTTGGAGACCCCCACCATGGAAAAGATGATTTTTTCGTCTGCCATAGAGTCGTGCGAGGAAGACGGAACAATTAATATAATCAGGCGATTCGCCTGCCGGAACGGAATCCGTCTTCCTCACATGAACGGCGTTTACAAACGCCGACTCCGTTCCGACATTCCCTGTTTCGGCGGGAAAACCGTTTGCATGTCGAACCGTTTCGGCATTCCGGACGGTTCGGGACGACAAAGATACGAATAAGCGAGAGCAATGTCAAATTTTATTTGAACATTGCCGAGCGGGAGTATCTAAGACGAAGTCAAAGATACGAAAAGTCGAGCGCAGAAGCAAACATTCATGTTTGATTATGCCGAGACGGAGTATCTTCGGCGCAGCCAAAGTACGAATAAGCGAGAGCAATGTCAAATTTATTTGAACATTGCCGAGCGGGAGTATCTTCGACGAAGTCAAAGATACGAAAAGTCGGGCGCAGAAGCAAACATTCAGGTTTGATTATGCCGAAACGAAATATCTAAGCTGTAATCTAAGATACGGAAAACCGGCATAAATATACCGACACAAGTCGGCAGATCGCAAGATAAGCCGATCCTATACCTCTATAAAAATAAAGAATCGCTATTCCTGCCGAACATCCGACAATTTTTCGTATCTTTGTTAACGAAAAAACAGAAACCACTTAACACATTAATAAATTCAGTTATGAAAAGCATCAAAGGAACCAAGACCGAGCAAAATCTGCTCACGGCATTCGCAGGCGAATCGCAGGCGCGCAACCGGTATACCTATTTCGCAAGCGTAGCCAAGAAAGAGGGTTACGAGCAGATCGCCGGCATCTTTCTCGAAACGGCCGATCAGGAAAAGGAACACGCCAAGAAATTTTTCAAGTACCTCGAAGGCGGCTGCCTCTCCATCACGGCCAGTTTCCCGGCCGGCGTGATCGGCACCACGGAGGAGAACCTCAAAGCCGCTGCGATGGGCGAGAATGAGGAGTGGACGGAGATGTACCCCGAATTCGCCAGAATCGCCGACGAGGAGGGCTTCCCCGAAATCGCCGCCACGTTCCGCATGGTGATCGTCGCCGAGCACGAGCACGAGGATCGTTACCTCAAACTGCTGAGCCGCTTGACCGACGGTAATTTCTTCATCCGCGACCACGAAATCTGGTGGCAGTGCCGCAACTGCGGTTACATCTGCAAAGGCACCGAGGCACCGAAAATCTGCCCCGCCTGCAAGCATCCTCAGGCCTATTTCGAGCCGAAGCGGGAGAACTATTAGGCCATCCGAGAGTGAAAATAGAAGCGGACCCTCTTTTGAGAGTCCGCTTCTATTTTCACTTCCGCTCATCGAGCAGCCGGCGAGTATCCTGCATGAACCGGTCATAAGCCGCACGTGCGTGGGGCGGCATCGCAAGCGTATCGGCCACTTCGGGCGGCAGAATCCGGTAGTCGGGCAGGGCAACCCACACCGGAACGGCCTGTGCGGCATAGTGCATCGTCGGCACGCCCGCCGCAATGCGCTTGACGACTTCCACTTCGGCCAGCAGTCCGCCGTCGCAGTAACGCCGCCGCTGGTTCGAGACGAAATTTCCCAACGAGTAGAAGACGGCACCCGTCGAATCCTGCTCGAAGGGCTGCACGACGTGCGGATGACTGCCGACGACCAGATCCGCGCCGTGCCGTCGCAGGAACCCTGCCAGCATCCGTTGTTCGCTGTCAGGCCGGCGTTCGTACTCGTTGCCCCAATGCACGAAGGCGATAACGCAATCGACCGAACCGCGGTCGACGGCCGCCAGATCGCGGGCGATGACCGTCGTATCGATTCGGTTGACCGTCGTGCCCGTAGGCACTGGCAGACCGTTGGTGCCATAGGTATAGTTGAACAGTGCGAAGCGGATGCCGTTCGCCGCGAGCCGCAGCGGGTGGTCGGCACCGTGCCGCAACGAGTCGACGAACGTTCCCGTGTGGCGCAGACCCGCATCGTCGAGCGCGGCGAGCGTCGCGCCGATACCCCGCGCGCCGCCGTCGCAACAATGGTTGTTGGCCGTGACGGCTACGTCGACACCCGCCCTGCGCAGAGCACGAGCCAACGACGACGGGGTACGGAAACAGGGATAACCCGTATGGGGAGCGGCGGCGGAGAGGGTAGTTTCGAGATTGACCACGACCAGATCGGCCGCATCGAAGCGGGGCTTCACGAGACGGAACTGTCCGAAGAAATCGTGCGTTCCGTCGGACCTCCGTGCCGCGGTCAACTGCGGCAGATGGGCCATCACGTCGCCCGCGAAGAGCAGGCGCGCACGGAAAATGCGTTCGTCGGGCGGAACCGTCGCCGGAACGACACGCTGCATCCGCACGCTGCGCAGATACCCTGCGCTGACGACGACCGCAGCGATCATCGACAACAATACGGCACAGGTACCCAACCGCTTCATCGGCCGCCCCGTCGGTTTTTCTTTTCGCGTTTCGGAAACCAGCCTTTCGCCACACGTTCGCGCTGCTCGAACAGTTCGCCGATCCCCCACAACGACGATGCACCCCACACGGCCAGCAGGATCGAGAGAATCAGGTTTTCTACCCACAGCGACGCCGCGAGCGCCGCGACGCCCGACACGGCGAAAGCCCACCAGCATCGCACGCCGAAATAGTACTCGCCCTTGATGACGAACGGGTGAAAAACGCCGATAATGAGAAAGGTCGCCGCGCCGACGACGATTCCCACGAGATGATATGTCTCCAAAAATTCCATCATGTCGACAAAGATAGTGCAAGCCGAGTGCAAAAGCAAACGGAGTTTGCGGTTTTGCCGAGGCGCAGCCTATCTGAGCGGAGGCTCGTCCTCCGCAAAGTGTGCAAGCCGAGTGCAAAAGCAAACTTGTTCGCGGTTTTGCCGAGGCGCAGCCTATCTGAGCGGAGGCTCGTCCTCCGCAAAGTGTGCAAGCCGAGTGCAAAAGCAAACTTGTTCGCGGTTTTGCCGAGGCGCAGCCTATCTGAGCGGAGGCTCGTCCTCCGCAAAGTGTGCATGCCGAGAGTAGAACCAGAAGCTAAAAAGGCCGGAATCCGTATCGTTTCCGACCCGATCTTCCGACCGTCGAATAGCGGAAACGAAACCGGCGATCCCGTAAAAAGGATCGCCGGCCATACCGACGCGACTGCCGGAGAGGCCCCGCGCACCGAAGGGAGGGAACCCGCACCGCAGGCAATCGTCGTTTAGAAATTGTACTGCACCTGCATGCTCACGCGGTTGGCATGGTTCTTCATGCCGTCCCTGTTTTCGCGGCTGCCGTAAAGGTATTCGGCGGCGATGCTGCAACGCGAGGTGAAGTTATAAAAGATATTTCCGAAGATATACTGGCCGTTACGATACTGGTCGCCCGAGAAATAGCCGTGCTTCTGCTGGATATGCGCTTCGGAATAACCTCCCGATATGAAAAGACGCTGCGGCAGGATATTGATGCGCGCCGCGCCGTACCAGCCCCACATCGGCATGGTCTGCACCTTGGCCGGATCCTGCGGATCGGGGGTGAAGTCGTAGCCCAGTCCCGACAGGTCCTGAATGTAGTTGGTAATGCCCTCGCCGTAGACGCCGTTACCGTAAATCGTCAGCACGCGGGCCAGATTGATGCAGGTGCTCGCCTGCACGCCCCAACCCAACAGGGAGGTATTGTTCCCCGTGGCGGCATTGTGCAGATAGAGATCGCGCACGACGCCCGTCACGCGGAAATGGCTGTCGCGTTTGGCCCCCCAGGCATACTGGAAATAGACCGGAAAATCGGGCACGCGCTGCGGAATCGGATCGAACGTCTCGCCGAACGTGCCGCTCACGCTGGGCAGCTCGGCCGCCAGACCGAATTTCAGATGATCGTTCGCAAAGGGAACTTCGTAGCGGATCATCGTGGCGAAGGTGAAGTTATAGGCGTTCGGCCCCTGGAAGTCGATCGTCGTGGGGCCTGCGTCGAGATCGCAGAAGGTCGTCACGTCGCGGCCGAAGGTAAAGCCCTTGAACGACACGTAGGCTTCGCGCAGGCGCGGCGTATAGCTGCCCTGCGCACCGCCGCGAAAGTCGGTGGAGACATAGACTACGACACGGCCCAGCGCACGGGTGTTGGCGATACCTTTAAGATAGATGCGCGAGGTAGAGGCATCCATCGACAGCCGCTGCCGCGAAGCGTAATCGCCCGGAACCGGAATCGACGAAGGGATGAAATCGGTGGCCGACGGCGTTCCGTCGAAGTCGTAACTGGTACGCAGGGCGATGAACCCTCCGAGCGCCAGCGAATACTTGTTCTGTTTGTGCGCGAAGAGGAACTGCGGCCGCCCGGGCTGCTGGAAACCGGTGCGGTGCGTTTGGTTGTAATCGTCGACGGCGTCCATCATCGCCATCCGGTTACGGGCCGCACGAGCTCGCCACTCGCAGGGAATGAGCGTATCGGTCTCCTGAACCGAGATCATGTAAACCGTAGGCGAACTTCCGTCCCGGGCGGAGGATGCGTTAGGCTGCGCCGAAGCCGCAACAGTCAGGAACAACGCAACGATGAAAAGTCGAACTGTCTTCATAAGCTTTTGTGTGTGTTTTTGATTTAAAACCGTTTATTAATGTTGGATAACAGCCAGTTAATATTCGCTGCTACCGAAAGCAAGATATATGCCAAAGAATTTGACCCGATTCTTGAATCGACGCGGTCGGATATTCCGTCCCTTTTCGTATATTTGCAACGTCTTCATAATCTATCAGCTATGATGTGGATGCCGCTTTTCCTGATTCTGTTGCCGCTCGCCGCCGACGGTTGGCATTTCCGCCGCCACCGCAAAGCGTACCGCTACCGGAACCTGCTCCTGACGCTCGTCGCGGCGGGCGATCTGCTGCCGCTTGCCGGGATCGTCCTCTTCTGGCTGATGAAGGACAACACCGGCGGCGTGGTGACGGCAGCCATGTGGATTTTTTTCGCCTATCTGCTACTCACGCTGCCGCGCATGGCCTACTACATCGTGCGCGCATTCGGCAAAGGCCGCGCGACGCGCATCCTCGCACCGATCGCCGCGCTCGGTATGGCGGGTGTACTGATTCACGGTGCCGTGTCGGGCCGCCGCACGCTGGCCGTACACCGCGTCACGCTCCGCAGCGACCGGCTGCCGGAGGCGTTCGACGGGCTGCGCATCGCACAATTCACCGACCTGCACATCGGGACGCTCGTCGACCCCGACCGCGAGATGAGGGCGCTGGTCGACTCGCTCAACGCTCTGCGGCCCGATCTGGTGATCTTCTGCGGCGATCTGGTCAACATCCGCTACACGGAACTCGATTCGACGGCCATGCGTCTGTTGGGCGGCATCCGCAGCCGTTACGGAACCTTCTCGATCACGGGCAACCACGATACGGGCAACTACGTCCGCGATACGCTCTCCCTGCCGCCGGCGACCAACATCGCCGCGCTCGTCGAACGCCAGCGGGCGATGGGGTGGCGCGTACTCGACAACGAAACGGTCTACCTGCGGCGCGGCGACGATTCGATCTCCCTGTCGGGTATCTCCTACGACCGCTCGCTGGCCCGCCAGCGCCACGATCGCACGCTGCCCGGCTACGATTTCGGCACGACCTACCGCGACGTGCCGCAAGACCTCTACAACATCACGGCGGCGCACATTCCGCAACTCTGGGAACAGATTCTCGATGCGGGCTACGGCGACCTGACCCTTTCGGGGCACGTTCACAGCATGCAGTGCAAAATACGGCTCTTCGGCCGCGCCTTCTCGCCCGCGCAACTGATGTACCGCCATTGGAGCGGCCCCTACGAGAAGCAGGGGAGGACGCTCTATGTCAACGACGGCATAGGATATGTAGGATTTCCCATGCGGATCGGTGCGAATCCCGAAATAACCCTGTTCGAATTACGACGATGAACGTGTACGCTTCGGTCGCCCTGTCGGGCGACGGCTATATGGACGATCGGTCGCCCCGGCGACTGATTCTCTCGACGCCCGCCGACTGGCGCGAGGTGATGCGCCTGCGGGCGTGGGCCGACGCGATCCTCGTGGGGGCGGAGACCGTGCGCCGCGACGACCCGTCGCTCACCGTGCGCGACGAAGCGCTCCGCCGGGAGCGCCTTGCGGCAAACCGGCCGGCCGACCCCGCGAAGGTCACGCTGAGCCGTTCGCTGCGACTCGCCCCCGCGTCGAACTTCTTCACCGCAGGCTCGGGTGCACGGATCGTCTTCACCGACAACGCTGCCGCATCGCCGCTCGAAACAGCGGCCGAAATCGTCCGTATCCCCGACCTTTCGGCGGCGAGGATCCTCACCGAACTGGAAAAGCGGGGCTTCGAACGGCTGCTCGTCGAGGGAGGCCCGCGCACACTCGGCCTTTTTTTTGCGGAGGGGCTCGTCGACACGCTCCGCATGGCCGTCAATCCCGCCGTCCGCGTCGGCGACCCGCACGCCCCCCGTTTCGAACCGCCTTTCGATCCGGCACGCTTCCCGCAGCAGCGCCGACGGCTGGAAGGAATGGAGGTGACGACCTACACGCTGCATCCCGACCGCACGGAGGAGGATCTGCATTACCTGCGGCAGGCCATCGCCCTGAGCCGCCGCTGTACGCCCTGCGCCACCTCCTACCGCGTGGGGGCGGTCATCGTGACCCGTTCGGGCGACCGTTTCACGGGGTATACCCATGAAACATCTCCCACGCACCACGCCGAACAGGAGGCGATCCTCAAAGCGACGGCCGCCGGAGCCGATCTGCACGGCGCGAGTATCTACTCCTCGATGGAGCCGTGCTCGACGCGCAGCAGCGAACCGGAGAGTTGTTCGGAACTGATTCTGCGCCACGGCTTCTCGCGCACGGTTTTTGCTCTATACGAACCGTCGTGCTTCGTATGCTGCGAAGGAGCGGTGCGGCTGCGCAAGGGCGGCGTCGAGGTGCGCGTCTATCCGCAGTTGGCAGGCGAAGTACGCGCGATCAACGGCCACCTCGGTCTCCACGAATAGAGAAAAAGTGGACTAAACGGACTAAAAATGTCCTTTTTGTCCTTACAAAAACACATTTGAAGCGGATAATCTCTATCTTCGCAACATCATAAGTATAAAAGATATGAAAAAAGTCACGCTGGTTATGCTCGCCCTGACGGCCGTCATGCAGCTCCCCGCACAGGAACAGGGGCGGACGCTGTCGCTGGAAGAGGCACTCGAAATGACGCTTTCGGACAATCCGGCCATTCGGGCCGCCGAGTTCAACCGCCGCGCCGCACAACAGGAGCGCCGCGCTGCCATCGGTCTGCGTATGCCGCAGATCGGCATCACGGGCAGTTACGCCTATCTGGGTAAGGACATCGAAATCGATCTCAACAATATGAAGACGCCGGTGCAGAATCTCGCGGGACAGATTCTCCAAAGCGGCATGATCCCGTCGGACTACATCCCCTCCATTTCGCAAATGTTGAGCGGAGCGATGGCGGCCAGCTGGGCACTGCCGCTGCAAGACCGCAGCCTGGGATTCGTCGGCGGCGACGTGACGGTTCCGCTGTGGATGGGCGGCAAGATCAACGCCGCCAACCGTGCGGCGCGGATCAACGAACAGACGGCCCGATCGCAGGGAATCCAGCAGCGCAATGCACTGGTATCGGAACTCGTCGAACGCTACTACGGGCTGGCGCTCGCGCGGCAGGTCGTCGTCGTACGGCAGCAGGTGGTGGACGGCGTGCGCAAGCACCTCGAAGACGCCGCAGCTCTCGAAGCACAGGGCATGATCTCTCGCAGCGAAAAGCTCTACGTCGAATTCAAGATGTCGGAGGCCGAACGCGACCTGCAAAACGCGCAGTCGCAGGTCGAGACGATCGCCGCCGCGCTGAACAGCACCATAGGCCAGACAGACGACTACCAGCCCGTCACGGCGATGTTCATACTCGAACGCATCGAACCGCTCGACCATTTCCGGACACTGGCCGCCGAACGCAACCCGCTGCTCGATCAGGTCGACCAGAAACGCCGGTTGGCCTACGAAGGGGTACGCGCGCAGCGTTCGTCGTTCCTGCCGCAGGTGGTGGCCATGGGCGGCATGTCGTTTTACGACTATCAGGTATCCAAGGTGCTGCCGCGCTGGGCGGTCGGCGTCGGCGTGAACTTCAAGCTCTTCGACGGCCTGAACCGCGAATACAAATATTCGGCGGCCAAACAGACCGTACGGCGTGTCGAAGCGTTGCAGGACAAAGCCGGAAACGACATTTCGGTGCTCGTCGAGAAGCTCTACAACCAGATGGAGAACTACCGCACGCAGATGGCCTCGATCGAGGCTTCGCTCGCCTTCGCCGAGGAGTATCTCAAAACCAAGAACGCGGCGTTTCTGGAAGGGATGAGTTCGTCGACCGACCTGATCGACGCCGAACTGAATCTGGCCAAGGTAAAGACCGAGCGCATCGAAGCCGCCTATCGCTACGACGTGTCGTTGGCGCAACTGCTCGAAGCCGCCGGCATCAGCGACGAATTCACCGCCTACATGCGCCGGCAGGACGCCCGCCGCATCACATTCGAGAAATAGTAAAAACGAAAGAGATATGAAGAAGAAAAACATCATCGCTGTCCTCGTCGCCGTCGTCGTCATCATCGCGGCAGTCCTATTGGTGAGCCGTTATTTGAAGGCCAGGACGCCGATCCTCCTTCAAGGCACGACGGAATGTACGACCTACAAGGCTTCGTCGAAAATCGCCGGCCGCATCGTCGACATGAAGGTCGAGGAGGGGCAGCGCGTCGAGCGTGGCGAACTGTTATACACGCTCTCCACGCCCGAACTGGACGCCAAACTGCAACAGGCCGAAGCGGTGCGGAGCGCAGCGTCGGCAATCGACCAGAAAGTGCTCTCCGGCGCCCGCGTGCAGCAGATCGAAGCGGCGCTCAACATGTGGCAGCAGGCGCAGGCCGGACGCGAACTGGCCCAAAAGACCTTCGACCGCGTGAAAGCGCTCTACGAACAAGGGGTCGTGCCGGCGCAGAAATTCGACGAGGCGCAGGCGCAGTACAACGCCATGACCGCGACCGCCTCGGCCGCCAAGGCGCAGTACGACCTGGCGGTCGACGGCGCCTCGAAGGAGGAGAAAGCCGCCGCCGCGGCACAGGTGCGGCAGGCCGCAGGCGTCGTATCGGAGGTGGAGAGCTACCTGAGCGACGCGATGGTCTATTCGCCCGTTACGGGCGAAATCTCGACGATCATCGCCGAGCAGGGCGAGCTGGTGGGCAGCGGTTATCCCGTGGTCGCCATCCTCGACATGAGCGACATGTGGGTGACGTTCAACATCAAGGAGACGCTGATGCCAAAGATCCGAATGGGCAAGCGCCTGCGCGGCTATGTGCCCGCACTCGACCGCGATGTCGACTTCCACATCACCTACATCGCTCCGCAGGCCGATTTCGCCACATGGGCCGCGACGCGCACGCAGGGCGGATTCGACATCCGTACCTTCGCCGTCAAGGCCAAGCCGCTGGGCGCCGAAGAGGGGATGCGCCCCGGCATGAGCGTTCTGGTCGACTGGGACGCAATCGAGTAGCCGATCGGAGCCATGCGCAACTACTTCAAAGAAACCGATCAGGTCGTGCGGCGCGAACTGCGGCGCATCGTCCGTCAGCCCATGTACTGGGTGCTGATGGTGGTGCTTCCCGTCGTGTCGTTCGCCTTCTTCGCCGTCATCTTCGAGCGGGGCGTGGCGCGCAACATCCCGATCGCCGTACTCGACGAAGACCACACGACGCTGTCGCGCAAGGTGACGCAGATGATCGACGACACGCCGACGGCGATGGTCTCCTACGAGGTGCAGAGCATGGAGGAGGCCCAGCGGCTCATGCGCGAAGGACGTATCTCGGCCATCGTCCACATTCCGGCGTTTTTCGAGAAGAACATCCTCAGCAACAGCCAGACCCATATCGAATGTTCGGTGAGCGGCACGAACATCACCGTCAACGGACTGCTGTCGAAAGACCTGCAAACGGCCGTCACGACCTTTCAGGCAGGCGTGCAGCTGCAACTGCTCATGAAGCAGGGGTTGACCGAGAAACAGGCGATGGCGCAGATCATGCCCGTGCGTTTCGTCAAGCACGTACTGTTCAATCCCTACATCAATTACAGCTATTACCTCTCGCCGAGCTTCATGCCCATGATGCTGATGATCTTCGCCATGCTCGTCACGATCTTCGCCATCGGTACCGAACTCAAAGCGGGCACGGCGCGCGAGTGGCTCGACACGGCGGGCGGGTCGGTCTTTGCAGCGCTTGTCGGAAAGATGCTGCCGCTCGTAGTCATGATGCTGCTCATGACGCTGACGATGTTCCTGATCCTGTTCAAAATCGTAGGGGTACCGCTCAACGGCAGCCTCACGGCCCTGCTCTTCGGCTGCATGCTGTTCGTGCTGGCCTACATGGCCATCGGCGTACTGATCGTCACGCTGCTGAGCAACCTGCGCCTGTCGCTCTCGATCGGCGGCGGTTATTCGGTGCTGGCCTTCACCTTTTCGGGACTTACCTTTCCGATGATGGCGATGTACCCGTGGGTGCAGGCGTTCAGCAAGATCTTCCCCTTTACGTTCTATACCGACATCTTCATCGATCAGGCGCTTCGCGGTGCACCGGTCGTCGATTCGCTGTGGGACATGGGGTATATCGCACTCTTCATCGTACTGCCGATGCTCTGCCTGCCGCGCCTGCGCAAGATCTGTTCCGATGAAAAATACTGGGGGAGGATGTAACGATGGGACGAATCAAAGAGATACTGCAAGCCTACCGAACCGAACTGGCTTCGGTCATCCGCAACGAATACAAGGCGGTCTTCACCGACGGCGGCGTACTGCTGGTCATGGTGCTGGCCATCTTCATCTACTCGACGCTCTATGCGTCGGCCTATGCTCCCGAAGTGCTGCGCAACGTCCCGATCGGCGTGATCGACGAGAGCCAGACCCCGTCGAGCCGCGAACTGATCCGCACCTTCGACGCCGGCCCCAATACCTACGTGGCCTACGAGCCGAGCGGCATGGAGGAGGCCGAAGAGCTCTTCTTCGCTCGCAAGATCTACGGCGTGGTCTACATTCCGCAGGACTACGAGAAGCAACTGCTGGGCGGTTCGTCGGCCGCCGTATCGCTCTATGTCGACGCCAGCTACTTCCTCATGTACCGTCAGGTGTTCCAAGAGCTCGTGACGGGCATCGGACAGACGGGGGCCATGGTACAGTTCCAGCGGCTCATCGCCAAAGGCGCCGACATCCCGCAGGCGACGGCCGCGACGCAGCCGGTCATCTACCAGTCGCACAACCTTTTCATTCCCTATCTGGGCTACGGATCGTTCATCATGCCCGCGATCATCATCGTCATCATCCAGCAGACGCTCCTGATCGGCATCGGCATGATCGGCGGCACATGGCGCGAATTCGGACTCTACCGGAAACTGATCCCCGCCAACTGCAAGCGCATGTACACGCTTCCGATCGTGCTGGGAAAGGCGTTGGTCTACATCTCGATCTACGCCGTCACGCTGCTCTACATCATGACGGTGTATTACAAACTGTTCCACTATCCCTCCAACGGCTCGACGGAGGCCGTCGTCGGACTGCTCGTGCCCTATCTGCTGGCCTGCATCATGCTGGGTATCGCCATTTCGACGCTGTTCCGCTACCGCGAACAGTCGCTGCTGCTGCTTTTCTGGACATCGATTCCCATCCTGCTGCTCAGCGGCGCTTCGTTCCCGCGCGAAGCCATCCCCGAATGGCTCTACACGCTGGGGCAGGTCTTCCCGAGCAGCAGCGGCGTCAACGCCTTCATCCGGATCCGGACGATGGGCGCTTCGCTGCGGGACGTGATGCCCGAACTGAGGATTCTGTGGGCGCAGGTCTTCGTCTACGGAGGGTTGGCCTGCATCGGCATCCACGTGATCCTGACACGCCAGAAGCAGGACGAAGGCGGGCAATAAAACCTCGCCGAAAAATCGACGAACCCCTGCCGCGAACCGCAGCAGGGGTTTCCGTGTTCGGGAGCGAACTTTTCAACCGACGTTCCGGATCAAAACATCGGGCCTCTGCCGCCCGGAGGAGGCCCCATAGGCGGACGGCCGACACCCCTGCGGTTTCCGCCCAGCGCCCCCATGCCGTCGTAATCCTTGATGTCCTTGGAACCGCGCTTGCCGAAATTGCGCAGGTTGTAGACGAACTGCACGGTATAGTAGCGTCCGATCACGCTGTTGATCGAATTCTGGGTATATCCCGAACCGGTCGTGCGCGAGAAGGCCGTATTCTGGTCGAACAGGTCGTTGACGCCGAACATCACCTCGCCCCGACGGTTGCGGAAGACCTTCTTGCCCAGATAGACGTTGCACAGCACGTAGGAGTTGTCGTAATCGTTCGTGAAGCCGATATTCTGCTGGTAGGAAACATTCCCCGTGAAGGTGAAGCTTTTCAGGAAGACGAACTTCATCGCCGCGGTCGCCACATGGTTGAAATAGCGGTTCTTGTTATCGGAATCATTGACGACCAACGAGTTTTTCGCGATGTTGTAGGCACCGTGCCACGAAAGGGTGAAATCGACGTTCTCGGAGATGTTGCTGCCCAGCACGGCGCGGAAATCGTAGCTCAGACGGCTGGCGTCGTTGCGCTCGCCGCCGACGATTTCGCCGTTGTTCAGATAGACGCTTCCGTCGGTCGCCTTGCGCGCCACCAGCGTCGGCGTAAGCGTGTAGTTGACGCCCGCCATCACATTGAGGTTGCTTTTCAGGAACGAGACGGGCAATCCGTAGCTCAGATGCGTGCGCAGGTTCCAATAGCCGTCCATGTTGGTATAGGTGGAATAGGTGTGCGGATTGTAGGTTTCGGTCACGGGATCGCCGCCGCCGTCGACTTCGCCGGTCGGAACCTCCACCTCCACGTCGTAGGCCATGCTCGACGTGATGTAGTTCGACGTATTCTGCATCGAGAACATCCACATGAACGTACGTCCCTTCTCGACGTTGGAGTTCACGTAATGGAACCGCACGTTGTTCGAGTAGGAGGGACGCAGATGGGGGTTACCTTTCGAGATGCTCTGCGCATTGGAGATATCGTAGACGTTCTGCAACTCGCCGATACCGGGATTGTCGGTCGAGGAGTTGATGAACAGCCGGATCGAATTCTCCTTGTTGATGTTGAGCTGTCCCATCAGGAAATAGGTCAGGTTGTTGAATCCGTGCGACGTCTTCGCATCGTCGCCCGCCCCCATGACCTTCGTCGCCGAGAGCACCTCGCCCGTCAGCTGGGCGCGCTGGTAGGAGACATTGGCCACGAAACGGTTCTTGCCCTTCACGATACGGAAACCCGGCCCGATGCGATGCGTCAGATAGCCCGTGTTGGACGATTGCGACAGGCTCGGATCGGGTTCGACGCCAGCCGTTTCGAACCGGTCGTCCGGCGTCACGTAGACCTTCTTGTCGCTCTCCTGATAGTTATAGGCCACACGGTATTGCAGGCTCAGCTGCGCATACTGCGAAACCGGTTCGGTATAGGTCACGTCGCCGCGCAGGTTGTAGCTGAACGACGGCGAATGCGCACGCTGGTAGCGCAGCAGCAGGGTATCCGTAGGAACGACGATCAGATCGGGATCGATACCCCGCGCCTGGTTCGAATAGCTGTCCGTATCTCCTCTGTTGTTCCGATAGCGCACGCTGCCGTCGAGCGTCAGCGTGCGGCCGTCCTTGCCCAGCTTCGTGCGATAGGAGAGGTACTGGTTCAGATTGACTCCCGTGCGGTCGCCGTCGCTGAAATTGTCCACCACGCGCAGACCGCTCTCTCCCCACTGGTGGCCATAAGTCGTGCTGTAAGGATCGTAGCTCTGGAAACTGAGCCCCGTGCGCGACATGAGTGACTGGTTCTCCGAAATACGCCATTCGAGACGGGCATTGAGGCGGTGGTTGCCGTTCGTATTGTTCGAATAGCCGTCCGTATGCAGCGTATCGATCGGCGACGGAGTTTCGTACCACTTGTCTATCGTCGAGTAGTTCTTGGTCGTCGTACGGTTGAAGAAATAACTGGCCTGCAACGTCACCTTGTCCTGCCGGCCGGTCTTTCCCCAACTGTCGGAGTAGTTGACGCCGAACGAGTTGACCGACGCCACGCCGCTCTGAGGCCGCACCATCAGCGCCCCCACGCCGCCGCGGCCGCCCGAACCTCCCGACACGCCCAGAATGTCCTCGAACGAAAAATTCTGCTGGTTGACGTTGTTGAACAACCCGATCACCGACACGCGGCTCGACCCGTGGAACAGATTGACGTTGCCGCCCACGTTGTACTTGTGGTTCGACGTCGTTCCTTCGGTTTCGGGCTGGTAGCCGTAACCGGCATAGAGCTTGCCGAACTGGCCCTGACGCATGTTGGGTTTCGTGACGATATTGATCGCCTTGTACCCCTCGCCGTCGTCCATACCCGAAAATTCGGCCGCATCGCTCAACTTGTCGTAGACCTCGACCTTGTCGACCGCCTGTGCGGGCAGCGACTTGATCGCCGAAGTTACGTCCTCGCCGAAGAACTCCTTGCCGTCGACGAAGACCTTCTTCACGGTCTCGCCCTGTGCCTCGACCTCGCCGTCGGTAATGGTGATGCCGGGCATCTTCTTGAGCAGCCCTTCGACATCGGCGTCGGCCGTCACCTTGAAGGCTCCGGCATTGTAGCTCACCGTATCGCCCTTCTGCGACGTACGCATCGACTTCACCTCCTTGACCACGGCCTCGATCTCGGTCGACGAAGGCGCCAGCTCGAGCGTGCCGAGCGACTTTTTGGCGACCGACAGTTTCAGCTCCTTTTCAAGCGTTTCGTAGCCCAGAAACGAAACGGAAACCTTGTAGGTGCCGTAGGGAACCGTCGCCTCGACGCGCCCCTTGTACCCAGTCGTGAAGTAACGTTTCTGCGCCGCAGGATCCGCCGGCGCAAACTCCACGACGGCACCCGGCACGCCCTCGCGCGTCGAGGCGTCGATCACGGTCGCCGCCACGCTACCCGACTGGGCATAAATTTCCATCGCGGTGAACAATGTCACAAACAGTAAAATCGTTCGTCTCATCTTCTCTTTTATCTTTCTCCCGGGATCGTTCCGATCGCCGATCGGCAAATCTTCGCGAAGATAGCCAAAATCCGGCAAACCGCCGCGAATACCCCATCTATATTTGTCCGCTCCGGCGTCCGAAACACACGGACCGGCCTTCCAAAAAACAGGGTGTCAAGAGACTTGACACCCCTTTCACCAAATCAATTCTGAAGCCCTATTAAAATGTGAAGTGGTTTATCGAACGACGGTAGGACGCCGGATGCGCCCCGTCCGTTGCGCCGCACGCCGCGGCGAAGATGATGCACAGGGTCCGCCGACCGCTGCTTCTCCCATTGTTGACGGTGTACGTCGTTTAACACACGCTTCATAGCCGACCTCTCGGCGACAGCCACTTTTTCCAACCTTCTACGACGTACGTCGGCGGCCCTGCGCTTCATCCGAATCGTTTCCTTCCGACGAGCCCGTCCGGCCGCAACTCCGCCGCAGCGGCATCTCCTTCCGTCCATCGGACAGGAGGCCCCTCCGGCCGCAAGAGACGGCATCAGTCCCCGAAACGCTATGTCGGCAATCGATCTCATCGTCGGATTTATACGAAACAAAGATAACGCCCCGAACGGCTTTCCGGTGCCGAAAGCGGGGTCAACGGGCAAAATCGGCGGGTGAACCGACTAATCGGCAGGGTGAACCGACGTAAGCCAACGCTTGAATTCGGGAACCCGGGCCTTGGAGATGACGATCCGTTCGGGTGTTTCGACGCTCAGACGCAACGCCAGCCGGCTGCCGAACCAGACCGCGATCTCGGCGACGGCCTGCCGCGCGACGATGAACTGGCGGTTGGCACGGAAGAAATCGCTCGCCGGCAACAACGTCTGCAACGTTTCGAGCGGCTTGTCGAGCGGATACTTCTCACCGTCGAGCGTACAGGCCGTCACCCGCTCGTCGCTCGTGTAACAATAGGCGATCCGCTCGCGTTGCAGAGGAATGAACTTGTCGCGCACGCGCACCAGGAAAACCTGCTGTCGCTCGTTGGCACGCTCCGCCAGCCGTTCGACCCGCTCGCTGTAACGGCTGCGTTCCAATCCCGAAAGCCGCCGCAACTTCTCCAGCGCACGGCGCACCTCTTCCTCCTTGATCGGTTTGAGCAGGTAGTCGATGCTGTCGACCTTGAAGGCTTCGAGCGCATAGCGGTCGTAGGCGGTCGTGAAAATGACGGGAGCCGTGAGCGAAACCCGTTCGAAAATCCGAAACGCCTCGCCGTCGGCCAGATGAATATCCATAAGCACAAGATCGGGCTGCGGATGCGTCCCGAACCACTCGACGCTCTCCTCGACCCCTTCGAGCACCGCCGTGATCTCCACGGCCGGCGCCACACGGTGCAGGATCGACTGCAAGTTGACCGCAGCGGCGGTTTCGTCCTCGATGATTACGGCTTTCATTTCGTGCGGGGTTTCAGAAGCGACATGCAGACCGAGAAGATCTCCTCGCTGCGGTCGATGCGGATGCCGTGGCCCGTGATGAGCTGCCAACGGCTGTCGAGGTTGTGCAGGCCGATTCCCGTACAAGGTTCGGCGTCGAGCTTCGGCAAGAGGGGATTCGACACGACCAGCTGGCCGTTTTCGACGCGGATCGAAACACGCAGCGGGCGGCGTTTGGTTATGGCGTTGTGCTTGACGGCATTCGACAGCAGCTCCTGCAACGTCAGCACGGGCAGTCGGTAATCCAAGTATTTCGGGGCGACATCGACATCGAAAAAGAGCTTGTCGGCATAGCGTATCTTGAACAGGTATCCGTAGGCTTCGGCGAAACGCAACTCCTCCGCGAGCGTCGTCAGCATGTTCTGGCCGTTGCGGATGATATAGCGAAACGAGAAGGAGAGCTGGTCGATGTAGGTGAGTGCCTTCTGTTCGTCGCCCTCGCGCACGAGCATCGCCAGCGAATTGAGCGAATTGAAGAAGAAGTGGGGGTTGATCTGGCTCACCAGCATGTTGTAGCGCGTCGTGAGGTTCTCGCTTTTGAGTTGTTCGTTCTCGACCTCCATCGCCTGACGCTGACGAAGCAACCGGCTGATCTGCCCGTACAGGAGTACGACGACCAGCGTGAACGAACACTTCATGATCAGGTTATAGTCGAGCCAGCTGCCGCTGAGCGCCAATATCGTCAGCTCGTGCGTCCGCCAACGCACGACAGGGGCGATGAAATAGAGCCCGACGGCAAGCCCCGCACACAGCAGACCGCGTTTGAAAAATCCCGACATCGGCCGCACGCGGTCGCCCAGCCGCAGGAGCGAAAGCAGCAGGAAAGCCAGCACGAAGAAATAGAAGAGCTGCAACGCGAAGATCACCCCCTCCTGCGGACGTTCGAAGATCACTCCGTAATCGAACGGCTCGCCGTTGCGTTCCAGCACTTGTCCCAGCACGAGCCGTCCGCCCGAACGGTGCGATTCGAGCGCGTCGGCCAACAGATGGTCGCCCGACCGCAACCGCAGGAAGCGCGCCGAATTGCGGGGGATATAGACGCTGTCGCGCGCCGGTGCGACCTCCGCGAGTCCCGTAGCGGCGGCATCGCCGTCCGAAAGCCTCTCCGGCGAAACGTAAAGCAGATAGCCGTGCCCGTCGGGCGAAATCCACACGTCGCCTTCGACGCGGACAATCTCCCGATCCGTCCGCAGCTCCCGGCTGAAAGGCGGATGCCGATCGTCGCTCTTTTCGACCACGAGCAACAGCACGTAGGAGAAATTGACCACCAGTGAAATGGCCACGGCGATCAACAGGTTGACGACGATTCCGCTGTATTTCGACGGTCGGGACATTCGCTATCGGACAGCTATTTGCCCTCCTCGTACCACGAGGCGTACATACGGTAGTCGCGGGCGATGCGCAGGATGATCTCTTCGCGTTGTTCGGGCGTAATCTCCTTGACCTTGCGGGCCGGGACGCCGGCATAGACCGAATCGGGTTCGAGTTTCGCGCCCGACAACACCAGCGCGCCTGCGGCCACGATGCAGCCCGACGCCACGACGGCGTTGTCGAGCACCGTGGCCCCCATGCCGATCAAGCAGTTGTCCTCGATGATCGCACCGTGGATCGTGGCGTTGTGACCGATCGACACGTCGTTGCCGATATGCGTCTGCGAAGGGTGGGGCGCGCCGTCGTAGAGCGTATGGATCACCGTCCCGTCCTGGATGTTGGTCCGGTCGCCGACGGTGATCGAATTGACGTCGCCGCGCAGGACGGTGTTGAACCAGATCGAACTGTCGCGGCCGACGGTCACGTCGCCGATCAGCACGGCCGTTTCGGCCACGAACGTCCCTTCGCCCACACGAGGCGTATGCCCCCGTACCTCTTTTATATATGCCATATCGATTCCTCCTTTTCGTACTGCGGATGCGGAAACGCCCCGCACCCTCTATCTTGCAAAAATAGGAACTCCGCACGAGAATTCCAACTCTTCGGGCGGCGAAGCGGTGAAAAAACTTTCGGCCTGAATCCGTCACGCAGCTCCGCGCGGTTCGCCGCCGGCGGCAGACACAGCACGAGCCGCAGCGGATCGCAGTCCGCCGCATGGGAAGGGGGGGGGTACACGAAGCAGGGACACCCTTACGCAAAATGCGAATAAATTTGCTTTTGCGCCCGACTTTTCCTATCTTTGCGCGTCGCAATTCCGCAAGGGAGCGCGGCGATGGAATGTGGAAAGATTTGACTGATTGCAAACCACAATAAAAAATCGCTAAAACAGCTTCGTTTTTTATTCCCAACAGCCAATTTTTCCCGTTTCGATACGTTTAACTCAGCGAACGATCTTCCGCCCACAACGGAAGACTCGAAAGGGTTGTCCGATCGAAGGACCGGCCTGCATGTGACAGGCCACGGAGTGAGTCCGGCAAGTCCCGCGTCGAGGCCCTCGACAATTGACAAATCTTGCCGGACTCACACGTTAAATTGTATTGAAAATGGGTTATCTATTCACGTCGGAATCGGTGTCGGAAGGACACCCCGACAAAATCTCGGATCAGATTTCGGACGCCATCCTGGACGAATTCCTGCGTCACGACGCAAGCGCCAAGGTCGCCTGCGAAACGCTCTGCACGACGGGACTCGTCGTCGTGGCGGGCGAAGTGCGCTCGGAAGCCTACGTCGACGTACAGGGCGTGGCGCGCCGGGTCATCAACCGCATCGGCTACACCCGCAGCGAATACCAGTTCGACGGCAATTCGTGCGGCGTGCTCTCGGCCATCCACGAACAGTCGCCCGACATCAACCAGGGCGTCGTACGCGCCGCCGAAGAGGAGCAGGGCGCGGGCGACCAGGGCATCATGTTCGGTTACGCCTGCAACGAGACGCGCGAGTACATGCCCGCGACGCTCATCCTCTCGCACGTCATCCTCAAGGAGCTGGCCGTCATTCGCCGCGAAGGCGAAACGATGACCTATCTGCGCCCCGACTCAAAATCGCAGGTGACGATCGAATACGACGAAGCGACGGGCCGTCCCCTGCGCGTACATACGATCGTCGTCTCGACACAGCACGACGACTTCATCGCCGCCGGCAACGGCATCGACGAAAAGGAGGCCGAGCGGCGGATGCAGGAGCGCATCCGCGAGGACGTGCGCACGATTCTCATTCCGCGCGTCAAGGCACGTCTCGAACGCGCCGGCGACAAACTGGCGTCGCTCATCGGCGACGACTACATCCTGCATGTGAACCCTACGGGCAAATTCGTCATCGGCGGCCCCCATGGCGACACGGGCCTCACGGGACGGAAGATCATCGTCGACACCTACGGCGGCCGCGGTGCCCACGGCGGCGGTGCCTTCTCGGGCAAGGACTCCTCGAAAGTGGACCGTTCGGCAGCCTACGCCGCCCGCCACATCGCCAAAAACATGGTGGCTGCGGGCATAGCCGACGAGGTACTCGTCGAACTTTCGTACGCGATCGGCATTGCCCGGCCGTTGTCGGTCTATGTCGACACCTACCGGTCGAAGCGTCCCGCAGCGATCGACGGCATGACCGACGGCGAGATCGCACGCCGCATCGAGCGGTTGTTCGACCTGCGTCCGGCGGCGATCGTCAAACGGTTCGGCCTGACGAACCCGATCTTCGAGGCGACGGCCTCCTACGGCCACTTCGGCAATCGTCCGTATACCCGCACCGAAAAGCTTTGGCGCGACGGACACGAAGTCGAACGGGAGATCGAGTATTTCGGCTGGGAGAAACTCGACGCCGTAGAACTGATCCGCAAGGAGTTCGGACTTTGACCCTGCGCCGCAGAAGGCGTAAAAACGGGACGATGGCTTTGCGGCCGTCGTCCCGTTTTCCATTTCGTACGAATGATTCCGACAAACCTTGCAGAGTAGCATGAAAACAGGGTGCATGGTACCATTCTTGCGGCGAAACGACGAACCTTAAACAAGCAACGACATGAGAAAAATCAAGCTGCCGACCGACCGCACCGTTTTCTCCACGGACAACAACGGCTATGCCGGCAACGAACGCGACGAGACACTGGTCGACCAAAATCTGTGGGACTCCGAAATCGCTGCGGACGACCGCATCCCCGACGGAATCGGCGAAATCGGCGAAGACGACCGTCCCGTCTACGACGAGGAGGGGTATACGCACGCACCGGGGGAGTGACGCCCCCCGAAAGCAGACGCCGGAAACCGTTCCCGCACCACGGCGTCGGCCGCATCGCCACACTAAGCGGCGCCTTTTCCAGAACATCCCGCACGGACGCGGACAATCCCGCCCCTCCCGGCAGAGGCCCCGTCCTGTATATCCCATGCGCGTTTTTTCAACCGGCGATAAAATATTTCACGGCAAGGCACGTTAGTATGTCAGAATTTGGAAACGAAGGAATTTGCCCATGATAGAATTCGCCTAAAAGTTTAACGTAATTTTCAGAAGCGATGAAAAAGACTCTTTTATTTTTAGGAATGATTGCAGTTTCGGCCGTCACGAGCGGCGTAACGGTGTGGACGGTAGACCGCTCGCACACCGACAAAATCGAATATATCGAACGCGAGGTCGAACGTACGCCCGCCCTCGGTTCGCACTTTACGGCCTACGAAGCCGATAAATATCCCGATCTGACCTATGCGGCCGAGAATGCGGTCAAAGCGGTCGTGAACATCGAAGCGATCCAGCAGGTCGACGTCTCGTCGGGCTACGGCGGAGGCGCCTACGACCCCTTCTTCGAATTCTTCGGCATTCCGCAGGGCTACGGCCGCCGCGGCGGCCAGCCGCAGACGCAGGAGCGCCGTGCCGGCGGTTCGGGCGTCATCATCTCCGACGACGGATATATCGTGACGAACAACCACGTGATCGAAGACGCCACGAAGCTGCGCGTGAAGCTCAACGACGGCCGCAAGTTCGACGCCAAGGTGATCGGCACCGACCCCACGACGGACGTGGCGCTCATCAAGGTCGAGGGCAAGGATCTCCCGACCATCCCGTTCGGCAACTCCGAGGGGCTGCGGCTGGGCGAGTGGGTGCTGGCGATCGGCTCGCCGTTCGACTTGCAATCGACCATCACGGCAGGGATCGTGAGCGCCAAGGCGCGTCAGCTCGACGTGATTCCCGACCAGTTCCGCATCGAGTCGTTCATCCAGACCGACGCGGCGGTCAATCCGGGCAATTCGGGCGGCGCACTGGTCAACACGCGCGGTGAGCTGGTGGGCATCAACACGCTCATCAAATCGCAGACGGGAAGCTACATCGGCTATTCGTTCGCCATTCCCGAATCGATCGTCAAGAAGGTCGTCGTCGACCTGAAAGAGTACGGCGTCGTGCAGCGGGCCCTGCTGGGCATCTCCTATCGCTATATCGATCAGGACTTTATCGACCAGATGGGCAAAGAGACCGGCATCAAGGAGTTGGGCGGCGTCTACGTTGCGACCGTCTCGGAGGACGGTGCGGCTTCGGCGGCAGGCATCCGCAAGGGTGACGTGATCGTAGCCATCGACGGCGTAAAAATCGACAATGCCTCGGCCGTACAGGAGCAAATCGCGAAGCACCGCCCCAACGATAAGGTAAAAATTACGGTAAAAAGAGACGGGGCAGTGAAACTTTTTGATGTGACCCTGCGTAATAAGGCTGGTAAAACGGAGTTAATCACCCGCGAAGCGGTCGATGTGACCGCCGCTCTGGGAGGCAAGTTCCGCGATGCCGGCACGAAGCTCTGCCAGGAGTTGGAGATCAAGGGCGGCGTGCAGGTTGTAGGCATCAAATCGAACGGAATTCTGGCCAGGGCGCGAGTGAAAGAGGGTTTCGTCATCACGCACATCAACGATCGTCCCGTCTACTCGCTCAGCGACATGGAGCGCATGAGCGACAAGATAACGTCGATCGACGGTATCTATCCCAACGGCCGTGCGGCCAGCTACATGCTGGTCGAATAATCCGAAGAGGCCGAACCGTCCGCGCACGCCGTGCGCGAACGACCGCCTCGCAGGAAGATTCGGTTACACGCCTGTCGGGATTTCGGGAAAAGAGAGAGAGTGAGTGAAGAGAGGGTCCCGGAAACCCGACGGGTTTTCCATAACGACGATTTGCCGGGGAGGAGTACGAGGCTTCTCCCCGCGTCGTGTGAAACGGAAGAACGAATTAGTATTATTAGGTTTAGTTAGAGTATGCGTCAATTAAAAATTACAAAATCCATCACCAACCGCGAGAGCGCCTCGCTCGACAAATATTTGCAGGAGATCGGCAAGGAGGAGCTCATCACGGTGGAGGAAGAGGTGGAACTGGCCCAACGAATCCGCAAAGGCGATCAGGAAGCGCTCGAAAAGCTGACCAAGGCCAACCTGCGTTTCGTGGTCTCGGTAGCCAAGCAGTACCAGAACCAGGGACTCAGCCTGCCCGACCTGATCAACGAAGGGAACCTCGGCCTGATCAAGGCCGCCGAGAAGTTCGACGAGACGCGCGGTTTCAAATTCATCTCCTACGCCGTGTGGTGGATTCGCCAGTCGATCCTTCAAGCGTTGGCCGAACAGTCGCGTATCGTGCGTCTGCCGCTCAATCAGGTCGGATCGCTCAACAAGATCAACAAGGCGTTCGCCCGTTTCGAGCAGGAGCACGAACGCACGCCGTCGCCCGAAGAACTGGCCACGGAACTGGATCTGCCGCGCGAGAAGGTGACCGACACGCTGCGTGTGGCGGGCCGCCACGTTTCGGTCGACGCGCCGTTCGCCGACGGCGAGGACAACTCGCTGCTCGACGTGCTGGTCAATCCCGACTCGCCCAACGCCGACCGCGGACTGATCAGCGAATCACTCTCGACCGAAGTCGATCGGGCGTTGGAGACGCTCACCGAGCGCGAACGCGACATCATCAAATATTTCTTCGGCATCGGCTGTTCGGAAATGACGCTCGAAGAGATCGGCGAGAAGTTCGACCTCACGCGCGAACGCGTCCGCCAGATCAAGGAAAAGGCCATCCGCCGTCTGCGCCACTCGTCGCGCAGCAAACTGTTGAAATCCTATCTGGGATAACTTCCCGTACAGCGGTTGCCCGCATGAAAGACCTGCGGCTGCAAGATTCGATCTTGCAGCCGCAGGTCTTTTCCGGCCGAAGGATCCCGCCCGATCCTTCGGTCCTCGCCGTGCGACTATTTCTTTTCGCGGCGAACCTTCGGCGCCTCGCCGCATTCGGGTCGGCACTCCGGCCCTTTCGCGTGCGCTTTCTTCCCGACCCGCGGAGCGTGACCGCGTCCCAGACGACTCTGCATCTGCGACCAGCGCATGAACTGCTCGGTGGAAAGGATCGATTTCATCGCCTCGGCCTCCTTCATTTTGGCCGCACGCGCCTGCTCGCGCAGCGCTTCATCCGCTTGCAGCCGTTCGAGCATAGCCTCATAGGCCTGTTCGGCCTGCTTTTCGGTCAGTTTCAACTGTGCGGTCATCCGGTCGGTCGCCTTGCGTGCCAGCTGTTCGGTCGTCGGACGCTCCCGGGGAGGCGCCACCGACTTGTTCTCCTGCGCGAACGCACTCGTCCCCGCCATCAGCAAAAGGGCCATGACGGCCGTCATCATCTTTTTCATCGTCGTAAATAGTTAAAATTATACATCGCTCCGACCGGAGCCGAATCCGGTCTGCGGAACATTCCGATAGCAAAGATAGGACGAAGCCGCACGATACGGACCGCGGGGCGGCCCAAACGGCAAAACTGCGGGATCAACCGCCTCCGAGGCGGGGCGAACCGGCCGCCGATCGCTCCGGCGCGGACGGACGGCCGCAAAAAAGCGGCGGGAATCCGTTGCTGGATTCCCGCCGAAACGACGACGCGCCTCTTCGTTCACTTGACGACGGGCGACTGCACCGTCACGAAGGGGCAGCCGTTGCCTTCGCAGGTCGAGACGACGCGGATCGCACGGATCGGCTTCGACGGCCGGCGAATCGTCAGCCCGCCTTTCTCCAACTCGCCGACGCGCTCGAACGTCTCGCCGTCGGCACTCGATTCGACGTATCCCGTCGTGAAGGTGAAACGGGGCAGTTGCAGGTTGCCCGTACGCACCGCCAGTTCGCGGCACGCGAGCGGCTCGGCGAAATCGTAACGGATCCAGTCGCCCTTCCGGCAAGTGCGCGCCGTGCGGGCGATACCGCGGTACTCCTCGGCACGTGCGTAGGGGAACTGCTTGCTCTCACCCATCGACGTGGTGATCTTCACAGCAGGTTTCAGCGTGCGGTAATAGGCCGGTGCGCCCACCTCCGGACTGCGGCCGCTGCGGTAGCTGCTGCGGAAAAGGTAAAGTTCGGGACGCTCCGTCCGAATCGGACCGGTGTAAGGCTGCGGCTGCGCGCCGTCGACGGTGAAGGTCAGTTGCGAATCGTCGTCGACAGCAGCGGTCAACACGCCGCCCTTGTAGCTCACACGGGGCGGCATCAGGCGGAAGCGAATGCCCTGCGCCCCCATGCGATCGTAGTGCGACCGCAGACGGCGGTAAAACTCCGTCCACTCGCGCACCCCTTCGCTCCAACCCAGTTCGGCCAACGCGCAGGCGCGCGGAAAGGTCATGTAGTCGAGATAATCGGGTGTTTCGGGATTGTGCGAAACGTACAGTTCGCTGAAAAAGGCCCCTTCGACACCCAGTACGTTGGCCTCCTGCGCCGGCGTGAATCCGCAGCGGGCGAAATCGAACGAATAGGTCTTGCGCACGTCGAAAATCGCCGCCCAGTCGTGCCCGTCCTCATGGGGCGACTGGCGCATGTCGAAATAGAAATACTGGCCGGGCATCACCACCGTACGGTAGCCCGCCGTCGTGGCATCGAGGCAAGCCTTGACGCTCTCCCAGCCGTGGACACGGGTGCTGCGGGCCAGCTCCCCGCCCTCGATCGCCTCGTTCCACACGGCGGGACGCTTGCCGTTGGCTTCGAGAATGCGGGTCAGCCTTCCCAGAAAGTACTGTTCCAGCGCATGTCCGTCGGCCATTCCCTCGCGCGCCATGAGTGCCCGACAGTTCGGACACTTCTCCCATTGGCTCATGTCGACCTCGTCGCCGCCGATATGGAGGTACTCCGACGGGAAGAGCGCCGCCAGCTCGCCCAGAATATCGGCCAGCAGCCGGTAGTTCTCCTCGCGCGAAGCGCACCACACCGAGCGGTAGTCGTAACCGGCCGTCGGACGCAGGTCGGGGGTATAGTCGCAGAGAATCTCGGGATGCACGCGCGCGAAGTTGCGGCTGTGCCCCGGCAGGTCGAGCTCGGGGATGATCTCCACGTTGCGCACGGCGGCATAACGGATCAGGTCGCGCATCTCGTCCTGCGTATAGAACCCGCCGTATTTCTCGTCCCATTTGCCGTAGACGGGCATCACGGGCGAATCGCCGCCGCGCCAGGCCCCGATCTCGGTGAGTTCGGGATGCGACTTGATCTCCAACCGCCACCCTTCGTCATTCGACAAGAGCAAATGCAGCTTGTTGATTTTCAAGTGAGAGAGCAGGTCGATATGGCGCTTCACGCGATCGGCGTCCATCCACGTGCGAACCACGTCGAGCATCATGCCGCGGTAATGGAAGCGCGGCGCATCCTCAATGCGACAGGCGTCGACGGTCAGCGGCAGGGTGGCCTGCCCCGTATAAACCTCCGGCGGCAAGAGTTGCAGCAGGGTTTGGAGGCCGTTGAAAACGCCTCCGTAGTCGGCCCCGACGACCTGCACCCCTTGGGGCGTCACGGTCAGCCGATAGGATTCGTCGTCCATCGTCCCGTCGAGCGAGAGCCGCAGCGCAGCCCCCGCCGTCCAGGTGCGGTCGTCGAGCCGCTGCAAGGGAATGTAGTCGGCGATGTACTCCGCCAGCGGTTCCAGACCCGAAGCATAGACGACGGGAATACCCGTCGTAAACACGAATTGCCCGTCGAGACGGGTCGCCTCCTGCGGCCGCGGAATCAACGTCCCGGGCGCCGAACGGACGGTCGCGCTCAGCGTCAACGCCGCAAGCAGGATAAAGAGTGGTCGTAATTTCATTCTGTCAAGGATTAGTGAACTCGTTTCGTTTTTCCGCTCCACGCCACGACGTCGAGCCGGACGATCTCGGTACGTGCGAACGACGCTTCGGCATACCGCAGCCCCGTCGTCTTATGGGCAGGGGAGTACTTCTCCAACAGCAGTTCCAGCGCCCTCATGCGCTCCCCGGGCGGCAGGCCGCGGCGGGCGCGGCAGTCGAGCACGATGCTCTCGTAAGCCGTCGTGAACTGCGCCGGACACACCTCCGTAGCCCCCACGACGCAGAACGACACCCTGTCACGGCGGTCGATGCAGCGGAGCTTGCGCCCGTCGGGCGCACAATGGACGTAGAGCGAGTCGTCGCCGTCCCACACGTAGTTGACGGGGATTCCGTAAGCGCCATCGCCATCGACGAGCGACAGGACACCGAACCGGCTGCCCGCGAGCAGTTCGCGGGCACGCGCTTCGTCGAGCAGTCGGTCCTGTCGCCGGACGGCGGAGTTGTCGTAAGGCATCGTTCGCATCTTTCGGTTGACAAAGATAACCTTTTCCCGGGAAAAAATGCAAAATCGCCCCACGCTTTCACCCGGTATTCCGACAGACGGGCCGGCCACAGCGGGAAGGGCGGCCGCGGCATCCGGTCAGGAGGACTACCAGACGTTCCGGTGAATCCTATCTGCCGTCCTGATCTCTTTCTGCCTGCACACGTGTGCATTTTCAGCGGCATAACCGACAGCGAGGAAACAGGTGAATTCGTATTCCTCGGGAGCGCCTACGAGCCGTTTCACATGTTCCGGCTCGTTGCCGATGGGAATCCGGAACGCGCACGACAGCCCCTCAGCCGTCGCCGCCAGCAGGATATTTTCGACCGCCGCCCACGCCGAGGCGAAATAGTTGAGCGAACTTTGATCCGTCGGCCTGCACAGCGGGCAATCCTTCTGCCGGAAAAACGGCAGTACGAGGCAGTCGCTCTCGATGAGCATCCGCCGCTGTTTGGGCAAAGCATCGACGAACATGGCGCGTTCGTCCTCATCCATCGCTTCGGCCGCCTCCAACCCTGCTTGCTGGATATTTCGGGTATTTTCCGTTACCGGCGCTACGAGCCGTGCGATGTTCTCCCTCCCGCGCACGACAATGAACTCGAACTGCCGCAAATGGTCGTTGGTCGGAGCCTTGAAAGCCGCCGACAGAATTTTTTCCAGCACTTCGTCCGTGACGATTTTATCGGAAAAGTCACGAATGGTTCTTCTTCTCTCCAATACCTCATAAAATTCCATGACAACAAATATTTTTAAGTTCCGACTTTTGTTTACGGATACAAAGTTACGCCCGTCTATTGTTGTCGATTTGTGCATTCGTTTCATATATTTGTCATATATTTGCAATCAGGCAAATCAGAGTTTTCATGGAAGACACGGCCATTCCCTACGAATTACCCGAAGCGGAAAACCACTCGTTCTTCTTCATAGACCAGCGAGTCGAAACCCGTACCGAAGCAAAATTGCATCGACACGATGCATGGGAGTTGTATTACGTCGTTCACGGATACGGCAGCCGGACGGCGGGCGACACATGCCAGCCCTTTACGGCCGGCGACGTAGCGTTGATACCTCCGTCCATGCTTCACCGGTGGGAGTATGCGCCCGAGTCGGCGGATACCGACGGGCGGATCCGCTATCTGATGGCTGCGTTCGACCACTCGCTGGTGAAGCGGTGTATGGAGGCGTTTCCCGAAGTACGGAACCGGTTGGCCGGCATCCCTTTCCCGACCGATGCGTTGAAATTCGGGCCGGAAAGCTCCCGCATCATCCGCAAACTGCTATCCGAGATGACCGGCATGGACGAATTGGAGCGCCTGAGCGCGATGCTCCGCCTGCTGCCGACCGTTTTCACGTCGCCGGATCACACGTTCGCCGGTCGGCCGATGCGCATCGAGCGGGACGTGAGGCGGATGCAGCAGATCGCGGCATACGTCATGGCGCACTATGTCCACGCCATCTCCTTGAAGGAGATCGCTGCGGAAGTGGGAATGAACCGTTCGGCGTTCTGTTCGTATTTCAAACGGTGCAAGGGAATGACCTTTTCGCAGTTCGTCACGCAATACCGTTTGAACACGGCTTGCGAACTGCTGAAACATTCGCAGAAGCAAGTGTCGGAGATCTGCTACCTGGTCGGGTTCAACGACGTTCCGCATTTCAACCGCATGTTCAAAAAGGCCAAACGCATGTCTCCCAAAGCGTACAGGAACGCAGAATCGATAAAAAGCCCTTGACTGTCCTGTTTTCCGGTGAAAAACCCTACCTTTGCATTCGAAAACGATTATTGCCAATGGAACAGGACAAACGTGCCGCGGCAACGCTGCGACTGTTGAAGATCATGGACGAATTGCGCGCAAAGTGCCCGTGGGACCGCAAGCAGACCTTCGAGACGCTGCGCGGCAACACGATCGAGGAGACCTACGAACTGGCCGACGCCATTCTCGACCGCAACATGGAGGGCATCCGCGAGGAGCTGGGCGACCTGATGCTGCATATCGTCTTCTACTCGAAACTGGGCGCCGAAGCCGGAGCGTTCGACTATGCGGATGTGGTCGACGGCCTGTGCGACAAGCTGATCTACCGTCATCCGCACGTCTACGGCGACATCCACGCCGGCACGCCCGACGACGTGAAACGCAACTGGGAGGCGCTCAAACTTCGCAAGAAAAACCGTCGCAGCGGTACGCTGGGTGGAGTTCCCGTCAGTCTGCCGGCGATGGTCAAGGCGCTGCGCATCGGCGAAAAGGCCGCCGGTGCGGGATTCGACTGGGAGCGACGCGAAGATGTCTGGGCGAAAGTCCGCGAAGAGACGGCGGAAGTCGAGACCGAAATGCGCCGCGGCGATCACGAAGCGATGGAAGGGGAGTTCGGCGACCTCTTCTTCGCGCTGGTCAACGCCTGCCGGCTCTACGGAGTCGATCCCGAAGCCGCACTCGAACGCACCAACCGCAAGTTCATCCGCCGCTTCACCGCGATGGAGGAAGCCGCCGCCGGACAGGGGCGTATGCTCTCCGATCTGACGCCCGACGAACAGGAAGCGCTCTGGCAGAAAGCCAAGCAGGAGGAGCGGTAAAAGCGACCCGTTTCCGTTCTCCCGAACGGATGCTCCGATACGAAAAATCGGTGCGGGAATTCTTCTTCCCGCACCGATTTTTCGCTCCGCCCGGCACTACCGCACGACGGCACCGGCCTGCCGTTCGAACTGCGCCTGCAAGTTGTTCATCACCCGCTCGATGGCCTTGTCGGTCAACGTTTGGCTCTTGTCCTCCAACACGAAACTCAACGCATAGGATTTCTTGCCTTCGGGCAACTTGTCGCCTTCGTAGACATCGAACAGCGAGACGCTTTTCAGCAACTTGCGCTCCGTGGCCAGTGCAATGGCGCGCAACTGCGCGAAGGTCACCTGCCGGTCGACCAGCAGCGCCAGGTCGCGCTTCACCTCCGGGAATTTCGACAACTCCTCGAAAGCGATGCGGTGCTTGCGCGTGGATTTCACGAGCGCATCGAAATTCATCTCCAAATAGTAGACCTCCTGTTTAAGGTCGAACGCACGGCGGATCCGCGGCGCCACGACACCCATTTGCAACAGCTCCCTGCCGTTGCCCGCCGACAGCGAAATGCCGTCGCCGAAGAGGTCGCTTTGCAGCGGCTCGCATTTCAGGGCGTAAATATCCAGCCCGAAGCGGCGCAGCAACTTCTCCGCCACGGCGCGCAACGTGAAGAACGACGACGCCTGCGGTTTGGCGTTCCACGACTGCGGCACGGCGGCACCCGTCACGGCGATCGCCAGCCGGTACTGTTCGGAGTAGGCCGAAAGCGGCTTTTCCGCATCGCGTGCCGCCTCGTCGTAGAAATAGCAATTGCCGAATTCGTAGAGTCTGAGGTTGCCGTTGCGCCGGTTGGCGTTGAGCTGCACGGCCTCCATCGTATTGAACAGCAACGTCTGCCGCATCACGTTCAGGTCGGCGCTCAACGGATTGAGAATCCGCACGCAACGGGCGGCGGGGTAGGAGGTCAGCCCTTCGTAATAGGACTCTTTGGTGAGCGAATTGGACATGATCTCGGTGAAACCGCCCGCCGTCAGGTAGTCGGCCGCAAGATTCATCAGCCGGTTGCGGTCGGGCTTCGCAGCATAGGAGAGCGTCGAGCGCACCTGTACCGGGATTTCGACGTTATTGTATCCGTAGATACGCAGCACCTCCTCCACCAGATCGGCTTCGCGCTGCACGTCCACGCGGTAGGGCGGCACCGCCACACGCCACACGCCCTCGCGCTCGCGCTCGCCGAGAATCTTCACGTCGAGCGCATCGAGGATCGTGCGGTAGGTCTGTTCGGAAAGCTCCTTTCCGATCAGGGCATTCGACCGCGCGGGCGAGAAGTCGAAGACGAAATCGGCGGGTTCGCCGGCACTCACCTCGACGATGTCGCTCGAAATCCGGCCGCCGGCCAGCTCCTTGAAGAGCAACGCCGCACGTTTGAGGGCATAGACCTGCAAACGCGGGTCGACGCCGCGCTCGAACCGCCACGACGAATCGGTATTCAGTCCGTGCCGCTTGGCGGTCTTGCGCACCCACACGGGATTGAAATAGGCGCTTTCGAGGAAGATGTCGGTCGTATCGTCGCCGACACCCGACGCCAGCCCGCCGAAGACGCCGCCGATGCACATCGGACGTTCGGCCGAACAGATCATCAGGTCGCGGTCGCTCAGTTTGCGCTCCACGCCGTCGAGCGTCACGAACGGCGTTCCCTCGGCGCAGGTTTTCACGACGATCCTCCGCCCCTCGATCTTACGGGCGTCGAAGGCGTGCAGCGGCTGGCCGAGCTCGAAGAGAACGTAGTTGGTGATGTCCACCAGATTGTTTTTGGGATGAATGCCCGCCGCACGCAGCGCGTTCTGCATCCAGTCGGGCGAAGGGCCGATCTTGCAGCCGGTGATCGTCACTCCCGTGTAACGGGGTGCGGCCTCGGCATTTTCGACCGTGACGCCGATCTCCAACGCATGATCGTCGACCGCGAACGCCGACACGTCGGGCCACAACACCCGTGCCTCCGCATCGCCCTTAGCGCGCAGATAGGCCGCCAGATCGCGCGCCACGCCGATATGCGAAGCTGCATCGACGCGGTTGGGCGTCAGACCGACGCCGATCAGGTAGTCGTCCTCGATATGCAGATACTCCTTGGCCGGCATCCCGACCGGCGCATCGGCGGGCAGCTCCATGATACCGTCGTGCGACGCGCCGATCCCCAGCTCGTCCTCGGCGCAGAGCATTCCGAGCGACTCCACGCCGCGGATCTTGCTGCGCTTGATCTTGAACGCCTCGTCGCCTCCTTCGGGGTAGAGCACGGCACCCACCGTTGCGCAGAGCACTTTGAGTCCCTTGCGGCAGTTGGGGGCGCCGCAGACGATCCGCAAGGGCTCCGGAGCGCCCACGTCGACCGTCGTTACGTGCAGATGATCCGAATCGGGATGCTTCTCGCAGGAGAGCACTTCGCCCACGACGACGCCTTGCAGGCCGCCGCGCACGGTCTCGATCTTCTCGAACGACTCCACCTCCAGACCGATGTCCGTGAGGATAGTCGCCATCGCCTCGGCCGACAGGTCGGCGGCGATGTACTTTTTCAGCCAGTTGTAAGAGATATTCATATCGTTTCGAATTTTCTTTCCGATGAAATATAACGGACAAAAATACGAAAAAAATCGGCGAAAACGCTCGGCACGGCCAGAAAAATCGACTGCAAGCAATTCATTCTCTACCGCAGTTTCAAGTTTCCGATTTTTTTCTTATCTTCAACCAACAAAAACGAAAATCATGTATCGCATCCCCCGCATCGACTGCAACGTCGCATGTCCCGCATCGCTCGAAGAGGCCTTCGCACGCACCGTGCGCGAAACGGTCGCCTGCAACAACTGGCCGGCCGATTTCCCCTATGCCCCGCAAGTCGGGTTCCGCATCTTCCACACGGGCGCCGATCTGCTGCTGCGGTTCGACGTCGCGGAACGCTGTACGGCGGCCCGCACGCTCGACGACAACGGCCCCGTATGGACCGACTCCTGCGCGGAGTTCTTTTTCCGCCCCGAAGGGAGCGACTCCTACTACAACTTCGAATGCAACTGCATCGGCACGCTGCTCGTCGGGCACCGGCGCGACCGCACGCAGGCGGAACATGCCCCCGCCGAAGTGCTGCGCACCGTGCGGCGACGCGCGACCTATCCGCACGCTCCGCTGCCGGAAACCGAAGGCGACAACCGCTGGACGCTGACGCTCGCAATCCCCGCCGCCGCACTGTTCCGCGACCGGATCGCAGGGTGGGACGGCGTGCAGGGTGCGATGAACCTCTACAAATGCGGCGACGACCTCTCGTGCCCGCATTACCTCTCATGGCGGCCGGTCGGAACGCCTGCGCCCGATTTCCACCGCCCCGAGTTCTTCGAACCGGTATTTTTCGAACCGAAAAAACAATAAACGTCCGATGAAACCCAAGTACATTCTGGCGCTCGACCAGGGGACGACCTCCTCGCGCGCCGTCCTGTTCAACTCCCGCTGCGAGATCGTCTCGATGTCGCAGCGCCCCTTCAACCAGCAGTTCCCGCAACCGGGATGGGTCGAACACAACCCGCTCGAAATCTGGTCGACGCAGTCCTTCGTCATGGAGAACGTCGTCAACAAGGCCGATATCGAATGGAGCGACATCGAAGCGCTGGGCATTACCAACCAGCGCGAGACGACCGTCGTATGGGACCGCCAGACGTCGGAACCCGTCTACAACGCGATCGTGTGGCAGGATCGCCGCACGGCCGACTACTGCGACGTGCTGCGCGAACGCGGTCTGACGGAGCGCATCCGCGAAAAGACGGGATTGATTCTCGACGCCTACTTCTCGGCGACCAAAATCCGCTGGATTCTCGACAACGTACCCGGCGCACGCGCGCGCGCCGAGCGGGGCGAACTCTGTTTCGGCACGGTCGATTCGTGGCTCGCATGGCGGCTTTCGGGCGGGCGGCTCCACATCACCGACGTCTCGAACGCCTCGCGCACGATGCTCTTCGACATCCACACCCTCGACTGGGACGACGAACTGCTCGACCTGTTCGACATCCCGCGCTCGATGCTGCCCGAAGTCGTACCCACGAGCGCCGTATACGGCACGACCGACTGCCCGCAGGTACCGGTGCCGATCCCGATCGCCTCGCTGGCGGGCGACCAGCAGGCCGCGCTTTTCGGGCAGCAGTGCATCGCCCCCTTCTCGGCCAAGACGACCTACGGCACGGGATGCTTCATTATGCTCAATACGGGCGACCGGCCCCACGCCTCGGCCAACAACCTGCTGGCCACCGTGGCGTGGCAGCTCGGCGGCAAGACGACCTATGCGCTCGAAGGAAGCGTCTTCGTAGGCGGTTCGGTCATCCAATGGCTGCGCGACGGGTTGAAACTCTTCTCCTCGTCGGCCGATTCGGAACCGCTGGCCGCATCGGTCGAAGATACGGGCGGCGTCTATCTGGTACCGGCGCTGACGGGACTGGGCGCTCCCTACTGGGACCCCTATGCCCGCGGCACGATCGTCGGCATCACGCGCGGCACGACCTCCGCGCACATCACCCGGGCGGCGCTCGAAGCGATCGCCTTCGAGGTCGACGACGTGGTACGCGCCATGGCGGCCGATACGGGACACACCTCGACCGAGATGCGCGTCGACGGCGGTGCCGTGGCCAACAGCCTGCTGATGCAGTTCCAGGCCGATCTCACGGGCGTGCGCATCATCCGCCCCTCGGTCATGGAATCCACGGCGCTGGGGGCAGCCATGTTCGCCGGTCTCGCGGTGGGATTCTGGCATTCGACCGACGAAATTTGCGCCCTGCTCAAACCCGACCGCACCTTCTCACCCGAAGCCGCTCCGGCACTCATGGAACAACGCCGCAAACGCTGGCACGAGGCCGTGCGCCGCAGCCGGCATTGGATCGAAGAGTAACGACAACCGTAAAAAACGACTCGTCATGACACCTGTTCTGGCCGAATTCATCGGAACCGCCGTGATGCTGCTTCTAGGCACCGGCGTCTGCGCAAACGTTTCACTGGCCCGCACCAAAGGCAACGGCGCGGGGTGGATCGTCGTCATCGTCACCTGGGCGATGGCCGTCTTCACCGGAGTGGTGATCGCCGGTCCGTACAGCGGCGCACACCTCAATCCTTCGGTCACGCTGGCCTTCGCCGCGACGGGGCAGTTCCCGTGGAGCGACGTGCCGGGCTACGTGCTCGCCCAGATGCTGGGCGGTGCGGCGGGCGCGCTGGCCACATGGCTCTTCTATCGTCCCCATTTCGATCTGGAAGAGAACCCCGACACCATTCGCGGCGTTTTCTGCACCGCCCCCGCCGTCCGCAACCCGGCATCGAATCTATTGAGCGAGATAATCGCCACATTCGTATTGATTTTCACTATTTTCTATATCACGGAAGGACACCTTTCGTCGACCGAAGGCAACGTCCCTATCGGGCTGGGATCGGTCGGTGCGCTTCCCGTAGCGCTGGTCATCCTGGTCATCGGCGGCGCATTGGGCGGCACGACGGGCTATTCGCTCAACCCCGCCCGCGACCTTTCGCCGCGCATCGTCCACGCGCTGGTCCCGATCCGCCACAAGGGCGGCAGCGACTGGCGCTATGCGTGGATCGCCTCGGTCGGACCGCTGCTCGGGGCGCTGCTCGCCGCAGGAGTTCAAGTGATGATCCGCTCCTGAAACACGAAAGCCGGAATCGAGATTCCGGCTTTCGTGTTCGAACGGGCAGGTATTCCACAGGCATAGTTTTTGTTTCCGGAGGAGGAAAACGACAAGCCGGATGAGCAAATTCAAACCCCACATCGCCCTGTTGGTGTGCAACATCCTTTGGGCGATGGACTATCCCTTCTACAACATCGTACTGCCCGAGTACGTCCACCCGATGGCCATGGTATCGGGCTCGCTGATCGCAACGGCGCTGCTTTCACTCATTCCGCTCGCCTGGGAGAAATCCGAAAAGGTGGCGCGCACCGACATCCGCAGACTGATCGGGGCCGCACTGCTCATCGGCGTGCTGCGCAAGGTCTTCATCATGTACGGACTCTCGATGACGTCGCCCATCGACGGATCGATCATCGACACGATCGTTCCGCTGCTCGTGCTGGTCGTCTCGGTGTTGTTGGGAATGGATCGCTTCACGAAACTCAAAGTCGCCGGTCTCGCGCTCGGCATGGCGGGAGCCGTCGCCGTCGTACTGACGGGCATCTCGGCCGCCCACACCCATTCGCACCTGTGGGGCAACATCCTGATTCTGCTCTGCGCCTGCGTTACGTCGCTCTACATGGTCTGGTTCAAACGGCTGATCGCCAAATACCGAATCACGACCGTCCTGCGCTGGCTCTATTGCACCGCCGCGATCGTCGCGCTGCCGTTCGGACTGCGGGCGATCATCCACACCGACTACGCCGCAATCGCGCAACATGCGCTCTTCCCGACCTTGTTCGTGCTGATCGTCCCGACCTATCTGCCCAACCTGATGCTCAACTATGCGCTCAAAACGGTGCAGCCGACCGTTTCGAGCATCTACACCTACCTGCAACCCGTGCTGGCCATCGCCATATCGGTGGCAATGGGGCTGGACAAGCTGCACCTCGACACGGTGATCTTCGCCCTCGTGATCTTCACGGGCGTGGCGCTGGTGCTGCGTTCCTACGCCGCGCATCCCGACGCGCCCGCCTCGCGGACGCACTGAGAGGCCCGGCGGCTCCGCCGTTCTACCGCGAACCGATCCAGAGGAAGACCATACCGACGAGGATCAACGCCAGATCGATCGCCTTGGCGCGCAGGTTGCGTTCGCGGAAGAGCAGCGCGCCGAATCCGAACGAGACGACGACCGAGCCGCGGCGGATCATCGAGACGACCGAAATCATCGCTTCGGAGTCGCTCAACGCATAGAGATAGCAGAGATCGGCCGCCGACAGAAAAAGCGAAATGAAGGGAATGGCCCAGCTCCAATGGAAGGGCGTCGTACGCCTCCGGCGCGGCCACCAGATCAGCAGCACGGCCGCGGACATCATCCAGAACTGATAGAAGGTATACCAGCTCTGCACGAAGACAGGGTCGAGCCGGCGCGTGATGAACTTGTCGTACAACCCGCTCGCAGCCCCCAGCACGGCGGCCGCGGCGATGCAGTAGATCCAGACGTCGTGACGGAAATCGACCCCTTCCCTGCGGCTCGACCGGCTTAGCAGAAAGAGCGATCCTATGGCCAGCACCACGCCGACCCACTGATACCCGTTGAGCCGCTCGCCGAAGATCAGCATGGCCCCCACGAGCGTCATCACCGGCCGTGTGGCGTTGATCGGCCCGACGATCGTCAGCGGCAGATGTTTGATGCCGAAATAGCCGAATACCCACGAAGACAGCACGATGCACGATTTCAACACGACGAGCAGGTGAGCGTGCAGATCGCCCGCAGGACAGCGCAGGGGCGTCGCGTCGAACCATCCCCAGCCGCCGGCCGTCGAGAGGATCGTCGGCAGGAACAACAGCGACGAAAAGAGGGTATTGAGCAGCAGCACCGGCAGCACGGCATTGTCGCGCAAAGCCTGCTTCTTCGCCACGTCGTACAATCCCAGCAGCAGCGCCGAGGTAAAAGCCAGCAGCAACCACATGGGGCGGCTACATCAGGTCTTCGCCGTAGACGGCGCCGGGCAGGTCGTGGAGGTTGTAGCGCGACGCCATCGACATGCCGTAGGCACCGGCCGACTTGATCGTCAGCAGGTCGCCGCGCACCGAACGGCGCAGGCTCACGTTCTCGTCGAACCGGTCGGTCGACTCGCAGGCCGTGCCGACGACCGTGTACTTGTCCGTGCGGTCGGTTTCGGCCGTGATGTTTTCGATGTTGTGGTAGGAGCCGTAGAGCGCGGGGCGGATCAACTCGGTCATCGAGGCGTCGACGATCAGCAACTTGCGCCCCGTGGCGGTCGTCTTGTTGAAGAGCACGCGCGTGATGAGTTCGCCGCACTCGCCGACGATCGACCGGCCGAATTCGAAATGCACCTCGCGGTCGCCGACCCGCAGATGGTTGTGGACGATGGCGAACAACGACGCGAAGTTGGGGATCGGCTCGTTTTCGGGCATGTCGTAGTTGATGCCCAGACCGCCGCCCACGTCGACGAAACGGAACGAAAAGCCCAGCCGTTCGAGGTTCTCGACGATGACGTTGACCTTCTGGCACATGTTCTCGAAGACGTGCAGTTCGCGGATCTGCGAACCGATGTGCAGGTGAACGCCCACGATGCGCAGGTGTTTCAGCGAACGGATCCGCTCGGCATTGTCCAGAATCTCTTCGTAGGAGATGCCGAACTTGCTGTCGGCCTGACCCGTATCGATGCAGTGGTTGGTCTTGGGATCGATGTCGGGATTGACGCGCAGGGCGACCTCCACCGTACGTCCCGCCTCGGCGGCCATCGCGTCGAGCACGAGCAGCTCCTCGATCGACTCGCAGTTGATCGCCATGATCTCCTGCTCGATGGCGTAGCGCAGCTCCTTGTCGCGCTTGCCCACGCCGGCATAGACGATGCTCTTCGGGTCGAAACCCGCCTCGATCGCCTTCTGCACCTCGTTGCCCGACGCGCAGTCGACGCCCAGCCCGTATTCGCGGATGATCGCAAGCAGACGGTCGTCGTAATTGGCCTTGATCGCGTAGTGCACCTTATAGTTGTACCGTTTCGACTCGTTGACCACGCTTTCGAGCGTCTGGCGCAACAACTCCGTGTCGTAAAGGTAGAAGGGGGTCTCCATGTCCCGCAAGCGGGAAGCGATACGTCTGCTTAACATAATCCGAATCTATTTAAATTAACTAACCTGCAATCAATTGGGCGATCACGAAGAGCGCCAGCGTGAGACTCGCCAACCCGTTGAGCGTGCCGAAGGCGATGCCGATGTTGCGCTGGCGCGAGGGGGTCACCAGCAGATGTTCCGCCGCGAGAATGGCCACGAACAACGCCTCGCCCGTCCACAGCAGCGCCCCCTGCGGACAATAGCTGCCGAACCACAGGAGCGCGCCCACGCTGACCGCATGGAGCGCCACGCTGATCGCGAGCGCCGTGCGCAGCGAAAACCGCTGGGGAATGGAGTGCAGGCCGTGCGCGCGGTCGTAGTCGGCGTCCTGCAAGGCATAGATGATGTCGAATCCCCCGCACCACGTCAGCACGAGCAGCGCCAGCACGCACGGCTCCCAGTCGAAACGCCCCGTCAGGGCGATGTAGGCACCGACGGGCGCGATCGAGAGCGACAGCCCCAGCACCAGATGCGCCGCCCAGGTGAAGCGTTTGCAATAGCTGTAACCCATGATGACGGCCAGCGCCACGGGCGACAGCAGCGCCGTCAGGCGGTTGATCGTCGCAGCGCACGCCACGAAGAGCAGAGCGTTGACCGCGACGAACGTCAGCGCCCGGCGGGGCGAGATCACGCCGGCGGGAATCTCCCGACCGGCCGTGCGGGGATTCGCGGCATCGATGCGCCGGTCGGCCCAGCGGTTGAATCCCATGGCCGTATTGCGTGCGAAGACCATGCACAGCACCACCTGCACCAGCGGCACGCACCACCACAGCGGTACCGGATAGACCTCCGCCAGCGCATATTTCCACATGGCATAGGCAAAGGCCATGAGCGCGAAGGGCATGGCGAAAATCGTGTGCTGGAACTTCACCAGACGCATATAGTCGGCAAATCGGGGCATTTCCGTAAGGGTTAACTCCGGCAAAGGTATGCAAAATAGCGATTCGGACGACCGTTCGACGGAAGAAAATCGCGCGGAAGGCCGGAAAAGACCGCCGGCATTTGGCGATTTTAAATCCGTATCGTATCTTTGTCGTGGATAAACCGCCCGCAGCGACGGCCCCGACCGAACCGATATACGCGGTTCCGCGATCCGGCCCGCACGCCCCGAAGCGGGAGAGACAAAACAAGCGGATTTACATGAAGAACATACGCAATTTTTGCATCATCGCCCACATCGACCACGGCAAAAGCACGCTGGCCGACCGGCTGTTGGAAAAAACCAACACCC